>NZ_OXCQ01000046.1 GCF_900411395.1 Streptococcus sp. 596553 | reverse complement strand
TCCAGCCTGCTTAGCTTTCTCAACTCCTGCTTGGTCAGTCGCTTCATTGACCTTGCGTTTCGCTTCTGCCAAGGCGTCTTCAACCTTCTTAATCGCCGCTTTCTTCTCTTCTGTTGTTAAGTGCTGAACCGTGTCAAATGACGCTTTCTTCGTATTCGCTGTATTATCCAGAGAGGCAATCGCGTT
>NZ_OXCQ01000045.1 GCF_900411395.1 Streptococcus sp. 596553 | reverse complement strand
TCTCTGCACTTCCGTTGTAGTACTTCGCATCATTAGCTTTTGTGCTTTCCGCATCTGTAGATGTTGCTGTTGTTAGAGCCTCTTTCTGGGTCTCTGCTCCATCTAATTTGCCTTTGGCATCTTCTATGGCTTGTTTTGCTGCATCTACTTCCGCTTGCGTTGCGTTAGCTTTTTCTAAGATTTTCTTACCATCTGATACTGCTTGATCATAGGCTGCTTTC
>NZ_OXCQ01000026.1 GCF_900411395.1 Streptococcus sp. 596553 | reverse complement strand
ACGCTTGATCAGTATTGGGATATCTATTCCGAAAAGAGATTGTCAACAGGGCGCTGGAATGACACTTCCTACTACCTCAATGATAATCTCTATAAGAATCATATCAAACCCAAATTTGGTTCTATCCAGCTGAAAAATTTGGATAGAAATGAGTATGAACTCTTTATCGCTGAAAAATTGCAGAACCATACCAGATACACTGTTCAAACTCTCAATTCCAGCTTCATGTCATTGCTGAATGATGCCGTCAAAAATGGGAATCTGCTCTCAAATCGCTTGAAAGGTGTCTTTATTGGCCAGAGTGATATTCCTGCAGCTAACAAGAAAGTGACTCTCAAAGAGTTCAAGACTTGGATAGCAAAGGCAGAAGAGATTATGCCAAAACAATTCTACGCTCTGACCTATCTTACCATTTTTGGATTGAGAAGAGGAGAAGTCTTTGGATTGCGTCCAATGGACATCACTCAGAACGACAGCGGACGGGCTATACTGCATCTTAGAGACAGTCGAAGCAACCAGACCCTAAAAGGGAAAGGAGGGCTTAAAACGAAGGATTCAGAGCGATACGTCTGCCTAGATGATATTGGAACAGACCTTATCTATTATCTGATAGCTGAGGCTTCTAAAATTAAGCGAAAGTTAGGGATTATTAAGGAACAGCACAAGGATTATATAACTATCAACGAGAAAGGTAGTCTCATCAATCCAAACCAGTTAAATAGAAACTTCAATTTAGTGAATGAAGCAACAGGATTGCATGTAACACCTCACATGATGCGCCACTTCTTCACGACTCAAAGCATTATTGCAGGAGTTCCGCTTGAACAATTAAGCCAGGCGCTGGGGCATACAAAAGTCTATATGACCGATCGTTACAATCAAGTAGAGGACGAACTTGCTGAAGCGACAACAGACCTATTTCTTAGCCATATTCGCTAAAAAACCCCCGCCAAAATCTCAAAAAGTCCCCGCCAATTCCCCGACCAAAATCAGAAAAATACCGAAAAATATCGAAAAATTATTTTTAGAATAGTCCCCAAAAGCCTGAAATAGAGCCAAAAAACTCCACCTAATTGGGTGGAGTTAAGGGAGATTATTATGAAAAAGAAAAGTTTAGGATATTTGTTACAACAAGTTAGGAGGTCTTCTTGTAACTGTCTATAGTATACCCGACCTATCTTAAACAAATCTTAAAAATCTCTTAGGACCAAACACTTTCTAAAATATTTGTTTGTTCACGACCAGGACCCACTGAGAAAGTAGAAATACGAACACCAACCAATTCACTCACACGACGAACGTAGTTACGCGCATTCTCAGGAAGATCTTCCAAATTACGAACTCCGGTAATATCTTCTGACCAACCTGGCAACTCTTCATAGATAGGCTTGCAACGTTTCAATTGCTCAAGACTAGCTGGATAGTAGTCAATACGTTGACCATCAAGATCATAGGCCACACAGATTTTCACAGTATCTAAACCACTCAAAACATCGATAGAGTTCAATGAAAGGTTAGTGATACCAGAAACACGACGGCTATGACGCATCACAACTGAGTCAAACCAACCCACTCGACGTGGACGACCAGTTGTTGTACCATATTCATGGCCGACTTCACGGATACGTTCTCCCACTTCATCAAACAATTCAGTTGGGAAAGGACCGTCTCCTACACGACTGGTATAGGCTTTACATACACCTACAACCTTGTCAATCTTGCTTGGCCCAACACCTGAACCAATGGTCACACCACCAGCCACAGGGTTTGAAGAAGTAACAAATGGATACGTACCTTGGTCGATATCTAGCATAACACCTTGTGCACCTTCAAAAAGCACACGTTTCCCGTTATCAAGCGCATCATTCAAAATGACAGATGTATCTGTCACATACTTCTTGATTTGTTGACCATATTCGTAATACTCTTCAAAAATATCATCGAAAGCAATCGCCTTACTGTCATACAATTTTTCAAAAAGACGATTTTTTTCAGCAAGATTACGTTCTAAACGCTCACGGAAAATATCTTTATCCAAAAGATCAGCGATACGAATCCCAACACGAGCAGCCTTGTCCATATAAGCTGGACCAATTCCCTTGATTGTAGTCCCAATCTTATTGTCGCCCTTAGCTTCTTCTTGCAAACGGTCTAACTCGATATGATAAGGCAAAATAACATGCGCACGATCAGAAATACGCAAGTTATCAGTTGTCACACCTTCCTCATGAAGATAGCTCAACTCTTTTACAAGAGATTTAGGATTTACAACCATACCATTCCCAATAACAGAGATTTTTTCAGGGAAGAAAATCCCAGATGGAATCAAGTGCAATTTAAACTTCTTACCATCAATCACAATCGTGTGACCTGCATTATCACCACCTTGGTAACGTGCAATCACTTCTGCATTCGCTGAAAGGAAGTCTGTAATCTTCCCTTTACCTTCATCACCCCATTGGGTACCTACAACAACAACTGAAGTCATAATCTTGTCTGAGCCCTCAGGCTCTTCCTTTCTCACATACATGGCAGGAATCTCACCCGCAATTATATCTTACAATTTATTATAAGAAAAAATCGCCTTTTTATCAAGAAGAAACAATAGAAAGATTTGCTATTTCCAACTATTAAAAAATGTTTTAGAAAAATTACCAGCTATTTATTGTTATATTGCCATGAAAAAGTAAGTTTGTTCGGAAATTAACTCAGACTATCTCAACAAGAAATAAAACCTTGTTTCATTATCATCTTTTCAAGATACAAACGATAAGCAACACGATAATGGTAAACGATAAAATCCCTACGACACCCAATGCCATATCTAACTAAATAATAAATCAAAAATTTAAAATGAAAATGTTCCCATTCCCAACTATTATCAAAGAAAGTAGCATACTCTTCTTCGATACTGTCATAGAAATCAGTCATCTGATCATAAATATTTTGTAGCATAAGCATACACTCCTTTACTTTTTATGAACTTATTCTAACAAAAAATTTTAATTAATCATTAATAATTCCTGAATTGTTAAAATACCAACCTCAACAAGAGAAAAAATAGGAAAAGTTGACAGAATAGAAACAAATTTACTACCTAAATTAGACTATTATAGACCTTATTAACTGCGTTAAATACTAAAAGAGACTGAGGTAAAAATCTTAAAATAAGAAAAACGCATAGTATCAAATTTTTCAAACTATCTTTAAAACATTTCTCAAAGATAACAAGAAAATTGTCAATGTCCTTAAACTAGCCTATTCTAACGCCAAACTAGAAGTCACTAATAATCCCATCAAACTTATCAAGCGCAACGACTTTGGTTTTCGGAACTTTAAAAACTTCAAAAAACGAATTATCATCGCTCTAAACATCAAAAAAAAGAAAGGACGAAATTTGCCCTTTCTCGAGATTAGCTTTTCTGGCTCTATAATATTTGTAGTGGGTAAATCCCCTATGGATATTATGGAGCCTATTTTATTGTAGAAAAAAAGTCCCATATCATCTATAATGAAAAGCGACCAAACCATCATTAGAAAGATTCATATGGAACAATTACATTTTATCACAAAACTACTAGACATTAAAGACCCTAATTTCTAAATTATGGATATTATCAATAGGGGTACACACTAAGATTCCTTTTAAGTGCTATCAGTGGTCGAAAATAATGGTAGCTGAGACTTCTATCGTCAAGAAAAATATCACTTGTCATTAGAGGCAAGACAGATTATTAATTACATAACAAAAAAAGAGGTCGAAACCTCCTTTAATTAACTACTCCGCCAGTAGGACTCGAACCTACGACATCATGATTAACAGTCATGCGCTACTACCAACTGAGCTATGGCGGAATAAAGCTAAGCGACTTCCATATCTCACAGGGGGCCACCCCCAACTACTTCCGGCGTTCTAGGGCTTAACTTCTGTGTTCGGCATGGGTACAGGTGTATCTCCTAGGCTATCATCACTTAACTCTGAGTAATACCTACTCAAAATTGAATATCTATTCAAATCAAGAAAACCTCTCGCTTTCGTATTCTCAGTTACTTTGGATAAGTCCTCGAGCTATTAGTATTAGTCCGCTACATGTGTCGCCACACTTCCACTTCTAACCTATCTACCTGATCATCTCTCAGGGCT
>NZ_OXCQ01000041.1 GCF_900411395.1 Streptococcus sp. 596553 | reverse complement strand
CTACTTCCGCTTGCGTTGCGTTAGCTTTTTCTAAGATTTTCTTACCATCTGATACTGCTTGATCATAGGCTGCTTTCTTCTCTGCACTTCCGTTGTAGTACTTCGCATCATTAGCTTTTGTGCTTTCTGCGTCTGTTGATGTTGCTGTTGTTAGAGCCTCTTTCTGGGTCTCTGCTCCATCTAATTTGCCTTTGGCATCTTCTATAGCTTGTTTTGCTGCATCTACTTCCGCTTGCGTTGCGTTAGCTTTTTCTAAGATTTTCTTACCATCTGATACTGCTTGATCATAGGCGGCTTTCTTCTCTGCACTTCCGTTGTAGTACTTCGCATCATTAGCTTTTGTGCTTTC
>NZ_OXCQ01000015.1 GCF_900411395.1 Streptococcus sp. 596553 | reverse complement strand
CGTGCACTTTCAACTTCTCTTGTACTTCATCGATTTTGGAATTGCTATCTTTAGCGGTAGTCTGGACATCTTCAATCTGTTTCTTAACATCGGTTAGTTCCGAGACGATTTTATCTGTTTCTTCTTTTGTTTTCTTCGGCATTTTATAGCCCAACCAAGCCACGACGATTGGCGTCGCTGCTGATAGCACGTTCATGAAGAAATGTTCTGTTTGTTGTAAGACATCCATAAGCACCTCGCTAGTTCGCCAAGTGGCTCAAACCACGTCGCTTCAATTCCTTGCGCACACGGTCTTTCCAGCGTTTATGTACCCACGAAAAGTCAACTGCTCCACGTTCCAGTAGGTTGATGTACATATCGATTTTTGCTTGATCTAGTGTAATCTTACTCATTGCTGCTACCTCCATTGTCTTCACTAGGGCTCTCTTGGTTTGTCGTTTCAGAAATGTCATCTTCTTTCTCGCTTTCTTTCTTATCTTCTACCGCTGGGGTTGGTTGTGTAGGTGCTTCTGCTACTGGTTGTTCAGTAGTTGGCTGCGCTGGGGCTGGTTCATCAGCTTGGTTTTCTGTGTCCGTAACCTGAGGGGTGTCCTCCTCTGCCTCCTCTTTCTCCTCCTGGTCAGACTCTCCTTGAGCTTCCAGCTCTTCCAATCGTGCTAAGATATCCTCAATATCCTGAGCATTCTGGAGATTGACCTTCTGCATGCCATCCATGAGTTGGTTGGCTCTCTCCAGCGCTTCCGTCGTTTTAGCCCATTGTTCTTGGTTCTTGACAATGGCACTAGTCGGGTCAAGTTCGGTGCGAACCAATTCTAAAACCGCTTGGATAAGGGCGTCCTCACTATCCTGTGTATGGTCACCTAGCAATTCGCACTGCTCATAAGAATAGCGCCCCTTGTTTTCCATCTTGATGGCGACAACTGTTACATTTTCCCCACCTTTCAAGTAGGGCTTGATTGCAAGTTCATAGCTCATTTGTTAGCTCCTTTCATTTTTGCTTGCGTTTCGTCAAATAGTTCTTTGAGGGCTGGTTCATATTCCAGAACCGCCTTAAAGGCCTGCAATTCAGCCAAAGCCAGCGTATAGTGCGCTTCTAAATGCGCACAATTCAATTCACTTTCTCTCAAGCGGTTAGCGAGCGACTCAGCTACTAGCTTGTCGATTGTGTGATTATCCATGTGTGTTCTCCATTTCTTTGATTTTCTGGTCTAGTTCTTGGACAGCCTTCAGCAAGTAGGGGACGAATTTTGAATAGTTGATAGACAGATAAGATGTTACTTCATCTGTTTCAACTGCATGAGGGACTACCTCTTGTGCTTCCTGCGCAATCAAACCAATTTCTTCATGTTTCTGGCTCTCGATGAAATCAAATGCGACCATGTTCAGTTGGTTGATTTTATCCAAGGCTTTTACAGCTGTGTCCGTGATGTTCTCTTTCAAACGTCTATCTGAACTCGAAGTAATACCAGCATAGCCTCTCCATTTTGCTGTAGTGATTTGATTCCACCAGACGACGGCATTCTCTCCGCCAGCTGGATTTGACCCAGCACCATAAATATCTGCATTTCCTGTCCAGATACCTTTATTAGCATTAATCTTGCTGTAGAAATTAACGGTTGTAGAGCCAGAAAAGTCAACTTTACCATAGAAGCTAACTGTATTCTTACAATACATCTGTCCATCTGTGTCTACATGCCAAGAGTTCGGTCCTGCTTGGTTCCAGTTATCGCCCCAATTAGCCCAGAAAGCTGTCTTAGTACCATAACCAGCACCATTACCCATACCAACTGAGAATTGGTTTACTCCAGAAATCCAGCGACCGCCTCCATTATCAAACTGCCCTAAAGTGAAACCTCCAATTTCACCTTGGTAGGCTTGTAAGAAGGTTGAGCTAGATACAACAGATTCAATCTTGGTTGTGAAGATTTCCTTAGATGTCAGCTTGTCAATCAAGGCATCTCTAGCGGTCAGGTTCCGAATCAGGGCATCGTCTACGCTGATTTTATCGCCTGTGATGGCACCTGCTTGGATATGGTCAGCAGTGACAGAACCAGCAGCCATTTTTCTAGCTGTTACAGCACCATCTACCAACATATCCGACTGTACTCTAACCCGTGGAGCGATGATATCAACCCCTCTCGGACTTGCGGAAATGGTAGAGGCTAACTGCTCGCCCGTCAAGGTAGTTGAGCCGATGGTCACACCTTCAGGCGTCACTTGAACCCTCGCACTGTTAGCAGCGTCTCGCACTTCCTGCCTGATTTCTCTAGCCGTCTGAGCGATGGCGCTCTTGACATTCGTATCAAAGAACTGAGTCAGCGCCCCTTGATTGTTCTGCTGGATTTTGCCCCACAGGGTGCTGTTTGGGTCTCTCAATTCCAGTTCAATAGAACGCATATCCTTGAAGAGACCTGACAAGGTACGTTGCGTTACAGTAGGCTCCACGAAACTAGTAGGAAAATCCCCCTGCTCCAGCTGGATATCCGTCAGCACCGTGTCACCCACACAACCCATGTGGTGCAGTTTCAGCAGCTCATCTCGTGTCCGTGGCTGAAAGACCTTATAATACCGCCCGTTCTGCTCAAGAGCAGGCAAACGGACGTTTTGAATGGTTATGTCCATGTGTTACCTCATTCTGTCATATAAAACAATATCTTTATAATCATCTCTAAACCAGTTTCGTGTCAAATCAGATAAAGCTTGACGCTTGCTTGATTCATCTACTCCTGCATCTTCGTTTTGACCTAGTAAAAACATAAAAGATGGACTAGGTGTTGATAAATTATAAGCATATACCTTAACAAACTTTTCTTCTATTCTCAAATAGTAGTACCCTGATTTTAATCCTTCATATCGGTACAAGAATCGAGTACGGCAATCTAAAGCAGCTGACTGATAGTTAATATTTGATATAGTCAATGACAAAGCATTTACAATTCGAAATCTGTATTTTTTCCAGATTAGCTTATCTCCTATATATCTTTCAACAACTTCCTTACCACCTACATAAATTCCTTCTCTAGCCATACTACCTCCTATTGACTAAAAATATCGTAGATAGTATTACTATCCTTGTTAGGAATCGCATCATATTGAGACCTTGTACCAGACCAATATTTCATTGGTTGCCCACCATTCTGGTTGATGATGTTTTGACCGGGCGCTCCGTCACGTCCTCTAGCTCCTGCCGGTCCTGCTGGACCCGTTGCACCATTCGCCCCTCTTGCACCGTCACTAACATTGTCAAGCCGTGTGCTAGCAGCTGCTTTAATGCCGTTGTGCGTTACAACGATGTAGACCTCAAACCAACCTCCAGAACGCTGAGAAGCATTCCACTGGCCAAACTTTCCATTTGCATCAGGCGTTTGGCTCAGCAAACTTTGCCAGTTGTTATTCCCAAAACCTCTGTAGTAATAATCAACAGTATAGCCACTGGTTAACCGTGTTCCGTCATAGTAGACGTCCGCGATCAAATTCAACTGACTAGTCGCACCGTTTCTGTAACTTCCCTCGATACGAACATTCGCATTTAAGCTATGACCGTTATCGCCTCGCAACCCCTCTCTCTGCTGGGTTGTCAGGTTCTCGAACCGCATAACACCGTCCGCTCCTCGTGGTCCTGTTTCCCCACGTTCTCCACGGTCACCTTTTGGTCCTGTTAGATATTGAAGAACTGAAAATCGGTCACGGCCATTTCCGACCTTGACCTTGCCTGTATCGCTCTCGATACCTAACTCGCCATCAAGTAAGACCAGAGTGCTACTTGCCCAATCACTCGCTGACATGCGCTTGTGCTGTACCCTTACTGGGATTGTCTCCGTCATGTTCTACCTCCGTCAAAAATAAAAGTTGGACTCTCGCTCCAACTTCCCTCATATCTTGCATTTTGTCCATCAGCAACCGTCTTGTAGACTGGCGCTAGTTCAATCCGTCTTGTCTGATTATCAATCGTCACAGACTGCTCTACGTTCTGATACCAGTCCCCTGAGAAAGTCAGACGATAGGCACCGTAGTAGACCGCCAAGACCTGCTCCTCTTTCTGGGTCAGGTCTTTGTCAATCACTGGCATGACTGTATTTGCAGGCGCAAGATGAACGTGTCCACCATAAAACGGATTCTTATTGACTACAACAGTCACATCAGTTTTACCGTAAGGCGTGCAGGTTGCTGACCAGCTGATAACGTACTGCTTACCAAGTTCAAATCCCTCTCCATTGTGGCCGACTTCTACGAAATCCGTTCCATAACTGATTTTCTTGGCCGTGCCACCATTGAGGCGGTTCTTATTGTACTGGGTATTTCCGTCCCCACCAATCAGACTAGCATTGACCCTTGCAGTCTCGCTGACCTGTTCCAGTTTCTTACTTAATTCAGCGATTGAGTCAGCGCCACTCATCAACTCTTCACGGATTAGCTTCACTAACTCAGGACGCTCTTTTTCCATTTCTTCATGGATCTTGGCGCCCATTTCTTCGGCTTTAGCCTTGTACTGCTCAATAGCATCCGTGATGGCTTTCTCACGCTTGGCAAATTCAGCGTCAAACGCACGGTCAGCGTTGGCTATCGCACGCTCCAGCATGATGTCAAATTGTGTCTCTTGCTTGTCCAAGATTGCGTTTGCTACTGCTGATAATCCACCACCATTCCCTCCTGATTTCACTTTATCATCAAAGGTAATGGTTAGATAGGCTCCCTGTCCATTGTTTGCTAAACAGTCATACTCATAGGCAATTGCTTTCTTATAAACGTCCACATTATGCTTATAGCTTTTCAGATTAACCGTATCGCCCATGTGAACAGTTTGCCCATCAAGTTCATAGGCTTCAATTTTAATGGCATCTGTAGCCTTATCTATGTGTTCATTAGTAAATTTAGCGCTAGCCCACTTTGTCAACTCCTCAACGGTCTGAATGTTATTATTTGTATAACTTCTTTCGTTGATGTAAGGGTAGGCACCAATTAAGGGACTATCAACCGTTATGGCAATCGTTGTATCTTCCTTGGCACCCTCTGCCTTAAATGTAGACTTGGCGTGAATCCGAGTAACAACATTTTGTGAGTTTTTGGTTCGTTGATAGGATTTAAGGTTTTTGTGAGTAGAGATGATAACACCTCTGTCCTCTCCTCGATTTCGCTTAATTGAGATAGCAAAATTTTCCCGAACCATCTCTCCTTCCCATGTTCCCACAATTGAGTGAGCACCATCCATTAACACGCTGTAGAGTGTTTCTACTTCTTTCGTGTTGATGGTCCGCCTGTCCGTGATATCACTGGTAAATGAAAAATCATTAATAGGAGACTTAGCAACTTGTACCAATTGAGAAAGAGCCTGCCAACAACTCTGCTTATTAACAGACAGCGGATTGATAGACCGCTGCATGATGTCATCAGTGATGTGGTAAGCAGTGATTTCTAAATGATCATCATTCTCTACTGGCTTCTTGATACGGAACAACTGAGGCCCAATCACAGGAGCTGGTGCCTTTATCAACATATCTTCACGGAAAAGCTGATAAATCTCAGAGTCGGTGATAGGGTAGCGAACAGTAAGGGTAAAATCCCCGTTCATTTGCTCTTTGATGATAGCTGAAGTCGCTTCATGCAGTGGAATGCCATTCCATTTAACATTACGAGTATCGCTTTCAAGTAAATATAGCATTATGCCCACCCCCATACAGTTTCAATCGTCATGGAACTGATACCAGCACCTAAGACAATCCCAACATCTTGTTTTTTGATGGGGTCAATCGTGATAAAATCCCCTGTCCACTTAATTCTGGAACCTGTTCCGTCCAAGAAACTAGGATTGTTAGGGTTATTTACCATGATAGCTCTTCCAGACAGTCTTTCTAATCGGATGACCTGTCTGTCCACTGTGAAACTAACCTCAGTCGTACTCTGGCCAGTTATAGTAATTGTCGGAAAAGCCAAAGCAGAGCCTTTAGTTCTTAAAGTGCCACTTCTTGAAAAGGTCTGATTGTCCGTGGCTTTAAAAAACTTTGTAGGGTGACACTCAAATGTAACTTTAAGTGCATAATACCCTGCACGGCTTCTAATAGTCTCAGAAATCTTTACCTTGTAACACCACATCTTAGTAGTCTTGACACGTTCACTTTCAAGCCAAAAATTCTCTCTTGCAAAGAGAGCCAGAAAACGGTTCAAGTCCTCTTCTTTTGGTTTGACTAAGTGAAGCGTATAGGATTTCTCAACCATCCCTCTATGATGATTGGTTTGTAGGATTGCTCCGCTAATCCCATCATGCTCCCATAGTTTTGTCTTGCTATTGGCAATCACGATGGCTGGCGCTTCTTCTACAATCACATCAAAAGGAAAGGAGGAGGTTGCTACACCATCAATCACCAATTCATTATGTTTGATCATATAAGCCCTCCTCTAAGCTGTGTTTTTCGTTGCAGTTCATCCGCAATCTTTTGAGCGACAACGTCAGCAATACGGTTGATATCCATCTCTTCACTGATGTTATTTCCGCTAATGCTGACATTGATAACAGGAGACAGACCTCCCATAGTTTGAGCAATTCCACGACCGATAGCTCCCAAGGTTCTTTCGTTCAGTGGTAAGACAGCCTCGTTCCCAGCCTCTCCACCAACCATCAAACTATTTCCGTTTGAACCGAAAACAGTCGGCTTGGTCAAGATACCACCCTTGGCATACCACTCTACGCCAATACTCGGCAACCCGTTACTCAACCAGTCAACTGGGTTAAGAGAGCCTGAAATACTAAAGTGTGGTAGAGGGATATGAGGCCATCTAAATTCAAAGTTAAAGAATCCCTTAATAGCTTCAATTGCACTACCAACTAAATCCTTAGCCCCGTTAATAGCATTGCCAATTGTATCTTTAATACCGTTCCAAATGCTACTTGCGGTTGATTGAATACTATTCCAGATATTGCTAATCGTATCTCTTATACCGTTAAAGACACTTGAGACCGAACTTGAAATACCATCAAATATTCCTGAGAGAGTGGACTTGATGCCGTTCCAAACATTTGAAGCAACCGTTGAGATGGTGTTCCAGATGTTAGACAATAGCTGCGCTATGCCATTAAAGATAGTCCCAATGACACTTGCAATCCCATTCCAGATTGTTTCTCCAACACTCTTGATGGTTTCCCAAGCGCCCGACCAGTCACCAGTAATGATCTGCATCACTGCCTTGATAATACCCAAAACAACGTTGATGGCTGTTTCAACTACCGTTTTAATCACTTCCCAAACTGTAGACGTGATAGTCTGAATGGTGTTCCATCCTCCTTCTATAAGTGGACCTAGAACAGTCATAGCAGCGCTAATGATAGCGGAAATGCCAGTCCAGACTGCGTCTGTAATGGAACGAATCAGCTCTTGGTTTTCAGTCCACCAAGTTACAACCGTTCCAAAAATACTCATGATGAAATTTGAAATTTCACCTACAACAGTATTAATGACAGATGAAATAGCCTCCCACACAACTGTGACGGCGTTACGAAATCCTTCATTCGTTTCCCATAAGTATTTTAAAATGACAACGACCGCTGCCACTGCGGCCGCTATTGCAGCTGCTGTAGCAATGATTGGTAAGGCGGCGGCAATCATGCCTCCTATTGAAAGTCCAAGAGCTGTTGCGGCGGCCTGCATGGTCAAGAATATCGGTGCTAAAACTCCTACTGCGGTAACTACAGCTCCTATGATTACTATAAATTCTTTAATCGGACCAGGTAAAGTACCAAACCAATCTGCCACACCTTTTATGATGTCTCCTAAAGTTTGAAAAACAGGAATCAACATTTCCAAAAGAGGCTGACCTAATGCAGCCAAGGCATTAGTTCCAGATTGTTTTAGGTTTCCCATGACGTTTTCTAAGCCGTCAGATTCTCTTGCAGCTTGACCAAGTGCCCCAGAAAGTTCATTCCCGTCTTCAACCATTTGAAGCAAAGTTAATTGCTTTTGTGCTTCACTCAAATCCTTGAATGACTTGCCATATAGTTTGTTTGCTGCCGCATTACGAGTTGTTTCTGTTGCAGATATCCCCAAAGCCGCATCGTTGGCAAAATTTCCTTTAAGAAATGATTGAAGGCTCTCAGTAACACTTTCAATAGATTTGTCGTAAAAAGCAGCACCATCTGCCGCTGCCTTAGTTGCCCTAGTAGATAAATCTAAGGCTTGAGCTGTATCTAAACCAGATGTTTTTGCAAAGGAGGCCATTTGGGTGAAACTTCCTTGTAATCGTTCTGGTACAATAGACATTTCTTTCCCAATATTATTAAGAGCCTCTCTAGCTTGACCTTCCATATCCCCAAAAACTGTACTAAATTGGGCATTACTTGCTTGCATTGAAGCAGCAGCTTCAATAGCTTCTTTCCCAACGTCAACAAGTTTTTCTGAAATATCACCCAACTTCTCACTAAACTGTTGGAGTAGTTCAGCTCTTGCAGCTTTAGCTATCTCACCCAAGCTTTCTTGTGCGCTATCCGCTACAGACTTAGTCCCCTTCATCTCATCGTTGAGATTGTTAAAAGCAGTCTTGGCATTATTCAGCTCTGATTCCATCTTGTTAGCTTCGGCTGAGTTTTCACCATATTCTTTTTTAGTGATTTCTAACTGCTTTTCAAGGTTTTCAATTTGACGAGAGACAATTTCAGACTGTGCACCAATCTTCTTTTCAGCCAATGCCAACTTATCAGCTTCGCTAGCGTTGGCACCCATCTGGCTTTCCTGCAGTTTAAATGAACTGACAACTTTTTCAGATTCACTGGCAAGTAGTTTTTGCTCATTCTGCAATTCTTTCAGTTGGGTTTGGTTATTCTTGGTTGCATTCCCATTACCCTCAAGAGCTTGATTGACACTAGCTAGTTTTCCCTCATATCCTTTTAGGACATTTTGAGTCACTTCTACTTCACGCCGGAAAGCACGATACTGATCTGCGCCAATATCTCCTTTTTTGAACTGTTCTTCAACTTGAGATTGAGCTTGTCTTAAGGTTTCTAGTTTTTCCCGAGTGGTTCCAACTTGCTTCTGTAAGACTTCTTGTTTTTGGGTTAGTAAGGTAACATTCCCAGTATCAAACTTTAAAGCCTTATCAATCTGTTTCAGCTCTTTTGTTGCGTTAGCAGATTCTTGATTGACACCTTTTAACGCTTTTTGTAAGGGCTGGGTATCGCCATCAATTTCAATTTTTATCCCTTTGATATTTCCTGCCATATTTCCTCCTTTCCTTAAAAAATAAGGAGCGCTGAGAGGATTTCTATGACCAGAACACTAGTCAACTAAAGGAACTTGTCCTCACAATCGCTCTCTCAACACTCACTTTTTCTCTAAAATGCATCAAAATCAGCTTGGGTAGCCTTCCGACTACCCGTTTTATTTTCGCTACGCAAATTGACATAATCTGTCTGATAATCTAAAGCCATTCCAATAGAAATGTGCTTGAGATCATCGATAGATAAGCCAGTTTCCTTGCAACAAGATAGATAGGATTCTACCGTGAAGGCTTCTTCGCTTGCTGTTTCTGATGTGTCTGTTTCTTTTTTGTTTGCAGTACCGTATTCAACATTTCCATCATTAGCGGACAAACTTCGTCAAGAGGAAATTCTTCCATCTCCATAAAGAAATCATCAAACGGTTTAATTTTTGGATTGCCAGATTTAGCAAACACCCAAAATAGACGATAGAAAAAGGTAATGTCAAAATCTTCTAAAAGAGATAGATCTATGCTTTCCGCTACCAAATCATTACCTTTTTCCAATTGGTTCAATTGAGCTACCAATTGCTTATTTTTCAAAAGTCCTAAAAGGTCCTTGAAAAAATCCTGCCCAAACTCGTTCTTGTAAGCGATTGGAGTATAGGCATTTGTTGCAAGCTCATAACGCTTATTGCTGATTTTAATACTTCGACGCATTCTTTACTCCTTACCCTAGAGATGTTGGCTCATAAACGCTAGTAAACCAAGCGTCATACACTTCTTTCTTGTCTGCTGACGTAATCGAACGTTTCACTACGCTATCAAGCGGACGTGGTGAACCTTTGAAGCTAAGTTCACGCTCGTTGACAGTTGTTCCGCTCTTAGTAGCAGAGCCATTCGATGGACGACTAGCAGAGCAGTAGTAGAGAACGTAGCGAGTCTTGTTTTGATCTCCTGAAAATTCAAACATAATCGCAAACGGTTTGGTTGAAGCATCGCCTTTTTCAGTCAATACTCCTGTTTGCTCATCCTTGAGTTCTCCTAGAATTTTCGTCGCAAACTCTTCTGTGATATGCGGTACTTTCAATTTCCCTTCATACCCTTCGTTTGAGTTCATGAAGTGGTAGTCCACGTCGTCTGCTGGGATTGCTTTCGATTCTCCTTTTGGTTCTAACTCCAAGTTCATCGCTCCAGGGAAACGGAAAATTTTCCCGTAGCTAATGACATTTGTGTCCCCACTGATGGTTTCGATTGGTGCGATATGCACGTTTTTCAATCCAAAGGTTACTTTATTTTCTGTTTTTGTCATCTTCTTCTCCTTTAGTACAAATAAACAGTGTAAGGCTTGACAGATAGCCTTTCTGTTGGGATATAGCTTTCTTCTGATACCTCAAAAACAAGGTGATGTTTAGACAACAACTCTTCCAAGGTCTCTTCCAAATCTTCGTCTTTACGTTCAAAGATAAGCTCTACAGTCACAGATTTAATCTGGTATTTCTGTTCGTCGTCTGCTCTCTTGATATCTGGATGTGATTCAAAGTAGATAAGATAAGGTGTTTGAGGAACGTGTCCAGTCTCAAACGCACGATAGGCTATAGGTAGATTCGCTTGACTTAGAATATCGACAAGGTCAGATAATTTCATTTTTGAATAGCCTCCTTTACTTTGCGTTCAAAGGAATTGATTAGCTTTTCTTCTACAGGTTTTATGTGAGGGATAGCACGACTGCGTCCGCCATTCCTTAAGACATGGTCATTTTCAAGTAGGTGAGTCAATTGAGGGCTTGTAGCATTATGGATTACGTATGAGCCTTTGGCATTTTTCTTGAGACGCCATCCTCTTCCATACTTTCCTTTATTCTTTGGGCTTGTCGCTTTCAAAGTCTCAACAGCTTCATCACCTAACTCTTGTGCGATTACGTCAATCTCATCTTCTAACTCACTAGAATATTCGCTCAGTGCTTTAGCGATTTCTGCTGAAAGGTCACCTGTTGAACTCATGGCAATTCCTCCATCAAGGTTAACTCCAGAATTTCTAAACCAATCGGAAATGTCTTAAGAATACGATACCGTTTCCCGTTAAATTCCGCTTCTTCCTCGTTGTTATACTCAAAACTATGAATATCAAGGATAAGGCTTGGTCTAAGTCCAACCTGGCTAGCCTGATAAAATTCAGAACGAGTTATGGAACGCTTACGACACAAAATAGTCAATCGTTTCTCCTCAAATAGAGGCTGGTGTAATTTATCTAATCCTGTTTTAACCCTTGAGATCAATGTAATCTCATTGTTCCATGCCATCTGCTTACCTCAATTTCAAATTATGCAACCGCCATAAAAGGTGGCGTGGCATATCCACCCCACCCTCATAGCGAAAAGCTGCAAAATCAACTACAAACATTTGGTCTTCTGGGCTGTCTAAGTCAAGTAGAACTCCTAAGTTATCTTCCAGTTCTGTTTTGACAGATTCGATGATTTTCTCCAAGGGCTTATCGCGTAGTTTTGTTGCTATACCCAATTTTAGCTTAAGCAATTCTAATAATTGAGCATTGTCCATAACTACTCCTCGTCTCCCTCTTCAGGTTTCACATCTACTACCTTTGTTTCTTCCTTTTCTACTTCTGTAGTTAATGTGTCATCTTTCGACATATCCTTATCTTCTACATTCATCAAAAAGATAGATCCTGCACTATTTGCCCCATTTAGCAGAGTCTCCGCAAACTCTTTATCAAGTTTGTGCTTAGCTCTAGGGTAATTATCCCCAACCTCATAGCAATGTTTCTTTGGGTCTCGTAAGTCCTTAAAAGGACGGATTACCTTATATACCATTTACTACCTCCTTACCCTACAGCATCTGTATAGGTCACATAAAATCCTGCATCTTCGTCTACTTTCACTACATCAAAACGATTAGCGGTTGCCAAATACTGACCGTAGATTTTGTCATCTTGCCATTTGACAGTAGTTTGCGCACGGTCAAACAATGTCGCAAATTCTCCAACATCACCGATGAAGGCTTTCATCTCACCTTTGTCATCTCCAATGATATCATCTGGATAAACAACAATAACACGACCAGCGAACTTGTAGCCGGTTGGAGATGTGATATCTGTTTGGAGCATGTAGCGACCGTCCTTGTCCTTGATTTTATCAAGAGCAGCGAACATAGATTGAGTACATACGATAGTTGCATTGTAGTATGGTTTCAATTCCACATTGAGAATATCTTTCAAGCCGTCCAAACCAGCTGCGCTTTTAGCTGTAGCTTTCTTGAGAATCTTAGCGATCTCTTTATTCTTAGTAATACGTTCTTGGTTCTTAGCTTGTTTAGCAACCAATCCCATCACATCGTAGTCAGCATCATCAATCAATTCTTGAGACACAGGCAAATGCCCACGACGTGTTTTAATATCATAGTTTACTTTTGTAAATCTTGGTTTGGCCAGAGATGGATTTTCTTCCAGTTCTTCAACGGTATTCATTGTTTGATCTGTCAATTTAACCAAGGTCCATTTACCACTAGCGTTTTTAACCTTGACTACATTTACCAATGGAATCAAGTCAGTCTGATCTTGTTTTGCTTCTCTCGGTGGCATCAAATCAACTGGAATGATAGCTTCACCTTCAGTAGATTTAAAACCATCAGCATGCGCTTCTTTTGTTCGTAGGTAATGGTTAAATGCTTCACGTTGTTCCAATGTTTTTCCTCCTCGTTTTTCCGTTTTACCTGGAGTCGGTGCTTTACGATTTTGCTCCTCGATTTGTTTTTCCAACTCGTCAACTTCTTTTTCCAACTGCGCTTTTTCAGCTTCTTTTTCTTCAATTTCCTTTTGAAGATCATCCACAGTCTTTTCAACTGCTGAAACTTCTTCCTCGGTTTCAGCACGGTCCAACTTCTCTAGTTCAACAACCGAACGTTTGTTCAATTCCTCGATAGATTCAATCAAACCTGCAACTTTATCTGCTTTTCTGCTTCTAAGAAAACTAAAAATTACTGTCTTGTTCATAGTTTAAATTTCTCCTTAATTTCTTTCTTACGCTTGTCTAGCGCTTCACGATTCGCGCGACTCTGACTTTCGAAGTCTTTTTGTCGTGCAGCAATTTCCGTTTGTGGATAGGCTGGGAAAGTACATGGGCTCACTTCAAAGATTTCTAGTTCTAAGACAGTGTCCAGATACGAACCATCTTCACGTTCCTCTGTTTCGATTTTTATCGGGATAAAGCCAAAGCTACATCCGATAACATCTCCACGCTTGACACGGGCATAGGCTCCAACAGCTTGAGGATCATCCTTGTTAATGATGATGTCTCCAAAAAGACCAACATCATCAACACCCAGTGTCAGAGTTCCGTTACCTGTTCGACCGAGAACAAGACTATCATCGTGGTTAAATAAAGCTCTGATATCAGCGTCTTTGATAGCTTTCTCAACTCCAGCACGCTTGATAACTTCACAGTAGCCTGGCCACAATTCCGTCTCCTCGTCAAACTTGATAAAGTAGCCACTCAAAATCAAATCACCAGAGTCTTCTTCTCTCGTTTGAAATTGAGTGGCACGATAACTATTCCGTTTCTGCATTCTCTTCCTCACCTCCTTTCAATTTATTTTGGTCTCCTATCTTCTCTTGAGGGATAAAGTTCTCAAGGACAATCAACTCTTCCATCTCAGGATCAGGAGTCATACCAAGCCAATCTCTCCACTCATTACGACGCATTGCAGTACTGTTTGTCATTTGACGTGCAACCTCAGACAACTCTGTAATGTTGTAAGAGAAGAGTGAACGAGGATTTAGTTTAAAATAACGATTGCTTGATACCAACAAGTCCCTTGTTAGAGTTTGGGTTATGGTAGTAGCGATACTCATGACAGTCGTATTTACAAAGTTGTTATACTCTGTCTTGTTGAACTCTCCCACGCCCAAAATAAAAGCAGGTACTCCTAATAGACCTGCAACTGTTCTTTTATCTAATTCGACAGACTCATTTAGAGCGATATCCGTTAGACTAAGCGGTTTTACCTGCTGGATGTCCAGCAATGCCTCTGGAACAATCCATGGAGCGCCAACCCTGCTAGTACTTAAATACTTCTCAGCGATACGCTCACGCCCTTGCTCCGAGTCTAGTTCAGCACTGGACGAGTCTACTTTAACGATAAGACTAGGAATGTTCTTACCGTTCATGAAGCTTTTTTTAGTCTTCGTAGCCATGTTCAAACTTTGAACCACATCTGTCAACGTCACCCTAAAACCAGTACCAATGTATGGAATATCTGGATCTGGATTGATGACAAAGTGGACTACTTCGTCAGGGGAATACTCTTCACCCCTAAATGAGATCACATAGGAATCCTTATCTGTTTGGAACGAAACCTCTCTCATCGGAAATGGTCTTAAATTAGAAATATAATCCGTAACAAGATCATATTCTACATGTAAGACAGAATTTCCATCGCCGTATAGAAGCAAATCGCGCACAATCTTGAAAATCCATGACTTCCTTGTCATATGTTCGCAGGGATTGATGTCAATCTTTCTAGCCAGTCCATCACGAATTCTGATATCACCTTTATCCGTGTTTTCCATCAGATGGATGGTCATATTAGAGACCAAATCAGCAATCTTATTAACCGCTGTTATCACATCTGGATTTCTGGCCAAAGGTACATAAGAATCCATCAGGTTTGACAATCCTAAATCTGAATGACTCAGCATGTTGATTGGTTTACTTGGCTTATTTCGTTTCCAAATCTTTTCAAAAATACCCATGTTTCCTCACCTCCTTTCTCTCTAATCAAAGAATCTCATCACATCGCCATCCTTGCCAAGATTAGCAAGAGCCTGTATACAAGCAAAGACGCTGGCATCAAACAAGTCAATCCTTGCAGTACCACCGTCTCCGTCTAATTTTTCATATTGCACAGCATCATCCACCTTTTCAATCGCTCTAACATTACTCACACAGTATTCGTAAGCGTCAGAATGAAGATAGTAAAATTCCTTGTTCTTGACTTTGAACTCAATCCGTCTGAACCCCTCAGATTTCAGATAGAATAACTGAGGCTGGTCAATCATCTTAAACTTAGCCTTTTTCATCTTAGCCAAAAACTCACGACCAAACTTCCTATCCATTCCCACAGCTTGGATTTTAAATCCACGCTCACGCATACTGATAAACCATTTGACGATATCATCATAGAGAACAGTAGGAGTATTGCTCATCGTCAGCCAGCCATCAGATTGCCAGCCAAAAAGTGGAATCCCATCATCGTTAGCCTTCTTCTGAGCATTAATCCGAGGGAAGAAAGCATGTGTGATACAGATATCAACATCTTTCTCACCATCATTATAGACACCGTAGAGAGCAGCTGCTGTTAAGTCATGTAATCTTGACAAATCTGCACCGCCATACCAACGAATCGGCAAGCGTGCCAGCTCTTCTAAACTCCAATCGTAGCAACTGTCCGACGCAATAAACTCATCAGGGTTGAAATAAGCGTTCATAGAGTTAGTGAAGATATTCAATGTCTTATTGAAAAACTCGTTTCGAGTCTGAGGATCATTCATGGCCTGCTCAGCTTCTTCCTTGAGAGCCTTGAGCGAAACAGTGACACCCCATGACGGATTAGCCATCTTGAGGATGTTCTCGTCCAGATAATCCACTACGTCACCATCAGCAGATTGATTAGCCTTGCAGATGAAGATGAAAAATGAATCATCAGTGACCAATTGCTTGAGCACCTTTTGACAGTATTTTAAACGATTAGCAAGAAAACCAGTAGGAATATCCCCAGCCGTAGAGATAACAAAAAGCATACTGTTACGGTATGCTGACATTGTTTTTTTCATAAGACCATGTTTCTTACTATTCCTCATTGTGTGAGCTTCGTCCAAGATGATAACATTCCCGTTCAGAGAGTCCAAGCGACTCTCATCATTCGCTAGAGCTTGGATAAAGAAAGAACCCTCATCACCAAAATTAGCAGTAATAGAGTGTTCCTGGTTATTGTCCTTGATACGAATGTTCTTATCATTCCATCGTTCAACGTTGAATCTTAAAAAACCAAAAGCTTCCATCGCTTGCTTGACTGAGTTAGCAACGATATAGCATTTTGAACCGCTATCCGTGTCCAGAAGCTGATAAGCAAGTGCAATTGCAGCAGTAAACGAGGTCTTGCCATTCTTCCGAGCAAGCATGATAAGCGCTTCTTTGAACCTGCGCTCATTCGTCCCCTTATAGTAAAACCCAAACAAGTTCACAACTACAAAGTGTTGCCAAGGTTGCAAGAGTAATGGCTTGTTACGGATAGACACCGCAAACATATCATCGCCCTGCTGATGAACTATCACGTTCTCGATAAAGTGAATAACAAAATCCACCATATCCTCATCCATATCAAAAGCAGGATTTTCTAAATCACGTAAAAAACGTTCAGCAGCAAGAATGTTCTCCTCGCAATGTTCCTCTTGGTGAGTTAAGACGTGTTGAGCGTATTCTTTTGCTTTATCAAGATTACCCATTGCCAGTCACTCGCTTCTTCTTGATTTCGTTCTTGAACTTCAGGACCTCAGTAAGAACTGACTCACCCTCTTGTTCTACCACCTCACCGAGCGACTTAGGATTCATCATCAACTGATTAGAGTAGCTGAGAATGTCTTTCCTCAAAATTTCCATAGCTGTCAAGATTGGAACTTTGCGCTCATTTTCAGCACCAGCTTTATTGACGTAGGTGTCTGTTACTGGATAACCCATGTCAGCATAATCTTGAGCAAGTTTCTGATACTGATAGAGCATTCCTGCAAAAATATCAATGATCATTTCGAACTCTTTACGATAAGTGCCCAAGTCTTTCATCTGCTTGACCACTTTTAACTTAATCGACTTTGCTGTAATCGGTTTAGCCAAAAACTACCTCCTTTCGTCAAAATCGCTTAGTTTTTACCCCCTCTTTGTTTGAAGGCCCCCGACTTGGAAAAAGTTCCCTTCACCGGTTCCCAGAGGCTTCGAAAAAATTTTTTTGAAGTGGGGGGATGGAAAAAATTTTTTCATTTTTCATTTTTATTTTTGAAAAAATTTAAAAATTCTTTTTTTCTTTTCTTCTGCCAATAAATTCCATTTCCAATTATCTTATCGTTGTTCCGGTCATGAAATGTATTGTGTTTACGGTTAGTCAGTGGCAAACAATTCCAAGATACATACTCCAGCTCTGGATACTCAGATACTGGGTAAATATGATGAACCATTTCAGCTGGAACTGACTGCCCATATCTCAGACTTTCTTGGCAAAGGTAATCGTGTTGTCTCATGACCTTGTCACGGAACTTGTACCACTTACTTGTCTTCAAGCTTTGTCTGACTGGTTTGTTGTACATGATATATACTCCTTTGCAAAAACAAAAGGACAGGCTTTTGACCTATCCCATCTCATACAAGAAATCTATGCTACCATAATAAACCTTTTTTTGTGAGACTTCAAGATGTCTTTTGTCTCATTTTACTTTTCTTGATTTTCTTTTTGAGTAACTAAAGATTGGATTCCTTAATTCTAATTCTTTCTGTTTGTGGTAATCTTGATGTTTCCACATGACTCCATCATGGGCATCAACCTTTCTGTATAAATTATATTGATTGTTCATTTTTCACCTCCTGTAACTATACCAATTTTATCCCTTACTTTCACATATCTTATATTTTGTTAAACTCACTCTAAATCTCAAACCCTTACTAAGCATGGGTTTTGAAGAGTTTCATTTTTTCAGTTTATGCTTAACTCATTATGTGAAAGTAATATCTAAAAAAATTAAATGACAAAGTTCCGTAAAGCATCATCAAGCTCTGCTTGTTCTATTCCTATGTATCTCAGGGTAATTGCAGGTGACGAGTGATTGAACATTTTCTGTAATGTCCCTACGTCCTTTGTCTTGTTGTAATATTTATAACCAAACGTTTTTCGCATTGTATGTGTTCCAACATTATCAATGCCAAGTTCTTCAGCAGCCTCATGAATAATTTGATAGGCTCTCTCACGAGTGATTGCTTTATTTTTCCCTTGCCTACTCTTAAATAAGAAATGGTGAAATGGTTTGTCTTCGACATATCTTCTCATTTCTTTCTTGAGTTCTTTTGTCATCCGTCTTGTTATCTGCTTACCAGTCTTTCGTTCTCTCAGCTTGATGTGCCAACCTTGAACATCTTTAACTTTTAAAGTGAGGATATCTCCAACTCTCAATCCAGTATTCAGACCTGTAATGAATAGCATATAATACATCTCATTCCACTCTCTGAGATAATCTTTCATTGCCTGAATTTCGTCATTATCTTTTATCGGTGATACAAATTCCATAACTGCCTCCTTTCTATAAAACAAAAAGCCAGCTAGTTGCTGACTCATGATGTTCCTCTGTTAAACAACTTTTCTGGAAAAAATAGAATGACTCCAACATGTGATTTGTGTTTTGTTTTCAGAAGTTCATGCTATCATAATAAACTGTTTTTCATGAGAGTTCAAGAGGCCTTTTGTCTCATTCTTATTTACAACTCACCTTTCAAGATAGCGTACTGTTCTAAGATAATTCTTCTTCGCCGATAAACTGTAGCTCTACTCATGAATTTCTGTTCTGCTATTTCTTCCCATCTCAATTGAGGGTATCTCCAGCGTAGATTAAAAATTTCCTTATCCTCATCAATTAGATTGCTTAAGAGTTTATTGATAATCCCTTTAAATCCTTCAAGAAATTTTAAAGTCGGATCATCCGCGATTCTGATTGCGATGGTTTCGGTAGGTTTGCTTATTCCTACAGTAGGCCCGCTTTGAGCATCTGGGTTTCTGGTTTCTAATTCTAGCCTTCTTAAGTCTATTGTGCGTTGAATGTTTTGAAATTTGAAAAGTTCTCTGTCTAACGTTTTGAGGTCTTCGTCGCTCAATTTCTTCAATTTCCACCTCCAAGTTTTTAAAAAATGTAAACAAGTTATCAAATATCTGAGAGAAAGCCTTGCGAATATTAGAAACTGCCTGGTTAATCATTTTAGCTATAGCTTCAATTTCTTCAGGACTTAATTTCCGTAGTTGTTTGTCTAATTCTTCTTGCTTTTCTTGTATCTGCCGTTTAGCTATCTTCTTCTTAATTCTTTTGTTCATTGAGTCTTATTTCCTTTCTTGGATCTCAATCCCAAAAAACGTACAGATATCTTCTAATGCGTATTTAGAAATGCTACTGCCTGTTTCCCACTTGGCTATCGTATCTCTGTGATACCCTAATTTAATGGCTAAATCACTTTGAGTCAATCCCAACTCGCATCTCTTTCTTTTTAGCATTTCGGCAAGAGGAGTTGTCTTTTTTCTCAAAAACATACGAGGGTCAAGATGCAATTTTTCGCAAATAACAAACATATCTCCATCTTGCGGTTGTGCTTTTCCACTCTCCCAATGACAAATCGCTTCTGGGGTAACTCCAAAGATTTTAGCAGCCTCAACTTTCTTTAGACCTCTGGCTTTTCGCCACAATCTCAATTGTTCTGGAAAAGTCTTAGCGTACTCACTCATTCTCCATCTCCTCAATCAGCCAATCAAGGTTCTTACGTGCTTTCTTCAGGTCTTCAAGACCGTTTTTCTCTTTGTATCGAAGTAAATACTCGACTGCACTGCACCAGCGATGAGCTTCCATTTCTGACTTGCCTTTGATAAAATTCCTCGTAACATCCTTCACTTCGAGACCATAAGTCCCGATGTAGTGGTTTGGTTTATTTATGTTGTCTGTCATGCTAAATCCTCCTCTTTGACGAACGTACCGTCAATCCAACGACCCTTGCGATCTTTGATTTCTTGGTAAGCCAGTTCAAAACATTCCTCGAAGCTATAACCAAGGGCGATGCTTAACGATTTTAACCAGTAGATTGTACGTGACAGATATAATTCAAGAATGCCATTGTCACCAAAATCTTGACATAACTGAAATTCGCTTATATTTTGATTTAAAAAACCAAAACATGTCATTACATCTCTATCATATCCTGATGTTTTAAAAATCTTATGCACATCTACCTTAATCAGCAAGGTAAGACCGACAATCACGACTGCACAGTCTCCGATACTGTCCTTGGTTAGTTGCTCATTCTTTTTGAGATAACCTGCGCATAACTCACCGAACTCTTCACTGAGTTTTAGTGACTGCTTGTCTAGCCGTCCACCGTTTTCTAAATCACGGTCAATAAACCATTGTTTTACATTTTCTATTGTGTTCATTCTTTTTCTCCTAAAAAATCAAAAATTGTAGTCTGATATAGCGGCCTAGAATAGACTGGTTTGAAAGGTTGAGAGCATTTGCTCCTGCGCCTTTTTGTAAAAATCCTTTTTTATTTCAAAGCCATAGGCTGACCGTCCCATTTCGATTGCAGCTCTCAAAGTTGAGCCACTTCCAGCTACTGGGTCAATAACAACATCGTCTGGATCAGTAAATATTTCAATCAACCGTTTTAAAACTGGTATAGGTTTCTGCGTCGGATGAATCGTGGGATAGTTACTATCTTTCTCCCAAGGAGCATGATTTAATACCATTGACCCACTATTGTTGAATTTCGGTAACTTGTCACGATATAAGACAGTCGCCTCTTCAACAGCGCCAACAATCTTCATGTTGGCTTTTAAAACTTGTGGACTTGATTTCTTTGTAAAATAAAGCGGATAAGCGTTATTAAATCCATGTTTTTTACCACATTCAATAACCATTTCTCGCTGTTGCCAAGCGTGGAATACAATCATAGCTGGCGCTTTCCCCTTTTCCTTAGGTTCTTTTTTGAGTAACCTAGAACAGAAATCGAAAAAATTATTAATCTTGAAATCATTGTCCGTATCGAAAAATGATTTTCCTGCCAGTTTACTCTCGCCGTTTTTATTATCTCCATCCTTGTACCAACGGGGGTCCGAAGCATACGCATTATTGCCTAAATTATAAGGGATATCAGCGATAATTAACTGCGCCCTTGGAATCTGATACCTTTTAGCATTTTCAAAATGATCGTTGTATAACTCGCATTTCATTTTAAATCATCACCTCATCCCCGACTTTCACTTTATCGTACACGTCCTTCGTAACCACGAACACCCCGTAATCACGAATTGTAAGCGTGTATAGCTTCCCATGTCGTCCTTTCTCAACAACCTTACCGAATATCTCAGCGCCTGCGTTATCCGACTTGTAGATAACCATCGGCTTTTTCTTTTCTAGTTCTGCAATCCTGTCCATCTGCCAGATGTTTAGTCCAGCAGATAGAAGAATCCAGATAGCTATGAATCGTTTCAATCTATGACCTCATTTCTTCCATCTCTTACTTTTTGCAAATAATATTTATATATTTCATTGTCGGTATGTTCATTTACTAACTTTTCAAGTGCTTTATTGACCACTTCTGCTATGCTTCCATAACTACCATATTCTTTGATGGCTTCAACATGGTCATACATATCTTTGGTAAGCGTTGCTTGTACCTTTCTAGCCATTACTCCACCTCCTTGCTCTTAATTTCTCCAGTAAGTCTATTTTCTAAAATGTGACTTGTATAGCAAATATCGCTTTTATATGTATAGCGATTGACAGTTTCTTCAATCCATTGATTTCGTGTGTAAGGGTATCTGTTTGGTCGTTTCATATTACCACCTCATATATAAATATTTTGTATCAATATCTTGTTCTAAAATACACTCTTTCAGCGACTTTAAAACTTCTAAGGCATCGCTAACTGTTCCCCATCTATTTTCAGGTTCATACTGCACATACTTTTCAGGGTACTGTTCTAATTCAGATATACCGCGTTGGATGTTATTTACAATATCAGCAACATTGTAAATTGTGCCTTGGTCGAAATCCCAATCCATAGCAATTCTAAACATCTTCCCGAGATTGTAGGTCGGAGAACTATATCTAGGTTCAGCGATACAAATATAATTTCCGTTTTCTATTTTCGCTAAGACTTCCAAATCATAACTCATCACTCCACCTCCTCAAAATAACTATGAAATTTACTTAAATTGACAATAGCGACCTCTTCAACAAAATGCTTTTCAATGTCAAAGTCTGGGTCATTTTTACTAAACTCTTTCTTAATGGCTTTTTCAGCTAGTGATGGTAAATCGAATATACTTGCTCCGTTTTTTAAGGCAAGCGCTTGACCGTGTTTATTTACTATTCGATAACCCACATCAAACGGTCTGATTTCCATTGGGATTTTTATGCGTTTACTTTGATTCTTCATTCCTTCTTCAAACGTTTGTATCATCACTCAACTTCCTCGATTTCAATACCTGGGCAATCAAACACCCAACCGGATCCAGCTTCTTCTAGTTCTTTGCGAGTAAATTTATAATTTCCAGCTGTTATATTTTGGTTGAAATAAAGAGTGTTCCCTGATTGCGATTTAACCAAGGGTTGCCCATTCTTCAGACTAACAGTATACCGCTTCTCTTTCTCGACCTCGTAGCCAAAAATCCAAGCTTGAGCAAAGAGTTCGGAATTATCCCAATACCATTCTGCAACTATGTCAGACATGCTTGCGTCTATTGAGTAGGACAGTGTATGACCCAGTTTTTTCTGTTCTGCGATAAAATCCGCCACAAACTGCGGAACTTTGACTTTTTCTGGTTCGTCTAGTTGTTTCAAGTCTCTTAGAACGGTTTTTAGAATAGTTTTTCCGCTAACAATACTTACAAGACATTCAACCGCTTCGTACTTCTTAATCAATGCCTTAATATTCATCTTAGTTTACTCCATAAATCAAATAAACTGCAATAACTACCTGAGCCATGCTTGGCAAATAGCCAATCCAATCATCAAACTCCTTAGATTTTGGTAACCAATCCTTAGTAGCTCCCAAATCATAGTCTGTAGGCTTTTCATCAGCGAAGATGCATTCCATCGCTCCCATAAACGTCATACCATCTTCTGTCATTTCCCAAAAATAGTCCGCCCGGTCTTTCACTGCTTGTGGTAAATCTTGCTTGGGAGGTTTGGGCTTCCCATCTTCTACCGTCCAGTTGTATACTGCATTAACTTTTTGCTTTAAATCTTCCATCATCTTCCAACTCCTCATTATATTTTTCTACCAATTCATGCAACCACGACCAAGGTTCAGTTTCTTCAACGATTGGGTCAACTTCCCTTTCTTGCAACCAAGCTGAGAAATTAACCACATTATCAATGTAGATTGTGTCGTAATCGCCCCAATCCCAAACCGTTAAATAAATTTCTGTTTCAGTTCCATTTTCATCTTCAACCGTTATTGAACCATTTTCAACCCACGCTGTACCAAAACACAATTCGCAAGTGCCAGTCTGTTCTTCCTGAAAATCTGAATGGTATTCTGTCACTTTATATTTCATCTTCTAAAAATCTTTCAATAGCTTCTATGTGGGAGACTTTCGCCAGACCGTCCAAGTCGTCCAGGGCTTCAATATAGTCTGGACGACCTTGCCCATACTGCTTTTTCAAAAACTCAACAAAGAGATGAATTTCCTGATAGGTTAATCCAATCATATTTATCACTTCCTGCTAAAACGGAAAATCATCTTCTTCAAGGGCGTATCCTGGCATTTGTTCCTCAATGTTCGAACGGTTAGCTGTATCATCACGCTTTTCAAGTCGCTCAAAACCATCTGCGACCACCTCAGTCAGATAGACCCTGCGCCCCTCCTGATTCTCGTAGTTCCTTGTCTGGATGCGACCCGTCACACCGACCAGATTACCCTTCTTGCACCATTCTGCGAATAGCTCCGCCTGCTTGCGCCACATCATACAGTTGATGAAGTCTGCCTCTCGCTCGCCGTTGGCTCCCTTGAAATTTCGATTGACCGCCAGAGTAAAGGTAGCAACCGCCACATTCGACGGTGTATGTTTTAATTCAGGGTCTTTCGTCAAGCGCCCCACTAACGTAACATTATTAATCATCTTTCTTTTCCTTTCCTGTCGCACATTCCACAACTGAGTAACCGATAAAAAAGCACAGAAAAGTTATTCCAAATTCTTTAATAAATTCAATCATTTTCTTCTCCTCCTGAAAAAGTTGCTAAATAGTAACAATCCTTCGCACCATAGTCAAACCGTGTCGTCCGCTGACCAATGTGCTTCTGAAACCTTGGCTGAGTGATAGCCGAGAAAGCCCACTGATGATCTTCCATTTGCTCAATGAGATCATCGACATTGTCAAACGTCCCAAGGTAAAACTTGCAGTGCCCGTTGTAGACGAAGTAAAGTTCTAACATCACTCCACCTCAACAGAGTAAAAGTTCCCAAAGGAACCCCTCAAAGCCTTTCCAACCTGTACGGCTACCCCACGAGAAACAAACCGCATGGCTTTCTTCTCCTCAGAATATGAAATGTCCAAGCCGGTCACTCCGATAACCACGGATCTCAGAAAGGGCTTATCCTCTCTTGTTCCATGTCTTAAAATAAACATCAGCTACCTCCATTCTAAAAATAGTGCTTTCGCTTATTTGTCAAATCATTGAAAACCATCAAATGGTCTTTATCTACACCCTTCATTAGTCTGGACATAAAGGGTCTGCCATATCTTTTCTGAATATCAGCAGAAGTCAAATTGGTGGTAATGATTGTATTTGAACGCTTATTCAGGATATTGTAGAGAATAGTAAACGACCATTCGCTATCCTTCTCCATGCCCAAATCATCCAAAACCAAGAACTTAGCACTGGCAATTTTATTGACCAGAAACTCTTCCTGACTAAAATCAGCTTTAATCTTCATCAGTAAGTCCGTCACATTGATAAATATAGCAATCTCTTTCGTGTACTCAGATAGAGCCTTAACCATCGCAAAAGCCAAATGGCTCTTGCCCGTTCCAGCTTCTCCTTGTAACACGATGTTGTTCCTAGCACCCTCAGACCACTCACGACAAATCCTCTTTGCAAAAGCTAGCTTTTCCGCTTCTTTTTCAGTGGGTGTCTCAAAGTTGTCCAAAGTCGCATTTTTCAAAACCTCATCATAAAGAGAAAACTTCTCAAGATAGTATTTCCTCTCTCGCTCATTCTCAGCGTCGGCCAGTTCATTCACTCTTGCTTGATTCTCCTCATGGATCCGCTCAGATTCACACATGCGGCATACAACACTCTCAGTCCGCAATATCTTTATCAAAGGAATGTTATGCTTTTCGCAAAACTCATCTTGTTGTTCTGTATTCCTGTGATAAGATAAGGCAATCTCCTCAAACACATTGTCTACCATGACAGACGACCTCCACATTCATGCCAGCTAGCCATTTCAGACAAGCAAGCAACCACTTGATGAATTGGCTGGTTCGCTAAAAGAGTTTTCTTTTCGTAGCTTAACGGATAAAATTCCTCTTCAAATTGCTTGATAAGTTCTAAAACCCCCATTCTTCCTTTGCCTCCTGTTCTGATTGATTTCCACGAGAAGTAGTAAATCCTCTTGACTTGTTAAAGTTTGATTGCTCTTCTTCTTGTTGTACAGTAGTCTTGATACCATTTTGCGCCCAATTCTTCAAAATACTATTTACATATCCAAAACTTCGTTTTGAATTATCAGCAGCCTTATCAATCGCAAGTTTTACCAATTCATACTCCATATGATCAAATCTAATGTAGTCAAGTAGTTGTTCAAATTGTTTCCCATCAAGCACTCCGACACGAGATTGATAATATTCAGCAATAGCAGCAGGAGAATTGTCCTTTTCAGAATCTATCTCTTTTATATCTCTATTCTCTTTTATATCTCTATTCTCTATCTCTATCTCTGGTGCCTGTTCGTCCGACAAATGTCCGGACGAATGTCCCAAAAGTTTTTGACCTTTTTCTAAAGCGATTTTTCGTCTATATTCACGCTTTCTATCAGCTTCAGTATTTGATGAACCAATAAAATTTTGGATATCAAGCATGTAGATGGCCCCGTTATCCAAAACCTCAATCAATCCCATCTCTTTAAATATTCCGACTGACTTTTCTACAACTGCAACTGGTTGCCTAGTAATCGTTGATAGCATCTGTACATTATAAGGTATGCGGTCATTAAACATTAATTTACCATTGTTTTTAAGGCTTCTAAGATAAAGTTTTAGTAGAATGTTAGAATAAAGTATCCCGTCTGGCATGCTTTCAAGGATTGCTATATCGTCATTATCAAAAAAATTGTCTCGCAATTTTAAGTAATAATATTTTTTATTATCAGACATATACTCCTCCAATCCGCACTAAGTCTTTGCCCTCCACTTCCTACGGTTAGCACGGTACTTCATCCGCATATCCTCATAGATGTACCTGCCTTCTAACTCTAGTTTTTCAAGCTTGAGCAGACGATTTTGAGAGGCCACATCATGATTGTCCTTGGTTAGTTTTTCATAGTCCTTAACTAGTTTTTCATAGTCCTTAACTAGTTTTTCATAGTCCTTGGTTAATTTTTCATAGTCAGTTATGTATTCTTTGACTAGTAATAGATTTTTATGATCATATTCCCAAATCGTAATAAAATGTCTTGTAGCTGATCCCTTTTCTATCGCTTCTTTGATATACATAATCTGGTCATCCAGCCATTGAATCAATCTTTCCATTTCCTGACCTCCTCATGATAAAAATCTGATTGCAGACTGTTTAGGCTCTGGTAATGCCAGAGGTTCTTGGCGCAAGCCTAGATGTTCTGAACGCAATCCTTGAGGCGGTTCGTTGTCATATGTGAATCCTTTGAACTCTCTGCGAATATTCTTGCGAATTTCTTGCCATTTGTCCTCTCTACCACGTTCGTAAGCATGGTTATATCCTTGGATAATCATAGACGCAAATTCTTGCTCTTCTCGTCTTTCTTCTTCCTTGCGTTGTTCCTGCAATTTGATATGACGGCAAAGCCCTGCAAATCCAAGCAGCAAGGCTCCAACCCCCATCAGCTGGTCTAAAATCGGTGGTTCAAACATTTTTTAATCTCCTTATCCTCTTTTTATGCTATAATATAGTCAAATAATTTTGCTAAGACCTTGTCCAGAAGCCTTTTAGTAAAGTTATTATATTTGATTAGAGAGCCATTCTTTGATGGCTCTTTTTGACCATTTCTTACCAGGTAATTCCTTTGGAAATCCCTTTAAGTAACGATAATTATCTGAAAATGTGGCATACTTAATTCCTAGAAAATCACAGGTAGTGTTCACATCCATCAACTCTGGATAGTGATCACTATCTTTTTCTATTTCGACCAGCCTTGTGATTGTGTCCTTGATAATGGATTTAATCCATTCAGATAGTGAAAGTAGAACATTGTCCATCTTCTTCCCCTTCCTACACTTCGTCAAATGAGTTCAATTTCATGATTTTCATCTTGGTATTGGTGCTTGGCTCCCACGTCATCCAGTAAGCTAGAGCAGCGTCCGCATGCTTCTTGGGTAGCAGGTCATATCGACTAATATTGAAGTGGTCTTTAAAGTCAATCTCAGCTTGTCTAAAGACTGACTGAGCGAATATTTTATCAGCATAAGCTGGACTGTCAATTCCACCAAGACAGGCGACTACTCGAGCCTTGCGCTTTTTCAGGAGCGACTGAGCGTAGCTTGGATGAATCGGTTGCTCACTCTTCAAATAGTCAATATCTTCCAGCATAGTAGCCTGCTGTTCACGCAATTTCTTCTGTCCAGTAAATAGAGCAATGAAGGCATCCTCGTCCAAGTCCTCACGGATAAATCCGCCCTGCTTACGAATAGCTGGCAAGACCTCTGATGTCACCCAGCGCTTGAACTCCTTGGCCTGAGGCAACTTGCTGGATAAGATAAGAGAGTAGAGACCAGATTCATTGATGATGATGGGGTTTTGATTTCTACCCATGGCGTCACGAATCGTTACCCCATCAGTCTTATCGTCATCATCTACATGGTCAAAAATTGCTTTTCTTGAATTTGCATATCCCAAGATATCTGCAATATCCTTCCCAACGAACCAAGGCTCATCATCAATTGTCAAAGTACGGACTTCCTGCCCGTGAAAATTAAAAATTTCGTTCATAATGTTCCTCTTCTTACTTTTCCTAGTGTTAAAATAGTTTCCCAAACATCTAGCCCCTCAAGACTATCGATCATCAGCTGATTAAGTTGGTGATTTTTCTTCTGCCAATTCAGTATTATTTTCTCTTGCATGTATGCACCTCTCAGTGATTTCTCCAAGGGTTCTCAATCCCTAAAACATCTGCAACTTTTTCCTTAACAAACTCACTACCTTTTCCATATTTCAGTAGCTCTGAAATAACTGATGATGCTACAGATACTTGTTTTGCCAATTCGGCTTGAGTCATATCCAACTCAATCAAACGAGTTTTGATTTTAGCCTTGATGATTTTTAGTTCTTTGCTCATATTCTTCCTTTCTAAATTTGATATAATGTAAATAAAACTCGCCAGAGCTATTTAAGTAAAGTATTTTGAAACGACTGTTTGACAGATACTATATGAGGCGCTTCACGGTTATCTATATAATCAACCTGAATAAGTGTCTCTGGAACTTCATCTTTCTTTGTTTCCCAAAAGATATTGATACCTCGAAGACCAATATCTTCTGCTTGAAAATCAATCCCATTCAAAATAACCCGTGGAATACTAGAGTCGCTATCTATCTTAATTTCTAAATTTTGAATTGGTAGTGATTTTTTTGATGGTTTACTCATCTCCCTCTCCTTTCTTTTAAAAAAATTATCTAAAAAGTTAGCGAATTTTCTTGACATTTTTAAATAAATGATTTAAAATCAAACCATAGAGAAAAGACCTACTAAAAGTAAGGTTCTACCTAGAAAAAACGGACGCCAATCAGTTTCATTAGGCTTTATTTTTTAGTTGTCTTATTCGCTAACTCTTTAGCTTACGAATATAATTTTAAATTATTTATTTAATTTTGTCAACAACTTTAATCAAATAATTTAATTATTTTTTCGTAATGCTTAGAAAGGTTGATAAATCAATGTTTCCAACATACGAAAAAATCAAAGAACTTGCAAAAAAACAGGGACTTTCTATAAATGCTTTGGAAGAAAAGCTTGGATATAGCAGAAACACACTATATTCCCTAAAAAAACAAAAAGCTAGTACAGAAAGAATGCAAGAAATCGCTGATTACTTTAATGTATCCTTAGACTACCTGCTCGGACGTACAGATAATCCAGCTATCGCTGGTAATTCAAAAGAGTACACATGGCAAGGGAAGACACTGAATGTTGAAGAAATGGCATCTAATGTCATGATGTTTGGTGGCCGAGAATTAACAGATGAAAAGAAGAAAATCATCCAGTCTATCATTGAAGGTTATCTCAAAGAAGCTGGTGATTAGAGGTGCTGCTTAGTGACCGAAAAAGAAATTATAAGTCATTTTCAGGTTCGCATTGTCGATTTTGACGGTGAGCTAATACCTGATGAACTTGGATTTTACGAAAAAGAAACCAACACAGCTTTCTTGTCTAACAAACTCAGCAAAAAAGAAAGGGTTAAGGTCCTACTGCATGAGCTAGGACACAAGGACCATACGCGCTCAGAGTACCAGAACGCTCGCTTACGCTGTGAAAACGAAGCTGATAGGAATATGATCCATCATCTCGTAAAAGACGCACTAGAAAGCTTAGACGACCCCACAGAATTTGATTACCTCAAATTCATGTCCTACTATGATCTAAAAACTATGACTAATGAAGTCATGGTTAAGGAGGAATATCTAGCATTGGTTAATTAAATGATATTGTGGGTATTTGGCTAGAGGAGGAAATTGTGCAAAAGACTGTTGAGAAAATACTGTTTAGAGTTGCTGGTGTAACCAAATATAAAAAAGCGGTTAAAGAAGCCTGTAATCTAATTGCTGAAGATAACGGAATCCCAGAATATGCAAAGTACTATAGCAATTTATCAACTAAGGAACTTAGAGAAGAACTTGAAGAATATGGCATGAAAGTTTTCAAATATCAAGATTTAGACTTTTTCAATATTGAGCTTGTTCCAGAAGTAGATAATAAGTATGATCCTAATGCTATAAAAGTTTTGATATTTAATAATCATGTAGGATATGTTCCTGCGACTGTTGCTAAAACAATACGAAAATATTTTGATAACAAAAAATATAACTTTGTAATAGAGGGAGAGATAAAAGGTGGACCATACAAAGAGTGGGATGATTTAAACGATAAGGTTATTACTAATAACGACTTAGATATTGGTTTTGAAATATATCTATCAGTTATTGATTCTACGCTAGAAGAAAGTAATGAAGTCTCACCGACGACTCCAATCGAAAATGTGGTGCATAAAAAGACTGAAAAAGAAAGCTCTGAATTGGCATTAGATGTTCATGAAATAGATTTGCGAGAAAAAGAAGAGCAAAGAAATATTGAGCCTGTGCTAACATCCGATGCATTAGAATTGAAAAAAGAATCAGATTTAGTACAATTATCAAAACCAACTATCCCTATTGAAGGAAACGCATTAAATATTGCTGATTCTACTCAATTTACTACTTCAGTTGAAACAACACCCAAAAAAGAAAGTCCTACAATTAAATCCATTATATTATCTATTGTCGGTCTACTCTTCTTACTTGCTTCCCTATCTCTACTGTTTGAAGGAAAAATTGGGCCATTCTTTATTGGGCTAATAATATCTTATATCTTAATAAGACCAATAATTAAATATATAAAAAAATAAACGGAGGAAATATTATGGCGTTATTTGGTAAAAAACAAAATGAAGTTTTAGAAATCGAACTTTTTACAGAGGAACCTAATGAACGAGTTTTTGAGTTTAAAAAATCAAAAACTGTTGTAAGAATCGATGATTATTTTATCAGGATTGCAAGAAAGTCAAATGTATCTAATGTTCTTCTTCATGGTCTTGATGGCGAAAAGTCAATTCTCCTCTCTGAGATTACAGCATACCAATTGAAAGAACCTGGCTCAACTGTTGGCTATCTTCAACTTGTTTACCCTGGTTCTTCTGATACAAAAGGTGGTGTGTTTGATGCCGTAAAAGATGAAAACACCGTAACCTTTACCAAAGATGAAAAAGCATCTATTTTGGAATTGAAGAAAGCCATAGAGAAAGCTTTAAAAGATAAAGTCAAGAAATAACAAAAAAGCCCCACAATCGCCCTCGCCAAAGTTTGATTGTGAAGCTTATCCTGTATAAAAATCAGCCATTAAAAAGGCCTCTTTTCTATACCCTATTTTACACCATGAAAGGGGTGATGTCAATATTCTCAATGTTTAGACCTTGTCCAGAAGCTGATAAACAAGGAGAATACAATGAAATAT
>NZ_OXCQ01000040.1 GCF_900411395.1 Streptococcus sp. 596553 | reverse complement strand
GCCTAATGTACGCGATTTCTTTTGATTTGGTGGTTGCCGATACCGCTCAAAACCATCCGAAAGGCATTTCCCAAGCCTACGCGGATATTGGATACACCCTGCGGAAATTCGGCTTTACCCGCATTCAGGGAAGTTTGTACACCTGCCAAAACGAAGATATGGCTAACCTGTTTTCAGCCATCAACGAGCTAAAAGCTCTGCCTTGGTTTCCGTCTTCTGTCCGCGATATTCGGGCGTTCCGCATTGAGCAGTGGTCTGATTTCACAAGTCTTGTGAAGTCTTAACTGCCTTACCGTCCAACATCCGCCGCAGCCCTGCCAGTTTTTGGCGCGCTGCGGCGTTTTCTGTGCGTTTTAGGGCTTCGGGTAGGCTAGCCCCCAATACTTTGGCGATATTGCTCGG
>NZ_OXCQ01000042.1 GCF_900411395.1 Streptococcus sp. 596553 | reverse complement strand
GGATTCGAACCCGTGTTACCGCCGTGAAAAGGCGGTGTCTTAACCCCTTGACCAACGGACCAGAGTTGTTATTTTCAACTCTTACTATTATACAGTCTTTTTCAGACTTGTCAACACCTTTTTTAAATTTTTTAATTAATTTTTTTCGCGGTAACTTCTCAAAGTAACTTCCACTTGCCTGACCAAAGTGGAAATTAGTCTAAAACGGATTTTTATGGTGGAATTAAGTGTGAGACGTTTGAGTTAGAAACGAGGTCTACTATGACAAAACATAAAC
>NZ_OXCQ01000039.1 GCF_900411395.1 Streptococcus sp. 596553 | reverse complement strand
TGATGTTTATTCAAGTAGTAATATACCTGATTGTAATGTAGTCCTAATTTTTGTGCGATATCTTTTACAGCTATACCTTGATTGGCTAGCGAAACTACATCTTTGTGAAATATAGTCAAGTCTAAAATTTTTCGTTTCCCTAATTTTCGGATACGGTCTCGAATGGCTTTCTCACTACGTCCTAAGATACGAGCCAAGGTCTTGTACGAAAAGCGTTGGTAGTATTTCAGGATATAGCTATCATCTGCGTCTGACCATTTGGGCTGAAATTGCAAGTTAGGATTGTATTTCTGGAGTTTGGCTAATTTTGACCGAACTGCTTGGTAACTTCTATCCAAAAACTTGCAAGCCTGTGTTAAATCATGCTCTTCTCTGGACAAGACGTACCACTCCAGATAATCAACCTC
>NZ_OXCQ01000038.1 GCF_900411395.1 Streptococcus sp. 596553 | reverse complement strand
AAAAATCAGCCATTAAAAAGGCCTCTTTTCTATACCCTATTTTACACCATGAAAGGGGTGATGTCAATATTCTCAATGTTTAGACCTTGTCCAGAAGCTGATAAACAAGGAGAATACAATGAAATATAATAAAACAAAATACCCAAATATCTATTACTATGAGACTGCTAAAGGCAAGCGTTACTATGTCAGACGTTCTTTTTTCTTCCGAGGTAAAAAAAGAGAAAAAAGTAAAAGTGGTTTCACAACCCTTCCACAAGCTCGTGCAGCCTTGGTAGAGCTTGAGCAACAAATCCAAGAACAAGAATTAGGTATCAATACGAATCTAACGCTTGATCAGTATTGGGATATCTATTCCGAAAAGAGATTGTCAACAGGGCGCTGGAATGACACTTCCTACTACCTCAATGATAATCTCTATAAGAATCATATCAAACCCAAATTTGGTTCTATCC
>NZ_OXCQ01000033.1 GCF_900411395.1 Streptococcus sp. 596553 | reverse complement strand
ACATACTCTATCGTAAAAGAAGACGGTAAGTCTTATGTTCAATTCACCCCGGTAGCCACTTATACAGGAAATGTAACTCCAGTAACAGTGAAAATTGCTGATGCTAATGGAACTGAAGTAACAACAATCTATACTCCTAAGATTGTTGGAGTGAAACCAAGTGCAGAATCTTCTAAGACAAATGGAATTCAAGGCGAAACTCAAACTTCTGCTATTAAATTTGACGCAGCAGACACAGATGATACAACTGTAAACTTTGCAAAAGGAACTGCGATTATAAATAGTGAGTCTAAATCAGTCGAACTAGATAAAACATCTGTGAAGCTAGTAGGTGCAGAAAACGGAACTGTTAATGGTGACGGTAGTGTTACTGTGGCGAATCAGGGTACTTATAAGCTTGTTAAAGATGAAACTGGAGCCATTGCTGTTACCTTTACTCCGCTTGCTACATTTACTGGAGAAGCCCATGCTGTAACAGTAAGTATTACTGATGCTAATGGAACTGAAGCAACAACAACCTACACTCCAACAGTAACTCCTGTTAAAGCTTCAGCTGAACCTGCAACGT
>NZ_OXCQ01000004.1 GCF_900411395.1 Streptococcus sp. 596553 | reverse complement strand
ACGCTTGATCAGTATTGGGATATCTATTCCGAAAAGAGATTGTCAACAGGGCGCTGGAATGACACTTCCTACTACCTCAATGATAATCTCTATAAGAATCATATCAAACCCAAATTTGGTTCTATCCTGCTTAAAAATTTGGATAGAAATGAGTATGAACTATTTATCTCTGAAAAGTTGCAGAACCATACAAGATACACTGTTCAAACCCTCAATTCCAGCTTCATGGCATTGCTGAATGATGCCGTCAAAAATGGGAATCTGCTCTCAAATCGCTTGAAAGGTGTCTTCATTGGCCAGAGTGATATTCCTGCTGCAAACAAGAAAGTGACTCTCAAAGAGTTTAAGACTTGGATAGCAAAAGCGGAAGAAATCATGTCAAAACAATTCTACGCTCTGACCTATCTTACCATTTTTGGATTGAGAAGAGGGGAAGTCTTTGGATTGCGTCCAATGGACATCACTCAGAACGACAGCGGACGGGCTATACTGCATCTTAGAGATAGTCGAAGCAATCAGACCTTGAAAGGGAAAGGAGGGCTTAAAACGAAAGATTCAGAGCGCTACGTTTGCCTTGATGATATCGGAACGGACCTTATCTATTATCTGATAGCTGAAGCTTCTAAGATTAAGCGAAAGTTAGGAATTATCAAGGAACAACAAAAAGATTATATCACCCTGAACGAAAAAGGTGGTCTCATCAATCCAAACCAATTAAATAGAAACTTCAATCTAGTGAATGAAGCGACAGGATTGCATGTAACACCTCACATGATGCGCCACTTCTTCACGACTCAAAGCATTATTGCAGGGGTTCCTCTTGAACAATTAAGCCAGGCGCTGGGCCATACAAAAGTCTATATGACCGATCGTTACAATCAAGTAGAGGACGAACTTGCTGAAGCGACAACAGACCTATTTCTTAGTCATATTCGCTAAAAAAATCCCCACCAAAATCTCAAAAAGTCCCCGCCAATTCCCCGACCAAAATCCGAAAAATACCGAAAAATATCGAAAAATGATTTTTAGAATAGTCCCCAAAAGCCTGAAATAGAGCCAAAAAACTCCACCCGATTGGGTGGAGTTAAGGGAGATTATTATGAAATCCATAATTACCTCCAAGTACACAAGCTCAAGTCTTTAAGCAAGCATAATAGCCAATTGTAACATTGTTTTTGCATTCACGAGGAATACCTCTTTTTACTTTCGTCCTATTACAACCTTAATAAGGTTAGTATACTACTATTTTTTAAAATTTTCCATCCAAATCACAAATGGTCATCAAAACATCTTGAATTGTAAAAAATTTAAAAAGCAAGCATGAAAAACATACTTGCCCTAGGGGAATTTAACAATGTGAAAATACATCGAAAGCTATTCAGCCTTACTTCCGTCTGTTCTCATATATTCTCATGATCGCAACAAGGATAGCAGCTGTCCCACTTGCCAAAGCGATAAGGGTAATGATAATGTTGAGGATTTCAGGCGTACTCCCTATTCTGTTGATAAGACGGAGTAGGGATATAACTGTCAATAAGAGTAAAGCTACTGACCCTGTCCTAATTAAAGAAGCCATTCGGTTCTCAACCGCATACAAAAATGATGGTAACATAACACAGGCTATAGCAATCACAAACAGATTACTCCCCGTTTCTTCTCCCTTATTCACCACGGAAATCATGAGAAGATTCGATGCTATAATCAACGTAGAACAGATGATAAAAAAGGATTTCTTATTCATATAGGATACCTCATATACTATGGCATTTTAATTGATGACTACAGGCAGTACTTCTTTCCACAAATCTTCTAATCATCAACTGACATTGAGTGAACTGTTAAAATCTGACGAAATACTTGATTTTGGCAGGTGGTATTGAGACTGGTATTGGGATGGCTTTCCACAAGCTTCATGACGGTATAGAGACCAACTCCTCTATCCTCCCCTTTAGAACTGGCTCCAAAGGAGAAAATCTCAGAAATGTCTATACCCTCTTCTTTGATGGAGTTTTCAATGATAAAGGTCTCCTGTGCCCCATTTTTTAAAAAGGCGATTGAAACATGAGGTTGACTAGTCTCTGCACTGGCTTCAATAGCATTATCACAAAGGATAGACACAATGGTTAGAAAATCAAGTAGGCTCATTCCCTCAACCTGAATCTCCTCAGGAACTTCGACATTAAAGACAATGTTCTTATCTCTGGCTTTTAGAAATTTTCCTGCCAGAAGACTTTTGAGGGCACGGTCCCGAACATTTACCAATCGTCCAAGGTCATATTTATTGTCCTGCAATTTTTGACTGGAATCCTTTAAGACCGAGTCGTAGACCTCTTTTATCTGCTCCATATCCTCCTCTTCAATGCCCAGACGTAAACTGGTCAAGAGGTTGGTGTAGTCATGGCGAAAACTCCGTACTTCCTTGTAAAGTTCCTCTATATGCCGACTATAGCGTTCCATATCTCTGTAGCGCAAGGCCTGCTCTTGGTCCAGTCTCTCATGAAGTTTGTCCTTCAAATAGGTATCCAATTTCTTGATAATCCCCATAAAAAAGAGCAGGTAAAAGACTAGGATGAGATGGCGAACAGTCGTTGATTGAATACCTTGTTCATATTCAAAGAAAGACAGACTTTGCATCACTAGATAGTAAGCCCCCATTATCCAGTTAATCCTGGTCAGGGACTTTTGAAAACCTTTATCGAGAATCTCCTTTCTCAAGTTAGTGAAATCATAGTCCAACCATTTCAAAAAGACTAAAACTATGAAGCAAACGAATATCGTCATCAATAAAAAGATAGGATTGCTACCTTTATCTACAATTTCTTGTCCCCAAAATGGAAGCACAAAATAGGAGACCCCTCTATAAAAGAGATTCACCAATATAATTGGAAAGAGACCATAAAAGAAAAGGAGTTTTTTAGGAAGCCCTCTTAACAGTAAGAAAGACAAACCTATACCGTACAAGGGTTCCATAAAATAAGATAGATAATCATTTCCTACTATATAGCTAATCATTACAAAAACAACTGCCAAAAGTAGCTTAAAAAGAAAAGCCTTAAAAATCCTCTCAAAAGTGAGACCAATTCCATCCACCTTAAAGAAAATGACAATTTCTAGCCCATGAGTAACAAGTGTATACAACAATATCCAAGCAATATTCATAAACTCTCCTAGCTCAGTGTAAGTTATTAATAGCTTCAGACACTTCTCTGACCTTATAACGCGCAATCATACAGCTTCCACCATTGGGAAAGAAAAGGAGTTTTTCTTTCTTATCCAAACGCACCACATTGGCAGGATTGATGAGAAAAGAGCGATGGCACTGCAAGAGACGGGGTTCCTGCTTGAAAACCTCCTCTAAACTCGCTGTAAATTCCAGTCTGTCTGTCTTGGTATAGAGAATAACACGATGGGCTCTGGGCGACGTTTCGAGATAGTAAACTTCTTTAAAAGGATACTGGAATTGAGCAAATTTTGATTTAAAGTAAAAACAATCTTCCGCCAGACTTTTACTATCTTGACTATTGGCATAGAGGAGGGCTGTCTCGATACGAGATTCAAACTCCTCTGCTGACAAGGCCTTATCAATGTAGTCCAGAGCAGACACTTGGTAGCGAAAAGACAGGGGCATAAACTCCGAGTGAGTCGTCACAAAAACAATCAGGGCATAAGGATCTCGATCCCGAATTTTTCTAGCCACTTCCAGCCCCTTCATCTCCTCATTTCGAATCTCAATATCCAAAAAGAATAGCTGATGGGCTCCCTTCTCATGCACCTCTGCCAGCAGTTGGTCTGGCTTGCCAAAGACCTCAAAAGAGCTGGGAGTGATATGATGTTCTTGCAAGAGTTTCTCAATGGTCATTTCAATCCTAGTCTGCTGGGAAAAATCATCTTCTAAAACAAATATTCTCATCTTCTTACTCTCCTTATTTTAATTTCTTCCTAAAAAGAGAATAGCAAAAATACTATGATACGAACCCACCAAATCCTAAACAGGCCTTCAACGCTCCTGAAGGGTAGCTTGTTCCTCAAATAAGCATGATAATCTTACCACTATTTTATCATAAAATTTTAACAGGACCATTCAGGAAATTTCAAGAACAATTAAAGATTTGTAGATAAAAAAGGAGATAAAAGTGATAAACTGACAGTATCAAAACACAGTTGCTAGAAACAAGACTAGCACCCAGATTAAAGGAGGAATTCTCATGACAGATACAGACCCTATCAAAAGAGCTCAGACTTTGATTACTGACTTAAACAAAGCCTACCAAGCATGCAAACAGGCAACCGCTGACGACGTCCGCTTTCAGGAGCAATTAAACTCTATTCTTGGTTTTTTAGCCAAGGCTGAGACAGTGGATAATCGAGTCTTGATTGAACTGGAAAAATTTTACCAGACTTCCAGTCTTCTCATGGGACTCAGCGCCCTCAATCCAGATGCTCCAACTCGCGCCGCTTGGCGGGCCTATGACCGCTTCCACTTTGACCAGGTCAAGACCAAGTTGAGTCTCTACGGGCCAACCATTATCCTGTAGCAACTAAAAAGAAGCTGAGACAAACTGAACTCAACTTCTTTTTTAATATCATATAAGCATCTTAGTCCTGCATCTGACGTTTTACTTGATAAGGTAAGTACAAGACTAGTAAAACCAAACCAGCTCCCAGTAAGGCTAGAAGGGCTAGTTTTTCTTGGAAGGTAATCAACCCAACAACTAATTCCACTACTAAGACCAAACTGGTCAATCCTCTGACTACAGCCTGCAAGCCTTTTTCCTTTTGCCCCTTGTCCAGCGGAAAGAGTTGGGTCAAATACTGGTAGTCAAAGGCATGATATAGGGCCAGCAACTGGAAGAGCAAGAGGTAGTTAAAGAGAACCACCACTGCTGTCGCAATCCAAGCTTGCTCGATAAAGACCTGTGCCAGTATGGAAAGCAAGAGCAGACGGAGACTGAGCGCAAAAAGATCTCCATTTCGCAGATAAGAACGCAGATAGAGATTTTGCCACATCTTTCCAGGCACCTTCTGAACAGCCTTTAGGATAAAGTCCAGATAGGCACGCCGCTTGACGCTATTTGAAATTCCCTTTACCTGGGTAAAGAGGGCAAAGAAACGAAGCAAGACTTGCTTGCGCTTGCTTTCTTGGGAAATAACATAATCCCAGTCTAGTCCAGTTTCAGTGAAAAATTTGCTGGCCTTTTGACGAAAGAGGAAATATTTACCTACCCCCAATAAAAGCACATAGACCAGAAAAACTGGCAAGTCATAACCCATTGCCAAAAATAAAGGCGCAAATAACAGCAAGAAAAGGGTCTGGGCAAAGAGCCAAAAGACTAGGGAAATGCCAGTTTGACGCTTAAGATGAAGCTTGATTTCCTCTTCTCCGACCAAGAGAAAGAGCTTGTCTGGAGCCTCCATATAGGTGGCAATTCCTCCCCAAAGCAAAAGTAAAACAGACGTAATTCCTACAAACAAAAGGATAGGCCAATGATTTTCAGGAAAATGTTGCAAGAGTTGACTGTACTGGTAGGCTAGAAAGCCCAGCAGGACAAGCAGGAACAAGACAAAGTGGTCATTGAGAACATAGCGCAAATAACCGACACACTCCTTACGAAAAGCCTGCTTTCTCTTTAAAAACAAGTCTTTCATAGCTCCTCCTCTTTGGTCAGAGCCAAGTAAATATCATTCAAACTAGCCTCAGGCATGTTAAAGGCTTCGCGCAGTTGCAGGAGATTTCCCTTAGCACGCACTTCCCCTTTGTGGAGAATGACAAAGGCATCACACATCTTCTCCGCCGAATCCAGCACGTGGGTACTCATGAGAATGGACTTGCCCTTTTGCTTTTCCACTTCCAAAAGCTGAATCAAGTCAGAAATAGCCAGCGGATCGAGCCCAAGGAAAGGCTCATCCACGATGAAAAGACTCGGATCCACCACAAAAGCACAAATAATCATGACCTTCTGCTTCATCCCTTTGGAAAAATGAACAGGGAACCAATCTAATTTCTGGTCCAGACGGAACATTTTTAACAAAGGTTCCACTCGATCAAAAGCCACTTTCTGGTCAATACCATAAGCCATAGCAACCGTTTCGATATGCTCTCTGAGGGTCAATTCCTCATACAGGCTGGGCGTTTCAGGAATGTAGCCAATTTGCTTGCGGTAGCTAGTCGCGTCTTCTTGCAGGGTCAGACCATTGATATTGATGGAGCCACTATAAGGTGTCAACAGACCGATAATCTCATTGATTGTCGTTGATTTCCCAGCACCATTGAGACCAATCAAACCAACCAACTGCCCACTTTCAACAGTAAAAGACACATCTTTCAAGACAGGGACATGGACATAACCACCTGTCAGGTTTTTAATTTCTAACATATTTTCTCCAAATCTGGTATAATGTAGCTATATTATATCAAAATTCAATACAGTAGAGGTAGATTTTATGTCAGATTGCATTTTTTGTAAAATCATCGCAGGGGAAATTCCTGCTTCAAAAGTATATGAAGATGAGCAGGTTCTTGCCTTTCTTGATATCTCTCAAGTGACACCAGGACATACCTTGGTCGTACCCAAAGAACACTATCGTAATCTCTTGGAAATGGACGCTACGAGCGCCAGCCAACTCTTTGCCCAAGTACCAAAAGTGGCTCAAAAAGTCACGAAAGCTACCAAGGCTGTTGGTATGAATATCATTGCCAACTGTGAAGAAATTGCAGGGCAAACAGTCTTTCATACCCACGTTCACCTCGTACCTCGCTACAGTGCGAACGATGACCTCAAGATTGATTTTATCGCACACGAACCAGACTTTGACAAACTTGCTCAAGTCGCTGAAACCATCAAAAACGCCTAAGGAGTTGCTATGAAATTATCCAATCTACTGCTATTTGTAGGAGCTGCAGCCGGAAGTTATCTGGTCACAAAAAATCGCCAAACCATCACAGATGAAGTCTTGAATACCACTGACCGCGTTCAAGCTATCAAGGACGATGTGGATATTATCCAAAACAGCCTGCAAATCATTGACCAGCAAAAAGAACTCATCAAGGAATACCAAGAAGACCTGACTTACAAGTTTAAGGTCTTGGAAAAAGATATCCAGACTAGACTAGCTGTGATCAAAGAAACACAGGAAATCGAAGATAAGTAAAAAGAGCCCAACGGCTCTTTTTTAAAAGGTAAACAAGTTATATCCCATTAACTATACATCATAATTTAGAAAACTCATTCACCATTTCACAACTAATACTCTTCGAAAATCAAATTCAAACCGTGTCAACGTCGCCTTGCCGTACTCAAGTACAGCCTGCGGCTAGTTTCCTAGTTTGCTCTTTGATTTTCATTGAGTATAAATCGAATACTTCCCCAGACTGTCCACCGTAATGAAAACACCTGAAACAGCTTGGTTTCAGGTGTTCGGAAACTTTGATACCTAGACTCAAAGTTTAGGTATGGAACTTCGAAGAAGGTCGCTACCGTCCGTCATTACTTAAGGAAAGTCTTAAAAAATCTATAAATAAAAAGAGCCCAACGACTCTCTTTACTTTTATTCTCCTTCAAAGGCATCTTTAATATGGTCAAAGAAGCCTTTTTTCTTTGGATTGACTTTTAAATCACCAGCAGCTGCGAATTCTTTAAGAGCAGCTTTTTGGCGTTCGTTCAAACCTGTCGGTGTTACGACATTAACGGTAACATATTGGTCACCAACTGCACCACCACGAAGGCTCGGAGCTCCCTTGCCACGTAGACGGAATTTCTTACCAGTCTGAGTTCCCTCTGGGATAACCAATTCAACATCGCCGTGAACAGTCGGGATATCTACTGTGTCACCAAGAGCTGCTTGGACAAAGTTGAGGTTGAGATTGTAGAAGATAGTGGTTCCTTCACGTTCAAATTTGTCGCTGGCTTCCACAGAAACCACTACATACAAGTCACCATAAGGTCCACCGTTAAATCCAGCTTCACCTTGACCAGCTAGGCGAATTTGTTGACCGGTTTCCACACCAGCAGGGATTTTCACATGTACACTATGAGCTTGTTTTTCATGACCTGTTCCATGACAGGTTGTACATGGATCTTTGATTTCTTTTCCGCGCCCATGACAGACATCACAGGTTACTTGGCGACGCATCATACCAAGCGGAGTCTGCGTATCGACGTTAATGACACCAGCGCCATGACAGCGTCCACAAGTGACTGGACTTGTTCCTGGCTTAGCACCAGAACCGTTACATGTACTACAGCTAGCTTCACGGTTATATTTGACTTCTTTTTCAGCTCCAAAAATAGCTTCTTCAAAGGTCAAGTTCACACGATACTGGAGGTCATCCCCCTGACGAGGAGCATTTGGATTGCGCGAAGCTCCGCCTCCGCCAAAGAAACTTGAAAAAATATCCTCAAAACCACCGAAGCCACCTGCCCCGTTGAAACCGCCAGCTCCACCACCGAAGCCTCCAAATCCACCGTTGGCTCCAGCCGCACCATATTGGTCATAGGCAGCACGTTTTTGGTCATCACTCAAAGTCTCATAGGCTTCCTGAACTTCCTTGTACTTTTCCTCAGCACCAGGCTCCTTGTTGATATCTGGGTGGTATTTTTTCGAAAGCTTACGATAAGCCTTTTTGATCTCGTCTGCCGAAGCGTTTTTTGACACCCCCAGACGATCATAAAATTCAGTATTGTTCATACAAGATACCAAGACCGTAAAATTCGACTGAAAAATAGGAAATCTGACGCTGGAGCGATGCTCCTAGGCAGATTTATCTTTTTTCCGAGAATTTAGGTCGGGTTCAATTCCTTTCTGTTATATTGAGTAAGAAATTTGGGAACCCGTGTTCAGTTACGAACACCCTTGTTCCTTTCTGTTAGTATTGCGAAACGAATCAAAATATTAGTGTCGTTCCTTTTTACCGAAAAACAGAGGCTGGGTTGCAACCTCTGGATTTCTTTAAGCTATTAATCAACTTCATAATTTTCTAAAAACACTATAGCTCTTTTCAAAGAAATATTAGCTCTCCTCTTCATAAGAGTCTTGTTATATCTATTTAGATTAAAGATAGCTGAAAAAATAACAAAAGTTGATAAAATCATTTGAATTAGAGAGATAAGAAATGAGTTAGAACTAATATCTTTATCAAAATTATTAAGAATAAGCGCTGTCACATACGTTACAATTGCTGGTAGAAAAATACCAAAAATCAAATTACTAATAATACTTATATCATTTTCCTTATTCGCATGCTCTGCTAAAATATTTACTTTGTATTCTAATAGTTCTTCTTTTTGACCAGATTGGAATTTATTTTTTATCTGACTCTGTAACTCAGTATAGCTTTCACGTGCCAAAGCAGTGAATTTTTCGTACTGTTCCTTAGAATCAACTACTTCAAAAAGATTAATATTACTACTCATTACTTTTCCGTAAACTCTCCGTCTACGACGTCATCGCCTGCGTTTCCTGTTGCTTGTGCGCCTTCTGCTCCTGCTTGAGCTTGTTGGGCTGCTGCAGCTTGTTCGTAGAGTTTAACAGCAAGGCCTTGAGCTTTTTCGTTCAAAGCTTCGAGTTTTGCTTTCATTTCGTCCAAGTTATTGTCTTCTTGCGCTTTCTTAAGGTCATTAAGGGCAGCTTGGGCAGCGTCACGTTCTGCGTCGAATCCTTTACCTTCAGTTTCCTTGATTGTCTTTTCAGTCGCAAAGATGGCTTGGTCTACTTCGTTACGAAGGTCAACTTCTTCTTTACGTTTCTTATCTGCTTCAGCATTAGCTTCTGCATCTTTCATCATGCGGTCGATTTCTTCATCTGTCAAACCTGAGTTAGATTGGATCACAATAGTTTGTTCTTTTTGAGTTCCAAGATCTTTAGCCTTAACAGACACGATACCGTTCTTGTCGATATCAAATGTTACTTCGATTTGAGGAATTCCACGAGGTGCAGCTGGGATATCTGTCAATTGGAAACGTCCAAGAGTCTTGTTATCTGCTGCCATTGGGCGTTCACCTTGAAGAACATGGATATCAACGGCTGGTTGGTTGTCTGCTGCTGTTGAGAAGACTTGTGATTTAGATGTTGGAATTGTTGTGTTGCGGTCGATGAGTTTTGTGAATACACCACCCATTGTTTCGATACCAAGTGACAATGGTGTTACATCAAGAAGAACAACGTCTTTGACATCACCAGTAATCACACCACCTTGGATCGCAGCACCCATAGCAACTACTTCATCAGGGTTTACTGATTTGTTTGGTTCTTTACCAGTTTCAGCCTTAACAGCTTCTACAACGGCTGGGATACGAGTTGAACCACCAACAAGGATAACTTCGTCGATTTCTGACAAGCTCAAACCTGCATCTGAAAGTGCTTGACGAACTGGAACTTTTGTACGTTCTACAAGGTCACGAGTCAAATCGTCAAATTTCGCACGAGTCAAGGTCATTTCCAAGTGAAGAGGTCCAGCCTCACCAGCAGTGATAAATGGCAAGCTGATTTGAGTTGAAGTTACACCAGAAAGGTCTTTCTTCGCTTTTTCAGCTGCATCTTTCAAACGTTGCATTGCCATCTTGTCAGTAGACAAGTTAATACCGTTTTCTTTCTTGAATTCTGCTACCAAGTGGTCAATGATTTTTTGGTCAAAGTCGTCACCACCAAGTTTGTTGTCCCCTGCAGTTGACAATACGTCGAAGACACCGTCACCCAATTCAAGAATAGATACGTCGAATGTACCACCACCAAGGTCAAATACCAAGATTTTTTCTTCTTTGTCAGTCTTGTCCAAACCGTAAGCAAGAGCGGCTGCAGTTGGTTCGTTGACGATACGTTCTACTTCAAGACCAGCGATTTTACCAGCGTCTTTTGTTGCTTGACGTTGAGCATCGTTGAAGTAAGCTGGAACTGTGATAACTGCTTTGGTTACCTTTTCACCAAGATAGTCTTCAGCGTAGCCTTTCAAGTATTGAAGAATCATAGCTGAGATTTCTTGTGGAGTGTATTCTTTTCCGTTAGCAGAAACTTTTTCAGAAGTTCCCATCTTAGATTTGATAGAGATGACTGTATCTGGGTTTGTAACTGCTTGACGTTTTGCAGCATCACCAACGATGATTTCACCATTTTTGAATGACACTACAGATGGAGTTGTGCGGTTTCCTTCTGGGTTTGCGATGATTTTTGATTCAGTTCCTTCAAGAACTGCTACTGCTGAGTTTGTTGTACCTAAGTCAATACCGATAATTTTAGACATGTGTTTTTCTCCTTAAATTTATCTTCTTTTTTCTTTTTGATACTCTTCTTAAGTGGCGACGCCGTCAGAGCTTGACTTCGTCAATCTCTTTGACTAAACTTTGAGCCTAAGGTCTCAAAGTTTGCGCAGATAGCGCCACGGCGAAGAGTATCGTCTTTGGTTCGCTTCGCTCACTATTGCAAAGCTGAACTACTTTTTATCTTTCTTCATAGTTTATTGTCGTTTCGGACAAGTTTTCTATTATGTAAATTGCGACACGAGAAGTCGAAATCGATTTTATTTCGACGACGAGTTAGTAAGGAGGCTAGGTAAACGCCATAGCGATTGCCGTTTTCTGACGAGTTGCTTTAGCTACCGTCAGAATTGCCTAGTTGTACACCACTACCATTGCTGGGCGTAGGATGCGGTCATGGAGTTTGTAGCCTTTTTGGAAAACTTGGGCGATGGTATCTGCTGGGTGTTCATCGTCTGCTGGGAGAGTTTGGATGGCCATATGGTAGTTATGGTCAAATTCACCGTCAACTTCGATTTCTTCGATTCCTTCTTCTTTCAAAGCATGAATCAAGCTTTCTTGCACCATTTCCAAGCCCTTCTTCACATCATCTGTCAAACCTTCAACTGCGAGTGCACGCTCAAGGTTGTCGAGCGATGGTAGGATTGCTTTTGCCAAGTCTTGGCTACGATAACGTTGCAAGTTTTGACGCTCTTCATTGGCACGGCGTTGAATATTTTGCATTTCTGCATGAGCGCGAAGGTATTTATTTTCGAACTCATCTGCACGTTCATTTGCCAAGTCCAATTCAGACTTCTCAGGAGTTGTTTCTTCTACCGTTTCCACAACTTCCTCTTCTTGGACTTCTTCTACTTCTTCATTTTTTATATCTTGGGCCATTTTCGCCTCCTTTAATGATTTCAATCTTAATGTACTTCGTAATGATTACTGCTGAGGTAGCGGTAAAAATCTGTCAACTTCATAGTCAAAACACGGTTGACTACGTTGACTTGGTTGATTAGCTGCTGATAATCCAGATTAACAGGACCGATAATTGCTAGAATTCCAACTCCCCGATAAGGAATGAGGAACTTGCTACTAATCACCGCTAGGTCAGCTAGACAGGACTCTTGACTGTCTGCAACACGGACGTTTTGCATCTGATCTTCACGCAACCCCTCACGAATCTCTAGAGCCACCTTTTGCGGTTGGTCAAAGAACTGATAGGCTGCCAGATTAGCAAAATTCAAGAGATTGACCTTGCCCGCCACCACGATGTTTTCGTTGAACATTTCCTTAAAAATGTGTTCAAAGAGATCGATGACATTATCCGTTGTTGTAAAGTAACGCTGGATAATCTGCGGAATCTCCGTCCGAATCTTGTAGTGAATATCTAGAACGGTATGGCCGAGGAAACGTTCCTGAATGATGCTCTTCAGCTTCAGCAAATCTTCCTGCAAAAAGTTCCTTGGAATCAGAAATTGACTGGTAACCGTTCGAGACTCGTCTAGGGTGAATACCGCCAAGGCTGTATGCTGCCCCAAAACAACGATATCAAAGGCTGTCAAACGTTGCCTGCTCGGCTCAACATCCAGTGCTACTACCGTACAGCCACTCAAGTCTGTCAGTAAATTAGCAGCCTCTTGCAGAATATCCTCTAGCTTGAAGAATTCCTGATCAAAGGCTTTGACAATCTCGTAAACCTCATTTTCAGCCAGTCGATCAAAATCCAGTGAGTGTTTTACATAGTACTGAAAACCAGCAATACTTGGCATCCGACCGCTTGAAGTATGAGCCTTCTCAAGCAAACCTTGCTTTTCTAAAGCCGCCATGTCATTACGAATGGTTGCACTGCTAGAGTTAATAGACTCTTGCAAGGCTTTGGATCCGACAGGTTCGTGCGTTTTGGTAAAGATGTCAATAATCAGATTTAAAATATCCTGCTGACGCTCTGTAACCACCTCATCACTCCTCTCTGTCTGATCGATTAGCACTCAACATACTCAAGTGCTAACTCATGATTCTATTATACACCCTTAAAAGAGAATGTCAAGATAAAAACTCAAAAAATTAGCACTCTTTTGCCAAGAGTGCTAAAAATCGGTCTGAAGACCGAGAAACTCACCTTCCATCTACTTGATATTTCCTTTTTAGTCTGAAATAACCATAGATTAGATAAGAAATCATAAAGGCATATAGAACAAAAATGACAGAGAAAGGTTGCGACAGTTCTTCTCGAAACAAACTCATACAAACAACAAGACCGCCTAAGAAAGTAGCTGTACAGGAACGAAGTCTAGATCGCATAACTTCCCATCTAAGACCCTTGCTCATATCCTCCGGAAGTAAATCAAAAGATGATTTACGAAGAACCGAACAAGAACCTGCTTCTATCAATTCCCAACCGCTATTTCTAAAATCTTGCAGTTCATGCTTATATTTTTTAAGAAATCTAGAATCATAGATACAGTAGATGACATCGTCTGGTTGACATTGGTCAAAATAGAACAAACCAAAACGACTCGTTCTATACCTCCAACCTTTCAAATGCATCTCATGTAAATATTCTTCTTCCTTGTCCAAATCAACAATGGTGAAAAACCGAAATTGTACTTTGCTATTCATTACCTTACCTCCAAATCAGAAAACATACATGGTTTTATTTGTCAGATAATTCTTTCCATTTTTGAAACAAGCTCCAAAAAATATAAGAAATCTGAATCGCAAAAACTATCAATAAAACCCAATCTATTATGAAAATCAAAAACACTACCCAACTGAAAGAACTACCTCCACTGACAAACTTTGAGAAAACCGGTAGTAGAGCTAAAAAGAGAAGCAAAATAGGAAGCATCCGCCTCGTTAAAATCCGTTTGACCATAGCTAACTTCCCGGCCGCGTCATTATAAATTTCAAACTCGGCATCCGACTCAATTCCAGAATGAAGCTTTCTAAAGTAGGAAAACCCATTAAAGTCTGTAATATGATCCCAGCCACAGTCTTTAAATAATTGTAAATAGGAGGCTCTCTCTGATTTTTTCATGGGATAAAAGTCCAACTGATAAGACACCTGCTTCGGTTGGCACTGTTCAAAAGTATACTTAACCGCAACTACTAAGTTAGAGTAGGTTACTTCCTTGAGCTTCCAGCCCTCAGCATGCATTTTTCTAAGATATAAAGCCTCTCTATCATAATCCGCAATGGTAGCAATTCTATAAACAACCTTCTTTTCCATCATCTTCCCTCCAGACTGTTTCTATAGAGGCGTTCAATACGTTTCAATTCAATATCTAAGACTTTTCGTCCCAAGTCTGTAATCTGATAGATTTTACGCTTCTCCTCTTCTCGGACAAAGGAAATCAAACCATCCTTTTCCATCTTTGACAAGGTTCCATACATAGTCCCAGGACTAATCGAAACTTGAGAATCTGTCATCTCCTTGACCTTTTGCGTAATACTATACCCATGACCTTCCTTTTGCAGACAGAACAAGATATAAAAACCCGTTTCCGTCATCGGAAGATAAACTCGACGAATCTTATCCGTTAATTCCATTTATAGCCACCTCCTATTTAGATCGATATATCGCACTTCGTTATATAAAATATATCACAGTTCGATATAAAACGCAAGAAAAAAAGACCGCCCTCAGGTAATCTTTCTTCTATATTAGTATTAGTAAAGGTCTAAATAATTATCAATTTCCCATTGTGAAACGAAGGTTGCATAACTTGCCCATTCGATTCGTTTGGCTTCAAGGAAACTAGTATAGATATGTTCTCCAAGAGCTGCTCTGACAACCTCATCTTCTGTCAAAGCTTTCAAAGCGTTGTGAAGAGTTGATGGAAGGTCTGTAATACCAGCTTCCTTACGCTCTTCTGCTGTCATGATGTAGATATTTTCTTCGATAGGAGCTGGTGCTTCGATTTTGTTTTCAATACCATGCAAACCAACTTCCAACAGAACCGCCATAGCGATGTATGGGTTTGCCATCGGATCCACTGAACGCAACTCAAGACGAGTTCCCATACCACGTGAAGCAGGCACGCGCACAAGTGGCGAACGGTTACGACCAGCCCAAGCAATGTAAACAGGCGCTTCATAACCCGGAACCAAACGTTTGTATGAGTTAACCGTTGGGTTCATGATGGCAGTATAGTTGTAGGCATGCTTAATCAAACCACCAAGGAAATGGTAGGCCGTTTCTGACAACTGCATTCCTTTTGGATCATTTGGATCAAAGAAGGCATTGTTTCCTTCTGCATCAAACAAGGACATATTACAGTGCATACCTGATCCGGCAATACCAAATTTTGGTTTTGCCATAAAGGTTGCGTAAAGTCCATGTTTGCGAGCAATGGTTTTAACAACGAGCTTAAAGATTTGAATCTTATCACAAGCACGGAGAACTTCATCGTACTTGAAGTCAATCTCGTGTTGTCCAACAGCAACCTCATGGTGACTCGCTTCTACTTCAAATCCCATTTTGGTCAAGACATTGACAATCTCACGACGTGTATTGTCCGCAAGGTCAGTAGGCGCCAAATCAAAGTAGCCACCCTTGTCATTCACTTCAAGTGTTGGATCTCCATTTTCATCCAACTTAAATAGGAAGAATTCTGGCTCTGGACCAAGGTTGAAAGATTTGAATCCTACTTCTTCCATGTGACGAAGAGCTCGTTTCAAATTACCACGAGGGTCCCCCGCAAATGGTTCACCTTCTGTTGTATAGACATCACAGATCAAACCTGCAACACTTCCATTTTCATCTCCCCAAGGGAAGACTGTCCATGTATCCAAGTCTGGGTACAAGTACATATCTGACTCATTGATACGTACAAACCCTTCAATAGAAGATCCATCAAACATAGCCTTATTTGACAAGACCTTATCTAATTGTTCATCTGTAGCAGGAATTTCGACGTTTTTCATGGTTCCCAAAATATCTGAGAACATGAGACGGATAAAGGTAACATTTTTTTCCTTGACTTCACGACGAATATCTGCAGCTGTGATTGGCATGAGTTTTCTCCTTAATGTATGACTACTTGCGGTTGCCTAACCGCGACCAAAAGGTGACTGTACTGAAGCAAAGCGACCCTGTTGGAGGAGTTCATTGTGAAGTGCGCGGCGCACCTCAGTCTGACTCACCGCTTTCTTGGATTTCGCTTCACGTTCAGCATATTTTTTCTTAATGGCAGCGATATTATAACCTTCAGAAATATAATCTTTGATTTCAAGTAGACGATCCATGTCATTCAAGGAATACATGCGACGGTTCCCTTCGTTTCGATCAGGCTTGATCAACTCTTGATCTTCATAATAACGAATCTGACGCGCCGATAGATCGGTCAACTTCATAACACTGCTGATAGGAAAAACAGCCATATTTCGGCGAAATTCTTTTTCCTTCATTTACAATTTCCTTCTTTCTGTCTATTATAGTCTAAAAAAAGACAAACGTCAATTGATAATGTTACAAAATGTAACATTATTTTTCTTTTTTTTCTAAAAGGAGCCGAATACGATCAATATCGTAATTTACGAGAATTGCGACAAAAACACCCATGAACGTTTCTGATACACGCGCAAATACGTACAAAATTGTTTCGCCACTCGGAATCGATAGGGTAATGATTAACATAGCCGCTACACCACCAATAACCCCTGCTTTGTTATTCATGGCTACATTTGTCATAATGGTTAACATGGTGCAGATTGGAACAACAACTAAGGTTACCCAAAAGGCTTCGTGGAAAAAACTATTTATTAGGAAGAAAACCAAGGCATAGAGGCCACCGATACTATTTCCTAAAATACGCGAAGTCCCAAAATGAACACTCTTATCAAAACTCTCCCTCAAGCTAAAAACGGCTGTCAAAGCACCGATTTGAAGACCTTTCCAACCAAAAAAGCCAAAAATCAAGAGAACTAGAAAAACAGCAATTCCTGTTTTAAAGGTTCGCATACCAAGTTTGAACTGGGATTTATCGAATTTATATTTTTTAAAATAACTCATAATCTCAACTTTCTATTTCCATTTTATCATAAATTGGCTGATTTTATGAGCAATAGTTGAGAGGAAGCGTTTTTATTTTAAGCAAAAGAAAAGAGGAACTTTCATCCCTCTCTTATTTGATTCATTTAGTTAATCTTATTTTTCTGTAAGTGCAGCCAAACCTGGCAATACTTTACCTTCGAGAAGTTCCATTGAAGCACCTCCGCCCGTACTAATCCATGAGAACTTGTCTGCACGGCCAAGGTTAATCGCTGCAGCAGCTGAGTCACCACCACCGATGATTGATTTAACACCTGGTTGTTTCACGATAGCATCCATCACACCGATTGTACCCGCTTGGAAGTCAGGGTTTTCAAACACACCCATTGGTCCGTTCCATACAACTGTTTTAGCACCAGTCAAAGCCTCGTCAAATTTAGCGATAGATTTTGGACCGATGTCAAGACCAAGGAAGCCTTCAGAAACTGCTTCACCTTCAGTATCACGAACTTCAGTGTAGTCAGCAAATGCATTTGCTTCTTTTGAGTCAACTGGCAAGATCAATTTACCGTTTGCTTTTTCAAGAAGAGCTTTCGCAACATCCAATTTATCTTCTTCTACAAGTGAGTTACCGATTTCGATACCTTGTGCTTTGTAGAATGTGTAAGTCATACCACCACCGATAAGGACTTTATCAGCTTTTTCAAGCAAGTTTTCGATAACACCAATCTTGTCTGAAACTTTTGAACCACCAAGGATAGCCACGAATGGACGTTCTGGAGTTTCAACTGCTTCTTGGATGTAGGCAATTTCGTTTTCAAGAAGGAAACCAGCAACTGCTTTTTCAACGTTTGCTGAGATACCAACGTTAGATGCGTGTGCACGGTGAGCTGTACCGAATGCATCGTTTACGAAGATACCATCTCCAAGTGATGCCCAGTATTTACCAAGTTCAGGATCGTTTTTAGATTCTTTTTTGCCGTCAACATCTTCGTAACGAGTGTTTTCAACCAAAAGAACTTGTCCATCTTCAAGAGCGTTGATAGCTGCTTCCAATTCAGCACCACGAGTGACACCTGGGAACACAACATCTTGACCAAGTTTTGCTGCTAAGTCAGCTGCTACAGGAGCAAGTGATTTACCAGCTTTATCAGCTTCTTCTTTCACACGTCCAAGGTGAGAGAAAAGAATTGCACGTCCACCTTGTTCGATGATGTACTTAATAGTTGGAAGAGCTGCTGTGATACGGTTGTCGTTAGTGATTACGCCATCTTTCAATGGTACGTTGAAGTCAACACGAACGAGGACTTTTTTACCTTTCAAGTCAACGTCTTTAACAGTAAGTTTTGCCATGTTACAAAACCCCCTTTATTTATTTTATTCGAAACTATTATATCACACTTTGGGAATATAAGGAAAGATTTCACAATATTTTTCGATATTTAATCTCCATGGTAACTTCTCAAAGTAACTTCCACTTGGATGACCAAAGTGGAAATTAGTCTAAAACGGATTTTTATGGTGGAATTAAGTATGAGACGTTTGAGTTAGAAATGAGGTCCACTATGACAAAATAGCATCCTACACACTACTTGTAGCTGGAGCTATCTACAAAGCTATTAAGAACCTAACTTTAATAGATGTCGACATAAAATGGGTCAACGATATCTACCTCAAAAATCATAAAATTGGAGGAATCCTTACTGAAGCAATGACCTCTGTAGAAACTGGCTTAGTCACAGATATCATTATTGGAGTAGGTATCAATTTCACTATTAAAGACTTCCCTCAGGAATTAAAAGAAAAAGCTGATAGTTTATTTAAAGTACCAGCACCTATAACAAGAAATGAATTAATTATCGAAATATGGCGTGCTTTCTTCGAAACACCAGCAGAAGAGCTATTATACCTATACAAAAAACAGTCATTCGTTCTTGGAAAAGAAGTCACTTTCACACTAGGGCAAAAAGACTACAAGAGACTTGCTAAAGATATCTCTGAAAGTGGTAAACTTTTAGTTCAATGTGATAACGGAAAAGAAATCTGGCTAAATAGCGGAGAAATTTCACTAAAAACTTGGAAATAATAGTAAAGTTATATAACAAAAAATAAACTATATAAAAAGAAAGAAATTTGTCCTTTCTAGAGCTTAGCTTTTCAGCTATATAATATTTGTAGTGGGTAAATCCCCTATGGATATTATGGAGCCTATTTTGTTGTAGAAAAAAGTCCCATAAGATTTATACAAAACATGAATCAATTTGAGCGAAAATCCCATGAATACAAGGCTATCAAGCGCTACTGGAAGCTCATTCAACAGGATAGTCGTAAACTCAGTGATAAGCGTTTTTATCGCCCTACTTTTCGTATGCACTTAACCAATAAAGAAATCCTAGACAAGCTTTTGAGCTATTCAGAAGACTTGAAACACCACTATCAGCTCTATCAGCTCTTGCTTTTTCACTTTCAGAATAAGGAAGCTGACAAATTTTTCGGTCTCATTGAAGACAATCTAAAGAAGGTCCATCCTCTTTTTCAGACTGTCTTTAAAACCTTTCTAAAGAACAAAGAGAAAATCGTCAACGCTCTTCAACTCTCCTATTCAAACGCCAAACTGGAAGCAACCAATAATCTTATCAAACTTATCAAGCGCAATGCCTTTGGTTTTCGGAACTTTGAAAACTTCAAAAAACGGATTTTTATCGCTCTGAACATCAAAAAAGAAAGGACGAAATTTGTCCTTTCTCGATCATAGCTTTTCTTCAACCCACTACAGTTGACAAAGAGCCCAAAGGTATCTCTTTAAAGATTAATTATCTTCCGTTTTGCGTTTAGTCGCAGCCAAACCAAGAACAGAAGTGAGTGTTAACGCACCTAACAAATTCATAGCAACTGAGTCAGATCCACCTGTGTTTGGTAAAACTTTTTTGCCAGTCAAGTTAGTTCGAGAATTATCACCTGTCTGAATCTCACCTTCAACATTAACGTCGTTTGGTTTATTTGTGTTATTTGTATTAGTCAATTTAGACGAATTTTTATATTCTGAAGTACTTGGTGTGACATCACCGTTCTCAGGGGTTACCGTATAAGATGTAGTGCGTTTCACAACATCGTTTCCGACTTTAGTAAAAACCACATCACCTTTAGTCCCAACTTCAACAACCTTCTTCTCCATCGGAACATAATTTTCAACAGTAGTTGGATTACTCAAATCACCAGTGAACTTATTGACTTCATAAGTCGTTACATTTTCACGCAAACCTTCTTTACCATTAGATTTAATATTTCTAACACCGTAATTCAAAGTGTTATTAGCAACATATTCGGTCTCTACAGCTATTTTGGAAATAGGAACCCTCTCCACATTACCAACTTTAATGATTTTTGAAATAGCTTCTTTTTCGACAGATTCAGTAAAAAGATATTCAGACGAAGAACCTCGATAATTAACACCAACTTTGGAAATGATAGTTCGAGGTAAAATAACAGTCCCGTCATCCTTATAAATAGGCTCTTCAATATTATCGTCAATCAAGATTTTCTTATGGGTGCGAGTCTCAGCTAGGATTTCATCATAAGTGGCTGGATAATTAGAGTCCCACCCTCCCGTACTCCCATCACCATAATGTTCTTTAAGTTTAGACCTATTATCTTTGATCACTTCATAAGGTCGATAGACGATTTCGTTAAGATTATCACCTAAACTATAGATTGGTGATGAACTAAGACCATGTTCGATATCAAAGATTTGTTTACCACTCTCACCTTGTCTACCATCTTCATGGTCACCTTTTGTCAAATTTGAATCACCTTCATAAATAGTATCATAATCATAATAATTGACAACTTCAATACTATGAAAATTTTCAGCCGCATAAACAGTCCCATAATCGTCATTCATAATAAAATTGACACCATCGACAAGACCAATACTCAACAAACCAACAGCTACACTAAAAAGTCCAACTGTCAATTTTCTTAAAGCATATTTTTTGCGCAAAGTATACCCACTAAACATCTTATTTTTCATAAATACAAAACCTTTCAAAAAAATAATTTTAAAGTTATTATACCAAAAAAAAAAAAAATCTTTTATTTAATCTTCATCTTCTTTTTTTCTGTTTCAATGTCAAGGCTAAACTAGCAAAGCCAAGGCTGGCCAATCCTGCTATTAAGACTTCATTTGTAGCAACTGTCCCTGTATTTGGCAATTGTTTGCTTGCTTCTTCTGATTTAACTGCTGTATTTTGAGCTGATTTTTCCTGTGTAGCTACTACTGCTGGTTCTATTTTTACTTTTGTTCCAATTTCAACAATTTCTGGAATCGCTTCTTGGATGACTTCTGTTGAACGAAGGCGACGCTGACCGTTCCCATCAACTTCAAAGACATGTCTCAACAGACCATCTCGTCCCTGTATGATGACTCGTTGTTCCCCAACTAGCATATCAGCATTTTCATGCTCTTGACGGTCAAAAGCAACCTTTTCCTCTTGAACTTCCAATTTAGGAGCCTTTTGTTTATCAGAAGGAGGTTGATTAGTAGGTTTTGAAAGGACTGTGTTTTGTTGTTCTGGTTTAGTTGAGATAGTAACAAGGTCATTTGCACCATTAGATTCTACTCGTGGTTTTTCAGCAGATTCATAAACAAAGGCATAATGAGTAAAGTGTGGTGCTGTAAAGATGACATGACTATCCGTTTGTTCAAAAGCCAATTCTACTGCTTCTTTGCCTTCAGGTAAGAAGAAGACTTTCTTCACTTTCTTATCTTTTTCAATTGGAATTTTCACAATAGAAGCGTAAGAGAGATCAACGTCTTGACCTTTTTCATCTAGACCTTCTATTTCAAAGACATGAGCATCTTCTCCAGCAAAGTATTTCTTCTCTTCATCACTTGCTTGAACACGCTCTACTTTCAAGCCCTTGATGACAGTCTTTTCTTTATTTGAGAAGTGTACTTCAACATCTGTTTTACTATCAGAAAAGACTGCTGGTTTGTCTTCTTTCAATAAGGCAACCAGATCTTTCAAACTCTGTTTCGCTGTTGCAAGCTCTTCTGGACTCAAATCTACTTTTTCAACCAAGGCCTTGTTTTTCTCAAGAAGAGGAGCTAGGGCGGAACCTGAAGGATGGTTTGGTTTTGAAGTTAAGAGTTCTTGAGCCTCACCTGTTAAGCGATCGAGTTCTGTCTTTTCTTCCGTAAATTTCTCTTGACCATTCAGAGCTTTATGAGCTTCTGTCAATTTATTAAGTCGGTCATTAACCTGATCTTGGGTGCTAGTTTCATGGTCTTTCAACACTTGTTCAGCCGCTTCAATTGCTTTCAAGAAGGCTTCTTTTACTTCTGGTAAAGCAAAGTTATAGACCACCTTGTTCTTAGCCGCTTCAACTTCTGCTAATTTTTGTTTAAGGTACTCATCGTTCAATGCTGCTTTTGGAGATACCAAAACATCAAAGTTGACTTTATGACCTTGGTAACGAAGAGTCAAGGTTTGACGACCAGTCTTTTGAGCATGGTAACCAGTAATTTCAACTCCCTCATCAGTAAAGGAATGTTCTTCCATGGTGTCATTGCTATAAGCCACTGCAAAGCGTCCTTCAGACAAGTCTAAGCTATCACCAACTAGGTAATCTTTTTTCGGTTCCTGACTCACTTCAATTCCCAAAATAGTTTTCGGACTTGCTTCATCTTGGCTAGTGACAGTCACTGACAACTTCGCATTTACTGGTTGTCCCAAATATTGTAAAGTAAGATTTTGTTCTCCCTTATGATGCGTATCAAAGCCTGATACTGATACACCTGCGTGAGTTAGGCGAATGAGCTCGTCCTCAGCTCCTCCTTCATACTGAACTCGAAGAACACCACCTCTAAGGTCCAAATCCTCCCCTTCGGCGTAGCTTGTTTTCTTAGGTTCTGTTTCTAGGCTGACTGACTTGATTCTTCTGTCATCTTTTGGAACAGAAACTGCTAGGACATTACTAATTTCCTTGCCTGGCAACTGGGTACGATAGTAAAGAAGACCAGATTGATTTGTCAAATCCAATGGTGCACTTGCTAGGTCTCCTCCAACTTCGCTCTTCAAGGTTGCAAGCGGAGTTTGAGAATTTGGATTATCATAAACGGTAATGGTAGCTCCAGCTGGTACATCTGCAAAGCCAACTTGTACCTTGTTATTGCCTAAAGTACGAGCTGCAGTCTTGGCCATCGGAATATTGACACTTTCTGTATCAAGCTTTTCATACATTTTCCAGTTATAGATACGAATAGCCTTCCATGGAGTTCCATTGTCAGAAGTGACAACATTCAAGCGCCAATCTTGAGCTGTGATTGGTTTATCAAGGGTAATATCTGTAACATGGGCTTTATTGCCACGGACTTCCTTAGCCAACTTCCATTGACCATCCGCATCTTTATAATAGAGGTCAAAATCTTTGGTGTTCATCAAACCGTCGTTTACAGATTCTCCACCAGCTCCAGCATGGTCCATCACCCATCTAACAACTGTACGTGGCTGGGTCAAACGAATATCCACACTACCACTTAATTGTCCAGAAGACCACTTGTCTGACAGACTGGTAATGGTACCATTCAACATGCCTTCTATGCCTTCCCCACCTTCTGTTTTAGGGAAGGTACTATCAATAACTGTTGCACCTGGTACGATATTTTCAGCTAATGGTTTTGGTAGGCTGGTATCTTTTACAGTCATGCCCCAATCAAAGGTTGTGGTTGCAGCTTCTGAACGAACTCCATTTTTACCGACTGCTACAACTTTCAGTTCTTGAGTTGTACCTTGAGCACTTGCTGAACGGCTAACTTTTGGTAGATAAATAGTTGTAGAAGATGAGCCAGTTAGTAATTTCCAGCTGTCTCCATCTTTTTCGTAAACTTCATAGAAATCTGCATCCTTGTTGCCTTTAAATTGCACGACTGCTTCTGCTTCTTGGGCATTTTTTAGGACTTGTTTGGCTACAGCTACTGTGGTTGGTGCCTGAGGAGCATCTTGATTATTGCTGATGGTCAATTGCCCCAAGTTAAATTGATAACCTTTTAAGTCTTTATCATTTTCAAAATAGAGTTTAATACCGTAAATTGTTTTACCTGCCAAGGCACTCAAATCAAAATCATCGGTAGTCCAGTTATCTGAAACTGTCAATTCTTTACGGGCAGCTTCATCACCGTAGGTATAATCTTTCTTGGTTGCAAATTCTACATAAACCTTGGTCCCTTTGCCTCCTTTGTGGGCAACATGCAATTTGGTGGTATCTGTCACCTTCAAGCGAGTAGAGTACAAATTCACATCTTGCTTGGTCGCACCTGAAAGATCCCCTGCAAATTTGAGAGAAGTTCCACCATTATAAGCATCTTCAAAATCATAGCTTGCTTTCAACTTATCGCCAGTTGATTTTTGCCACCAGCGCCATGTTGGAAGAACACCTGAAACTGAACGGTAATTCCACTCAGAATCCTTAGAAACCTTACCATCTACGAACCATTTTCTACCATGACCTGTATTAAAAGAAGTAGTAAAAGTATTACCTACTGCTGGCGTACGGTCCGCAACTAGGTTAGCAATCCCATACCAATCTTTATCACCTGGTTTTTGGCCAGTAGGATCACCTTGGTAACCTGTAAAGAAGATATCTTCATTCTTATGATAATCTTCACCAGTTTTTCCTAAACTTGTAATGGTATCTGGGGCGAACAAACCAAGAGAAAGGCGTAATTTCCCATTTTCATCTAAAATGTCATTCCACTTAACCTTGGTCTTGTAGGAACCACCCTGTTGCAATTCCAAACCTGCAAATACATCATAAGGATTACGACCAATCCAGTTGGCAGTTGCAATAGTGTAATCATTTTTAGCCTTATCCCAGTTAAAGTTAGCAAAGAAGTTATCTGCTGGAACCTTATCTCCCTCAGGTTGCATGAATTGGTAGTTGTATTCTCCCAAACCATCTTGGTGGTAACGTCCATAGTTATAGGTCATAGCATCGTACCAAGAATACTTGATTGGATGGTTTACCTTAGCAGCATACTCCTTGGTATAGAGCATAAACTGGCGCATCTTTTCTCCAAGAGGTTCAACCAAATCCCCAGTTGTTTCTTGGTTGATGAAATAGCCATCATAGCCATAATACTTGGCCATATCCACCAATTTACGGGCAATTGGGAAGCTACCATCTGAGTCTTGCTTCAAAGCTTCAGCGAATTTTTCTTGATCTGCAATACTATTAGACCAGTTGAAGAAGAGTGTACCATATACAGGAACCCCGTTACGGTGACCTGCATCAATAACGTCAGGCGTTGGTACGAGACCTTCCCAGAAGACCATTGAATCTAGATATTGCCAATAGTCAAAAGCATAGGCCTTGAACTCTTCTCCACCAACAGAAGCATGGTCTTTTGCTTTAGAATTGGTGTTTGATAGGGCTTGAACTTTTGCTTCCTTGCTAGCTTTTTCATTAACCAAATGACCTGTCCGACGTGAAGCGAGGGCGACAGACCCGCGGTTAATAGCATCATCTTCACGAGCACCTGGTTCCCATTTTAACAATTCTTCCCAAGAATTAAATTTGATTTCCTTTGGTTTTAATGTTTTGTCCGTATTTTTAGGGACATCTGGCTGGACTTCTTTTTCAGTCTTATTAGCTTCTGCTGCTGGCTTAGACTCATCTCCTTGGCTAGTTGCTTCAGGCTTTGCTTCCGTTTCCTTGTCAGACTTTGGTTTTGCTTCTGCAGATGGTGTTTCTGCAGCCACCTCACTTGGTTTTTCCTCTGATTTAGCTACGCTTACTGCCTCTGCAGTTTCAGTAGTTGCAGCTTCATTGCTTGCTGGCGAAGCAGTGTCAGATGCTGTCGCTACTCCTTCTGCCTTTTCTGGCTTATTTTCTCTAGCATGTTCTCCTTCATTCTGCTGATCAACTTCATTGGCCGAATGCTCACTCTCCCCTGAAACAAGCTCTGTATTGACTCCGCTATTTTCAGGAACTGCAGTTTCTTCTGCCAAGGCTGGACCAGCAAATAAAACAGCCCCAATCATCAGCGAGCAGGCTCCTACTGATAACTTACGAATACTGTACCGACAACGTCTTTCAAAAAATGAATTCTTCATTTTCTCCTCCTAAAAGATTGATTTTATTATTTTAAAGAAAGCGCTTAACTTTCTTCGTAAAATTTTTATCCCAATCACAGGGATTAAGATAATTTCTCCCTAATTTTAAAATATTTCTTTTAAATGTCAATATATAAAAGGAAATATCTATATCTAGGTTAGAAATTGGTAAAATTAATATAATTAAGGCCTTTTCTCACGAATTTTCTTTCTAAAATCTTAGCTTAACACTTGTTAGATTTACTTTTATCCTTTAAAATAGAATAGGAGAAATTCCGTTATTATTTTTCGGAGGAAAAAGAAATGTCCATTAATTGGCAGGAAATTTTATTTCACTTTTTAGGTGGTCTGGGACTATTCTTATATAGTATCAAGACCATGGGAGACGGTTTGCAGCAAGCTGCTGGAGATCGCCTTCGTTTTTACATTGACAAGTATACTAGTAATCCTTTCTTTGGAGTTCTGGTTGGTATTGGGATGACTGCTCTAATTCAGTCTAGTTCTGGTGTAACAGTTATCACAGTCGGTCTGGTCAGTGCCGGTCTCCTAACCTTACGTCAGGCTATCGGGATTGTCATGGGGGCTAATATTGGGACAACAGTCACATCCTTTCTTATTGGGTTTAAACTAGGTGACTATGCCCTGCCTATGCTCTTTATCGGTGCTGTCTGCCTCTTCTTTACAAAAAATCGGACAGTCAATAATATCGGACGCATCCTCTTTGGTGTCGGTGGTATCTTTTTTGCCCTCAATCTCATGAGTGGCGCAATGGCTCCACTCAAAGATTTACAGGTCTTTAAAGACTATATGATTGAGCTAAGTAAGAATCCTGTTTTGGGTGTCTTTGTCGGTACCGGCTTGACCTTACTGATTCAAGCTTCCTCGGCTACCATCGGGATTTTACAAAACCTCTACGCCAGCAACCTCATTGACCTGCAAGGAGCTTTGCCAGTTCTATTTGGTGACAATATCGGGACAACCATTACAGCCATCATTGCCTCTTTAGGTGCTAATATTGCAGCTAAACGGGTAGCAGGTGCCCATGTCGCCTTTAACGTGATTGGTACGGTTATCTGTATTGTCTTCCTTGTACCTTTCACTGGCTTGATTCATTGGTTTGAATCTACGCTAAATCTAGCACCGGAAATGACCATCGCCTTTGCTCATGGAACCTTTAATATTACCAATACCATTGTCCAATTTCCATTTATCGGAGCTCTGGCTTACTTTGTAACCAAGATTATTCCTGGAGAGGACGAGATTGTCAAATACGAACCCTTATATCTTGATGAACATTTCATCAAACAAGCCCCATCTATCGCTCTCGGAAATGCTAAGAAAGAGCTCTTGCACTTAGGAAACTACGCTGCTAAAGCCTTTGACCTTTCCTATAAGTATATCATTGACTTGGATGAAAAAGTTGCTGAAAAAGGGCATAAAACCGAAGAAGCAATTAACACCATCGATGAGCAATTAACACGTTATCTCATTGCCCTTTCAAGCGAAGCTCTCAGTCAAAAAGAAAGCGAAGTACTCACCAATATCCTTGATTCCTCCCGTGATTTGGAACGGATTGGAGACCACGCGGAGGCTCTACTCAATCTGACTGACTATCTTCAACGGAAAAATGTTGAATTTTCTGATGCCGCCTTGAAAGAATTAGAGGAAGTTTACCGCCAAACTAGTGACTTTATCAAAGATGCTCTGGATAGTGTGGAAAACAATGATATTGAAAAAGCACGCAGTCTTGTAGAACGTCATGAAGCAATCAATAAGATAGAACGTGTTCTCAGAAAAACCCACATCAAACGCCTCAATAAAGGCGAATGTTCAACACAAGCTGGGGTAAACTTTATCGATATCATCTCACACTACACTCGTGTATCAGACCACGCTATGAACCTTGCTGAAAAGGTTTTTGCAGAACAAATCTAAAAACCAAGAAGCTATCCTGAATGGGATGGCTTTTTGCTTTTCCTAAGCAAGACTAGGCTGAATGAAACTGAGAGAGTATTCTGCAGATATAGTGGATTAAATTAAAAAAGTATAGTGTATTGAATCTATAACAGTACACCTTGACTGCTAAAATATTTCTAGAAATTGATTTGGCTTTCCGAATTAATTTGTTCAGATTTTATTTCACTTCAATATACTGATAAATCCATTCACTAGCACAGGGCAAGAGGGAGTCGCTATTGATTTCAACGGTAGCAGGTACATACAGAGGACTCCTAACTCAGATATACTGCAATATCATTGTATGCAAAAAACCTCTGAGATTCTTCTCAAAGGTTCTGATTTTGCTAATTGCTGTTCTCAACCGCTGCAGTAATAAAGGCAGTGTAGAGTTCTTCTGGACGATTTGGACGACTTGACAGTTCAGGGTGATACTGACACGCTACAAAGAATTTATTTTCAGGAATTTCCACGATTTCTACCAGACGATTGTCTGGAGACACTCCTGAAAAGACAAAGCCTGCTGCCTCAAACTGCTCACGGAATGCATTGTTAAACTCATAGCGGTGACGGTGACGGCGTTGCACCACTTCTTGATTGTGATATGCAGCTGCTGCCTTAGAGCCACGTTTCAACTTAGATGGATAAAGCCCCAAACGAAGGGTGCCCCCCATATCCTCAACATCAATCTGATCACGCATAATATCAATGATAGGGTATTTTGTTTCTGGTGCAAGCTCTGCAGAATTGGCACCTTCGAGACCTAAAACGTGACGAGCAAATTCGATACAAGTCAACTGCATTCCCAAGCAGACACCTAACATTGGAACATCCTTTTCACGCGCATAGCGAATGGCTTGGATTTTCCCTTCCGTACCACGTTGACCAAAACCACCTGGTACAATGATTCCGTCCGCATCAGACAAAAGCTCTGCCACATTCTCTGCTGTCACATCATTGGCATTAATCCAATTGATTTTAACTTCTGCGTCATTGGCATAACCAGAGTGTTTCAAGGCTTCAACCACAGAAATGTAGGCATCTTGCAACTCAACATACTTACCGACAAGGGAAATCTTGACTTGTTTCTTAAGGTTCATGACCTTGTCCACCATGGCTGACCATTCTGTCATATCCGCTACTGGTGCATCTAATTTCAGGTGGTCACAAACAATTTGGTCCATACCTTGAGCCTGCAAGTTCAATGGAATTTGGTAAAGGTGTTCAACATCCAACGATTCGATAACGGCTTCTGGTGCCACATCACAGAACTGGGCTAGTTTGTTTTTAATTCCTTGACCAGCCGGCTCTTCTGTACGAATAACCAACATATTTGGTTGGATTCCCAATCCACGCAATTCTTTTACAGAGTGTTGAGTTGGTTTGGTCTTCATTTCACCAGCAGCCTTGAGGTAAGGAAGCAAGGTTGTATGGATGTACATAACATTATCCGCCCCCACATCTGCCTTCATCTGACGAAGGGCCTCTAAGAATGGCAAGGACTCGATATCTCCTACTGTTCCACCAACCTCTGTGATAATGACATCAGAGTCGGTCGTTAGAGCGGCACGCTTGATTTTTTCTTTCAAAGCATCTGTGATATGAGGAATGACCTGAACGGTTGCCCCAAGGTATTCTCCACGGCGTTCTTTACGAAGCACTTCACTGTAAATTTTACCAGTTGTCACGTTGGAATATTTGTTGAGATTGATATCGATGAAACGTTCATAGTGACCCAAGTCCAAATCTGTCTCAGCTCCGTCATCTGTCACAAAAACTTCCCCGTGCTGGTAAGGACTCATAGTTCCCGGATCAATATTGATATAAGGGTCAAACTTTTGAATGGTTACTTTGAGACCACGATTTTTCAAGAGACGACCCAGACTCGCTGCGACAATCCCTTTCCCAATAGACGACACCACACCACCAGTTACAAAAATATATTTCGTAGACATAGATTCCTCTTTCTAAAATGCTCAAGGTCTTGCTAACTACGTGGGGACATAGAAAACAAGACCCTACTAATAAGAATAATCTGGGACAACTGCACCAGATTCACAACTAATACTCTTCGAAAATCTCTTCAAACCGCGTCAACGTCGCCTTGCCGTAGATATGTGTTCCTGACTTTGTCAGTCTTATCTACAACCTCAAAACAGTGTTTTGAGCAACCTGCGGCTAGTTTCCTAGTTTGCTCTTTGATTTTCATTGAGTATAAAATACAAGAAGATAACTTCTTGAAAAAACAAAAATAGCTCCCTAAGAACTAGGGAGCCCCGACCTCTAAAAGAGGTGCCCGAACAATATGATACCTAAAAATAGGATAATTGTCAATACCTAACTTTTATTCCTCGCTGGTTTCAGCATCATCTTCTGAGAACTCGTCATCCTCCTCGTTGAGATCCACGTCTTCACCCAAGTCATCAGGGGCGATTTCGTTGATTTCTGCATCATAAGCTTCCACTTCATTTTTCTCATCATCTGGATTTTCATCATCATATGAAAGAGCTGGATCTGCTTCGTATGCATCTTCGTCTTCTGGATCATCTGCATTGTAGTCAATAGCATCTGAATCGCCGTCCATAAAGGCATTGACGCGTTTTTTCTTAGCTTTTGGTGCCACTTCATCGTCATCATTTTCTTCAAGAGCGATGATTTCTTCGTCAATTTCGTCCACACCATACCATGAACGAAGCCCCCATTTGTTGTCTCCAAGCGAGATGAAGCTACCATCAAAGTTCAACTCTGTGTAGAACAAAGGCAAGGCTTCACGGATATCGCTGTTTGATGTTCCAAGGTAGTTTTGAATTTCGTTTACAAGATCGCTAAAATGCATCTCATGATCACGACCACGAAGTTCCAAGATAGCACGCGCTACCTCAATCATAGATAGTTCACTTTTTTCTTGCCCAGTAAATACTTCTAATTCCAAAGCGTTTCTCCTCATTTATACTACTATCGCCAGAGCGAACAGACTCTGACCTCATTTTATCATTTACTCTTTATTTTACGATAATTTTGCGGAATAGTCAAAGGTTAAGGGGGAGAAAGTGGCAGGATTAGACTAATTTCAGTACAAAACTCCTTCCTTTTTCTGTTGCTCCATTTTCCACAAATCCAAGCGACTTGAAACACCTCCTAGAAGCATGATTGTAGGTGTAGATTTCCTTGACTCTCAATTCTTTCCATCCTTTTACTCGAGCCAATTCAATCAAAGTACTTAGAATCTTTTTTCCAAGTCCTCGATGTTGGTAAGCGGAATTCCCAATCACAATGGGGAGATTATCCTGAGATAGTGTAACATCCCCAATTGGAAACCATTCTCCCTTCTCCTTGACTTCAATCCAAAAAAGTTCACCATGCTGATCCAAATAGGAATACATGGCTTCCAAAGTTTCTTGACTATAAGGAAGCTTCACCCCATCTACGAGGTAAACCAAGTCCACATTCTGATACCAAGCAAAAGCTTCCTCACAATGATTGACCTTACAATAAGGAACAAGACGCAGTGCATTATCTATTTGTAAGATCTCTTTCATCTGCTTTCCTTTTCAATAAGAGAGTTGCTGCTTGATTAAAACCATCACACCAGTTATACCATTTTGCTTCATACTCATCTTGAGCTAAGATATGATTTTTTAAATCCAGAACAGAGTAAATCTTTCTTTCCTCACAAGCTTGCGCATAGAGATGATATAGTTCATCACCGCCGTCTCTATCCCACTCAGCAGAAATCGTATCCCGACCTGCCAATAAAGCCTGATAAGCCCTGTGATGCCCATCTGTAATCAACAAGCAATCTCCGAACGCAAGAATACTGATTGGAGCAACATTGATTATTTCTGCCGACTGATAAAGTGTCTGGATGCCTGCTAGTTTCTTTTCTGATAAGTATAGTTGAGTCGGATGGAGATCTTTTATATTGACTTTCATTTCTTTCTCCTCAAGGGAATTCGATACTCACTTCTGCTTGCCTTTAAATCGCCATTGGAAGCGGAGCTTGTCATAGAAGGGAAACTCTATAAACAGGACTCCCAAGCCCACACAGAGACTGGCAAGAACGTCTGATGGATAATGAACTCCCAGATAGACCCTTGATACCAACACACTGACTAGGTAGAGGCCAAGGACGATTTGTACGATTTTTCTCTCGACCGAATCTTTAATCCGCTGACTAAGAATAACAATCAGAGAACCGACCATCAAGGTTACAGCCAGAGAATGGCCACTTGGGAAGGAAAATCCCTTCTCATCTACCAAGTGTAAAATAGCTGGTCGTGGGCGCTGGTAAATATTTTTAAAGGTCACGATTAAAAGACCTGCCAAAGCCAGATTTCCCAGCATGAAGAAACTTTCTATCTTCCACCGCTTACGATAAAAGACAAAAGCTGTAATAACAACCCAAGTGATAATCACCGGAATATCAATCAAGCGTGTGATGGCTCGGAAAAGAATAGTCAAATAATCTGGTAAGTCTCCTCGAACGGCAGTCTGTATCGGTTGGTCAAAACCGACCAGCGTTTCAGGGTAAAATTTGACCATGTAGCCAAGAATAACGAAAAGTAAAAGGGCAAAACTGCCCTTCATTAAAAATGTTTGTTTATCTTTCATAGTGTTTTAAGGTTGGTTTCAAAAGGACGTACAACAACCAGAATGAAACGGAAAAGATTACACCCTCAATCAAGTTAAAAGGTAATACCATGGTCATTAGGTAGTTGGACAGTCCCAAAATTTTTCCAATATCAAAGTTAGCAAACTTAGCGTACAAAGGAACAGCATAAACATAGTTGAGAACCAACATAGCCACGGTCAAGCCAATAGTTCCAGCTAGAGATCCTAGTAGGAAACGAAGGGTTGTCCGTTCCTTTTTCCAAATCAAAGCAAATACGATGACAAAAACTCCCAAAGCTACGATATTCATTGGCAAACCAATGTAAGTATTCACTCCCTGGCTGTTAAGAAGCAATTTCAAGAGTGAGCGAAGCAAGAGAACTCCTAGAGCAGCAGGCAAATCCATGACCACCAAGCCCACAAGGACTGGCAAGATACTAAATTCGATCTTGAGGAAAGATGCCGCTGGCAAAAGCGGAAAGTCAAAGTACATCAGCACAAATGAAATGGCTGATAGAATTGCAATGGTCGAAAGTCGACGTGTGTTTGTCATAACAGGTTCCTCCAATTTTCTATAAAATCAGAAGAAGTTAGAAAGGATTTCTCTATCTATTCTATCTTTTTATATCCCAAAAGTTCCCTCTCACTCTACTAAGGAAATTCAAGCAAGCGGTTACAGTTTAGCTATAAATCTATCAGAACAGACAAAGCTATTCTTTCGTCTTCTCCCATCCAGACTATACTGTCGGTTGTGGAATCTCACCACATCAGCTTACGCTCGCGGACTTATTTAGCTAAGATATTTTAGATTTATCTAGGCGTCGCAGTCAAAGATAATACTTAAAGTATATCGAGACAAGACAACGACGAGAAAGCTAAAATAGATAGTCAAATTTACCGCCGGTCGGGAATTTCACCCTGCCCTGAAGACTCTTTTATCATAACAAAAAACGCTTGCAAGCGCAAGCATTTTGTTCATTTTCATTTTTTATTTCAATTTATCCACTTCATAGGTATGAACAAGCTCAAGACCTGCAAAGTTCTGCTGGCGAAGAGCTTCGTAGACAATCATGCAGACGGTATTAGACACATTGAGACTGCGGACATGTTCATCATTCATAGGAATACGGAGAGCCTTTTCAGGATGTTCTCGCATAAAGTCCTCAGGTAAACCCTTGTCTTCACGTCCAAAGAGAAAATAATGGTCTTCGTTAGTCGATAAATCCACATCAGAATACACTTTCTCAGCAAATTTAGAAATCAGATAAAGTTTGCCCTTCATCTGAGACATGAAATCCTCCAAACTCTCGTAAAAATAAATTTCTAGCTTATCCCAATAATCCAATCCAGCTCGCTTCATCTTGCGGTCGTCAATAGGAAAGCCCATTGGCTTGATGATGTGGAGGGGAGAATTGGTCGCAGCGCAAGTACGCGCGATATTGCCTGTATTTTGTGGAATTTGTGGTTCAAATAATACAATGTGATTTGTCATGACTTGCTTCCTTTCACCATTGCAAAAAAATAGCCACACTGCCCGGAGTCAAGCTCAGCAAACAGCGTGGTTAAGGCATCGTTAACTTACCTCACAACAGGTTTGAAGTAAATCAGCGAAACTACTTTCTTAGTATAACACTTTCAGAATCATTGTCAATAGAAACGACTTGATTTTTTCAATTTTTTCAAGCTATTTCTTGGGGGTTCTAGGAGAAAATTCTTAAATATCTGCAAAAATTGCTTACTCTTTTATACCTATCTGTGGACTGGGAATGATGATATTATGACCTCGTTATTTCAAATACTGCTGTATGAAGCCACTCATTATGAATTTGTAAGTCATTTTCTATAACCCTACTAAAGATGAAGCCATTTTTTAAAAGCACCTTCTGAGAGGCTAGATTACCTGTTGCCGTTCCTGCAATGATTCTATTGAAACCATAAGTCGTGAAGGATTTTTCTAAAACGAGTTTAACCGCTTCGCTGGCATAACCTAAATTGCTAACATTTTCCCCAATCCTATACCCAAGCTCTGCTGTTTTTCGATTATTCTCTAAAACACTTAAATTGATTCTTCCGACCATAACTCCTTGTGCATCTCTAATAAGATGCATGTAGACATCATGATTCTCTTGTTCCCTTAACAATTCCCTCGTAATTTCTTTAAAACCTTCTAAATCAAAATAGTTAGCTGGTCTAGGAGGTAAATTCCGCTCAAAATACTCTTGATTCTCTTTTTCAAAAAAATAGACGTCTAAACTATTTTCTTCAGACAACAGCTCTAAACTTATCATTGTAAATCATCTCCCGTCATTATATACATTCAATATTTTCCCATGTTTATACAAAATGAAATTAACACGATTTAAATTAAATACTTTTACTATTTTATATCGTCTCTACATTGTGACACTGAACTTAGTTAAAAATGATTATATTTGAATAACTTTGATTTTGTAGTGTAAATTCTACTATAAAGTGTACAAACTAATTCATATTTTATCAAAAAGTTTCAAGCATACAATTATTAACTTTATTTCTCATACAATCTATCAATAAAAAGTTATAGAATAATTTCTCTTCACTTATCTAATAAAAACTTTGACAATATTATTTCCAAGGGTTGTAAAATCGTCCCTGATTCTGCAAGATAAGTAGTAAACTAGCTACTAAAAAAGCAGCTGCCAAGAGCAAGGTAATATAATCTCCTTTTTTCAAGGCCTGATAACTATACCAAGTCCGTTTTTTCTCTTTCCCAAAGCGTCGAAGCTCCATAGCTGTAGCAATGGTATCAATGCGTTCTAGCGAGCTAAAAATCAAGGGTGTAATAATGCGCAGATTTCCTTTGATTCGTTGCATAAGAGAAGCCTTCTTGGATAATTCCATCCCACGCGCTTCCTGAGACATCTTGATGGTAAAGAATTCTTCCTGCAAATCTGGAATATAGCGCAAGGTCAGGCTGACTGAATAGGCAATCTTGTAAGGCACACCAATTTGATTTAAACTAGAAGCAAACTGACTAGGATGAGTTGTCATCAAAAAGATAATAGCCAGAGGAATGGTGCAAAGATACTTAATGGCTAGATTTAGAAGATAAAAGAGCTCTTGGCTGGTCAGAGTGTAGGCTCCGATTCCCTGCCAAATCACACTTCTCTCTCCGTAAAGTCCAACCCCATACTCGGGAGAAAAGAGATAGACCATCAAGACATTCAAAATCGCAAATACCGTCGCAAAAACGGCCACAAAGGAAACATCTTTAAAACGGATTTCTGACAAATAGAGGAAAAAGACCGAAAAGATAGCAATCAGAACAAGCAGTCTGGTATCATAGCTAATCATGGCCGCCAATGACACGAGGATGAAAAAGAGGAGTTTACCAGCTCCTGACAAGCGATGAATCGCAGTATCTCTATGCTGGTAACCAATTAATTTTGCTTGCATCCTTCTCTCCTTTCTTTGTAAAATGCCGTTAAAGCAAGTGGATCCACGTCGAGTTTCTTAGCCAAGTTGAAGATAGAAGTTTCTTTTAGATTGGCTTTTACTAACAGCTCAGGATTGCTCAACAAACTAGCTGGATCGGTATCGGCAATCAGTTCCCCATCCACCATGACAAAGGCCCGGTCTGAATAATCCAGCATCAATTGCATATCATGGGTAATCATGACAATGGTATGCCCTTGTTGATGCAACTCTTCGAGAAATTCCATAATCTCAGTATAGTTCTTCTGGTCTTGACCTGCAGTTGGTTCATCTAAGAGGATAATTTCAGCTCCTAAAACCAAAATCGAGGCAATAGTGACACGTTTTTTCTGTCCAAACGAAAGGGCAGAAATAGGCCAATTACGGAATTCATAAAGACCACAGATTTTCAAAGTTTCATAGACTCTCGTTTCAATTTCCTGCTCGTCCACACCTCGCAAACGAAGTCCCAGAGCCACCTCATCAAAAATCATATTGGTTGAAATCATTTGATTAGGATTTTGCAGCACATAGCCTACTCGTTCCGCCCGCTCTGCAACAGAATCTTCTTTGATCTCCTGCCCTTCCCACAGATAGCGACCTTCCGTCTGGATAAAGCTACTTATGGCCTTGGCTAGGGTTGATTTCCCTGCTCCATTTTTCCCGACAATGGCAATCTTTTCGCCCTTTTTAATATCCAGATAAATGGATTTTAAAATCGGTCTATCATCATAAGAAAAAGACAAATCCTCTAATTTAAAGAGTGACTGCAATTCTACGGTTTCTTTTGCCAGTTCATTCTGCAACTGAACCTGACCTTTTGAGATAGACAAGTTATCCAGATCTGCTAATTGTTCTTCCTTGACTAAATCCACACCCAATTGACGGAGAGTGGTTAGATAAAGGGGTTCCCGAATTCCATTGTGTGTCAATAAATCAGTCGCTAGTAACTGATCAGGGCTCCCATTAAATAGGATATGACCATCATTAATCAAGACAATCCGATCCACAGGGCGATGCAGAACATCCTCCAAACGGTGCTCGATAATAAGAGTCGTCGTCCCCTCTTCCTTATGAATCTGGTCAATCAATTCGATAATATCCTGACCTGACTTGGGATCCAGATTGGCGAGTGGCTCATCAAACAAAAGAATCGGACTCTCATCAATCAAGACACCAGCTAGACTAACTCGCTGCTTTTGTCCACCAGACAAATCCTGAGGTCTCTGAGCTAGTAAATCAAGAAGGTCCAGCTTTTCAGCCCATTTATGAACACGATTTTTCATCTCATCTAGTGCTGTTACATCATTTTCTAGAGCAAAAGCCAAGTCCTCTGCCACGGATAACCCGATAAACTGCCCATCTGTATCCTGCAAAACTGTGCTGACTAGATGAGATTTATCATAGATGCTCATATCAAATGCTGCTTGCCCCTTGATCAAAAATTCTCCAGACATCTGACCCTTGTAAATATTGGGAATAATCCCATTCAAACATTGACCCAAGGTCGACTTACCTGACCCAGATGGCCCAACAATTAAGACTTTCTCTCCCTTATAAATGGTCAAGTCCACCCCTTGCAAGGTTGGTTCTTGTTGCGTTTCATACTGGAAAGAGAAATCCTTCCACTCAATTATAGCTTCTTTCATCTTACTCTCTTCATTCGCTTCTTCTACTCAATGAAAATCAAAGAGCAAACCAGGAAGCTAGCCGTAGGTTGCTCAAAACACTGTTTTGAGGTTGCAGATAGAGCTGACGCGGTTTAAAGAGATTTTCGCAGAGTATTAGACTTCTATTTTATCATAAATCGAACCCTTCTTGCAGACTCTTCTCTTAAAAACTTAGCGCCAAAAAGATTCCTATCCCAGCTTGCTTGCCTGACTAGTCTATAAACATCGAAAAAGACTGGTTGCCCAGCCTTTTCCTTTATGTTAATCCTTTTTCAAACTTCCTGAACGAGTCTGCGTACGTGAATAAGCTAGCAAGAGAAGGGTACCTGCAATAGCTACAGTTACAGCATTAGCAATTCCAGCAACAATCCCTTGGGCAAATACTTTTTCTGCCGCTTCTTGATAAATCACAACATCTCCAAGTGGTGCCAAGACACCCCAAACAAGGGCATTTGCAACAATCTGAATGAGGTTAAAGAAGACAATATCCTTCAACTCAAAAACACCCTGTGTTACTCGAATGTATTTTCTAAAGAGTCCGACAGCTAGACCAAAGAGACCACTAGCAATAATCCAAGTCCACCAAAGACCGTAGCCAGCAAGAGAGTCCTTGATTGCATGACCAATCAACCCGACAAGCAAACCGATAATCGGTCCAAAAATAATAGAAAGTAGCGCTTGTACCGCATACTGAAGCTGGATGCTTGTATTGGGAACAGGGGTCGGAATGTTGATCATCCCGATGACGACAAAGAGGGCAGCGCCAATTCCGACAGCAACAACTTGTTTAATTGTAAATTTGATTTCCATACTATTTATTCTCCTATTTTATCCTTCTATTTTCTTTATTTCAATGGTCCAAGATGAACCGACACCCACATTATAGGCCTTGGCAAAAGAACCTTGGTTGATAGCCAGACCTAAACGATAGAGAGAGTTGATGTAAAGGATGGGTTGCCCAATTCTCACATCCGCAAATGATTTGCCATAAACAACCTGATTTTGATAGACCAGCATATCAGCGTGATAGATAGTCACTTCAAAACGGTCACCAAAGTCTGGTTCCAGTTTGTAAAATTCTTCTCGCGTGATAGAGGTCCAAAGCGAACCAAAACGCACATCCAGAATATCAATAGCTCCCTTCACCAAATGATCTTCAATGATGGTCTCTACGACTGGAAGCTCTACAATATGGTCTACACTGAGCTCTGGCCCCACTTCCTCAAAAGTAATGTGACCGCTGGCCAGTTTAGCACCAGTATAAGCATAAACATCACGACCGTGGAAGGTATAAGAATGCTCTGTGTTTTGACGTCTATTGGCCACTTCAGAAATTTCACGAATAGCTACAATGCCAACGTGTTTCTTGATAAAAGAAAGCGTTCCATTATCTGGCGTGACAATGTATTGATTTTTTGCAGTCTTGGCAACCACACTCTTACGTTTCGAGCCGACACCTGGATCGACAACCGATACAAAAGTCGTTCCCTCAGGCCAGTAATCCACCGTCTGAAAGAGACGATAGCTCCCCTCAAAAATATTATAAGGCGTGATATCGTGCGTCAAGTGATGGATTTTTAAGGTTGGAGACTCTTCTAAAGCCACTCCAATCATAGCCGATACCGCACCATCAACCAGACCAAAGTCTGATTGTAATACCAGTAAATTATTATTCATTTTATCTCCTTGTATATCCTTTATCATACCATATTTCAGAGAAAGGTGCTAATAGCTATTTCAATTGATTAGGGTATAGTTTTACCTTATAGCAAATTTCCTACTAAAAACTCTGGTGATTAGCTAGTAGGTGCATTTTTTCTTGAAAAAAGGTATGATAGTTACATCATGAAAAAGTAGGTTTTATTATGAAAATTATCCTTGTCGGAGGGGGAAAAGTTGGTTTTGCCCTCTGTCGCTCCTTGGTTGCAGAAAAGCATGATGTTTTGCTGATTGAGCAAGACGAAGCTGTCCTCAATCATATTGTTAATCGCTTTGATATCATGGGTATCCTTGGTAACGGGGCCGATTTTACCATCCTTGAGCAAGCCAGTGTCCAGGATTGTGATATCTTTATCGCCCTGACTGAATACGATGAAGTGAACATGATTGCAGCCGTTCTAGCCAAAAAAATGGGAGCTAAAGAGACCATCGTTCGGGTGCGGAACCCTGAATATTCTAACTCTTATTTCAAGGAAAAGAATATTCTCGGTTTTTCTCTTATCGTTAACCCTGAGCTCTTGGCTGCCCGCGCTATCGCGAATATCATTGACTTCCCCAACGCCCTATCTGTCGAACGTTTCTTTGGGGGACGGGTCAGCTTGATGGAATTCACTGTAAAATCTTCCAGTGGTCTTTGCCAAATGCCCATTTCTGATTTTCGGAAAAAATTTGGCAATGTCATTGTATGTGCGATAGAGAGGGATCATCAAATTATCATTCCAAGCGGTGACATGACTGTACAGGATAAAGATAGAATCTTTGTCACTGGTAACCGTGTTGACATGATGCTCTTCCATAATTATTTCAAGTCTCGTGCCGTGAAGAGCCTTCTCATTGTTGGAGCTGGTAGAATTGCCTATTATCTACTAGGTATCCTCAAAGACAGTCGTATCGATACCAAGGTTATTGAAATCAATCCTGAAATCGCTAGCTTCTTTAGCGAGAAATTTCCAAATCTTCATATCGTCCAAGGAGATGGTACTGCAAAAGATATCCTGCTAGAAGAAAGTGCTCAACACTATGATGCCGTTGCGACTCTAACAGGAGTCGATGAGGAAAATCTGATTACTTCGATGTTCCTTGACAGAGTAGGTGTACAGAAAAATATTACCAAGGTCAATCGAACCAGTCTACTCGAGATTATCAATGCGCCTGATTTTTCAAGTATCATCACACCTAAAAGCATCGCTGTAGATACAATCATGCACTTTATTCGTGGTCGGGTTAATGCCCAGTATTCAGACCTTCAAGCCATGCACCATCTAGCCAATGGTCAAATCGAAACTCTGCAATTCCATATCAAGGAAGCTAATAAGATGACTGCCAAACCTCTTTCTCAACTGAAATTGAAAAAAGGGGTTCTTATTGCAGCCATCATTCGAAAGGGCAAGACTATTTTCCCTACCGGGGAGGATATGTTGGAAGTTGGAGACAAGCTCCTAGTAACAACCTTGTTGCCAAACATCACCAAGATTTATGACTTGATCGCGAGGTAAGAAATGAATAAAAGTATGATTCGTTACCTCCTTTCAAAATTACTTTTGATTGAAGCTGTTCTTCTTTTGGTTCCTGTGTCTGTCGCTATCTATTACCGTGAATCGAGCCAAGTCTTTACAGCTCTCTTTACAACGATTGGGATTCTCGTATTACTAGGCGGTTCAGGAATTTTACAAAAGCCCAAAAATCAACGGATTTATGCCAAGGAGGGAGTCTTGATTGTGGCCCTCTGTTGGATCCTTTGGTCTTTCTTTGGTGGTCTCCCCTTTGTCTTTGCTAGACAAATTCCCAGCGTTATCGATGCCTTTTTTGAAATCAGTTCTGGCTTTACAACTACTGGAGCAACTATTTTGAACGACGTTTCGGTTCTCAGTCGTTCCCTCCTCTTCTGGCGAAGTTTTACCCACTTGATTGGAGGGATGGGAGTGCTTGTTTTTGCACTTGCTATTATGGATAATGCCAAAAATAGCCACCTAGAGGTGATGAAGGCTGAGGTTCCTGGCCCTGTTTTCGGTAAAGTAGTATCCAAGCTAAAAAATACTGCCCAGATTCTCTATCTCCTTTATCTAGCTCTCTTCTCCCTCTTTGTCATCATCTATTATCTGGCTGGCATGCCCCTATTTGATAGTTTTGTCATTGCCATGGGAACAGCAGGTACAGGAGGATTTACCGTCTATAACGACGGAATTGCTCACTATGGTAGCTCACTGATTACCTATCTAGTTAGTATAGGAGTTCTAGTTTTTGGGGTAAATTTCAATCTCTACTACTTCCTTATGCTCCGTCGCATCAAGGCCTTCTTTAGAGATGAAGAGCTTAGGGCTTACTTGGTCATCGTGCTGGTTTCTACAGGCTTGATTAGCCTTAATACCCTCTATCTCTACCCAGGATTTTCAAAGAGCTTTGAAATGGCCTTCTTCCAAGTTTCCAACATCATTACAACAACTGGTTTTGGATATGGAGATATTACCAACTGGCCCCTCTTCTCCCAGTTTATCCTCCTCTTTCTCATGGCAATCGGTGGCTCTGCTGGATCAACCGCAGGTGGACTCAAGGTTATTCGAGGCCTCATCCTTTCAAAAATTGCCAAAAACCAGATTTTGTCAATCCTATCGCCCCACCGTGTTTTGACCCTCCATGTTAATAAAACGGTGATTGATAAAGATACCCAGCATAAGATTCTCAAGTACTTTGTCATCTATGCTATGATTTTGCTAGCACTTATCTTTATTGTCAGCCTAGATAGCAATGATTTCCTAGTCGTTACCAGTGCTGTCTTTAGCTGCTTCAATAATATCGGGCCTATCCTAGGAACCACTTCTAGTTTCTCAATCTTTAGTCCCATCTCAAAAATTCTCCTCTCCTTTGCAATGATTGCAGGTCGTTTGGAGATTTACCCAATCCTCCTTCTCTTTATGAAGAGAACTTGGTCTAAGAGATAAAATACAACCACACCTTGTGTCTTACAAAGTGTGGTGTTTTTATTTTCATACTCTTCGAAAATAAAATTCAAACCACGTCAGCTTCGCCTTGCCGTATATGTGTGACTGACTTTGTCAGTCTTATCTACAACCTCAAAGCGGTGCTTTGAGCAACCTGCGGCTAGTTTGCTCTTTGATTTTCATTGAGTATCAAATACCTCCCGCAACTCAACAAGTATCTTTGAATCCCGGTCAGACATTTCAGTACCTGACTTAAGGAATTTAAGATCCCAAAAAACAACCCTCAGTCGACTGACCGAGGGTTCCTTATTTCATTACTTAAACACTTGATTAGCTCAATGCATCCAAGGCGTCATCCATTGAAAGAACTTCGTGGAAGACACGTTGTGTCAATTCAGTTTTTTGTTCTGGAGTGAGGTATTTAGTGTTTACACAGTATCCAGAGATACGTACGATAACGTCTTCGCCTGACATGATTTTTTCGTAAACATCGTTCAAGTCCATAACGTTCAAGTTAACGTGTTGTCCACCGTTTTCAAAGTAACCATCAAGGATTGTTACCAAGTTATCAACTTGTTCGTCACGAGTCTTACCAAGAGCGCGAGGTGAAACTTGAGTAGTCAATGAGATACCATCAGCTGCATAACTAAAGTCAAGGCTAGAAAGTGAGTTCAAGTTTTGCAACCAGCCACCTTTAGCTTTGTTAGATGGGTTAGCACCTGGTGAGAAGAATTCAAGTTTAGACAAGTTTACAGAACCATCTTCGTTGAGGTATACACCTTTGTGGACTGGTGAGTTACCAGTTTGTTTAGAGTAAGCAACGTTAGATGTGATTGTCAAAAGTGATACAGTAGCTTCTGCGTCTTTATAAAGTTTGTGGCTACGTAGACGAGTTGTGTAAGCTTCGATCAACCATTCTGCCAATTCGTTTGAACGTGGGTCATCTTCACCCCAACGTGGGTATTCACCGATTGTTTCGTAATCGTAGATGTAGCCATTTTCGTCACGGATTGGTTTAACTGTAGCGTATTTGATAGCTGACAATGTATCAACAGTGTTGGCAAATCCACAGATACCGAATCCCATGTTAGCGCGTTGTTTAGTTGGCAAGAAGGCCATTTGAACAGCTTCGTAATTGTACTTATCAGTCATATAGTGGATGATATTCAAAGCATCTACGTAAGTGTCAGTCAACCAGTCAAGAGATTTTTCAAAGTTAGCTTTAACTGATTCAAATTCAAGAACTTCGTCACGGATTGGTTCGATGTCAAATACTTTGTAGTCTTTGTGAACATCGTCGTAACCACCGTTCAAACCAGTAAGAAGGGCTTTCAATACGTTTACACGCGCACCGAAGTACTGGATGTTGTGGCGTTGTTCTTCATTTTCTGGGTCAAGTGGAGACACACAGCATGAGATACAGCTCATTTCACCATATCCGTCTTTAGCCATTGTTGTTACACCTTCGTATTGGATAGAAGAGTGTTTGTGGCTCATGTGCATACAGTAGCGACGGAAGTTGTATGGCAATTTGTCAGTCCAAAGAACTGTCAAGTTTGGTTCTGGAGAGTTACCGATGTTGTCAAGAGTGTTCAAGAAACGGTAGTCCATCTTAGTAACACGGTGACGACCGTCGTTACCCATACCAGCCATAGAAGTTGTGATGAAAGTTGGGTCACCTGAGTACAATTGGTCGTAAGCTTTTGTACGAGCAAATTTAACTGTACGAAGTTTCATAACGAAATCATCAACGAATTCTTGGATTTCTGATTCAGTAAATGTACCACGAGCAAGGTCACGTTCTGCAAAGATGTCCAATACGATTGGTACACGACCTAGAGATGTAGCAGCACCGTTGATAACACGGCAGACAGACATGAAAGCGATGTTAACCCATTGGATCGCTTCTTTAACGTTCATCGCTGGTTTGCGAACATCAACTCCGTAAAGGTCACCCAAGCGAACAACTTGTTGCAATGCTTGGTATTGAAGGTTGATTTCTTCACGAAGACGGATTGTTTCTTCATCGATTTCTTCAATTGCATTCCAGTCGTTTACTTTTTCTTGCATCAAGTAGTCTGCACCGTAAAGAGCAAGACGTGCGTAAACACCGATGATACGTCCGCGTGAGTATGCATCTGGAAGACCAGTTACAGTGTGTGCGTGACGAGCGCGACGGATGTTTGAAGTGTAGGCACGGAAGATACCGTCGTTAACTGTTGTTACGTATTTAGTAAAGATTTCGTGAACAGCTGGATCTGGTTCGTATCCATTTTCTTTCAAAGTAGTTTCAGCCATACGGATACCACCTTTTGGCATGAAGTTCAATTTGAAGAGTTCATCGTTTTGGATACCGAAGATAACTTCATTTTCTTTATCGATAAATCCTGCTGGAATGTCAGCGATAGATGTTGGACGAGTGTCCATTGGGAAACGAGTTTCTTCGTAGTGAGCTTTAGTTTCTTCTACAATTTTTTTGATGTGAAGTGAACGTTCTGTTGGTCCTGCAAGGAAGCTTTCGTCTCCATCGTAAGGTGTGTAGTTAGCTTGTACAAAGCGTGATACACTTGCTTTTTCTTTCCAATCTACGCCTTTGAAGCCTTCCCAAGCTTTGTCAAAAATATCTTGTGCTTCAACAACTGTTTTAACAACCATGTTAATGTCCTCTTTTTTCTTTCTAGTAACAACCATCTGTTACATTCATGAGTCAAGTATACCATACAGTAACCGATTTCAACAAGTGAAAATTCCCTATTTTTATACTTTCTTTTCTAAAACAGTCTACATTTTATTTTAAACTGTATTATATTTTTGAAAAAATAAAGTCCTTTTTTCTTTTTTTCAGAAAAAAGGGTATAATAAAAGAAAATAAGCAGTAAAAAAGGTGCTAGGCATGTTGATTTTTCCTTTGTTAAATGATTTGTCAAGAAAAATCATCCATATTGACATGGATGCCTTTTTTGCTGCGGTGGAAATCAGGGATAATCCTAAACTCAGAGGAAAACCTGTCATTATCGGCAGTGACCCTCGGCAAACAGGTGGGCGGGGAGTCGTTTCTACCTGTAGCTATGAGGCACGAGCTTTTGGTGTCCATTCAGCCATGAGCTCTAAGGAAGCCTATGAGCGTTGTCCCCAAGCCGTTTTTATCTCAGGAAATTATGAGAAATACAAGACTGTGGGACTCCAGATTCGAGCTATTTTTAAGCGCTATACAGATTTGATTGAACCTATGAGCATTGACGAAGCCTATTTGGATGTGACAGAAAATAAACTCGGGATCAAGTCAGCGGTCAAAATTGCTCGCCTCATTCAAGAGGATATCTGGCAAGAACTCCATCTAACTGCTTCTGCTGGCGTTTCCTACAACAAATTCTTAGCTAAAATGGCTAGTGATTATCAAAAACCACATGGTCTGACAGTGATTCTACCTGACCAGGCTGAGGACTTTCTAAAACAAATGGATATTTCCAAGTTTCATGGAGTAGGAAAAAAGACAGTGGAAAGACTTCATCAAATGAGTGTTTTTACTGGCGCTGATCTACTTGAAGTTCCTGAAGTGACTCTGATAGACCGTTTTGGTAGACTGGGTTATGACCTTTATCGAAAGGCTCGTGGTATTCACAATTCCCCCGTCAAATCCAATCGCATCCGTAAATCAATCGGGAAGGAGAAAACCTACGGGAAGATTCTCCGTGCTGAGGAAGACATCAAAAAAGAGCTGACTCTTCTATCAGAAAGAGTCGCTCTCAATCTACATCAGCAAGAAAAAGCTGGAAAAATTGTCATTTTAAAAATCCGCTACGAAGACTTTTCAACTCTTACTAAGCGAAAAAGTCTGAATCAAAAAACACAGGATGCTAGTCAGATAAGCCAAATCGCCCTGCAGCTCTATGAAGAACTAAGCGAGAAAGAAAGAGGTGTCCGCCTGTTGGGGATTACCATGACTGGATTTTAATACTCTTCGAAAACCTCTTCAAACCACGTCAGCTCTATCTGCAACCTCAAAACAGTGTTTTGAGCAACCTTTAGCTAGCTTCCTAATTTGCTCTTTGATTTTCATTGAGTATAAAACCTTGAAGAGCTGCCCCTTCAAGGTTTTTTCTTATACAAATAAACGAACAAAGCTATACAGTAGCAAGATACTACCAAGTACGATACGGTATTTACCAAAAAGGGTAAAGTCGTGTTTTTTCACATAGCTGGTCAAAAAGCGAATAGCCACCATACTAACTGCAAAAGCTACTCCCATCGCAACCAAGAGCAAGAACAATTGCCCAAAACTCAAGAGCTGTCCTGCTTTTATAAATTTGAAAATCTTTAAGGCACTGGCTCCAAACATAACAGGAATCCCTAAATAGAAGGTAAATTCTGTTACAACAGAACGACTAGTTCCATTCAACAAACCACCGACAATCGTTGCTCCAGAACGACTGGTTCCTGGTAAAAGGGCAAGAACTTGGAAGAGGCCGATATAGAAGGCTGTCGTATAAGGAAGCTTGTCCAACTCTGTTACACTTGGCTCGATAGCACGCGCTTTATTGCGCTTTTCCAAATAGATAAAGGCAATCCCATAGATAATCAACATGAGAGCAACTGAAACCATGTTATGGAAGTGAGTATCAAACCAATCATCAAATTTAAAGACGGCAAGCAAAGGTAAAGTGGCAATCAAGACCTTCAACCATAGTCTCCAAGTCTTACGAACTTCCTGTTTGTCCTTAGTCGGTTTGAAAGGATTGAGCTTATTAAAGTAAATCACCATAACCGCTAAAATCGCACCAAGCTGAATCACGACATTAAACATGGACATAAAGGCTTCATTCTGATTTTGGTATTGGATAAATTCCTCTGCTAAAATCAAGTGACCTGTACTGGAAATCGGCAACCATTCCGTAATTCCTTCAACAATTCCGAAGAAGATAGATTTTAAAATTTCAATAAGATACATAGATTACTCCTTTTTTCTACCTTCCATTATAGCATACTTTTTCAGTCTATGGCACTTCTCTTTAAAAGGCGCCGATACTGCCGCCACCTCCGCCTCCAGAGAAACCACCGCCAGAACTTCCACTTCCAGAAGATACGGAGTAGGTACTTGCTGTATTTGCGACACTAGCATAATGGCTCATTTGCGCGCTTGAATGATAAAACATACTATGCCAACCATAAGCTACATAGAGGTTGATATCTGGATTTTCCACTTGAATCTGATGAACCTTCATCAAATGACTGACCTTGTCCGCATAGCCAAATAAGGTCGCATAAACCAAGAGGCGATTCCAGACCACAATACTTTCCAATTCAGCCTGATCCAATCGTGCAATCTCACGCAACATATTTTCAAAGCTTGTCCAGAGATAGTAGACTTCTGCTCCTGCTTCATTTAGAACACCATCACGATTATCTAGTCGAAGCTTCCAATAATAGAAAACAGCCAAAACTAAACCTAGAAAACCAAGTATTGGCAAGAGGAGGTAAAGATAGCCATAAACATCCAAACTGTACAAGAACAAACCAAATCCGATAAATAGGGGCAAGATAGTCAAGACCCCCATACCCACTTGCAAGGCCTTTTCCCCACCAGTTAAAGGACGATAATAATCTGGAAGCCCCCAGAAGGTAACCCGATTTCTCACTCCTTCTTGCATCTCTTTCAATACTTCTTCAAAAGAGGATTTGAGCTGACGTCCCTTTGCTTGAATCCGTTTTTCATCAGAGACTTTTGCTCTACGATAAAGACTATCAGATACCTTGTAATCCGCAAACAAATTGGAAAGAGTTTCTTCTTTTTTGCCTGAAAAAGCCAGATTTAGACAGTCTTTCTCAAAGCTTGACAAACCATCTTCTTTTACTAGCCTCAAACCAACTGCATCTCCTTCTGAAATGATAGAGACATTCCCACGGTCTATCACATCTAGCAAGGTAGCTTGAATAAGTTGGTCAAAGGTAAATTTACCTGCTCCTTTTGTTAGAGGACTCACTTCCTCCAAGGAGGTCGAGTAAACCGCCTCTGATAAAACCATAGGCTCTAATTCCATTGGTGGTTCATAGAGACGATGATTTTTGGCATATTTGACCGAAGGAGTGGTCTTTCTTCTATAAATAAAATAGAAGCAGACACTCAATAACAGGGAGATAGAAAGTATCGAAGGGAAGACCCAAGTAAGGAGTTGTTTACTTTGCTCTTTTTCTTTAACAATCGAGTCCTCTATTTTATTAAACTCTTCTAAACGATTCCCTTTCAAGCCCTGATCCCTAGCACTAGTAAAATCAGTCCGAGGCCAATAGGCATGCAGTTCAACTCCACGCTTAGCCGGAAGATTGTCTAAACGAATAGTATAATCAAGGTTACTCTTTTCAACCATTCCCTCTCTAAAAAGTTTCCCTGTATGGAAAAAGAGTTTTTCAGCCCCCTTGTCTCCCCTTACATGAAATTCAAACTTGCCAATAGCCCCTGAACTATCTGTTAAAGGTTGCCAATTTAATTCAGCAATGTCATCATATAGAAAAAGCAAATTTTTTAAGTTCCAAACGAGGTCAACTTCAACTGTGTCGCCTTCTTGACCTGGATTATAAACTTTAACAGTATAACTATCTGCTCCTTCTATCACTTCGCTAGTAACGTCTGCTAGTTCAGCACCGTTTTTTGAGGCCTGAACTTTTGGATGAGGGTCAATGTCAAACCCGCTAGGCATCTTGCCAGCACGTCCAAGTCCCACGATTTGGCCCTTAAAGTCCTCCTCAAACTGATAAACTATCTTCTGTCTAAATTCTGCCGTATTGTCTGCATGAATATACAAATCCCCTTGGTAAGAGTTTATCTTGAAATCAATGGCAAAAACAGAGAATGGCAGAAGGCAAAACAAGCCTAAAACAAATAAGAAAAAAGTTTTTTTCATCAATTAAGCCCCCTTTTTATCTTTCTTATCATTATAGCATTTTTTCGTAAGTAAAGGCTTACTTATGTTGAAAAATTACGCATTTTTCGATAAAATAGGAGACAGTTATTTTTTAATAGATTAGAAATAGGAGAAATCATGAGAAAAATATACTTATCTATTTTCACAGGTCTCTTGCTGATGCTGGGACTTGTCAATGTTGCTCAAGCCGATGAATATTTACGCATCGGGATGGAAGCAGCATATGCTCCCTTTAACTGGACCCAGGATGATGATAGCAACGGAGCTGTTAAAATCGATGGAACCAACCAGTATGCTAACGGATACGATGTTCAAATCGCCAAGAAAATCGCTAAGGACTTAGGGAAAGAACCTTTGGTTGTTAAAACCAAGTGGGAAGGTCTAGTCCCTGCCCTTACTTCTGGTAAGATTGACATGATTATCGCAGGTATGAGTCCTACTGCTGAGCGCAAACAAGAAATTGCCTTTTCGAGCAGTTACTACACTAGCGAACCAGTTCTACTTGTCAAAAAAGATTCTGCCTACGCAAATGCTAAATCTTTGAATGACTTTAACGGTGCTAAAATCACTTCTCAACAAGGTGTTTACCTTTATGACTTGATTGCACAAATCACAGGTGCTAAAAAAGAAACAGCCATGGGAGACTTCGCTCAAATGCGCCAAGCTCTTGAGGCTGGTGTTATCGATGCTTATGTTTCTGAACGACCAGAAGCTCTGACTGCTGAAGCTGCGAACTCTAAGTTTAAGATGGTCCAAGTAGAACCAGGTTTCAAAACTGGGGAAGAAGATACAGCTATCGCTATTGGACTTCGTAAAGATGACAATCGTATTAGCCAAATCAATGCCAGCATTGAAACCATTTCAAAAGACGACCAAGTTGCCTTGATGGATCGTATGATCAAGGAACAACCTGCCGAAGCTACAACAACTGAAGAGACTAGCAGTAGTTTTTTTAGCCAAGTCGCTAAAATTCTTTCTGAAAACTGGCAACAACTCTTGCGTGGTGCTGGTATCACTCTTTTAATCTCTATTGTCGGAACCATCACAGGTCTCATTATCGGTCTTGCCATTGGTGTTTTCCGTACTGCTCCTCTCTCTGAAAATAAAGCCATTTATGGCCTACAAAAACTAGTCGGCTGGATCCTCAATGTCTATATCGAAATTTTCCGTGGTACACCTATGATTGTTCAATCAATGGTTATCTACTATGGAACTGCCCAAGCTTTCGGTATCAACCTTGACCGCACACTGGCTGCTATCTTCATCGTTTCAATCAACACGGGTGCCTATATGACTGAAATCGTCCGTGGTGGTATCCTAGCAGTTGACAAGGGACAATTTGAAGCCGCTACTGCTCTTGGTATGACTCATAACCAAACCATGCGTAAGATTGTCCTCCCTCAAGTGGTCCGTAACATCCTACCCGCAACTGGTAATGAATTTGTCATCAATATCAAAGATACATCTGTATTGAACGTTATCTCTGTTGTCGAACTTTATTTCTCAGGAAATACCGTGGCAACGCAAACCTATCAATACTTCCAGACATTTACAATCATCGCCGTGATTTACTTTGTCCTCACCTTCACCGTAACACGTATCCTACGCTTCATCGAACGCCGAATGGACATGGATACCTATACTACAGGTGCTAACCAAATGCAAACGGAGGATTTGAAATAATGACCCAAGCAATCCTTGAAATTAAACACCTCAAAAAATCCTATGGACAAAACGAAGTGTTAAAAGACATTTCTCTCACCGTCCACAAGGGAGAGGTAATCTCTATCATCGGAAGCTCTGGAAGCGGGAAATCGACCTTCCTACGCTCCATTAACCTACTTGAAACACCAACTGATGGACAAATCCTTTATCATGGTCAAAACGTCCTCGAAAAAGGCTATGACCTCACACAATACCGTGAAAAACTAGGGATGGTGTTCCAATCCTTTAACCTCTTTGAAAATCTTAACGTTCTCGAAAACACAATCGTCGCTCAGACAACTGTCCTTAAACGCGAACGTACAGAAGCTGAAAAGATTGCCAAAGAAAACCTAGAAAAGGTCGGCATGGGAGAACGCTACTGGCAAGCGAAACCAAAACAACTCTCAGGTGGTCAAAAACAACGTGTGGCCATCGCTCGTGCCCTTTCAATGAATCCTGACGCTATTCTCTTTGATGAACCAACATCAGCTCTCGATCCAGAAATGGTTGGAGAGGTCCTCAGAATCATGCAGGATCTTGCTCAGGAAGGCTTGACTATGATTGTCGTAACCCACGAAATGGAATTCGCCCGTGATGTCTCTCACCGTGTTATCTTTATGGATAAGGGTGTGATTGCTGAAGAAGGCAAACCAGAAGATCTCTTCACCAATCCTAAAGAAGACCGTACAAAAGAATTCCTTCAACGCTATCTCAAATAAAAAGAAAAGGCTGCATCAACCATGCAGTCTTTTTGCTGTCCAAAATGAAAAGGCAGATTCTCTATCTCTACTACTTGAGGGTCAAGAATCCGCCGTTATCCAAAGATTAATCTTCAAATTTTTCATGATTTTTTTCATAGAAATCAATTAGGCCTAGGGCTGTTTCAAATGAAATATTTTTTACTTTTGCACGACCCTGCGCCAGAGCAATGATAGACATTTCACGTGCATTCGTTTCTTTAGAGATACGGTAGCCTGTGATTTTCTTATCACGAACCCAGCCAACAACTGATTCTACTTTTTCAAAGTTTGACTTAGCCATGTTTTTCTCCTATTTTCTTCTTTACAATACTTAATTGTATACGTTTTTACTACTTTTGTCAATAAAAAAACATATATTCAATAAAACAAATGATTTAGTTTTTTCTTACTTCTTTTTTAAAGCCGATAATATATAGGTTTTTAGTTGCTATAACCCATTAGTAAGCGCCCCGAAAACAATTGAATTATTAAACTTCAAATTAGCAAAAATATTCATCGAGAAAAAATACCAGTTTCTCAATAGGATAAACAGGAGTCATATTCTATATCTTCATTTTAATCTATAAGTTTGTCAAAGAGAATCTTCCTTTTCGGACTATCTCATATCTATTTTGTCCTTTCTATTTCCTTTGGTTACCTTCCTGTTACTATTTAACTTTTTTAACCGGTACAATTGACTTATCTCATCAAATTTTGCATATTCTTATAACACACCGCTATTACAATCAGCATTTAGAATAGCACTTCCTAGTATTCCAAATGTTCTACTCGCCTCATATTATTGCTATCATATACTATATTCAATCAACTCACCAAATCTACCTTATAAGCATTGATTATTTTTTCTAATTCCTATTATATTTAATCAAACTTAAAATTAGATATATATAATATAGTATTCTAAAAAACAACCCTATATATAACAAGTCATTCTTCTTTATTATTATAAACTGAAATAAAAAATAATAGGTGCTATAGTGAGTTGTAGTAGAAATAGCACGATAGATTTCCTAAGTCCATAGGAATCGCCCCCTTTCTTCATCTTCATTATAGCACCTATACATCAGTTGTGCAAATAATATGATATTTTTTTATTAGTCCTCAGACAAGCATATTATAAAGCGTTTCATTCCCATTTAAGTTAATATAAGCCGGATCAAAACCTTCCATTCTACGGATCAAACCTGCATAATCATGCTTATCTGCCAAAGCAATCCCGATCAATACAGGCCCTGTCCCCTTACTAGCTCTTTTGATATACTCAAAACGTGTGATATCATCGTTTGGCCCCAGGATATCATTTACAAATTCACGCAATGCTCCTGGACGCTGTGGAAAATTGACCACAAAGTAATGCTTGATCCCATCATAAATCAAGGCGCGCTCTTCCATTTCTGGCATACGGTTGATATCATTATTTCCTCCAGAAATGATACAACAAATGGTTTTCCCCTTGATATATTCAGCTAAAACCTCTAAAGAAGCGATACTAGCCGCTCCAGCAGGTTCTGCGACAATCCCTTGCTTAGAGTAAAGGTCAATCAAAGTTTCAGAAATCAATCCCTCATCGACACCTACCAAAGTTTGAACATGTTGACGAGTTGCTTCATAGGTCAATTGACCTACCTTTTGTACAGCAATCCCATCCGCAAATTTGTCAATTTCCTTGAGTTTAACAGGCCCACCAGCTTCAAAGGCAGCCTTCATGGAACGTGCTCCATTAGCCTCTACCCCAATGACTTCAATTTCTGGACTTGTTTCCTTGATATAGGTAGAAACCCCAGCAATGAGACCGCCACCACCAACAGGAACCAAGATAGCATCAAAATCAATCGATTCTTTTCGAGCTTCTTCTAAAATCTCATAAGCAACAGTCCCTTGACCAGCTTGGACATGAGCATCATCAAAGGGATCAATAAAGGTACGATTTTCAGAGACTGTAAATTCTTGGGCTGCTTTAGCTGAAGCATCAAAGGTATCTCCAACTAGTTTAATGGTTACGAAGTCCCCACCAAAAAAGCGAACTTGACCAATTTTTTGTTGCGGAGTTGTAATTGGCATAAAAATAGTAGCAGGAATTTTCATCTCATTACAGGTATAGGCTACTCCCTGCGCATGATTTCCCGCAGAGGCACAGACTACCCCACGCTCACGCTCTTCCTTGCTGAGCTGAGAAATAGCATAATAGGCACCACGAATTTTAAAAGAACGAACACGTTGGGCATTTTCCTTTTTCAAATAAATCTTAGCACCATACTTCTCCGATAAATAATGGTCATAATCAAGCGGTGTATTCACAACCACACCGTTCAAGACCTTGTGAGCCTTGATGATATCTTTTGAACTTAACATATAAAACCTCTTTTTCTATAAAAAACAGTCACTAATGACTGTTTTTTTAGTTATTCATCTCCAAAAACTTCAGCAACACTTTCATGATATTTATGAGCCATACGAATTGAGAACTCTTTAGGAAGTTCATAACGATTTGTAGAAATCCAATCATATAACCATTCTGCCAAACTTTCTTCACTATCATTACGATGGAAGATAAAATAGTTTAAAATTTCTTTATATTCTACATCATTCAAATCCAGCGTGTCTACAAATTGACTACGAGGAACAAAATTAGAATCTAATTTTCTTAGTTGATCTGTCAATTCTCCCAATTGTAAATCCAACTGAAAAAATAATTTTTGCAGTTGCCTATCAGTTTCATCACATCCTGTCTTGATAGAAAACAAATTGGTAATATTCATATGATTTCAACCCCTAAATCAGTACATCTAATATCCGACGAATAGCTGAAGCTACTATTTTAGCAAAATTCTTTGCTTTCTAATTAGTTATAGATTTTGAATGCATCATCGTCGTTTTTACCAACGAAAGGCATTGCTTTACGCAATTCTGCACCAACTTTTTCAATTTCAAGGTTAGCTGCTTGTTCACGGTAAGCAGTCAATTTTGGACGTCCAGCTTTATAGTCATTTACAAAGTCATTTGCAAATTTACCATTTTGGATGTCTGCCAAGACAGCTTTCATGTTTTCTTTAACTTGTTCAGTGATTACACGTGGACCTGATACATAGTCACCGTATTCAGCAGTGTTTGAAATAGATTGACGCATTTTCTTGAATCCACCTTCGTAGATCAAGTCAACGATCAATTTCATTTCGTGAAGAACTTCAAAGTAAGCCAATTCTGGAGCGTAACCTGCTTCTGTCAAGACTTCGAAACCTGCTTCGATAAGGGCAGTCAAACCACCACAAAGTACAGCTTGTTCACCAAACAAATCTTCTTCAGTTTCTTCTTTGTAAGTTGTTTCAAGAAGACCTACACGAGCTGCTCCAACACCTTTACACCAGTCCATAGCAATGTTTTTAGCATTTCCTGTTGCATCTTGGTATACTGCGTAAAGAGCTGGAACGCCAAATCCTTCTTCATAAGTACGGCGTACCAAGTGTCCTGGTCCTTTAGGAGCACACATGAAGACATCTACATCCGCAGGAACTTTGATAAACTCAAAGTGGATATTGAAACCATGAGCAAATCCAACTGCGTTTCCAGCTTCCAAGTTTGGAGCGATTTCTGCTTCGTACAATTCTTGTTGGATTTCGTCTGGTGCCAAAATCATGATAACATCAGCCAATTTAGTTGCTTCTGCTACTGTGTAAGTGTCAAATCCATCTTCTTTTGCTTTGTCAAAAGATTTACCTGGACGTACACCGATGATGACATCGCGACCTGAATCACGCAAGTTTTGAGCATGCGCATGTCCTTGTGAACCATAACCGATAACGGCGATTTTTTTACCGTCAAGTGCTGCTACTTTAACATCTTTTTCGTATTCCATTTGAACTGCCATAGTTTTTCTCTCTTTTCTATTATTTATTGCCTTTTAGGCTGGTTTAACAAATTTAAGTTGGATTTTTAATCACGGGTAAATCCAGTTGCACCCGTACGAGCGATATTGCGAATACCGTATGGTCTAATGACTCGCAATAGAGCTTCACTCTTTTCGGCATTTCCTGTCATTTGAATGGTAATCGAGCTTGGCGCTACGTCTACCACTGTTGCACGGAAAGGTTGAATAATCGCTAGAATCTCAGCTCGCTTCTCAGCTGGCGCTGACATCTTAACCAAAATCACCTCGCGCTCCAAATGAGGCTTGTCTGTAATATCACGAATGCGAATCACATCAATCTGACGATTGAGTTGCTTGATGATTTGCTCCACTTCATCATGTGAAGCAACATCAATAATAATGGTGATACGCGATACATTCGGATCTTCTGTTGCTCCAACAGAGATACTTTCGATATTAACCTGACGACGAGACAGGACACCGGTAAAGCGATTGAGGACTCCTGAACGATTTTGTAGTTTTGCTGTTAACATTCTACGCATGGAACTTCACCCCCAACATCTCATGATTACTCTTACCAGCTGGTACCATTGGTAGCACCTGTTCCTTACGAGAAATATCTACCTCGATTAGCATAGGAACATCCTCAGTGATGACTTCAAGGTCTTGATCCAAGGTCTCAGGATTGTCAAACTTATAGTTTTTAATACCGTAAGCTTGTGCCATCAATTGGAAATCTGGAAGGGTATCAAAGACTGACTCAGATGTTCTACCTTCATAGAAGGATTCCTGCCACTGACGAACCATTCCAAGTGAGTGGTTGTTCAACATAACCACCTTGATTGGCACCTTGTAAATGTTCAAAATAGCCAATTCTTGGTTAGTCATTTGGAAGCCGCCATCCCCAACAAACAAGACTACTTCCTTATCTGGGTTAGCAATTTTAGCACCGATTGCTGCTGGAATTCCGAATCCCATGGTTCCTAAACCACCTGAAGTCACTAACTGACGTTCATTTTGATAGGGATAATACTGGGCTGTCCACATTTGGTGTTGACCAACGTCTGTTACCACAATGGCATCTCCATTCGTCAATTCACCAATTCGTTCAATAACAGCTTGCGGCTGAACCACACGCTCTTTTTTGTCATAAGAACGAACACGGTTCTTGTCTTTAGTGACTTTTTCAATCCATTTTTCAGTATTGTTATGAACTGTCGGTTCTGCTAGCAACATTTGCAAGGCTTTCTTAGCATCTCCAACCACAGGAATATCTGCACTGATGATCTTGCCAATCTCGGCTGGGTCAATATCAATGTGAGCAACCTTAGCATTCTTAGCGAAGGTCTTAGGATTCCCCGTCAAGCGGTCATCGAAACGGCAACCAATACTAATCATAAAATCAGCTTCTGTCATGGCAATATTAGCTGCGAATGACCCATGCATCCCCCCCATTCCAAGGAAGAGTGGATGACTCGTTGCAATCGTACCTTGCCCTAAAAGACTAGTTACCACTGGAATTTGGTAACGTTCTGCAAATTCATTTAATTCTGCCGCAGCTTCAGCATAACTAATTCCACCACCAGCTAGCAAGACTGGCTTTTTAGCCTTGGATAATTGCTTCAAGATTTTCTTGATTTGCATATCATTTGGCTCAAGAGTCGGCTGATAGCTTGGTAGGTTCACTTCTGATGAATAGATGAAGTCTGTTTCTAAAGCAGATACGTCTTTAGGTAGGTCAATGACGACTGGCCCTGGTCGACCTGTAGTTGCGATATGGAAAGCTTCCGTAATGATACGGGGAATATCAGCTGTCTCACGAACTTGGTAATTGTACTTAGTGATTGGCATGGTAATTCCCACGATGTCTGCCTCCTGAAAGGCATCCTTCCCAATCCCTGCTCGCGCCACCTGACCTGTAAAGACCAAAAGGGGAACGCTATCGCTCATGGCATCTGCAATCCCTGTAATGGCATTTGTTGCTCCTGGTCCACTAGTGACGACGGCAACACCCAACTTTCCAGTTGATTTGGCATAACCTTCAGCTTCATGCAGACAACCTTGCTCATGGCGTCCTAGAATGTGGCGAATGCCTTTAAAATTATATATCGCATCATAAAAAGGCAAGACTGCACCACCAGGATAACCAAAGATGGTATCAATTCCTAAATCACGAAGTGTTTCCAAAACTAGGTCCGACCCCGTCTTAGGAGATTCTAAACTGATTTTCTCCATTGTTCCCCTTTCTTTCCTCTTAAAAATAACTTGTTACTATCATACCATTTTTTCAAAAATTTTCAAGAGAAAAGAAGAAATTTTCTGAATTTTCTATTTTAACGTTTATTTATGAATGTTATTTTTGTTTTTATTAAAAAGATACCGATTTCATTTACTAAAAAAGAAAAAAGAACCGATTTCTCAGTTCTTCATTAATCTTATTCCACACTAAATAGGTATGGGTAAACAGGTTGTTGACCTTGGTGAATCTCAACTTCAATGTCTTCGAATTCTTCTGCGATTTCTTGAGCAATTTCATTGGCAAGTTCTTCGCTTCCGTCTTCACCGACATAGAAGGTTACGATTTCACTATCTTCATCCAACATATGTTTCAATGTTTCAGTCAAGGTTTGGTGCATGTCAGGGTTTGACACGAGGATTTTCCCATCCACCATACCAAGATTATCGTTTTCATGGATTTCTAAGCCATCAATGGTTGTATCACGCACGGCTGTTGTGACGCTTCCGCTAACGACATCGCTAAGAGCAGCTGTCATACGCTCTTGGTTTTCTTCAATGGACTTGCTTGGATCAAAGGCAAGAAGACTTGTCAAACCTTGAGGGAGAGTGCAAGCCTCTACCACCACTGCTGGTTGCTCCAAAACTTCTGTTGCAGATTGAGCAGCCATGAAGATATTTTTGTTGTTTGGTAGGAAGATAATGTTACGAGCATTGACCTGTTCAACAGCCTTGATAAAGTCTTCTGTTGAAGGGTTCATGGTTTGACCGCCTTCGATAACATAATCCACACCTTGAGAACGGAAGATATCTGCTAGACCTTTACCAGCCACTACAGCAATCAAAGCATACTCTTTTTCTTCAGCAGGCTTGCTAACTTGAGCAGCTTCTTTCTCAACCTGTGCCTCGTGTTGGTTACGCATATTATCAACTTTTACCTTGACCAAGCTACCATATTTGAGACCTTCTTGCATAACCAGTCCTGGATCTTCTGTATGAACATGGACTTTGACGATTTCATCATCATTGACAACGAGGAGAGAGTCTCCAAGCTCATTCAAGTAATTACGGAATTCATCGTAGTCAAAATCTTTGGCATAGGTTGGACCTTGTTTAAGAGCTACCATGATTTCAGTACAATAACCAAAGGTGATGTCCTCAGTCGCTACATGACCAGCCACAGACTTGTGGTGCTCTGCATTGATCATTTCACTCATATTAGCAGGAGTCGCTACAAAGTCCTCCGATGCAATATATTCGCCAGTAAGGGCTGAAAGGAAACCTTCGTAGATGAAGACCAGTCCTTGACCACCTGAGTCCACAACGCCAACTTCTTTCAATACTGGAAGCATGTCTGGTGTTTTAGCTAGAGCTGTTTTAGCACCTTCCAAGGCTGCGCGCATGACTTCAACAGCGTCATCTGTTTGCTCAGCTTTTTTCTTAGCACCGATAGCAGCACCACGAGAAACTGTCAAAATCGTTCCTTCAACTGGCTTCATCACTGCCTTATAGGCAACTTCCACACCTGATTGGAAGGCAAGGGCCAAGTCTTGACCTGTTAACTCGTCTTTATCCTTGATGGCTTGTGAAAATCCACGGAAAAGCTGAGACGTAATAACTCCTGAGTTCCCCCGCGCACCCATCAAAAGCCCTTTGGCAAGAATGCTCGCTACCTCGCCAACTGTAGAAGCTGGCTTGTCTGCAACTTCTTTAGCACCATTTTCAATGGTCATTCCCATGTTTGTTCCAGTATCTCCATCTGGAACGGGGAAGACGTTTAATGAATTGACATATTCAGCTTGCTTATTCAAGCGAGTTGATGCAGCCTGCACCATTTCTTGAAATAAGCTAGTAGTAATTTTTGACACGGTTATTCTCCTACAACTTTGATATTTTGAATGTAGACATTTACAGTCTGAGCAGTGATTCCAAGCTGGTTTTCCAAGCTAAAGGCAACACGCTCTTGAATGTTTTTTGACACTTCACTAATCTTTGTTCCGTAGCTCAACACGGTATACACATCAACTGCAATGCTGCCATCTTCAGCTGCCTTTACGACGACACCTTTGGAATAATTTTCCTTACCTAGAAGGGCTTGGAAATTATCTTTGAGGGCATTTTTACTAGCCATACCGACCACACCAAAAATCTCAGTTGTTGCACCACCTACGACGGTTGCAATCACTTCATCTGTTAGTTCGATTTGACCATCTTTTGTATTAATTTTTACAGTCATCCTTTTTACCTCAACTAGTTGATACTCTATTTTATCATATTTCATCCCAAGTGTAAAAGCAGAATACTGTATCAGCGGATATTTACTCTGCTTTTAAAATGATTTTTTCGCTATGACAAAAGAAAAAGACCCTGAGGTCTCCTTGCTTTTATTATTAAACACGTTCAACTTTACCTGATTTCAAAGCACGAGCTGAAGCCCAAACTTTTTTAGGTTTACCATCGATAAGAACAGTAACTTTTTGAAGGTTTGGTTTTACGGCACGTTTTGTTTGGTTCATCGCGTGTGAACGGTTGTTTCCTGATACAGTCTTACGACCTGTAAAGTAACATACTTTAGCCATTGTGTTTTCCTCCTATTAGATCTAATATAGCGGATGTGCTAGCACCACATACCGTACTATGTTATCACACTTTCTTCATTTTTGCAAGGGAATTGGAAGATTTTTTTATTTATTTGTGATTCGAATGTGATAATGTCTTTAGTAAATCGAACGTGAAAATGTCCCATTTGGTAGAATAGTCATATGAAAAGGATCCAACTAAATATGAATGAAATGAAAAAATATCTTGTGATAAAAGCTATAGCCCAAGGAAAGAAAACAAAGAAACGGGCCTGTGTCGAACTCAATCTTTCTGAAAGACAAATCAATCGTCTGCTACTAGCCTATCAACAGAAAGGAAAAGAAGCCTTCAGACACGGAAACAGAGAATTGGAAGATTTTTTATTTGTGTCTTAAATCAGATTTTACGTGACATTTTCTGCTCTTCACATGTCATTGTTGATTAACAAAAAACCAGCATTGAAAATAGGTGTATAAAAATCATCTCTAACTGCTACTAAGGAGATGCCTGTAAGGTCTAAGTACCACAGCTCATCTATCGGTTTTCTTACGATAATATCCAAGTCTAAATACAGTACACGAACCTCACTTACATACTTTGGAAGAAAATACCTAAAGAAGGTAGCGTAAGAAAGTCCCTCAAAGGGCAAACGATAATCTTTCAGAATACTACTGTCAATCGGAAGATCATCATTAAAAATATAAAACTTCCGATTATTATAATGAACACACAGGGACTTTATTGTTGTTTCAACTTTATTCATACTGAGCATTACCTGCGCCTAAGACAATCGCTTTTTTCTCTTCTTTCACTCTTTATCTCATTTCTTTTTATTCCCATCATATGTTTGGGGAGCTTACTTTCCATTATGACGGCAAAGCGTTTAGATAAGGCTATTTTTTACACCACGACACGGGGCTTGGCAAATCGATTCCATTTGCCAAACGTAGTTAGTAAAGCAGTTAGCTAGACCACTCACTACCAGTTACGACGGAAAGTTTTACGAATCTATACCATTCGTGGACTTTGCCTAGTGAAGCGTTTAGGTAAGGCTATTTTTTACATTACGACACGGAGTTTTACAAATCGATCCTATTTGCCAAACGTAGTTAGTGAGGCAGTTACCGCTTGCTAACTGTTACGACGTAAAGTTTTACGAATCGATATTATTCGTAAAACTTTACTAGTGGAGCGCCTAGCCAAGTTCCATAGAAACTTGGCGTTAGTTACTTAGATTGTTACACAATCAAGTAACTTTGGCGATCTACATTTTTTCTTCCAACTCTACATCTGGATACTTGTCCGCAAACCAACGGAGGGCAAAGTCATTTTCAAAGAGGAAGACTGGTTGGTCAAAGCGGTCTTTAGCCAAGATATTGCGACTTGACGACATGCGTTCATCCAAGTCCTCAGGCTTGATCCAACGAACGGTCTTTTTCCCCATTGGGCTCATGACGACTTCCGCATTGTACTCGCCCTCCATACGGTGCTTAAAGACTTCAAACTGGAGTTGACCTACAGCTCCCAGCATATACTCGCCTGTTTGGTAATTCTTATAAAGCTGAATAGCCCCCTCTTGCACCAGTTGCTCAATCCCCTTGTGGAAGGATTTTTGCTTCATGACATTCTTGGCAGAAACTTTCATGAAAATCTCAGGTGTAAAGGTTGGCAGTGGTTCAAATTCAAATTTGTTTTTCCCAACTGTCAAGGTATCCCCAACTTGATAAGTACCTGTATCGTATACACCGATAATATCACCCGCCACGGCATTGGTTACATTCTCACGACTTTCCGCCATAAACTGAGTAACATTTGACAGCTTAGCTCCCTTACCAGTACGAGGCAGGTTGACACTCATACCACGCTCAAATTCGCCTGATACGATACGGACAAAGGCAATACGGTCACGGTGACGAGGGTCCATGTTGGCTTGGATTTTAAAGACAAATCCTGAGAAATCCTTGTCGTACGGATCCACAACTTCACCGTCTGTTTTCTTGTGTCCATGTGGTTCTGGAGCAAACTTGAGGAAGGTCTCAAGGAAGGTCTGCACACCAAAGTTTGTCAAAGCTGAACCAAAGAAGACAGGTGTCAATTCTCCAGCAAGGATAGCTTCCTCTGAAAACTCATTTCCAGCTTCATTTAAAAGTTCAATATCATCTTTGACTTGCTCGTAGAAAGGATTGCTACCAAAAAGCTTGTCCCCATCTTCTAGACTAGCAAAACGCTCATCCCTTTTGTAGAGCTCCAGGCGTTGGTTATAGAGATCATACAAACCCTCAAAAGCTTTCCCCATCCCGATTGGCCAGTTCATAGGGTAGCTAGCAATTCCCAAGACTTCTTCCAATTCTTGCAAGAGGTCCAGTGGCTCACGTCCGTCACGGTCTAGCTTGTTCATAAAGGTAAAGACTGGAATGCCACGGTGTTTGACAACCTCAAACAACTTCTTAGTTTGGGCCTCGATACCCTTGGCAGAATCCACGACCATGACCGCAGCATCCACCGCCATCAAGGTACGATAAGTATCTTCTGAGAAGTCCTCGTGCCCTGGTGTGTCTAGGATATTCACGCGCTTGCCATCGTAGTCAAACTGCATAACAGATGAAGTAACCGAAATCCCACGTTGCTTCTCGATATCCATCCAGTCAGACTTGGCAAAAGTCCCTGTTTTCTTTCCTTTAACCGTACCAGCCTCACGAATCTCGCCCCCAAAGTAGAGCAACTGCTCAGTAATAGTAGTTTTCCCCGCGTCAGGGTGGGAGATGATGGCAAAGGTACGGCGTTTCTTAATTTCTTCTTGAATATTCATAAGTTCTCTTTCTTTGATTCTCTATTTTCCTTGTTTCGATAGCTAAGAATGATTTTTACATTGGATTTTACCATTCCTTTCAACACTCCATTATATCGGATTTTAGCATTTTTTTCAATTTCTATTTCTTTTCACTTCCCCCTCCCTTATTTATAGGAAAATATGGTAAAATAGAACAGACTAAAAATCATCATTTCACGAAAGGATGCAAGATGAAAATTACGCAAGAAGAGGTAACACACGTTGCCAATCTTTCAAAATTAAGATTCTCTGAAGAAGAAACTGCTGCCTTTGCGACTACCTTGTCTAAGATTGTTGACATGGTTGAATTGCTGGGCGAAGTTGACACTACTGGTGTCGCACCTACTACAACCATGGCTGACCGCAAAACTGTACTCCGCCCTGATGTGGCCGAAGAAGGTACAGACCGTGACCGCCTGTTTAAGAACGTACCTGAAAAAGACAACTACTATATCAAGGTACCAGCTATCCTAGACGATGGAGGAGATGCCTAATGACTTTCAACAATAAAACCATTGAAGACTTACACGATCTCCTTGTCTCTAAGGAAATTTCTGCAACTGAATTGACCCAAGCAACCCTTGAAGATATCCAATCTCGCGAGACAGCTATCAACGCTTTCGTCACAATCGCTGAGGAACAAGCTCTTGCTCAAGCCAAAGCTATTGATGAAGCTGGAATTGACGCTGACAATGTCCTTTCAGGAATTCCACTTGCTGTTAAGGATAATATCTCTACAGACGGCATTCTCACAACTGCTGCCTCAAAAATGCTCTACAACTATGAGCCAATTTTTGATGCGACAGCCGTTGCCAATGCAAAAGCCAAGTGTATGATTGTCGTAGGGAAAACCAACATGGACGAATTTGCCATGGGGGGGTCAGGTGAAACTTCTCACTACGGTGCCACTAAAAATGCTTGGGACCACAGCAAGGTTCCTGGTGGATCATCAAGTGGTTCTGCTGCAGCTGTAGCCTCAGGACAAGTCCGCTTATCACTTGGTTCTGATACGGGTGGTTCTATCCGCCAACCTGCTGCCTTCAACGGGATTGTTGGTCTCAAACCAACCTACGGAACAGTTTCTCGTTTCGGTCTCATTGCCTTCGGTAGCTCATTAGATCAAATCGGACCTTTCGCACCAACTGTTAAGGAAAACGCCCTCTTGCTCAACGCTATTGCCAACGAAGATGCAAAAGACTCTACTTCTGCTCCTGTCCGCATTGCCGACTTTACTTCAAAAATCGGTCAAGACATCAAGGGCATGAAAATCGCTTTGCCTAAGGAATATCTCGGTGAAGGAATTGACCCAGAAGTTAAAGAAACCATCCTGAATGCCGCTAAGCACTTTGAGAAACTTGGTGCTATCGTTGAAGAAGTCAGCCTTCCTCACTCTAAATACGGGGTTGCCGTATACTACATCATCGCTTCATCTGAAGCTTCATCAAACTTGCAACGCTTTGACGGTATCCGTTACGGCTACCGCGCAGAGGATGCGACTAATCTTGATGAAATCTATGTAAACAGCCGTAGCCAAGGTTTCGGTGAAGAAGTGAAACGTCGTATCATGTTAGGTACTTTCAGTCTTTCATCAGGCTACTACGATGCCTACTACAAGAAGGCTGGTCAAGTCCGTACCCTCATCATCCACGATTTCGAAAAAGTCTTCGCGGATTACGACTTGATTTTGGGTCCAACTGCTCCTAGTGTTGCCTATGACTTGGACTCACTCAACCATGACCCAGTTGCCATGTACTTGGCTGACCTCTTGACCATCCCAGTCAACTTAGCTGGTCTACCAGGAATTTCGATTCCTGCTGGATTCTCTCAAGGTCTACCTGTCGGTCTACAATTGATTGGTCCTAAATATTCTGAGGAAACCATTTACCAAGCTGCTGCTGCTTTTGAGGCAACAACAGACTACCACAAACAACAACCTGTGATTTTTGGAGGTGACAACTAATGAACTTTGAAACAGTCATTGGACTTGAAGTCCACGTAGAGCTCAACACCAATTCAAAAATCTTCTCACCTACTTCTGCCCACTTTGGAAATGACCAAAATGCCAACACTAACGTGATTGACTGGTCCTTCCCAGGAGTTCTGCCAGTTCTCAATAAAGGGGTTGTCGATGCTGGTATCAAGGCTGCTCTTGCCCTCAACATGGACATCCATAAAAAGATGCACTTTGACCGCAAGAACTACTTCTATCCTGATAATCCAAAGGCCTACCAAATTTCTCAGTTTGATGAGCCAATCGGCTATAATGGTTGGATTGAAGTCGAGCTAGAAGACGGTACAACTAAGAAAATCGGTATCGAACGTGCCCACCTAGAGGAAGACGCTGGTAAAAACACCCACGGTACAGACGGCTACTCTTACGTTGACCTAAACCGCCAAGGGGTGCCATTGATTGAGATTGTATCTGAAGCTGACATGCGTTCGCCAGAAGAAGCCTATGCTTACCTAACAGCCCTCAAGGAAGTTATCCAGTACGCTGGCATTTCTGACGTCAAGATGGAAGAAGGTTCTATGCGTGTGGATGCTAATATTTCTCTTCGTCCTTATGGTCAAGAAAATTTCGGTACCAAGACTGAGTTGAAAAACCTCAACTCCTTCTCAAACGTTCGTAAGGGTCTTGAATACGAAGTTCAACGCCAGGCTGAAATTCTTCGCTCAGGTGGTCAAATTCGCCAAGAAACACGCCGTTATGACGAAGCTAACAAGGCAACCATCCTCATGCGTGTCAAGGAAGGTGCTGCAGACTACCGCTACTTCCCAGAACCAGACCTACCTCTCTTTGAAATCTCAGATGAGTGGATTGAGGAAATGCGAACTGAGTTGCCAGAGTTCCCAAAAGAACGCCGTGCGCGCTACGTATCCGACCTTGGTTTATCAGACTACGATGCTAGTCAGTTGACTGCAAACAAAATCACTTCTGATTTCTTTGAAAAAGCTGTTGCCCTTGGTGGTGATGCCAAACAAGTCTCTAACTGGCTCCAAGGTGAAGTCGCTCAGTTCTTGAATGCCGAAGGCAAGACACTGGAACAAATAAAATTGACACCAGAAAACTTGGTAGAAATGATTGCCATTATCGAAGACGGCACTATCTCTTCTAAGATTGCTAAGAAAGTCTTTGTCCACCTAGCTAAAAATGGCGGAGGCGCGCGTGAATACGTGGAAAAAGCAGGTATGGTCCAAATCTCAGATCCAGCTGTCTTGATTCCAATTATCCACCAAGTCTTTGCCGATAACGAAGCTGCCGTTGCCGACTTCAAGTCAGGCAAACGTAACGCAGACAAGGCCTTCACAGGATTCCTTATGAAAGCAACCAAAGGTCAAGCCAACCCACAAGTTGCCCTTAAACTACTTGCCCAGGAATTGGCGAAGTTGAAAGAAGATTAATATGTAAAAGAAACCAGCCCTGAGGTTGGTTTTTTTCTCCCCTACCATCTCCCAATAACTATTTTGGCTTTATTTCCAGAAGATTTTATGGTAAAATGAAGAGTAATAATATTTATTAAAGAGGTAAAAACATGATTGAAGCAAGCAAATTGAAAGCTGGTATGACATTTGAAACTGCAGACGGAAAATTGATCCGCGTTTTGGAAGCTAGCCACCACAAACCAGGTAAAGGGAACACGATCATGCGTATGAAATTGCGTGATGTCCGTACTGGTTCTACATTTGATACAAGCTACCGTCCAGAAGAAAAATTCGAACAAGCTATTATCGAAACTGTTCCAGCTCAATACTTGTACAAAATGGATGAAACTGCCTACTTCATGAACACTGAAACTTACGACCAATACGAAATTCCAGTCGTAAACGTTGAAAATGAATTGCTTTACATCCTTGAAAACTCTGATGTGAAAATCCAATTCTACGGAACTGAAGTAATCGGTGTAACTGTACCAACTACTGTTGAATTAACAGTTGCTGAAACACAACCATCTATCAAAGGTGCTACTGTTACAGGTTCTGGTAAACCAGCGACTATGGAAACTGGACTTGTTGTCAACGTTCCAGACTTCATCGAAGCTGGACAAAAATTGATCATCAACACTGCAGAAGGAACTTACGTTTCTCGTGCCTAATCTCTAGAAAGAGGTCATTCTATGGGAATTGAAGAACAATTTGGCGAAATCGTTATCGCTCCACGTGTACTTGAAAAAATCATTGCCATCGCAACTGCTAAAGTTGATGGTGTCCACTCATTTTCAAATAAATCCGTATCTGACACCCTATCAAAACTCTCTCTTGGTCGTGGCGTCTACTTAAAAGAAAGCAACGAAGAACTAACTGCTGACATCTATCTCTATCTTGAGTACGGTGTGAAGGTACCAAAAGTTGCTATGGCTATCCAAAAAGCTGTTAAGGACGCTGTTCGTAATATGGCTGATGTGGAACTTTCTATTGTCAACATTCACGTTGCGGGAATAGTTCCGGATAAAACTCCGAAACCAGAGTTGAAAGATTTGTTTGACGAGGACTTCCTCAATGACTAGTCCACTATTAGAATCCAGACGTGAACTTCGTAAATGCGCTTTTCAAGCTCTTATGAGCCTTGAATTCGGTACAGATATGGAAACGGCTTGTCGCTTTGCCTACACACATGACCGTGAAGATGCTGATGTGCAAATCCCAGCCTTTCTTCTAAACTTGGTTTCTGGTGTTCAAGCTCAAAAAGAAGAGTTGGATAAACAAATCAACCAGCACCTCAAGTCAGGCTGGACAGTTGAACGCTTGACCTTGGTCGAAAAAAACTTACTACGCTTAGGAATCTTTGAAATCACATCATTTGATACACCTCAGCTGGTAGCAGTCAATGAAGCTATTGAACTTGCTAAGAATTTTTCAGATCAAAAATCAGCCCGCTTTATCAACGGACTGCTTAGTCAATTTGTAACAGAAGAAAATGAATAATCGAAAAGGTGTTTGGTTTTCCTAGCACCTTTTACTTCATCCTTGATACAGAGTAAGAACCACATAAAAACTAGAACTGACTGCCAGTTCTAGTTTTTATGTATTCTAAAGAATTATACTCAATGAAAATCAAAGAGCAAACTAGGAAGCTAGCCGTAGGCAGTACTTGAGTACGGCAAGGCGAAGCTGACGTGGTTTGAATTTGATTTTCGAAGAGTATTAGTATTTTCTAAACCGTTGATAGCGCTCTTCCAACAGCTCTTCTAGCGGTTTTTGTGAAAGTAGAGCTAGCTCATCTTGGAGTTCTTTTTTGACACTCTTAATCAGTTCCTTACTAGAACGTCCTGCTTCAGAAATCACCTTATCTACCACGTCCATTTCTAACAGCTCATGTGAAGTGATTTTCATCAGTTCTGCCGCTTCCATGGCACGGCTGCCATCCTTCCATAGAATGGAAGCAAAGCCTTCTGGACTAAGAATGGCATAAATAGAATTTTCCAGCATCCAGACACGGTCTGCGACTGCTAGAGCCAGAGCCCCACCTGAACCACCTTCACCGATAATAATGGCGATAATCGGAACTTTCAGGTCACTCATTTCCATGAGATTGCGAGCGATAGCTTCCCCTTGACCACGTTCTTCTGCTCCGACACCAGGATAGGCTCCTGCTGTATTGATAAAGGTCACAACTGGACGGCTAAACTTTTCAGCCTGTTTCATCAACCGCAGAGCCTTACGGTAGCCTTCTGGATGCGGTTGTCCAAAATTCCGTTTTAGATTATCTTGTAAACTCTTGCCTTTTTGGATACCAACCACTGTTACAGCTTGATCTCCAAGCCAACCAATACCACCAACAACTGCACCATCATCACGAAAAGAACGGTCACCGTGTAATTGGATAAATTTATCAAAAATGCCTGTCGCAAAGTCCAAGCTTGTCAAGCGACTCTGCTCACGCGCTTCTCTGACTATTTTTGCAATATTCATCTAGGACTCCCTCCGTGCAATCTGACTAGGCTAGCAATGGTATCTGGCAAGTCTCTTCTTTTGACAATCGCATCCACAAAGCCATGTTCCAATAGGAATTCCGCCTTTTGGAAATCCTCAGGCAAGCTTTCACGAACCGTATTTTCAATGACACGACGCCCAGCAAAACCAACCAAACTTTGTGGTTCAGCTAGAATGATATCGCCTTCCATAGCGAAAGAAGCTGTTACACCACCTGTCGTTGGATCTGTCAAAATGGTCAGGTAAAAGAGACCAGCATTTGAATGCCGTTTAACCGCTGCAGAAATCTTGGCCATCTGCATGAGACTCATAATTCCTTCCTGCATACGGGCTCCACCAGAGGCTGTGAAGAGGACAACTGGCAATTTTTCAACAGTCGCATACTCAAACAAGCGAGTGATTTTTTCCCCTACAACTGTACCCATAGAAGCCATGATAAAGTTGGAATCCATTATCCCAAGAGCCACAGTCTGACCCTTAATAAGAGCTGTTCCTGTCACAACAGCTTCATCCAGCCCTGTTTTTTCACGCATGGTTGCTAGTTTCTTTTGATAACCAGGGAAATGCAAGGGATCCTTACTTTCAATCCCTGTAAACAATTCCTTGAAGGTTCCCATATCAATCGTCAAAGCCAAGCGTTCTTGGGCAGAAATACGAAAGGTATAGCTACAGTGCGGACAGATACGCTCACTTCCCAGATCCTTCTGATAAATGGTATGCTTACAACCCGGACACTGGGAGAATAATTCATCTGGAACCTCTGGCTTAGCTTGAGGTTTTTCCCTAACCGAACGATTGGGATTGATTCGAATATACTTATCTTTTTTACTAAATAGAGCCATTGATTCCCCTTTTCGGTTTAAACTCTTGAAATCATTTTATTCTTTTTCTTGATACTTGGGTAAAAAGGTTTCCATCAAGAAGGAAGTATCATAATCTCCAGCAATGACATTGCGATCTGAAATGAGGTCAAGCTGGAAATCTGCATTGGTCTGCACCCCTTCAATCTCTAATTCATAGAGAGCACGTTGCATTTTCATCAAGGCATCAAAACGATTTTCACCGTGAACGATGATTTTAGCAATCATACTATCATAATAAGGTGGAATGGTATAACCTGGATAAACTGCTGAATCCACGCGCAAGCCAACTCCTCCACTTGGAAGATAGAGATTGGTGATCTTACCTGGACTTGGGGCAAAGTTAAAGGCTGGATTTTCTGCATTGATACGACACTCGATGGCATGACCGCGTAGGACAATATCTTCTTGCTTAACAGACAAAGGCTGACCTGCCGCAATGCGAATCTGTTCCTTAACGATATCCACACCTGAAACAAACTCTGTTACTGGATGTTCTACTTGTACACGAGTATTCATTTCCATGAAGTAGAAATTGCTACTTGCTTCATCAAGCAAAAACTCAATGGTTCCTGCATTCTCATAGCCAACAGACTCTGCAGCTCGAACAGCCGCAGCACCTATTTCATGACGTAGCGTTTTTCCGATTGCAATCGAAGGACTTTCTTCTAAAACCTTTTGGTTATTCCGTTGAAGAGAGCAATCCCGTTCCCCCAAGTGGATTACATTCCCGTGTTCATCTCCTAGGATTTGAACCTCGATGTGACGAGCTGGATAGATAACCCGTTCTATGTACATGGCACCATTGCCATAATTGGCCTTGGCTTCACTAGAGGCGGTCTCAAAAGCTGATACGAGGTCCTCTGGTTTTTCAACCTTACGAATCCCTTTACCACCTCCACCTGCTGAAGCCTTGAGCATAACAGGATAGCCAATTTTTTCAGCAACAATCAAGGCTTCCTCAGAGTTATGCACTTCTCCATCTGAACCTGGAATGACAGGCACACCAGCCTTAATCATCTGAGCACGCGCATTGATTTTATCCCCCATCATATCCATGACATGACCAGATGGGCCGATAAACTTGATACCAACTTCTTCACACATGGTCGCAAATTTGGAATTTTCACTGAGAAATCCAAAACCGGGGTGAATGGCTTCTGCTTCAGTCAAGACTGCAGCCGATAGAACCGCATTGATATTGAGATAAGACTCTGTTGCCTTACCAGGGCCGATACAAACTGCTTCATCTGCTAAAAGCGTATGAAGGGCTTCCTTATCAGCAGTTGAATAAACCGCCACCGTCGCAATCCCCAATTCACGCGCCGCACGAATAATACGAACCGCAATTTCACCACGATTGGCAATTAAAATTTTTCGAAACATGGAGAACCTCCTTAGTTCCCAATTGCAAAGGTAAGAGTACCACTAGCTGCAAGCTTGCCATCCACTTCAGCCTTTGCTTCAACCACGGCTATGGTGCCACGACGTTTTACAAAAGTCGCTGTCATAACCAATTGGTCGCCTGGTACAACTTGCTTCTTGAATTTGACCTTATCCATACCAGCGTAAAAGACCAGTTTTCCTTTATTTTCAGGTTTTGACAACTCCAACACACCAGCTGTTTGCGCCAAGGCTTCCATGATCAGAACACCTGGCATAACTGGATATTGAGGAAAGTGACCGTTAAAGAAAGGCTCGTTGATGGTCACATTTTTGATAGCAACAATAGTATCCTCGCTCACTTCCAACACACGGTCCACTAGGAGCATAGGATAACGGTGGGGAAGGGCTTCTTTGATTCCTTGAATATCGATCATTTGATGCGTACCAATCCTTTACCAAACTCAACCATTTCTTCGTTAGAAACAAGAATTTCCGTTACCACACCATCCTTAGGAGCTGGGATTTCATTCATGACTTTCATGGCTTCGATAATCACTAGTGTTTGACCTTTTTTGACACTATCACCAACTGTAACGAAGGCAGGTTTATCTGGGCCAGCAGCCAAGTAAGCCACCCCAACAAGTGGGCTCTCTACAATATCTCCCTCAGCAGCCACACTTGCTTCAGCTGGCGCTGAAGTTTCTTCCACTACAGTTTCTGCTGGAGCAGATGTAGGAGCTACTGGACTCGGTGTTGCTTGAACGGGTGCTGGAGCGACTTGAGCTGTAACTTCAGGCACAAGTCTAGCTTCATTCTTGCTGAACTGCAACTCATCCGTCCCATTTTTATAAGAAAATTCTCTCAAACTTGACCGGTCAAATTGGGCCATCAAGTCTTTAATATCGTTTAAATTCATACTTATTTATTCTCCCAACGTTTGAAAGCAAGAACTGCATTGTGGCCACCAAAACCAAAGGTATTTGAAATAGCGTATGGAATTTCTTGCTCCAAGCCTTGTCCATAAACGACATTGGCTTCGATATAGTCTGATACTTCGCTTGTGCCAGCTGTCATTGGTACAAAGTTATGACGCATAGCTTCAATTGTGACGATAGCTTCTACCGCACCTGCAGCACCTAGCAAATGTCCTGTGAAAGACTTGGTTGATGATACAGGCACTTCCTTACCAAGAACAGCTACGATCGCACCACTTTCTCCTTTTTCATTAGCAGGAGTTGATGTTCCGTGAGCATTGACATAGGCTACTTGCTCTGGAGAAATCTCAGCTTCTTCCAAGGCTAGTTTGATGGCCTTGATAGCTCCTTGACCTTCTGGATGTGGTGAAGTCATGTGGTAGGCATCACAGGTATTTCCATAACCAACCACTTCAGCAAGGATAGTTGCCCCACGTTTTTCAGCGTGTTCCAGACTTTCAAGAACCAACATCCCTGAACCTTCACCCATAACAAAACCGTTACGGTCCTTATCAAATGGAATAGAAGCACGAGTTGGATCCTCTGTAGTAGAGAGAGCTGTCAGGGCTTGGAAACCAGCAATAGCAAAAGGGGTAATAGAAGCTTCTGAACCACCTACCAACATAACATCTTGGAAACCAAACTTAATTGAGCGGAAGGCATCCCCAATCGCGTCATTTGATGAAGCGCAGGCAGTATTGATGGATTTACAAACACCGTTTGCTCCAAAACGCATAGCAACATTTCCTGAAGCCATATTTGGCAAGGCTTTTGGAAGGGTCAATGGTTTCACACGTTTTGGTCCTTTGTCATTTAGGCGAAGCACTTGATCTTCAATTTCTTTGATTCCACCAATACCTGAGGCAACAATAACACCAAAACGATCTTTATCAAGGGCCTCTACATCAAGACCTGCATGATTGACAGCTTCTTGAGCTGCATACAAGGCATATAAAGAATAGTTATCGAAACGATTAGTATCTTTCTTTACAAAGTATTTATCAAAAGGAAAATCTTGGATTTCTGCCGCATTATGCACATCAAAGTCACTATGATCAAATTTTGTAATTTGACCAATTCCGATTTTTCCACTTGTCAAACTATTCCAAAATTCTTCTGGTGTATTTCCGATTGGAGATGTTACTCCATAACCTGTTACTACTACGCGATTTAGTTTCATCTTTTTTACCTCTAGCTTCTCTACATACTGAGGCCACCATCAATGGCAACCACTTGACCAGTTAGATAATCTTGGCCTGCTAAAAATACTGTCAAATCTGCAACCTGCTCTGCCTGACCAAATTCTTTCATAGGAATTTGCGCCAGCATGGCATCTTTTACCTTGTCTGATAGGACAGCTGTCATATCAGACTCAATCATTCCTGGTGCAATAGCATTAACCCTGATATTGCGATTGGCCACTTCACGCGCCACAGACTTGGTAAAACCAATCAAGCCAGCCTTAGAAGCAGCATAGTTAGCTTGACCGATATTTCCCATCAAACCAACAACACTAGACATATTAATGATAGCACCTTCTCTGGCTTTTATCATCGGTTTCAAGACTGATTGTGTCATGTTAAAGGCACCAGTCAGATTCACTTTAAGCACTTTTTCAAAATCTGCTTCTGTCATCTTGAGCATCAGGGTATCTTGGGTAATCCCTGCATTGTTGACCAAAACATCTACTGAACCCAGCTCTACAATAGCTTGATCAACCATACGCTTAGCGTCTGCAAAATCTGACACGTCTCCTGATATAGGAACCACCTTGACACCATAGTCTGCAAACTCAGCGAGCAATTCTTCTGAAATGGCACCACGACTGTTTAAAACAATGTTGGCTCCTGCTTGAGCAAACTTGTGGGCAATGGCAAGACCAATACCACGACTCGAACCTGTAATAAAGATATTTTTATTTTTTAGTTGCATTCTTTTCTCCTGTTTCCTCTTATATTTGTGGGAGAAGGGATTACTCGTTTTCTAGCAAGGCTTCCAAACTCGCCTGATCTTCAACATTAGCTAGTTTAGCCGTTTTATCAATTTTTTTGACAAAGCCTGACAAGACTTTCCCCGGTCCAATCTCGATAAAGTTGGTTACTCCTGCTTCTTGCATAACTGCAATACTTTCATAAAAACGAACTGGTTCCTTGACCTGACGCGTCAAGAGTTGAGCAATGTCTTCTTTTTTCATAACTGTAGCTTCTGTATTGCCGACTAGGGGACAAGTGAAATCTGAAAAACTTACCTGAGCTAGAGTTTCAGCTAGTTTCTGACTAGCAGGCTCAAGGAGAGCGGTATGAAAGGGACCTGAAACCTTGAGAGGAATCAAGCGTTTAGCTCCTGCTTCCTGCAAGAGTTCAACAGCTCGATCAACTGCAGCCACTTCTCCACCAATCACGATTTGTGCAGGTGTATTATAGTTGGCTGGGGTAACCACTCCAAGTTCAGAAGCTTTTTGACAGACTTCTTCAATAACCTCTACTGGCGTATTGAGAACCACTACCATCTTGCCAGAGCCAGCAGGAGCCGCTTCTTCCATATAGGCGCCACGCTTAGCGACCAAGGCTACCGCATCTTCAAAATCCAAGGTGCCACTGGCCACCAAGGCAGAATATTCCCCAAGAGACAAACCAGCAACCATATCAGGCTGATAGCCCTTTTCTTGCAATAAACGGTAAATAGCAACTGAAGTCGCTAAAATAGCTGGTTGCGTATAGCGGGTATGGTTAAGTTTTGCTTCTTCCGTATCAATGAGATAACGCAAATCATAACCGAGTACCTGACTCGCTTGATCAATCGTTTCTTTGACAATAGAGTAGTGATCATAGAGATCCCGTCCCATACCTAGATACTGGGCACCTTGGCCAGCAAATAAAAAGGCCGTTTTAGTCATTTCTTACAACTCCTGCCCAACGAGAGGCTTCTTCTTGAATTTTCTTAGCTGCTCCGTAATACAAATCTTTTAAGATTTCTTCAACGGTTTCTTCTTTGGAAACAAGCCCTGCAATCTGACCTGCCATAACAGATCCGCCATCCACATCACCGTGAACAACTGCTTTGGCTAGTGCACCTGCTCCCATTTGTTCAAAAATTTCTAAATCTGGATTTTCTTGTTTAAAGGCATCTTTCTCAGCTTTTTCAAAATCACGAGTCAATTGGTTTTTAATAGCTCGAACAGCATGTCCAAAGTGTTGAGCTGAAATCGTAGTATCAATATCTCTAGCTTTTAAAATTTTGGCCTTATAATTTGGATGGGCATTAGACTCTTTTGCAACGACAAAGCGAGTTCCAACCTGAACAGCCTCTGCACCTAGCATAAAGCCAGCCGCAGCACCTTCACCATCCGCAATCCCTCCTGCAGCAATAACAGGGATAGATACAGCTGCCGCCACTTGACGCACCAAGGTCATGGTTGTTAATTTACCGATATGTCCCCCAGCTTCCATTCCTTCTGCGATAACAGCGTCCGCACCAATTTTTTCCATTCGTTTAGCTAGGGCAACACTTGGTACAACAGGAATGACTGTAATCCCTGCTTCATGAAATCGTTCCATGTATTTACCAGGATTTCCTGCGCCTGTTGTCACTACCTTAACACCTTCCTCGATAACAAGGTCTACAATATCTTCCACAAAGGGAGACAAGAGCATGATGTTGACACCAAAGGGTTTATCCGTTAATGATTTGATTTTGTCAATATTTGCCTTGACAACTTCTTTAGGGGCATTCCCCCCACCGATAATCCCTAGTCCTCCAGCCTTGGAAACAGCCCCTGCCAAATCACCATCAGCGACCCAGGCCATTCCTCCTTGAAAAATAGGATACTCAATATTCAATAATTCTGTAATACGCGTTTTCATAGTGCCTCCATCGTTTCTTGCTTACGTAATAGTTCGATACTGTCATAATTTGAAAATCAAACTATTGCCTAAACAAGAGGGAGCGGGTTTCCCTACTCCTTCTATTCATATTCTGCTTATACTCTTCGAAAATCAAATTCAAACCACGTCAGCGTCACCTTGCCGTACTCAAGTACAGCCTGAGGCTAACTTCCTAGTTTGCTCTTTGATTTTCATTGAGTATTATTTTGTTTGCTCTTCAACGTAGGCAACCAAGTCACCAACTGTTTTCAAGTCATCTTCTGCTTCGATTTGGATATCAAAAGCATCTTCGATTTCTGAGATTACTTGGAACAAGTCCAATGAATCTGCGTCCAAATCATCAAAAGTTGATTCAAGTGTTACTTCTGATGCGTCTTTTCCAAGTTCTTCAACGATAATTTCTTGTACTTTTTCAAATACTGCCATGATAGGACTCCTTTAAAATAAATAGTTTTTTATAACAATGTGTTCACCACATGATTACCTAAATTGTAAGAATGAGTGTGCCCCATGTCAAGCCTCCACCGAAGCCTGATAGTAGAACAGTCTGGCTACCATCTAAAGGGATGAGACCTTGTTCCACACACTCTGAAAGTAAAATCGGGATACTGGCTGCACTGGTATTGCCATATTCCATCATATTGGCTGGAAGTTTGGCTCGGTCGACGCCGATTTTTCTAGCCATCTTATCCAAAATACGGTCATTAGCCTGATGAAGTAGCAGATAATTCAAATCTGTCGCCTCTATAGGAGATTCTTCAATAGTTTGTTTGATAGACTTGGCTACATCCCGAATAGCAAAATCAAAGACTGCGCGTCCATCCATCTTCAAAAATGAATCTGCACTTTCTTGATCTGAAAATGGAGAATGCAGGCCTGAATGTCCATAGGTTAGACACTCGCTTCGTGAACCATCGCTATTGAGACTCTCAGCTAGGAAATGTTGCTTATCGCTAGCTTCTAACAAGACACCACCAGCACCATCTCCAAACAAAACAGCTGTTGATCGGTCCGACCAATCGACTGCTTTAGAGAGGGTTTCACTGCCAATCACCAAGCCTTTTTGAAAGCGACCAGAAGCGATAAATTTTTCAGCAGTTGAAAGAGCAAATACAAATCCACTGCAGGCAGCTGTTAGGTCAAAAGCAAAGGCCTTATTAGCACCAATATTAGCTTGAACACGAGCAGCTGTAGAGGGCATCATCGAATCAGGAGTAATGGTAGCTAGGATGATAAAATCCAGCTCCTCTCCTGTGATTCCAGCTTTTGTCATCAGTTTCTTAGCAACTTCCGTAGCCAAATCACTGGTAGATTCTGTTCTTGAAATATGCCTTTGTCGTATTCCCGTCCGACTTGAAATCCACTCATCATTGGTATCCATAATCTGAGCCAAGTCGTGATTTGTAACCACTTGCTCTGGCACATAATGAGCAACCTGGCTTATTTTTGCAAAAGCCATTATTTCAAATCCTCCAAAAATTGGTAAAGATTGGTCAAACCTTTGCTCATAACATCAATTTCTTGCTTACTCATACCATCAATGATTTTTTCAACCATGGCCTTGTGGAAGCGTTTATGCAACCTATGAACCAAGCGACCCTTCTTTGTCAAATGTAGATGCACCACACGACGATCCTGCTCTGAGCGAATGCGTTCAATGTAACCCTTGCGTTCGAGATTATTCAAACTAGTCGTAACTGTCCCAAGAGTCACCATCAGCTCTTTTGACACTTGACTTGGTGTCACGTCTGGGAATTTCCCAATCACATCAATCGTATGCATTTCTTTGATGGAGATATCCTTGAAACGACTACCTCTCAAGCTCACTTCCTCAATGACAAGGACATTGTTAAATATAGATGTTAAATATTCATTAATTCGTTGGTAGTCCATTTTTCATATCCCTCCTTCTCAAAAAAACTTTTACAATCAAAACATTTGACAAGAGAATTATATCAAAGTTCAAAGAATGATGCAAGTATTTTTTTATTTTCCTGTAAATTTAGGCCGTCTTCTCTCCGAATGAGCTCGCACTCCTTCTTTGAAATCCTCTGTTTGAGCTAAGGATTCCTGTAGGTTCAGTTCTAAAGTAGCATAATCTTGCCAGTCTTTAAATTGGCTCTCCCAAACCAACTTCTTAATGGCTGCATAGGAATTACTTGAACCACGTCTTAATTTTTTAAGAAGCTGTTCTCTCGTCTTTTCAAGTTTATCAGCTTCACAGACGCGGTAAACCAGCCCCCACTCTAGAGCTTTTTGTGCTGTCAAAGCCTCACCTGTCATAGCTAATTGAGCAGCACGCGTCACACCAATACTGCGGCTCAAGAGATGAATCCCTCCTGCATCCGGAGCCAAACCAACGCCGACAAAGGCTTGGATAAACTTAGCCTTATCCGTTGCAAGACAGAAATCTGCAGCTACAGCCATATTGGCTGCAGCACCTGCAACAGCTCCATCAACCTCCATCAAGACAGGTTTAGCAATTTGCTTGATTTTATAAGAAATCGTATTGACCAATTCTGCGATTTTCGTCAATGATGGAATATCATCCTCATCCACTGCCCGCTTCATCTCTACCAAATCTCCCCCAACAGAGAAGACCTTTCCCTTGGCATTGATCAAGATAAAATGCACAGCTGGATCCTCTTCTGCCAGAGTCAGTGCTTCTAAAATTTCCTCACACATGGGAATATGAAAACCATTCGCGACCTCAGGACGGTTTAAGGTAAGGATTGCCAAATCTTCTTCAAGCTGATAAATAATATGTTCCATCAGGACTCCTTTTATTTTATAAGCGATTTAAATTATTTTATTTTCAAAGTATATCTTTTTTAAAATCAGAAAGCAAGAAAAAATCAACTGAAAGTGTCTCAGCCGATTAGAAAGGCTCGCTTTATACTAGAAAGCATCTTATTTTCTTCATTGAAAAAAGGCTTTCTTTCTGCTATAATCGTATAAAATACTTACTTTAGGAGTTCTTATGAAAGTTGTTAAATTTGGAGGTAGCTCTCTTGCCTCTGCTGGTCAATTAGAAAAAGTTTTAAACATCGTTAAAAGCGATCCAGAGCGCCGTTTTGTAGTTGTTTCTGCACCTGGGAAACGCAATGCCGAAGATACTAAGGTTACGGATGCCTTGATTAAATACTACCGCGACTATGTTGCTGGTAACGATATTAGCAAGAGTCAAAACTGGATTATCGACCGCTATGCTGCTATGGTTAGTGAACTAGGTCTTAAACCAGCTGTACTAGAAAAAATTTCTAAAAGCATTCGTGCCTTAGCCACTCTTCCTATTGATGAAAATGAATTTCTCTACGATACTTTCCTAGCAGCTGGTGAAAATAACAATGCTAAGTTAATCGCTGCCTACTTTAATCAAAACGGGATCGATGCACGCTATGTGCACCCTAGAGAAGCTGGTATTGTGGTCACAAGTGAACCTGGTCACGCTCGCATCATTCCATCAAGTTATGACAAGATTGAAGAATTGACAAATGCAAATGAAGTCCTTGTCATTCCTGGTTTCTTTGGAGTTACCAAGGAAAATCAAATCTGTACCTTCTCACGTGGAGGATCAGACATTACAGGTTCTATCATTGCTGCCGGTGTTAAGGCCGATCTCTATGAAAACTTTACAGACGTTGATGGTATCTTTGCAGCCCACCCTGGTATTATTCACCAACCACACTCTATCCCAGAGTTGACCTACCGTGAAATGCGTGAGTTGGCCTATGCAGGCTTCTCAGTCCTTCATGACGAAGCCCTTCTACCTGCCTACCGTGGAAAAATTCCTCTGGTTATCAAGAATACCAACAATCCTGATCATCCAGGTACTCGTATCGTTCTAAAACATAGTAGTGATGAATTCCCAGTTGTGGGAATTGCTGGTGACTCTGGCTTTGTCAGCATTAATATGTCTAAATACCTCATGAACCGTGAGGTTGGATTTGGACGCAAAGTTCTTCAAATCCTTGAAGATCTTAACATCGGTTGGGAACATATGCCAACAGGTATCGACGATCTTTCAATCATCCTCCGTTCTCGCGAACTAACTCCTATCAAGGAAGAAGAAATCCTTCGTCAGTTGGTTCAAAAGGCTGAAGTAGACCATGCAGAAATCGAGCACGACCTTTCAATCATTATGATTGTTGGAGAAAAGATGAAGAGCCATATCGGAGTAACTGCTACTGCGACACGTGCTCTATCTGAAAATAAGATCAACATCCAGATGATGTCTCAAGGTTCTAGTGAAGTATCTATTATGTTTGTTGTCCATAAGGACCAAGAGAAAGCAGCTATTAAAGCCCTCTACAATGCCTTTTTCGGTGAAAGTAAGGAAGACTAAGCATGGCCCAATCTCTTAACAAAACAGTGCTTCTCAATACGACAGGCACCTCCTACCTCTCTATAGCTGGGAAAGTTGGGAAATTCCTTGTCGGAGATCAGGCTTTGGAATTTTACCCCGATGTCAATGTTGAACAATTTATCCAGATTCCTTGGAGCCATATCAACCAAATTGGAGCTAATGTCACTGGTCGCAAAATCAGTCGCCACTTCGAAGTCTTTACAGACAGAGGAAAATTCCTCTTTGCTTCAAAAGACTCAGGTGCCATTCTCAAAATTGCTCGTGAAAAACTGGGCAATGACAAGGTCGTCAAGCTTCCAACTCTGATTCAGACCATTGGTCAAAAATTTAAAAATTTATTTGCAAAAAAGTAGAAACTTTAGTATAATCATAGCAACGGATAAGTAGGTTATCTTCTTCTTTCAGAAAGTCTGCGGATGCTGCGAGCAGATAGGAGGGATAGGTGAAATTCTACCGTTAGTAACAATTGCATACACAATCAAGTGCACACCTGTGAAGTTGGATGGAACCGTGGCCCTGCCACTCCAACGCTTTGTCAGGTGTGCTTTTTTCATAAAGGAGTTCTTATGTTAGATATCAAACGTATTCGTACAGACTTTGATGCTGTCGCAGAAAAATTGGCTACACGTGGTGTAGATGCTACTGTCTTGAATGAAATGAAAGAAATCGATGCTAAACGTCGTGACATCTTGGTCAAGGTTGAAACTCTCAAGGCAGAACGCAACACAGTTTCTGCTGAGATTGCCCAAGCTAAGCGCAACAAGGAAAATGCAGATGACAAGATTGCTGCCATGCAAACCCTATCTGCTGAGGTTAAAGCTTTGGATGCTGAATTGGCAGACATCGATGCTAAATTGACAGAATTTACCACTACTCTTCCAAATATCCCAGCTGACAGCGTTCCTGTTGGGGCTGACGAAGACGACAATGTGGAAGTTCGCCGTTGGGGTACTCCACGCGAGTTTGATTTCGAACCTAAAGCTCACTGGGATCTTGGCGAAGACCTTGGTATCCTTGATTGGGAACGTGGGGGTAAAGTAACCGGCGCTCGCTTCCTCTTCTATAAAGGTCTCGGCGCTCGTTTGGAACGTGCCATCTACAACTTTATGTTGGATGAACATGGAAAAGAAGGCTATACAGAAGTCATCACACCTTACATGGTTAACCATGATTCTATGTTTGGGACTGGTCAATATCCAAAATTCAAGGAAGATACTTTTGAACTCAGCGATAGCAATTATGTCCTTATCCCTACAGCTGAAGTTCCTCTGACAAACTACTACCGTGATGAAATCCTTGATGGTAAAGACCTGCCAATCTACTTTACTGCTATGAGCCCATCATTCCGTTCCGAGGCTGGTTCTGCTGGTCGTGATACTCGTGGCTTGATTCGTTTGCACCAATTCCACAAGGTTGAAATGGTTAAATTTGCCAAGCCAGAAGAATCTTACGAAGAATTGGAAAAAATGACAGCCAACGCTGAAAATATCCTTCAAAAACTCAACCTTCCATATCGTGTCGTTGCTCTCTCTACAGGAGATATGGGCTTCTCAGCTGCTAAAACTTACGACTTGGAAGTTTGGATTCCAGCACAAAATACCTACCGTGAAATTTCAAGCTGTTCAAATACAGAAGATTTCCAAGCCCGTCGTGCCCAAATCCGTTACCGTGATGAAGCAGATGGCAAGGTGAAATTGCTCCATACCTTGAACGGTTCTGGACTTGCAGTTGGACGTACAGTGGCTGCTATTCTTGAAAACTACCAAAATGCAGATGGTTCTGTGACCATCCCAGAAGTTCTTCGTCCATACATGGGTGACGCTGAAGTTATCAAACCATAAAAATAAGGCCTAGCTATTTCTAGCTAGACCTTTTTTCGTAACCAAATCAAATAAGCACCTAATACAAAGAGCAAAATGATTAGGCAAATAACAGTTTCAGCCACTACCAAATAATCCAAAAATGGAAGTTTCAAGATTCCCTGAGCCATCTTAAGCGAAGTAGCTGTGATAATGGTCGGGAAGGTGAGGGCTGAAAAGGCTGGTTGAAAGCCTTGTTTTAAAATATTGGGCAGGCGAGTCAAAACAAAGAAAAAGAAGGATTGAGAAAGCAAGATCATGACAATCAAGACCCAGGTTTGTAGGCTGGCTCCTCCAACCCGAACCAGAGAAGCCAAGAGTAGAGAGAAAGGAGCACAGTAGATTCCTTCTTGCCCAAGCAAGGCTAGTGGGAGCGGATGTTTCTTTAAATCGCTATAAATAAGGGGATAGAGATAGAAGGTTAGGAGAAAACCAAAACTCAAGGTCGCATAGGCAATTTCGATGATACCTACAAGAGGATAGGTCAAGGCTGCTACTGCTATCCCCACATAGAGAACCGTCCAGCTAGGAGTCGCATGAACCCTCCGCCCCGGATAGGCAAATTTAATGGTGAAACCAGCAATCAAGAACAAATCCAAGAGAAATGAAAACCACCAAAGTCCTTGCGCTACCAAAGGGAAATGAGGGAAGACTCGAAAGACATAAGTCGATAAAATCATCCCAGCCATGGGAAAGGTCGCCATTCCTGACAAAAGAGGAGGCTTGGTCAATTCTCGCTTGGTTTCCTTCCAATTAAACAGATGCAAAATCAGAAAGTAAATCCACAAAACCAAACCTGTCAGACTCAACAGATGGGACAGAACTGGCAACGTATCTAAAATAAGATTTCCAGCTCCTGCCAAACCTAGCAAACAACCAGAAAATACCAAGGGGAGTTTTTTCATCCTAACCTCCAATAATCATGTTAGTTTCAGTATAGCATAAAAGCGCTTAAATGAGGTGCTAAAAAAACGAAGTCCGATTATTTCAGACTTCATTTTACTCAGATATGAATTAGGCATAAGGTTGCAATTCTGGGTTAATTGGTGTATTGGCTAGGTTGTTGGCATAGTTACAGAGGCTTGCTAGGCTGACACCAAGAACCACATCCAAGGCATTTTGTTGGGTGTAGCCAGCTTCTAAAAATTCACCCAAGGCTTCATCTCCTACACGACCCTTGGTATTGATAACTGCCAAAGTAAACTTAGCCAGAGTGTCTAATTTAGGATCTGTTTCGATTGGAGTACGATTGCGAAGGGCTTGCAGAAGGTCATCATTCATCTGGATTTGTTTGATGGAAAAAGCTGTGTGACCTGCCACGCAGAAAGCACAACCATTAGTTACAGCTGCCGTGATTTGCACCACTTCACGCTCAACTGGTGTCAGGCTATTGCGACGGTTGATGGCTCCGACAGTTCTGTAGGCTTCTAAGGCGGTAGGTGCATTAGCCAAGAGACCGATTAGGTTGGGAATATAGCCATTGTTATCTTTTTCTACTGTTTCAAGAACTTCTTTTACTTCTGCTGGTGCTGATTCGACTGTATGGATAGTAAATGTTGTCATCATAAAACCTCTTTTCATGTTGTTGAAATCTAGTCTATCACAGATTCTATACCGTGTATAATATATATTTTAAATTGCACTGATAGAAATTTTTTATGAAAGCAAAAAATCACACGCGATGTGTGATTTCATTATTTGTCAAAATACTTTTTAGTCTCAGCAATAACGACTGGCGATAAAACTAAGAGGGCAATCAAATTTGGCAGAGCCATCAAGGCATTGACAATATCTGCGATAATCCAAACCATATCCAACTCGATAAATCCTCCCAACAAGACCATGAGTACAAAGACCACACGGTAGAGCCAGATAAAGCGAACCCCAAAGAGGAACTCGAAACAGCGTTCTCCATAGTAGTTCCAACCAAGAATCGTTGTAAAGGCAAAGAGAACAAGGAAGATGGTTAAGAGGGCAGGTCCAAAGTGTGAAAAGACTGTTGAGAAGGCTGACTGAGTCAAAGCCACTCCATTCAAGTCACCACTCCAAACACCAGTTACCAAGATGGTCAAACCAGTCAGAGTACAGATAATGAGGGTGTCAATAAAGGTTCCTGTCATGGAAATCAAACCTTGCTCTACTGGTTCATTTGTCTTAGCCGCAGCAGCTGCAATGGGAGCAGAACCCAGACCAGATTCATTTGAGAACACACCACGCGCCACACCATTTTGAATAGCCATCCGAACGCTAGCACCAGCAAATCCACCTACCGCAGCAAGGGGATTAAAAGCTGAGGTAAAGACTAAAGCAATTGTAGAAGGAATTTTCCCGATATTAAAGAAAATAACTGTAAGAGTTCCTAAGATATAAATGATAGCCATAAAAGGCACAACAGTAGTTGAAACCTTTGAAATGGACTTGAGTCCGCCAAAGACTGCAATCGCTACAAAGACAGACAAGACGAGAGCAGTGATAGCTGGCGAAATAGTCGTTGTATTCTGGATAGATTCTGTAATCGAGTTAACTTGAGTGAAGGTTCCGATTCCCAAGAGAGCAACCAGTACTCCTGCTACTGCAAACAAAACAGCAAGTGGACGCCACTTTTTTCCCATCCCTAGAAGGATATAATGCATGGGACCTCCCGCTACTGCACCATGGTCGTCCTTGGTGCGGTATTTGATGGCCAAGAGTCCTTCCGCATACTTGGTAGCCATTCCAAAGAAAGCCGCCATCCACATCCAAAAGAGGGCTCCAGGCCCCCCCACCTTGATAGCCGTCGCAACCCCTATGATATTCCCTGTTCCAACGGTTGATGCCAAGGCTGTACACAGAGCTGCAAAACTGGATACATCCCCATGTCCCTTATCCTGGATAAAAATAAGCTGAAAGGCCTTGGGCAGACGCAAAACCTGCAAGAGTCCTAGCCGAATAGTTAGGTAAAGCCCTGTTCCGACCAATAAAATCAAGAGGGGCGGTCCCCAAGCAAAAGCATCGATTGATTTAAGCAATTCTAACATTTCCTTCTCCTATCTTTTCAACCCCAAAAGAAAGAGCACATGCAAGATACATGTACTCTGGAATGCTTAGATAAATGCTAAAAAGCGGTCTATCCTAGCTCTGTCCTTTTACCTGAGAGTTTGAGCAGTTGCCTGCCTTGCCCCTTCGGTGCCTTTACGGTCTCTCCAGAGTTCCGTCCATTTACAGTCATGGAAAATCAAACGATTTACCACTTCTATTAAACTTCATTCGGTGTTGGTATTTAATTGATTCTTATTTTACAAAAAATGTTGGCTTTTGTCAATGTGTTTATTAGTAAAACTTAATTCAACAGTTTTTACTGTATAAAGCTCAGAATACTTCTATCCTTTAAAAGTGACAATAGTCGCGCCACTGCCTCCAGCATTTTGTGGGGCATAGCCGAAACTCTTGACATGTTTGTTTCTTTGTAGATATTTGGTGACACCTTCACGGATAACACCTGTTCCGATACCATGGATGATATCTACTTGAGCCATATTATTAAGCAAAGCTTGGTCTATAAAGGCATCTAGCTCATTCATGGCTTCTTCATAGCGCTTGCCTCGAAGGTCCAGTCTAGCTTGAGGTCCTCGCCCAGAAGTTCGTTTCACAACATTGACCTGTTTCTTCTTGACTGGTTTTTCTTGCTGAGCTTGAACAAGGTCAAACTCTTTCTCTTCCAAGGTCATCTTGATCAAGCCAACTTGGGCTTCCCAGCGGCCGTCCTTGAGTTGACTAGTCAAGGTACCACGCTGACCGTAACTGAGAACCACGATATCATCTCCCACCTGTGGAGCTCGTTTTTTCTTGGCCTTTTGAAGAACCTTGTTTTTGGACAAGTCTACTTTTTCAGGAGCCAATTTTTTCAGCTTGGCCTTGGCTTCAATGATTTCGTGGGGTTTAAGTTGAGATTTGCTGTGGAGATTTTTGAGAATCTGGTCACTCTCACTTAGAGCCATGTCCACAATCTCAGCAGCCTGTTCACGCGCCTTATTAAGCTCGGTTTCCTTTTCACGATTGAGCTCGTTGTAAAGTTTTTTTAAAGCACGGTTCATCTTGAGATTTTCTTGCTCCACCTCACGGATATTGTCCAAGCGTTTACGACTTTCTAGCGTCTGCTCTTCCAGTTGCTCAATAATCCGGTTGACATCATTGTCCTGATCAACCTGCTGACTGGCATCCCCTACAATAACTTCAGATAGGCCTAGACGTTTGGCAATTTCAAAGGCATTGCTTCGGCCAGGCACACCCTGCATAAAGCGATAGGTCGGGCGTAGAGTTGCAGTATCAAACTCCATGCTGGCATTTTGCACAAAGGCTGTCTCAATACCGTAGGCCTTGAGTTCTGGATAGTGGGTCGTCGCCATAGTCTTGACTTGACGCAGGCGAAGATCCTCCAGAATAGCCATGGCAAGAGCGGCTCCCTCTTGGGGATCTGTACCAGCCCCCAACTCATCCAAGAGCAAGAGCGAATGCTGGTTGACCTTGCCAAGAATATCCACAATATTGGTCATGTGGCTAGAGAAGGTAGACAAGCTCTGTTCAATAGACTGCTCATCGCCAATATCAGCAAAGATTTCTTCAAAAATACCAACACGACTTCCCTTGTCTGCTAAAATCGGTAAACCTGACTGGGCCATAACCTGTGTCAAACCCAGAGTTTTGAGCATGATGGTCTTACCACCAGTATTAGGACCTGTGATAACAATGGCTGTTAAATCTTGACCAAAATGGACATCATTTGCGACGGCATTTTTGACCAAAGGGTGACATACATGGAGCAGTTGAATTTCCTGATTTTCTGACAGCTGAGGAACGACTGCTTGCCTTTCTTGGATAAATCGAACCTTGGCACGAATCAAGTCCAGATGACCGATAATCCAAGCGTCATTAGCAATCTCAGCCGCATGAGGGCGAACACGCTCAGAAATTTCTTGGAGAATTCGAAGCATTTCATAACGCTCATCTGCTCGCAGACTAGCGATTTCTTCGCTCAGTTTGACCACCTCACGGGGTTCGATATAGACGGTGTTTCCGCTGGCAGAAATATCATGGACGACACCTGCAATCTTATTACGGTAAGTGTTTTTGACAGGTAGAACCTGACGGCCATTTCTGCTGGCAACAATCCCTTCTGTCAACATCTGCGCTTTTTGCTTGAGCAGATCCTGTAAAACATCGCGTACCTGACTCTCGCTATCATGGATTTTTCGACGGATGCGCGCCAATTCTTCACTGGCGAAATTTTCAATGAAACCTGCATCATTAAAGGCTTGTAGATTTCCTTGTAAATGCGGAAAATCGTGTAATTTTTCAAACCAAAGAGCTAATTCTTCCAAGCTGACATTTTCCAGATTAGCATAAAAACTTTGCAGTTCTCGGCTGGCAAGAAGCACGCGTTTCAAGAGGAGGAACTCCTCGATATTGAGGTCTGCTCCCATCTCCAACCGCTTGCAGACTCCTGCAATTTCCTTAGTTGCGAGAATAGTGAAATGCGGTTGCTCAACAAAAAGAGCCTGCATTTCCTTCATCTCAGCAAAAGCCTGTTTAATTTTATCTGCTTTGGCAGTCGGAGTCAGCTGTCTCAATTGCTCCAAGCCCTGCTCGGTCAACAAATGGGGTTCAAACAAGGCCTTGACCTTATTGAACTCTAATGTTTCTAATATTTTCTTATTCATCTTTATTTCCTTGTCTTTGAATATCTAGGTGTATGAAACTCAATAAAAATCAAAAAGCAAACTAGGAAGCTAGCCACAGGTTGCTCAAAACAGTGTTTTGAGGTTGCAGATGGAAGCTGACGTGGTTTGAAGAGATTTTCGAAGAGTATTAGCTTTTTACATTCTGATAGATTCTAGTCAATCTGTAAACAAAGGGCTAGGAAAATTCCTGCCCTTTTTATCCGATTAAATTTGTCACCCAGATTTGTTTGAGCCAACTGGTTGTTACTGGTATGCTCTGGATGATGTGTTTTGCGACGATACTCTTTTCAAGAGGATTTTGTATAGCTGCCATGGGGATGGTCGCTAAGATTGTCAAGGCCATTTGCAAGACAAATAAGGTCACCAACATGGACAAGATACCTGCTGAAATTTGGAACAACTTACCACCCAGTTTTTTACTAGGAAGTAAGTGCAAAAGGAGACCAAGTAAACGACCGATGCTATAGACAATCCCAAATACAAGCAAGTAGCCGATCCCTGCGTAAAAGACCTTATCCAACTGAAAGAGTTGATCCGATGGGAAGAAAAAAGTTCCCTGACCTTCCTGCGGATTTGCATAAGGAAGTAATAAATGGAACTGCTCTCCCAGCCCCTTGTAAAACTGGCCAGCCATAAAAGCCGATGCCATGGCTGAAATCAGGTAATAAACCTGTAAGAGCAGGCCTCTCCGATAGCCGATATAAAATCCCCAAGCCAAGACCAATAGAAGAAGGAGTGAAATCATAAGGAATCCTCAATCTTGCTCTGTTCTTGCTTACAAGTTACAAGCTTGTGACGGAGTTCTTCTAGCTCTTGCTCCTTATCGTCAAATTCAATCTCACGGCTGAGTTGAGTTGACAAACAGTTGACTGCCAACAAAAGAGCGATTGTTTCATCATCTGCGCTAGGCATTTGTTCTTTAATTGCTTGGTATTTTTCTGTCGCAACCTTGGCGATTTCCTCCATAAAGAGATTATCATGCTCGCTTGTCAAGGTTAATGATTTTTTCCCGAATGTAAATTTGAATCGATTTAGATTTGCCATAAAATTCACCTCACGATATTATACCAAAATTCGCTAATTTTGTCAGTTTTTACAAATTTGCCTGCTTTTGTGGTACAATAGAAACCATGGCAAGTATAACACTCACACCAAGTGAAAAGGAGATTCAGGCTTTTCTTGAACACTATCAAACCAGTCTGGCTCCCAGTAAGAATCCCTATATCCGCTACTTTTTGAGACTGCCTCAAACAACGGCTTCTATCTATACTTCTGGAAAGGTCTTGCTTCAAGGTGAAGGGGCTGAGAAATACGCTCGTTTCTTTGGCTATCAAGTTGTAGAGGAAACCAGCGGACAAAATTTCCCTTTGATTGGGACAGATGAGGTGGGAAATGGTTCCTACTTTGGTGGGCTTGCAGTTGTGGCTTCCTTTGTCACACTAGACCAGCACGACTTCTTACGAAAACTCGGTGTGGGGGATTCTAAGACTCTGACCGACCAAAAGATTCGTCAGATTGCCCCTATCCTCAAAGAAAAAATCCAGCATCAGGCACTGCTTCTCTCACCAAGCAAGTACAACGAGGTCATCGGAGACCGCTACAATGCGGTTTCGGTTAAGGTTGCCCTCCATAATCAGGCTATCTATCTCCTCCTTCAAAAAGGTCTTCAGCCTGAGAAAATTGTGATTGATGCCTTTACCAGTGTTAAAAATTATGACAAGTACTTGGCACAAGAGTCCAATCGTTTCAGCAATCCTATTAGCCTAGAAGAAAAGGCTGAGGGCAAATACTTGGCTGTCGCAGTTTCTTCTATCATTGCGCGTGATCTCTTTCTAGAAAATCTTGAAAATCTTGGACGAGAACTGGGTTATCAACTTCCAAGTGGAGCTGGAACGGCTTCTGATAAGGTGGCTAGCCAGATTTTACAAGCCTATGGTATGCAGGGACTCAATTTCTGCGCCAAACTGCACTTTAAAAATACTGAAAAAGCGAAAAAACGCTTAGAAAGGTAAATTATGAATTCATTTAAAAATTTCCTAAAAGAGTGGGGATTGTTCCTCCTGATTCTGTCATTACTAGCTTTGAGCCGTATCTTTTTTTGGAGTAATGTCCGCGTAGAAGGACATTCCATGGATCCTACCCTAGCGGATGGCGAAATCCTCTTTGTCGTTAAGCACCTCCCTATTGACCGTTTTGATATCGTGGTTGCCCATGAGGAAGATGGCAATAAGGACATTGTCAAACGTGTCATCGGAATGCCTGGCGACACCATTCGTTACGAAAATGATAAACTTTACATCAATGACAAAGAGACAGATGAACCTTACCTAGCTGACTACATCAAACGTTTCAAGGATGACAAACTCCAAAGCACATACTCAGGCAAGGGATTTGAAGGAAATAAAGGAACTTTCTTTAGAAGTATTGCTCAAAAAGCTCAAGCCTTCACAGTTGATGTCAACTACAACACCAACTTTAGCTTTACTGTCCCAGAAGGAGAATACCTTCTCCTCGGAGACGACCGCTTGGTTTCGAGCGACAGCCGTCACGTAGGTACCTTCAAAGCAAAAGATATCACAGGGGAAGCTAAATTCCGCTTCTGGCCCATCACCCGTATCGGAACATTTTAAGAAACCTAAGAGGCCGAGAATCACCAATCTCAGCCTCTTCTTCTATCGTGAGAAGATGATTATTCACTACCCAGTTTGATTAAGATAGAAACAAAGTTATACTCAATGAAAATCAAAGAGCAAACTAGGAAGCTAGACGCAGGCTGTACTTGAGTACGGCAAGGCGAAGCTGACGTAGTTTGAATTTGATTTTCGAAGAGTATTAACTCTCACCTATTTATGCAAAGGAATCTTATGGAAGTTTATTTTTCAGGAACCATTGAACGGATTATTTTTGAAAATCCCAGCAATTTTTATCGTATCTTCCTCCTAGAAATCGACGATACAAACGCAGAGGATTTTGATGATTTTGAAATTATTGTCACCGGCACCATGGCTGATGTGATTGAGGGCGAAGACTACACTTTTTGGGGGCAAATTGTCCAGCACTCCAAGTATGGGGAACAACTGCAAATCAACCGTTATGAACGTGCAAAACCAACTAGCAAGGGCTTGGTCAAGTACTTTTCAAGTAGCCATTTCAAGGGAATTGGTCTCAAGACAGCTCAGAAAATAGTGGACACCTATGGCGACAATACCATTGACGAAATTTTGCAACACCCAGAAAAGTTAGAAGGCATCGCAGGACTATCTGCCAAAAATCGCGAGGCTTTCGTCTCCACTCTCCGTCTCAACTACGGAACGGAGATGGTTTTAGCCAAACTTGCCAACTACGGCATTCCCAATAAATTAGCCTTCCAAATTCAAGACTTTTACAAGGAAGAAACCCTTGATGTGGTTGAAAATTATCCCTACCAGTTAGTTGAGGATATAAAAGGATTGGGATTTACTATTGCTGACCAACTAGCTGAGGAACTAGGCATCGAAAGTCAGGCTCCTGAACGCTTCCGCGCCGGTCTAGTTCATAGTCTTTTTCAGGCCTGTATGGAAACAGGGGACACCTATGTTGAAGCACGAGATTTGCTGGAACAAACCCTTACTCTCCTTGAGTCTTCCCGTCCCGTGGAACTGGACCCCAGCCAAGTGGCCCAAGAACTCTCCTACCTGATCGAAGAAGACAAGGTTCAGCAGGTTGATACCAAGATTTTTGATAACAGTCTCTTTTTCGCTGAGGAAGGCATCCGCAGTCACCTGGTTCGTATCCTTGAAAAAGGAAAACAGAAGAGCCAGGATTTAGAAACCATTCAAAAACATATCACTACTATCGAGGAAGAGCTGGGAATTGAGTATGATAGCATTCAAAAACAAGCTATCTGTGATGCTATCCAGAACAAGGTCTTTATTCTGACAGGCGGCCCAGGTACTGGTAAGACAACGGTTATCAATGGTATCATCGCTGTTTATGCCCTTTTAGAAGGACTTGACCTCAGGAAAAAAAGCAATTTACCGATTCTTCTTGCTGCTCCAACTGGCCGAGCAGCTCGCCGCATGAATGAATTGACAGGCTTGCCTAGCGCGACCATACACCGTCACTTGGGAATGACAGGCGACGATGATACCAGTCATCTGGAAGATTATCTGGATGCCGACTTTATTATCGTGGATGAATTTTCCATGGTGGATACTTGGCTGGCCAATCAACTCTTCTCCAACATCTCTTCTAACAGTAAAATCCTCATCGTGGGCGACAGCGACCAGTTGCCTTCTGTCAGTCCTGGACAAGTTCTAGCAGATCTGCTTCATATTCCTTTGATTCCTCAGACTCGCTTGGAAAAAATTTACCGACAGAGTGAAGAATCAACTATCGTTACCCTAGCTAGTCAGATTCGACAGGGCATCTTGCCAGCTGATTTCACCCAGAAAAAAGCTGACCGTTCCTACTTTGAAATCGCTAGCGGCCATATTCCTGCTACCATTGAAAAGATCTTAGGTGCTGCCCTCAGAAGTGGTATTCCTGCCCGTGATATTCAGGTTCTGGCTCCCATGTACCGAGGGACTGCAGGGATTGATGCTATCAATCAGCTCATGCAAGACCTGCTCAACCCACCACAAAAAGATCAACTCAGTTTTGAAGCTCCCCAGTGCCACTATCGTAAGGGAGACAAGGTCATTCATTTGGTCAACGATGCTGAAATCAATGTCTTTAATGGAGATTTGGGAGCCATCACAGACCTGATTCCTGGTAAATACACAGAGTCGAAACAAGACGAAATTGTCATTGATTTTGATGGCAACGAGGTCTCTTACCCACGTAACGAATGGTACAAAATTCGCTTGGCCTATGCCATGAGTATCCATAAGTCCCAGGGAAGTGAGTTCCCTGTTGTCATCCTACCTATCACCAGCGCTAGTAGGCGTATGCTGGAGCGCAATCTCATCTATACAGCCATTACACGTGCCAAAAGCAAGCTTATCTTACTAGGCGAATTGCAGGCCTTCGACTATGCTACCCAGCACATCGGAACTGCCCGAAAAACCTATCTGATTGAACGCTTCGATGATCTATTGGAGAATGTTGAAGAAAAGCAACCAGCTGTCTCTGAAACTGCCACATCAAGTGCCTCTGAACAATCCTACATCCTAACCGAAGAAAACTGGGACAGCATCCCGGCCATGATTGGGATTACAGATGCAGACCTCAGAGAGATTTTTGGAAAATAGTGCATCAGAAAACCCACCTAGTCAGGTGGGATTTTTGTTTATTAAGATTATTTAACTGTTGCTGTGCTTGTGATCAATTCAACAGCTTTTTTGATTGTGATGTCGTGTTTCAACATATCAGCTGAAAGCAAGCTTTGTACTTGAGCAACTTCCATGTTGTAGTCTGCTGCCAATTGCTCAACTTCTTTTTGGATTTCTTCTTCTGAAGCGTCAAACCCTTCAGCTTTGGCAACTGCTTCGATAACAAGGTTAGTCTTAGTACGTGACTCAGCTTCTGCTTGGTATTGATTGTGAAGGTCTTCTTGAGTAGTTCCAGTGATTTGGAAGTACATGTCAGGGTTGATACCTTGACGTTGCAAGTTTCCAAGGAATTCATTTACTGAACGGTGAACTTCTTCGTGAATCATTTCTTCTGGAAGTTCTACGATTTCAGCGTTTTCTACAGCTTTATCAATTGCTGCACCTTCTACTGCATCTTTGTAAGCTTCTTCTTTAGCAGCAGCCAATTCCTTGCGGTATTTTTCTTTCAATTCAGCAAGTGTTTCAACTTCTTCGTCGATGTCTTTTGCAAGTTCATCGTCAAGAGCTGGGACTTCTTTAGCTTTTACTTCGTGGATAGTTGTTACGAATTTAGCTTCTTTACCTGCAAGGTCTTCTGCTTGGTAGTCTTCTGGGAATGTTACGATAACATCAACAGTTTCACCAGCTGAGTGACCTACCAATTGGTCTTCAAAACCAGGGATGAATTGACCTGAACCAAGTCCAAGTGAGAAGTTTTCACCTTTTCCGCCATCAAATTCAACACCATCGATAGAACCAACGAAGTCGATGACAACAGTGTCGCCGTTTTCAGCAGCAGCTTCCTTGATAACCAATTCAGCCAAGTTGTTGCGCTCACGTTCGATACGTTCTTCAACATCAGCGTCAGTTACTTCTTTTTCTACATCAACTGTTACTTCAAGGTTTTTGTAGTCACCCAATTTTACTTCAGGTTTTGTAACGACTTCAGCAGTGATAACCCAGTCTTGACCTTTTTCCATTGAAGTTACGTCAATTTTTGGTTGCGCAACGACTTCAAGACCAGCTTCTTTTACAGCTGCTTCATAAGCGTTTGGCAAAAGAGCGTTCATAACGTCTTGGTAAAGTGATTCTTCACCAAATTTCTTGTCGAAGATAGGGCGTGGAAGGTGACCTTTACGGAAACCTGGAACATTAAGAGATTTCTTCACTGAGTTGAAGACACGGTCCAATTCTGGTTTGATTTGGTCTTGAGAGATAGTGAAAGTCAAGACACCACGGTTTGTTTCTTTGTTTTCAAATGATACAGACATTCTGTCATTTCTCCTTAAAATTTTTTAAATACAGTCTATTATAACATAAATGGGCGACTTTTTTCAAGTAATGACTGCGCTTTTCAATGATGGTAGAACTACCGTAACTTCTCAAAGTAACTTCCATCATAGCGGAACTTAATCTGAAACGGATTTCCGCTGGTTTTTAGGATTTTTATCAAACTAACTTCCACTTGGATTAGCGGTGGAAGTTAGTTTGGGAATTTACCATGGTAGAACTACTTACTCGCTTCTTTGATACTAAATTAAGTCATTTCTCCGATATTATTTTATATAACTACTAAAACTCCTCACGCCCTACCAAACGATGCTGAAAGGCATAGACTGCCGCCTGGGTACGATCACTGACTTCAAGTTTGGCAAGGATATTGGACACATGGGTCTTGACCGTCTTGAGAGAGATAAAAAGTTCGTCTGCGATACGCTGATTTTCGTAGCCCTTGGCAATCAGTTGGAGAACATCTCGCTCACGCGCAGTCAAATCCTCATGTAGTTCCATGTGATTGCGGTGGTATTCAACCTTCTTGCTGACCTCTTGCTCAATGGCCAGCTCACCAGCAGCCACCTTACGGACGGCATGGAGAAGTTCGTCAGCACTAGAAGTCTTGAGCATATAGCCCCTAGCACCTGCATTTAAGACAGGCATGATTTTTTCATTGTCCAAGTAAGAAGTCACAATCAAAATCTTGGCTTCAGGCCATTCTTTGAGGATAGCCAAGGTCGCGTCAATTCCATTCATCTCAGGCATGACAATATCCATGACAATGACATCTGGACGCAGTTCCAAGGCCAAGTCAATTCCTTGAGACCCGTTGGACGCCTCGCCCACAACTTCTACATCATCTTGGAGGTCAAAGTAGCTTTTCAAGCCCAAGCGGACCATTTCATGGTCATCTACTAGTAAAATTTTCATCTTTACTCCTTTATCATTCCTTATCTAGCAGGGGAATACGAATATCAATTGCCATCCCTTGCTTGGGAGCTGTTAATAACTGAACCGTCCCTGCCATATCTTCAACCCGCTCCTTGATATTTCGCAGTCCATAACTCAAGTCGTCTAAACTCCCTAACTGAAAACCAATTCCATTGTCCACCACCTTCAGTTGCAATTCAACATCTGTCTGATAGAGATAGACATCTAAACAAGAGGCCTGGGCATGGCGAAGGGTATTGCTGATCAACTCTTGCAGGATACGGAAAATATGCTCCTCAATTTTCTTGGGCAATTTCGTTACATTATGCTTGAAACCAACCTTGAGATCACTCTTGTCCTCAAGCTCTTTTAAGAGGATTTGGATTCCCTCAACCAGATTCTTCTGCTCCAGCTCAACTGGTCGCAAATGCAAGAGCAAGACCCGCAAATCCTTCTGGGCTGTTTCTAAAATAGCTGTGACACTCTGCAACTGGGGCTGCATCTTTTCTCTATCCAATTTCAAAGCCTGCTGACTGATACCCGATAAAATCATGTGGGCCGCAAACAACTCCTGACTGACTGTATCGTGCAAATCCCGAGCAATTCGCTTCCGTTCCTTCTCGATGATTTCCTCTTCCTGAGCAAGGCTATGATTTTCAGCTTTTTGAAGAGCCTCTGTCAAAAGGTTAAGTTTACCTGACAAGGACTTGAAACTGGCATCCAAATCTGGATCTGCAACCTGAACCACTTCTTGCCCTGCCAATAAACGCTTGAGATTAGTCTGCATTTTTCTTAGAGAAAGCTCTTCGATACCTCTCCAAAACAGGGCTAAGAGACAGGTCATGGACATGCTGAATACCAACAACAAAAAGATAAATTTTTCTGTTTTTTCGACATCGTGCAGAAAGATAGACCAGTCAAAGTCAAGGATTTCCAGCAAGCTGTGGGACAGAAATAAGACAAACAGGAAGGAGGTGAGGACAATGATTACATAAGCTTGTTTTTTCATCCTCTGACCACCTCCACATCCCCAATCATAGTAGTCAAGAAAATCTTGACACTCTTGTTACTCTTGAGATAGTCTCTTGTTTCTTGATGATAGTGTTCATTGCGGAGGGCTCGCTTGGGCTGGTTGAAAAAAGTCAAATCACCATAGAGACAGTTAACGCTAAGGCTGACTTCCACATCTACAGGTACAATGATTTTGGTCGTTCCTACCATCTTTCTGAGGATAATGACATTGTCATGATTGGTTAGGATGACCCTCTCCAGATGAATAGTGTCCTTGCCCATGAGGCGAAAGAGATTGATATCATCAAACTGGCAAGTCTGGTAGCTTGAAAAATGATGGAGATTTCCAAACCAACGATTTTTCTCCTTCTTAACCGTTACCACCTCTTCAAAAACCAAATTGGTCTGCTCTTTTTCCTGGTTCATCATCGGATAAAGAAGAAAGAGGCTGTAGATGACCGCAACAAAAATAGCTAAAATCACAAAAGGATTGAGCATGACGATGAAAAAGAAAAGAATGGTTGCCACCACTAAAAGAAGATTATTGCCCTCTTTACCAGTGTAATAACGAATCAAAAGCAAAAAGAGGAATAAAATCAGCAGAAAACGCGAAAAATGCTCTGAAACCATCAAAATCAGAGCTCCTGTCAAAAGACAGGTTTCGATAAATAAAAAGATTTTAAATTTTCTCATAAGTTCATCCTCTGCTTTCTATTTTATCACAATTCAAAAAAGTCACCTCAGTCTAAAGATGGAAAAAAGGCGGTGGTTACGCCTTTTTCATCTGATCCTTTGCTTCTTTTAATTTTCCATAAAGAAGATAGTCTACTTTTTGCAGATCTGCTATGGTGGCACAATTAAGAGCACACATAATCAAGCGTAGATCTGCTTTCCAGCCTTGGACAATGCCAATCACTTCTTCGACTGTGTAGCTTTCAACCAATTCTAGAACTGTTCGAGACAGTCCTACAGCCTTAGCACCAAAGACCAAGCACTTAATCATATCCAGCGGATTCCGAACCCCTCCACTAACTAAGAGTTCGACCTTGTCTTTCCATTCTTGGGCATTGAGAAGGGCCTGCATGGTGGACTGGCCCCATTGATTAAGATAATCACGCTGACCACTGCGACGGTTTTCGATATAAGCAAAGCTGGTGCCACCACGACCTGATAGATCAACAGTTCGAACGCCTAGTTCATAGGCTCTTTCGATGGTCTTGGCATCCATTCCAAAGCCCACTTCCTTGAGGGCAATCGGAACAGGGATTTGCTTGCTATAGTCTGCTAGATTCGATTGCCAGCTTCTGAACTTCCTTTCTCCCTCAGGCATGAGTAATTCCTGCATGACATTGACATGCACTTGTAGGAGAAGAGGATTCATTTCTTCTACCGTCTGAAGTCCTAACTCGACAGGCTTGTCTAATCCAATATTGGTTCCAAGAAGGAGATTTGGATGACTAGACTTGACAGAAAAAGAGGCATCTGATGGATCTTTGAGAGCCGCACTATAAGAGCCTGTCACAAATAAAATACCACAGGCTTCCGCCACCTGAGCTAGTTTTTGATTGATTTCTTTACCTTTTTCACTCCCACCTGTCATGGCATTGATATAAAAAGGAAAAGCCCACTTTCGACCAGCGAACTCTGTCGACAGATTGACTTCATCCAGGTCGTAAAGAGGCAAGGAAGAATGAATCAACTCCACCTCATCAAAGCTATTATAGGAACTTTTCTGCTCAAGGGCATAGCGGATGTGCTCATCCTTACGATTTGTCGTCATGTCCTATCCTTTCTTGGTATAAAAGCTCAATCCCCAGATCGGCCCAACGGTTTTTTAGGGTTTCAGTTGATTGCTCATCAAAACTCAAGGCAATACCACAATCACCACCACCAGCGCCGCTACTCTTAGCAACAGCCTGCAAATCTTGACTGGCTTCTTTCAACTGTCTAAGCGAAGGCGTGTAAATATCTGTACTCAAACCTTCTAAAAGCTGACTGGCTGTTTCCACCTGCTCAATGATTTTTTCTGCATTCCCTTGCTCCAAGGCTTCTACCAAAGAAGCCACCGTTTCTTTTGAGGAACTTAAAAAATTCTGATTGATATTTTGCTTGATTTGCTGAACCATGTTACTAGACACAGCTACTTCCTTGGTCCATCCCACTAGGAAATCACATTCTAGGGCAGGTTTCACTTGTAAGATGGAAAAGCCCCACTCACGCTCCAAAACTGTCGTCAAGTTTTCTTCTTCCAACCAAGCAGCCACCTTCTGGCGATTAAATGACTGGTAGAGAACCAAATCCTCTGCTACAATACAGGCAAGGTCGCCCATGGAACCATTGTCTCCTCGCTTGAGCAAGACAGCACTAGCCAGCTTAAACAAGAGATCTTGATTAACCGAAAGATCATATAGAGCAAGCAGAGCCTTGATAACCAAGACAACGATGCTACCGCTAGAACCTAGACCAAACTTTTTCCCTTCTCGTTCCATTTTTCCACGAATTTCTAGAGAAAAAGGTCGCAAGGTTTGCCCACGATAAACAAGGAAATCTTCCACTAAAGCAATCGTTTCTTGAATCAAGCTATAGTCAGGATTTGGCGTCAAATCCACTGCGAAATCAAACATATCCGAATAGATACGATAACTATCTGAAAAAGCAATCTCGCCCTTCATATAGATGGAGATAGCCTTTATCAAGGCCAACTGCCCTGGCTCTAAAATAGCATATTCACCTGCCCAATAGAGCTTTCCGCAAGTTTTAACAGCAATCATCTTGGCTCAAATCCTTTGTTTTTGACACAATCAAGCGATAACGTTGACCGAAGATTTCTGATAAATGCTCCAAGTCTTTCTCCTGACAGAGGACCTTAACATTGGGACCAGCATCCATGGTAAAGTAGCAGGCCTCTCCTTGCTCACGAAGCTGGCGAACAAAGTCCATAGCCTCATAAGAGGCATCCGTCAGATAAGAAAAGGCTGGACTAGCAGTCTTTGTCGTAGCATGCATAGCCAGGGCATTTTTCTCCGTTAATTCTCCAATCTTGGCAAAATCATTTTCCTTGAGATAAATCAGCATATCCTGATAATCCTTCTCAGACTGACGAACCCAGTCGTCAAAAGTCGTCGAGGTTTCCACACAAAGTTTCATCCCGTCACGGCTAGAGATTGGTTTTTTCTTGTCCTCTAGCACCAACATAATCATAGCTAGTTTCAAGTCTGTCTCTACAGGGTAAATTTCTCCACTATCCTTATCCCAGGCTCCTAGTGGCCCATAAAAACTCCGAGAAGAAGAGCCTGAGGCAAACTTAGCCTCCTGTGCCAACTGGTTCCGAGTCAATCCAAGCTTGAAATAAGCATTGCAAGCCTTGACCAAGGCAGACAAACCACTAGAACTTGAGGACAAGCCCGCTGCCGTAGGCATATTGTTTTGAGTATCGATACGGACAAAGCCCTCACCAGCTGGACGGTAACGGTCAATAATCTTGCTCATCTTGGTATGCTCGGCCTCGTTTTGTAACTGACCGTTGATATAAAAAGCATCAGCTGTCGTATGGGCTGGTAGAGGTGACAAAGTCGTCTCTGTATACATATTTTCCAAAGTCAAAGAAATACTGCTAGTAGCAGGCACCATCTCTTTTTCTTTTTTCTTTCCCCAATATTTGATAATAGCAATATTTGCATAGGAACGTACTGTCACAGGCTCTCTATCCATGTCTGAACAGCTCCTTTCTCTTCTAATCTTTCTGCTAGTTCTTGTGCGTGTGTCAAATTGTCTGCCAAGGCTATGATACAGCCTCCAAGCCCACCACCACTCATTTTGGCACCCAGAGCACCGTTGCTCAGAGCCGTTTCAACCAAAGAGTCTGCCTCAGGGCTACTGACACCAATTTCTTTTAAATGTAAATGCGCTTGACTGAGGATTTGTCCCAGTCTTTCAGCATCTTTTCGTGAAATCGCATCCTCTGCCTGCTGGGTCAATTCTCCCAAGGCATACAAAAACGGTAGGGCATCCTTGCCCTTACTTTGAACCACTTGAATCGCTTCACGAGTGTGACCATAAACGCCCGTATCGGCAATCACCAAATAGACAGATAAATCCGTCTCAAGTTCTGTAAATCCTACATTCTTAATAAAGCGAATAGGCTGGCCACTGAGACAAGTCTTGGCATCCAAACCACTTGGATTCATATGGGCAATCATCTCAGCCCGATTGACCAAGATTTCTAGTACATCATGAGGTAGTTCTGCCTGATAGTAGTCAAATACCGCACGAATGGCCGCTATGCTAATAGCAGCTGACGAACCCATTCCCCGTTTTTCAGGGATAGCCGAGTCAATCTCACAGCGAATGCAGGCTTCTTTGATATCCAAATACTCAAGCGAAGCATAAACTGCCATGGACAAGGTATCCTCCTCATAGAGACGCCAAGGTCTCACTGCAGGAACTACCTTACAAGTCACCTCCACCTCCAAAAGAGGCAGGGAAATGGCAGGATAACCGTAAACGACAGCATGCTCCCCTATTAAAATTATCTTACTATGTGCCTGACCGACACCAACTTTTTTTGTCATATTTTCCTTTTATTAGACGAAAAAGCCGTCTCATTTTTTCATACAAGTATTGCTTCTCTCCTATCTATTTTATTATATTTTCACAAAAAAAGCGATTGTTTCCATTCACAATCGCTTTTCCCATTATAGGGATATATTTCCATCATTTCATTATTTAAACGATTTCTAGCATATCCTATTCTTCTCGTTTTTTAGGAAATACCGTCAAAGCACCTAGGATAGATAAACCACCTAGAGCTACCAACCATTCATCTTGTTGACTACCTGTCTGAGGTAGTTCATCCCGCTTATGCACTTCAGTACTTCCTTGATTCCAATTCTCTGAAGGAGTTGGAGTTGGGGTTGGTTGCGGTTCTGGCTTAGGTTCTGGCTTAGGTTCTGGCTTAAGCTCTGGTTTTGGCTCTGGTTTCGGTTCCGGCTTAGGCTCTGGTTTCGGTTCTGGCTTAGGCTCTGGCTTTGGTTCAGGCTTAGGTTCTGGTTTAGGCTCCGGCTTAGGCTCTGGTTTTGGCTCCGGCTTCGGTTCTGGCTTAGGCTCCGGCTTAGGCTCTGGTTTCGGTTCTGGCTTAGGCTCTGGTTTTGGCTCCGGCTTAGGCTCCGGTTTTGGTTCTGGCTTAGGCTCTGGTTTCGGTTCTGGCTTAGGAGTCGGTGCGTTAGCCACGAATACCCATGTTCCTACAAACTCTACATCTGCTTTATTTACTTGTTTATTTTCAGCATCGTAGCTCTTGAATACCCATTTACCATCATTTTCTGTATCAACATACTCTGTTTTTGTTGGTTGAATTGTTGTTACATTTGATTTATCTACATAACGGTTTTGGTCTGTTGGTTTATAGTTTTCGATTGCTGCTGGCAATGTCTTACCTGGTGTCCCACTTTCAAATTTGTAGGTTACACCGTATTTATTAGCTTCGAATTCCCATGTTCCTATAAATTCGATATCTGCTTTATTTACTGTTTTATTTTCAGCATCGTAGCTCTTGAATACCCATTTCCCATCGTTTTCTGTATCAACGTACTCTTTAGTCGTCGGTTGAGTCGCACCTACATTAGCTTTATCTGTATAACGATTTGGGTCTGTTGGTTTATAGCCTTCTATTGCTGCTGGCAGATCTTTTCCTTCTGTTCCACTCTTAAATTTGTAGGTTACACCGTATTTATTAGCTTCGAATTCCCATGTTCCTATAAATTCGATATCTGCTTTATTTACTATTTTATTTTCAGCATCGTAGCTCTTGAATACCCATTTCCCATCGTTTTCTGTATCAACGTACTCTTTAGTCGTCGGTTGAGTCGCACCTACATTAGCTTTATCTGTATAACGATTTGGGTCTGTTGGTTTATAGCCTTCTATTGCTTTTGGCAGATCTTTTCCTTCTGTTCCACTTCTAAATTTGTATGTTACACCGTATTTATTCGCTTCGAATACCCATGTTCCTATAAACTCTACATTTGCTTCATTTACTACTTTATTTTCTGCATCGTAGCTCTTGAATACCCATTTACCATCTTCTTCTTCAACTTTGTACTCTGTTGTAGTTGGTTTAATAGCATTTACATTAGCTGTATTTTCATACGTTTTTGAGTCTTTTGGTTTATAGCCTTCTATTGCTGCTGGCAGATCTTTTCCTACAGTTCCACTTATGAACTTATATTTTGCTGTATAAGGATGAACATAACCTAGCTCTAAAACATTAGCTGCTACTTTGTTGATAGGTAAATTTCTAGCTAAAGTAAAGAAAAACAAGCTACCTGCACTAGGGCGAACATTACCTTCAACAGTACCTGTTACTTTTAGTACTTTTTTACCATTCGAATCTGCTAACTCTTTGGCTTTATCTTGTGCAATACGAATAACCATCTTATTGATTTCTTCGTCACTCTTACCAGGGAATAATTTTTTAAGTTCTGTTGATGAAAGAGTTTTAAGTGTCATATTACGCATAATAGTTTCAGCGATAGTCTTACCTTCATCTGGTTTTATTGCACTTTCAGCGATACGTTCATTACGTTCACCTTCTGGTCTATTACTATCCTTGTCGTTTAAAGATCTAAGAATCATCCTAAATGTAATATTATTGTAACCTTTAGTCTCAACACCAAATGTAATTTTAGGATCTGTATTACTAACTAATGAATTAAAGCTATTTTTGTCATTTCCTAAATTTTTTTCAGATGTTGAATACACATTTAGGATTTCTTTCTTCCCATCCTTAATTCCAAGAGCATATAAAGGTCTCCATGAATAACCATTAAATTCTGCATATAGTTTTTCTGGAACAACTAAATCCTCGTCTAAATTCACATTCAAGTCTACATATGTGTAAGTCTTTGTAGTTTCATCTATTTTAAATTTATTATTTTTGTATGTGTTTGATAAAACAGGACCCGCTCCTCTTGCATCAGGATTTCTATATACAGTCATAGCTGTAGTATCATCCATTTCAAACTCAGCTTTTAGAACCACTTCGTTCACTTTTGTAGTATCATTATTTTCCGGGTTATACTTATCAATGATAGTACGTGTATTATTTTCATCTTCTGTTGCTTTGCTCAACTTAGTATTTGGTAATACAGCATCCGATTCTACCTTAGTATCAATTTTAACTTTGTTAGCATTAATTTTGAATCTATCTAACCCATTGAAAAGAATCATATTTCTTCTACTATCCGTTGGGACAGGCTCTTCGTTCTCGGTAAAGCTTGTGTAAACACCATATAGCTTTGAATCAGGTTTTAAACCATTTGGAAAGGCTGTTGCTAATGTATCTTCTGGTGAAAATAATCTAGCTCCTTCTGCGATTTTCCCATTTACTGAAGGTTTGTCAGACCAACCAAGAAAAGTATTGGCAGTACTAGAGTTAACTAATGGTCTTCCTAACTTATCTTCTCCCGTCTTATATGTCTTATCTATATCTTCTCTAATAGTAGGATCATTTGCATCTACATTCCACTGTTTCATAAGGGTTACTTTACCAGCATAGTTAGGTTTTTCCTCATTATTTCTTGCTCCATCGCTATCCTCTGGCTTAATATCTGTTGGTACAGCTCTATCACTACCTAGCGTTGTACCAAGCACATCATTTCCATTTCTTACTTCCGCTGCACCAGGTACTCCTTGAAGAGAGTTTCCATTACTCTCAGTTGATGCAGCTGTATTTGTATCTATATTTGTATTTGTATTGGTATTTTCTATTTCTGTGTCACCAGTATCAGCACCAGAAGTGCCTAGTGTGCTTGTTGTACTTGCTGAACCTGGTGTACTTGGTGGGGCTGGTGTGCCTGATACTGGTTCGCCTGCTCCTGGTCCATCCGCTTGAACAGTCGCCACACCAGTTGCAAAAAACAACACCGAAGCTACTGCTACACTAGCTACTCCCAAATGATGCTTTCTAATAGAATAGCGTAAAACTTTTTTCCCGTTTTCTTCACATTTTCTTGACTTAAAGTTCATTTTCAACCTCATTTCTTTTTTACAAATGGGTACTTATACCCCCCCTTAAATATTTAAGTATTTAAAGAAGGTTCGATTTTTAAGCCTAAAATTGTAATTGTTATGGTGCTTTCAAAAAAACACTTGATATTACACTAACATTATATACCTTTTTCTAAAACATGTCATGTAAAACTGGGCAAAAACTCAATTTTGTTAAAAATAAGTAAATAAGTAAATCTTTCCACAATAAACCGCATATTATCAAGGTTTTGCCAATTTTTTTGACGCCTGATAATATGCGGTTTTCTGATTTTAAAAACTTTTTATCCAGTATCACTTCGTGAAGCTGCACTCTTACTTAAAATTTATCTCAAATTACAAAATACTATCATTATTTATCGAACCCATTCACCATTATAATTGACAGAATAGCCATCTACAGTCGTATTTACTGCCAAAGTACCTGAGCTATAAGCGTAGTACCATTTGCCATTGACCTGGAACCAACCTGTTGCCATAGCTCCTGATGAACGGAGATAGTACCACTTGTTACCAAGGTTTTGCCAACCCGTTTTCATATCACCATTTTCAGCATCTAAATAGTACCAAGTTGATCCTTCTTGATACCAACCCGTCGCCATGGCCCCCGATGAACGGAGATAGTACCACTTATTACCAAGGTATTTCCAAGCAGTTTGCATTGCAGCACTTGTTGAATCCAGATAGTACCAAGTTGAGTTATCATTGATCCAACCCGCACGTCTTTCACCCCCAAGGTAGTCTTTCCCTGAATAACCTATTTTTGCTAAGTAATACCAGTTAGACTGATCATAAAGCCAACCTGTTTTTAAAGAATGATCTTGATCAAAGTAATAATTTGCTAATTTAAGAACTTCTGGGCCTTCAAAGCCTTCACCATATTTTTTACCAACATTTGACGAATCCTTAACTTCTAATTGTTTCCATCCAACAAATTCTTGTAGCACCCCATCTTGTCCAAAGTAGTACCACTTCGGTTGAAGGGCAATTTCGAAAACTGGTCGATTATCAAATAAATCATCACGATAACCTGTCCCAGGGATTTCTAAGTATTGCCAACCGACTACCATTTCTCCACTATCACTAAAATAGTAGGTTTTACCGTCTATTTTATGCCAATAGATTGCTTTATGGTCATCTTTTATATAATATTTTCTATTATCCTTATCAACAAACTGTCCACCTGTAGTATCCGCCAATACTGCACTTGTTGCTAGTAAACCGAAGAAAAAGACTGCTAATGCGATTGGCATCAATTTTTTTATTATTTTCATTAGACCTATCCTCCATAACTGATTGTAGCAAATACAAAATCGCATGTCAACATATAAAGAACTCATATAAAAAGCAGTTACATAACTGCAACTGCTTTTCTATTCTTGCATGGTGTAACCAACACCACGTACTGTTTTAATGTAGCTTTTTTGACCTTTTACATCAAGCTTGCTACGTAGATAACGGATATAGACATCCACGATATTGGTCTCTGTCGCACTTTCATACTTCCAGACGCTTTCCAACAACTGCTCACGAGTCAAAACTTTCTTGCTTCCCATAAGAGTAGCCAAAAGGTCATACTCACGGCGTGTTAGAGCAAGCATCTCCTCGCCACGATAAACGGTATGATGTTCTACATCCATACGCAGATTGCGGTAAGACGTTGGAACCTTCATCTGACTACAGTGTTGGTTGATGAAGTCCCGACCTCGGAAAATCGCTGAAATACGAGCTACCAGATTCTCAATAATAACTGGTTTATAGATGTAAGAAACGGCAAAGCGTTGGATTGTCTCAAGCTGGTCTTGCAATTCTTCACGATGGTCCAAGACCATGATGACTGAAGCTGGCTTAGTCCGACTCAGCTTGTCTGCAAAATCCTGGGCTGTCATATCCCCCAGACGAGCATTCAATAAAATCAAGTCATAGTCTGTCTGAAGAGCCGTGGAGAGGGCTTTTTGCCCCTCCTCAACCTGATCAACTCGGTATTGCTCTTTTTGGAGTTCCAAACTTAAAAAATGAGCTAGATTTCGTTCTTTCTCAAGTAATAAAATCCGTTTCCCCATGGCAGACCTACTTATTTTTCGTCATACCAAGAGTAGTGGAATGTTCCTTCTTTGTCTTTACGTTGGTAAGTGTGGGCACCAAAGTAGTCACGTTGCGCTTGGATCAAGTTAGCTGGAAGGTCAGCTGAACGGTAGCTATCAAAGTAAGTAATAGCTGCTGAGAAAGTTGGCACTGGCACACCAGCTTGAACTGCAAGAGCTACGATATCACGCACTGCTTGTTGGTACTTAGCAGTAACATCCAAGAAGTACTCATCCAAAAGAAGGTTAGCAAGATCTGCATCACGGTTGTATGCATCTGTAATCTTTTGCAAGAAACGAGAACGGATGATACAGCCATCACGCCAGATAGATGCGATGTCCGCAAATGGCAAGTTCCAGTTGTTTTCTTTAGAAGCTACACGCAATTGAGCAAAACCTTGTGCATATGAAATGATTTTTGAGAAATAAAGGGCTTGACGGATCTTTTCAATCAACTCAGCCTTGTCTCCTTCAAAGTTGAAAGCAGCTGGTTTTGGAAGAACCTTGCTAGCATGTACACGTTCTTCTTTGTATGTAGAGATGTAGCGAGCAAATACTGACTCCGTGATGAGTGACAATGGCACACCAAGATCAAGTGATGATTGGCTAGTCCATTTACCAGTTCCCTTGTTACCTGCAGCGTCAAGTATGTAGTCTACGATTGGTCCATCTTGACCTTCATCGTCTTTACGGCTCAAGATATCAGCTGTGATTTCGATCAAGTAGCTGTCCAATTCTCCCTTATTCCACTCAGTAAAGATTTCAGCCATGTCTTCTGCAGAAAGGCCTAGCAAGTGTTGCATCAAGTCATAGCTTTCTGCGATCAATTGCATATCACCATACTCGATACCATTGTGAACCATTTTCACATAGTGACCAGCTCCGTCAGGACCGATGTAAGTCACACATGGTTTGCCATCTTCTGGTGCTTTAGCTGAGATTTCTTCAAGAACATCCGCAACCAATTCATAGGCTTCTTTTTGTCCACCAGGCATGATAGAAGGACCTTCAAGGGCACCTTTTTCACCACCAGAAACCCCAGTACCGATAAAGTTGATACCTGAGTTTGCCAATTCTTCATTACGACGGATTGTATCTTTGTAGAAAGTGTTTCCTCCATCAATCAAGATATCACCCTTGTCAAGGTGTGGAAGAAGGGCTTGGATAGTAGCATCTGTACCAGGTCCTGCTTGAACCATCAACATGATACGACGAGGTTTTTCGATTGAGTTTACAAAACTTTCAACATCATAGCTTGGTACAAAGTTCTTTTCAGGATGGCAAGCAATTACATCTTCAGTTTTTTCTTTACTACGGTTGTAAATAGCAACTGTGTAACCACGAGATTCAATATTAAGGGCAAGGTTACGACCCATTACGGCCATACCTACGACACCAAAGTTAGCTTTTGTCATTTGACACTCCTCTTGTTTGATTTGTTTTATTTTATCATTTTTACTTTTGAAAAGAAAGAATTTTGTAACGACTGCTTAGTAGTCCAAGTCATCCGCATGACCAGCGCCATTTCCGACAAAGTAGCCTGTCTTACAGTTAAGGGTAAAGAGATAGGTTCCATCTGGCTTGTAGAGATTATAATAACCATTGCCGTTAACGATATTGACACGTTCAAGGATATATTGGTCTCCAGTGATATAGCCACGCGAACGTGAAGTCGCTAGAATTTGTTCCAAGACACCATCCGCAAAATCCCAAGCAGAGTTGTTACTATCATCAATAGCAGACTGATTATAGGCAACACGACTAGCACTTCTTTGAACAGCAACCCCTGCACTTGATACGCCCATATTGACTTCGCTACGAGAACTTCTAGTCTCATTTGAGGCAGTATTTGAGCTACTTGGGCTTGTCTCACTGGTCGTATTTGAGCTTGCTTGACTAGAGCTTGAGCTACTAGTTTGACTTGAACTTGAGCTCGAAGTACTTGTTTGCTGGCTCTTACCAAGGCTGATAGCTTTATCTAGCACTTTATCAAGCTCCGTATTTCCAGTTTTAATATCTGTAAATTTAGCATCCGATTTGGCTTTAGCATTGGTATCCAAAACACCATCAACAATAGCTGGTTTTTCAAATTGTGCATTGACATCTTGAATTGCCTTGATTTGCGTTGCTAGACTATCATACTTCGATTTGGCAAGCGTGTGTTCACGACTACCTTCCAGTTTATCAAGCAGTGTCTTAAGTTGACTCAGTTTATCAAACTGGCTATTTTTCAAAGTCGTTTTATTGCTGTCTGTGTAGAAGGCGTCATAAAGTGTATTAAAATCATCCACATCCGATTGATTGGCTGTAGTTGATTGAGAAGTTTCAATTTCCTTGGTCGAGCGATTCACTTGACGGTAAACATAATAAGCACTGACACAGATAATCACTGATACAAGCGCCAAAGCGGTTAAAACAAAGCCTTTTTTGCTTTTCTTTTCTGAGTCTTCTTGTTCCAGACGAGAAAGGTTTTGCTCCTCTTCCACTTCTTCAGTCATTTCTGTTGGATTTTCATCCTCTAGCAATAGAGGATCCAATCCTTGCCCCTCATCGTCCAGAGGCAAGGGTGGTAAGATGTCTTCAGAAGATGGAACTTCCTCCGAAGAAGCTTCTGACTCTTCTACAGCCTCACGCATCTCTTGAATTAAATCATCCAGACTCTGAGTTTCAACTAACTCCTCTTTTTTGTATTGGCGAGTCGCAAACTTATCTGCTTCGATTTCATCTCTGTGTTGTTTAACATACTTGTCCAAAATGGAATCCTCAGGCAAGACTCCTGCTTCCACTTCCTCATTTTTACGAATAGCTTGACCAACTGTTAGCTCTTTTGCTTCATCAAAATCAAATTGCGGTTCTTGACCTTCTTTTTTATGACGATTTCGTCTTTTCTTACTCATGAGTATCCCTTTCTATTTTACCTCTTGCCGTTTGACACGCTGACCAAAATATTGATACAGGTCCACTTTCAAGGTTCCGTTGTATAACTTACGTTTCTTATCTGCTTGGCTACCATACTTGCTTTCAAAAGCTTCATCACTAGTCAGGATAAATTTGCTCCAAGTTTTCAGTGGTGCAAATACTTGCCCCATCTCAGCATAGAGCTTGGTCACCCCTGCATCATCTGACAAACGCTCCCCGTAAGGCGGATTGGAAATAATCACACCATTGATTTTATCGGAACGCAAATCCTGCACGCGCATCTGCTTAAAAGTAATATCTCCTGCAACACCAGCTGCCTGGGCATTGGCCTTAGCAATTTCCACCATGCGAGCATCAATATCACAGCCCATGATATCCAGTTCCAGCTCACGATCCACTTTTTTAGCTGCTTCTGTACGCACTTCCTGAATCAAGCGTTCGCTGACCCAGTTCCACTCCTCAAAGGCAAAAGAGCGACGAAGTCCTGGTGCCATCTTTCGAGCAATCATGACAGCCTCGATACAGAAAGTCCCCGAACCACAGGTCGGATCAATCAAAGGCTTGTCTGGATACCAGTTAGAAAGTTGTAAAATGGCTGCCGCCATGTTTTCCTTGATAGGGGCTCCCCCTTTTTCGGTACGATAACCACGTTTAAAGAGGCTAGACCCTGTCGTATCAATCATGACAGTTGCCACATCTTTGAGAATAGAGACCTCAATCTTAAACTCTGGGCCATTCTCCATCAAAGGAACCCCTTCTGGGCGAGCATAGTGTTTCTGCAATTTCTTGACAACAGCTTTCTTAGAAATAGCCTGTACACTTGGCTCATTGTGAAGTTTGGACTTAACACATTTGGCTTTTGAAATCGGGAAACGAGCTCCGAGTGGTAAATAATGTTCCCAATCTAAAGCAAAAACTCCCTGAAACAGTTCTTCAAAAGTCTTAGCTGGGAACGTTCCTACGATGATTTTGATACGATCTGCTGCGCGAAGCCAGAGGTTGGTTTCGATAATAGCTCTCACGTCTCCTTGAAAACGAACACGACCATTTTCAACCTGACAATCGTAGCCCAACTCTCGCACTTCTCGTCCCACAACAGCTTCAAGACCTGCTGCTACAGTTGCAATTAAATTAAATTCTTTTTTCATGTTACAGTCTTGCAAGACCTTTCTATATGTCCACTTTAAAAAATGAGGTTGAGAAAATTTCTCAGCCCCAACCTATATGCAATTTTCTATAAGCCATGTTTTGTTCCAGAAGTGACTAGGACCACTTCCTTCGATAATCATCTGTCTACCACTAACAGCTTACAGCTGATAGCAGTCAGAATACTACGTTCGTTTCCGCGTACTCCATGCCCCGACCAAAATTTGGGTTGCTAGCTTGAGGGGTTTACCGCGTTCCACTCTCTCTGTTTCCAGAAAGACTCCGTCACTGTGGCACTTTCAAGCCTACTCTGACCTATCCAAGGACTTAGCCATTTCAACTGCCGTAACGATTTCTCGTCCCTAGGCTTATGGTTTCGCCTAGCACAAACACTACAGGCATCACAGCCTGTGCTAGCATGGACTTTCCTCATGAGAAGCAATTCTCCTCACGCGATTATCCAAAAATTGCATGTAACAAGACCTGAATTACAAATCAGTATTGTCTAAAATTTGTTTACCGAATACTTCTTTTTCAAGACGATTCAAGCGTTTCAAAATATCAAAATTCGTCATAGAAGATGAAGCAGCCACATCAATTGGATCTGGGTGACTAGGACTTGGAGCCGAACTCACTTGCGGTTTACGAGTTAATTCTTCCTTCAAATCCGCAATTTCCTGACGAAGTGACTTGACCAAGGCAGCATAGGTTTCATAGTCCTTGATGACATCGTCTAAAAACTCATCAACTTCTACTTTACTATACCCTCGTACTTCACGTCCAAACTCTTGTTCAAAAATATCTTTTGCTGAAAAAATAATACTTGCCATGTCTCTCTCCATTCTCGCTTGCTAGTATTATTATATAAAAAAAGGCAAACAAAAATCAAGGTCAAAGCTTCAATTTTCGGAAAAATTTTCAGCAAGTTCATTTAATTGATCAAATGTTAATCTCTTTATAAAATAGTCCTCTTGATTTTTCATCTTTTGGTAAAAATAAGCTAGTTTCGTTTCATTTTCTTCATCATAAAAAAGATAGGAACTAGTCGTGTTTTCCAGCAAAAACTGCTGGTAATCTCTTAACTGCCCCTTGTGCTCATAGCGAGGATAAGCATATTTGACAAAGTCTACCTGCTTAAAACGACTCAGTTTCATCTGATTGCCTTCATTCCAATTTTCCCCATGGGTTTCAAAAGCAAAAATGGTCGCCAACTGGAAACCGTACTCGGTTTTCATCTCCTGAGCAACCTCTAAAACCCAATATTCAAAACCCAAAGTCCCTGTAAATACAAGCCAAGACACCCCATCTGCTGCCATAGCCTCTAAATCTTTACGTATTGCTTTTTTTATCAATTTAAGACGAGGATCCTTGTCAGAAAACAAACCCAAATCAAAAGCAGAATAGCCTAAAACCAAAACTGTAGCCATTTTTAACCCTTTCTGTGCAAATTTATGGTATAATAGAGTGATGTTATTGTACCAATAAGGAGAATTATGGTCAACTATCCACATAAACTTTCATCACAAAAAAGACAACCATCTCTTTCTCAACCCAAAAATTTCGCAAATCGAGGAATGTCTTTTGAAAAGATGATCAATGCTACCAACGACTACTATTTGTCTCAGGGCTTGGCTGTTATACACAAGAAACCAACCCCTATTCAAATCGTACGAGTGGACTATCCACAACGAAGTCGTGCCAAGATTGTTGAAGCCTATTTTCGACAAGCTTCAACGACGGACTATTCTGGCGTTTATAATGGATATTACATCGACTTTGAAGCCAAGGAAACAAAACAAAAACGTGCGATTCCGATGAAAAATTTTCATCCACATCAGATTCAGCATATGGAACAAGTCCTTGCCCAACAAGGAATCTGCTTTGTCCTTCTTCACTTTTCTTCTCAGCAAGAAACCTACTTATTGCCGGCATTCGATTTGATTCGCTTCTATCATCAAGATAAGGGACAAAAATCAATGCCACTTGGATATATTCGAGAATATGGATATGAAATCAAGGCTGGTGCCTTCCCTCAAATTCCTTATCTCAATGTTATCAAAGAACATTTATTAGGTGGTAAAACAAGATGAACAAACCAACGATTCTGCGCCTAATCAAGTATCTGAGCATTAGCTTCTTAAGCTTGGTTATCGCAGCCATTGTCTTAGGCGGAGGAGTTTTTTTCTACTATGTTAGCAAGGCTCCTAGCCTATCCGAGAGTAAACTAGTTGCAACAACCTCTAGTAAAATCTACGACAATAAAAATCAACTCATTGCTGACTTGGGTTCTGAACGCCGCGTCAATGCCCAAGCTAATGATATTCCCACAGATTTGGTTAAGGCAATCGTTTCTATCGAAGACCATCGCTTCTTCGACCACAGGGGGATTGATACCATCCGTATCATGGGGGCGGCATTGAGAAACCTCCAAGGGAAAGGAGGGCTCCAAGGGGCTTCAACCTTGACTCAGCAATTGATTAAATTAACTTATTTCTCTACTTCAACTGCCGATCAAACCTTGTCACGTAAAGCCCAAGAAGCTTGGCTAGCCGTTCAATTAGAGCAAAAAGCAACCAAGCAAGAAATCCTGACCTACTACATCAACAAAGTCTACATGTCTAACGGTAACTATGGAATGCAAACCGCAGCCGAAAATTACTATGGAAAAGACTTGAAGGATTTAAGCTTGCCACAGTTAGCACTCCTAGCCGGAATGCCTCAAGCACCAAACCAATATGATCCATATTCCCATCCAGAAGCTGCTCTAGAGCGTCGTAACTTGGTACTTTCAGAAATGAAGGGACAGAAGTATATCAGTGCAGAACAGTATGAAAAAGCAATTAATACTCCTATCACTGATGGTCTCCAGAGCTTGAAATCAGCCAATAGTTATCCAGCCTATATGGACAACTACCTCAAAGAAGTAATCGACCAAGTCGAACAAGAAACTGGCTATAACCTTCTAACTACTGGGATGGATGTCTACACAAATGTAGACCAAGAGGCTCAAAAACGTCTGTGGGATATCTACAACTCCGATCAATACGTCTCTTACCCTGACGATGATTTGCAAGTCGCATCTACGGTCGTGGATGTAACAAATGGTAAAGTCATTGCTCAGTTAGGTGCCCGTCACCAATCAAGTAATGTATCTTTCGGAATCAACCAAGCCGTTGAAACCAATCGTGACTGGGGTTCTAGTATGAAACCAATCACTGACTATGCTCCCGCTTTAGAATATGGAGTCTATGACTCTACTGCGTCTATTGTACATGATGTTCCTTATAACTATCCTGGCACTGATACTCCACTCTACAACTGGGATCATGGCTACTTTGGAAACATTACAATCCAGTATGCTCTTCAACAATCACGAAATGTCACAGCCGTTGAGACTTTGAATAAGGTCGGTCTAGATAGAGCTAAAACCTTCCTTAATGGTCTTGGTATCGACTATCCAAGCATGTATTATGCAAACGCCATTTCAAGTAACACAACTGAATCCAACAAACAGTACGGTGCAAGTAGTGAAAAAATGGCAGTTGCCTACGCAGCCTTTGCTAATGGTGGTATTTACCATAAACCAATGTATATCAATAAAATAGTCTTCAGTGATGGTAGTGAAAAAGAATTTTCTGATGCCGGTACACGAGCTATGAAAGAGACTACAGCCTATATGATGACCGAAATGATGAAAACAGTCTTAGTTTATGGTATCGGACGTGGTGCCTACCTACCATGGCTTCCACAAGCTGGTAAGACTGGTACTTCTAACTATACTGATGAAGAAATCGAAAAATATGTCAAAAACACTGGTTACGTAGCTCCAGATGAATCGTTTGTAGGATATACTCCTAAGTATTCTATGGCTGTATGGACTGGATACTCAAACCGTTTTACTCCAATAGTTGGAGATGGTTTCCTAGTTGCTGCCAAGGTTTATCGCTCAATGATATCGTATTTATCAGAAGATGAGCAACCTGAAGATTGGACGATGCCAGATGGCCTGTTCCGAAATGGCGAATTTATCTTCAAAAATAGTACAAAAAATACTTGGAATAATCAAACTACACAACAAAGTTCACAACAAACGCAAATAGTAGAGAATTCCTCTACAACAGCTGAAAGTACAACTACACAGGCAAGTTCGACGGTTGGACAACAACCCAATAATGCTCCAGCAACTGATCCTAACCAAGGACAAGCTGGTCAAGCTGGTCAACCGACACAACCAGTACAACCAACGCCACAAAATCCACAAGTTCAACAACCACAACAGTGAGATGAAAGAAAATCCTGAGAATAAAAACTCAGGATTTTTTCTACAAAAAAATTAGCTTCATAATCTTTGAAAGTGAAGAGAGGTTTCAACTCATTTTCAATAAACCAAAAGAAGTTAGCTTACAACTAACTTCTTTTTATCTTATTTCACATGTTTTGCGAGTTCTTCTTGCGCTTTTTTATTGGATTCTGCTTTTTCTTTCATCCATTTTTCTTGAGCTTTTTGATATTCATCTGCAGTAACTGCCTTGTCTTGAAGTTCAAGGTATTTATACAAGACTGGGTCACTTGTACCTTTATTTCCTGACAATGCAAATGGTATTGTAAATGGTACCATCTTAGACAAGATTGGACGACCAGTTTTAGAAGTTGTTGGGATGATCAAGGCACTATCTGTCAACCAAGCTTGGGCTGCTGCGTATTTATCATATCGTTTAGCAACATCTGTAGTCTCATCACCAGCTTCAGTAACCAATTTTTCGTAGTCATATAGACCTACTTTTTTAGCAGCTACATTATCTTCCCCTGAGTCAAATCCTAAATATGTTTTAGTACTTTCTCCTACAGAAGGTTTGATAATATCAAGGTAGGTTGATGGATCGGCAAAGTCTGGACCCCAACCGACATTATCTGATAAATCCCAGTCTTCGCCAGCAGCATTTTCGGCAAATAGAGTTACATTAAGCAATTCATCTTTTTGCAATTGTTGGATATCAATAACGACATTATCAGTTCCTAAAGTTGCTTCCAAGGATTGTTTCATAGATTGGACACGTTGAACTTTTGTAGTTGCTGTCTGGTCAACAGGCATATCTAGGTGAATTGGGAATTGTACTCCCTCAGCTTGTAGGGCTGATTTGGCTTTGGCAAATTCTGCTTTAGCTTTTTCTGGATTGTAAAGACCATCTTGTGAATCTGCAAGATTGACATCCTTCCATTCATCCCCATAAGTCACTAATTTTTCTTTGACTATATCGCCAAAGTTCTTCCCATCTGCTTGAACAAATGTTGGTGGAACAAAGAGATTACGCAAGATTTTGCTTGCTCCAGTTTCTCCATTCAACTGAGAGGCATAGGCTGTACGGTCAAAACCAAAGGCAATAGCCTGACGGAAATCCTTGTTTAAGAGAGCCTTTTTAGTTGAAGTCTTTTGTTCTTCGCTAGTCTTAGATGTGTGTTTATAAGATTGACGGTCAATATTTGTCCCTACTAGATAAGTCGTAGAGTCTTGTTGCGTATAGACGATATTGTCTTTCATACTCTTCTCAAGCTCTGCGAAACTTGCACTTGTTGGATAAAGACGAGCTGCTGTAAGGCTACCATCTTTAAAGTTTTCTGCTGGTTTGCTGGTATCTTGCCCATCCCAGAATGACAATTTGACCTTGTCAATATGCACATTGTCCTTATCCCAGTAGTTCGGATTTTTCGCAAATTCAACAGAGGATTTAGTCACAATGGATTTCAACAAATAAGGGCCGTTATACAAGAGACTACTTGGATCCGTAGCTTTGGCAAAATCATCCCCTTTTGAGTTCAAAAACTCTTCATTGACTGGCGCAAGCACACCCATGGTTGTTTTTGAGTTCCAAAAAGTTTCAGGTTTGTTCAAGGTGTATTGGATTGTTTGGTCGTCAAGGGCTTTAATCCCGACTTGAGCGAAGTCTGTGATTTCACCTTTGGCATAGGCATCCAGACCTTTGATTGAATCCTGTACCAAGTAAAGGGCTTCTGCTTTCTTATCTGTTGCATATTTAAGTCCTGTTACAAAGTCCTGAGCCTTAACAGGAGCGTACTCTTCTCCCTCAGATGTATACCACTTGGCATCCTGACGAATCTTATAAGTATAAGTCAAGCCATCCTTAGAGACTGACCAGTCTTCTGCCAATGAAGGAACAAGGTTCCCGTATTTATCATTTTCAAGTAGTCCATCGATCACATTACTAGTAATCTCAGAAGTTGCTGCCTTACCAGTTGTCAAATAGTTGAGATTATCTGGATGTGTCTCGTAGGTAAATGCAAAGGTCTTTTCACCTTGAGCGCCTGAACCCCCAGAACAAGCAGCTAAAACACCAGCTGCTAATAAGGTTACTCCCGCAAGAGCCAATACTTTTCTTGTTTTCATAGTATTCTCCTTTGTTTTTTTATTCATTATAGACTCTTTTTCAAGTCCTGTCAATAGAATTTTCTGAATTTTAAGAGTTATTTGTTATATTTGATATATTCTGAAAAATAAAATTGTTCATTTATGCTAAAAAAGCCAACATAGGTTCTCTTCTGATAAGCAGAAAAGAATCTTGTTGACCTTACTTCTAAAAATCTTAAGTAGCAAAGATTCTAAAATAACGGAATCCTTGCATTATTGTCCCAACTCTTCCTCGACCACTTCCAAAGCCCGTTCAATGACCACATGCATGTCATAGTATTTATAATCTGCTAAACGACCACAGAAAATAACCTTATCATTTGTTGCCGCTTCTTCCTGATATTTGGCAAATATAGCATTGTTTCTCTCATCATTGATTGGATAATAAGGTTCATCTCCACGTTTCCAATCAGCTGGGTATTCACGAGTAATGACCGTTTTAGCTTGTGTACCATACTCAAAGTGTTTATGCTCAATAATGCGAGTATAAGGAATTTCTCGTTCTGTATAGTTGACAACAGCATTTCCTTGATAGTTTTCTTCATCAAGAACTTCATGCTCAAAACGAAGACTACGGTATTCTAACTCACCATGTTTATAATCAAAGTATTGGTCAATCATCCCTGTGAAGACAACCTTTTCAGCAGAAGCTTCTAATTCCTGACGATTGGCAAAAAAATCAAGACCAAGTTCTACTTCCACATCCTTGAGCATATTTTCGATAATGACATTATAGCCACCGATTGGAATTCCTTGGTAACGGTCATTAAAGTAGTTATTATCAAAAGTCAAACGAACTGGTAGACGTTTAATAATAAAGGGTGGAAGGTCAGTCGCAGAACGTCCCCATTGCTTTTCAGTGTAGCCTTTAATCAACTTTTCATAAATATCTGGACCGATTAACTTGATAGCCTGTTCTTCCAAGTTTTTCGGTTCAACGTCCTTCATATGAGCCGTTTGCTCAGCAATCTTATTTTTGACTTCTTGAGGTTTTTTTGTCCCCCACATAGCATAGAAAGTATTCATATTGAAAGGGAGATTATAAAGGCTACCCTTGTAATTAGCTAGAGGCGAGTTGATGTAGTTGTTAAATTCAGCAAATTGATTCACATAATCCCAAACTTTTTTATTAGAAGTATGAAAGATATGGGCACCATATTTATGAACATTAACCCCTTCTACATTCTCACAGTAGATATTTCCACCAATGTGGTCACGTTTATCAATAACTTTTACTTTTTTTCCACGCTTGGTTGCTTCATAAGCAAAAATTGCTCCCGACAAACCAGCACCAACGATTAGATAGTCGTACATAGTCTCTTCCTTATCACTTATCTTTACATCTCCTTAACTATAGTAAAAGAGAGGATCTTAGTTTCAATCTATTTTAGCACAAAACAAATCATTTCTTAGTTTTCAATAGCCGAGTGATTTAAAAAGACAAGCACCAAAACTGATGTTTGTCTTTATGATTTTGCTTGAAAAGGCTATTTCTAACTATTTAACATGTTTTTCTGCTTCTTTTTGAGCTTTTTCAATTGCTTTTTTGCTTTCTTGCTCCCATTTAGTCTTAGCTTCTTCATACTGTTTGGTTGTCACAGTATCTTTTTGCAGTTTCATGTACTTGTAGTTATTGCCATCACCCTTGATACCAACCAATGAATACCCTCTTGTAAATGGCGTTACTTTTGTTACAGATGCTGTGCCACCACTTGACATAGCTGACATAATCAGAGAATTGTCAATCATCCAAGCCTGTGCTTCAGCATATTTTTCATAGCGTTTGGCCACATCTTTATTTTCACTATCTGCATCTTTGAGCATCTTGGTGTAAGTATCAAGCCCCAAGCTAGCAATCTTAGCTTTATCTTCCTGGGCATCTAGACCAAAGATCTTGAGGTAGAACCCATCCTCTGCATTGAAAGGATTGAGATAAGTTGACGGATCTTGGTAGTCACCTACCCAGCCATCAAAGTTCAAATCATAGTCACGATCAGCTGGTGTTGGCGCTAAAAAGGCTACATTATTAAAATCATCTGTTGAAAGTTGTTGAACATCAATGACAATGTTATCAGCACCTAAAACTGACTCAAGGGTCTGCTTAACTGAGTTCATGCCTGTCACAGCATTTTTACTTGTCTGATCAACTGCAACATCCAAGTGAATAGGGAAAGTCACACCTTGACTTGCCAATTCTTTTTTAGCTTCCGCAAATTTTGCTTGAGCCTTTTCTTTGTTGAAATAGGCATCCTGAGCATCTGCCAAGTTAATACCTGACCATTCTGTGCCATAGTTGACCAATTTAGAAGCAACTACTTCTCCAAAGGTCTTGTCTCCAACTTGGACAAATGTAGGAGGCACCAGTGTGTTCCGAAGGGTCTTACTAGCTGCTTCCCCATTTGACTGAGCGGAATAGGCTGTGCGGTCCAAGGCAAAGTTCACCGCTTGGCGGAAGTTCTTGTTCAAGACAGCTGTCTCCGTTGACTTCTTCTGCTCGTCTGTCGTTTTAGACGTATGGTTGTAAGCCTTACGGTTGACGTTGAAATTAAAATACCAAGAAGTCTTGTCCTGCAAGCTATAGACGATATTATCCTTATATTTTTCCTTAGTCTTAGCAAAGTTTGAACTATTTGGATAAACCCCAGCGATTGAATAAGCTCCACTTTCAAAGTTACGGATGGTCAATTCTTGGTCTGAGCCATCAAAATAAGCCAATTTCACATGTTCAATTGATACTTTGTCATGATCATAGTAATGCGGATTTTTCACATACTCGATCGATGATTTTGATGTGAAATCTTTTAACAAATAAGGTCCGCTGTAGAGAATGCTATCTGGAGATAGGGTCCCAAAATCTTTCCCTTTTGAGTTTAAAAACTCTTCGTTTACTGGGAAAAGAATACTATTGGTTGTTTTTGAATTCCAGTAAGGTTCTGGGCGTGTCAAAGTATACTCGACAGTCTGGTCGTCAATGGCCTTCACCCCAACCTTAGAAAAGTCAGAATCCGCTCCTGTAATATAATCATTCAAGCCCTTGATCGAGTTTTGAATTAAGTCAATGGCCTGTGATTTATTATCCACTGCATACTTGATACCTGTCACAAAATCCTGAGCCTTGACTGGGGCGTACTCTTCACCGTCAGCTGTGAACCATTTGGCATCTTTTCTCAATTTGTAGGTATAAGTCAGACCGTCGCTTGAAACAGACCAGTCTTCTGCCAAAGATGGAACTAGGTTTCCGTGGTTGTCATTTTCAAGCAAACCATCAACTAGGTTGGTAATGATGGCTGTATTATCAGCGTAGTAGTCTAATAGATAGTTAAATGTAGTTGGATTTCCACTAAAGGTTGATGAGTAAGTTTTTGTATCTGAACCTGATTGTCCGCAAGCAGCTAAAAGCAAAGCAGCTGCAAAAGTCAGTCCTGCACTAAGGATACGCTTTTTTGTAGTCATCTTCTTTCTCCTTTATGTTAGTTTTTATAACATATATTTATTTTACCAAAATAGTGGGAATTTGTAAAGTTAATTGAATTTTTATAACCAAAGTTTATAAACTTTGGTTATAAAAAAACAAAGGATTTCTGCTTTTCATACAATCCTCCCTTGTTTTTATACGATTTATCATTTGAATATCAATGAATTAACTGATAACCTAACGAAAGCAAGATTCTCATTCTCATTATTTTATGTGCTTTTCTAAATCCTTTTGATACTGAGCATTCGATTCCAGTTTTTCCTTTTGCCACTTTTTGAAGGCCGCATCATACTCTTTAGTTGTCACAATATCATTTTGAAGTTCCATTCCTTTAAAAATAAATGGATCCCCCTTAATACCGACCTGTGAATAAGCTTTGGTAAATGGAACAGTACGACTAACCATAGGAGAGCCCCCTGAAGAAGCAACTGGAATAAGAAGTGAACTATCAGTAACCCAAGCCTGTGCTTTGGCATACTTTTCGTATCGTTTATCAAGATTACTTGTCTCAGAAGCCGCATCATCCAAGAGCTTCTTGTATTCATCCAAGCCAACTTTCGCCACAACTTCAGGATCCTTGCCCTTTGTTATACCTAGATGTTTCAAGGCAGAACCCTTCTTAGCATCTAAAATATTGAGATAGGTTGCTGGATCTTGGTAATCTGGTCCCCAACCTGTTCCGTTCAAATCATAATCTTTTTGGGTTGGAACTTTAGCTTGAGAAGTAATACTTTCCTTCTCATTATCTGTCATTTGAAGAACATCTATAATGACATTCTCCGTTCCAAGCGTTTCTTCAATTGATTGTTTTAGCGAATTGGTTTGTTGAACCGCAACTACATCAGTTTGCTCAACAGGCACATCCAAATGAATCGGGAAACTTACTCCCTTAGCTTGCAATTCTGACTTCGCTTTTTCAAATGCAGATTTAGCCTTTGTTGGATTGTAAATTGTATCCTTACCATCTGTGAGAGTCACATCTTTCCACTGTTCTCCATATTTCAGTAGTTCATCCTGAGCCAACTGTCCGAAGGTCTTCCCAGCTACTTGAACATAGTTATCTGGCACTAGACTATTACGAATAATCTTATCCGCACCCTCTTCACCGTTTAATTGAGCTGTATAGGCGTGGCGATTAAATGCAAAATTAAGAGCCTGACGGAAGTTCTTATTGAGAAGAGCTTCTTTTGTTGATGTTTTTTGTGACTCATCTGTTTTAGCTGTTTTATTATAAGACTGGCGGTTTACGTTCACAGTGAGGTAGTAGCTTGTTGCCTCTTGTGGACTATAGACAATCTTATCTCCGTACTCTTTCTTAGTTGACTCAAAGTTTGAGCTTGCTGGAAAAAGACGTGCAGTAGTATAGGCACCTTGTGTAAAGCTACGAATTAAGGATTCTTGATCTGAACCATCATAGAATGTCAATTTAACATTATCAATTTTGACATTGTCCTTATCCCAATAGTTAGGATTTTTTTCATATTCAATCACAGATTTAGAAATCAAAGATTTCAAAAAATATGGGCCATTGTAAAGAATACTTGATGGAGTTGGCGCTCCGTAATCCTTGCCTGTTGCATTCAAAAATTCTTCATTTACAGGAAGCATGGTTGCTGTGGTTACTTTAGAGTTCCAAAAACTTTCCGGGTTATTAAGGGTATATTCTACCGTATAATCATCAAGAGCCTTCACACCTACAGTTGAGAAGTCGTTTGTCTCACCACTAACATAAGCCTCCAATCCTTTGATAGATTTCTCAACCAAAGAAAGACCATCGGATTTTCCGTCTGCTGCATGTTTCAGACCTGTAACAAAATCCTGAGCCTTAACTTCTGCATACTCCTCTCCTTCAGAAGTATACCACTTCACCCCCTTACGAAGTTTGTAAGTGTAAGTCAAACCATCTTTAGAAACTGACCAATCCTCTGCTAGAGAAGGAATGAGATTCCCATATTTATCATTCTCTAAAAGACCGTCTACGACATTACCTATTACGTCAGAAGTTGAACTTTTACTTGTAAGGCTATAATCCAAGGATGATGGATCAACTGCATAAACATAAGAGAATGTTTTGGGAGCATCTGCATTCTTTTCACTTTTCCCACAAGCTGTTAAAAGAATGGCTGTACTCAAGGTCACTCCTGCTCCTATGAGCCACTTTTTCGATTGCATAAATAATCTCCTTCAAAATAGTATTTTCACTATTATACCCTATTTTTTTATAAATGCAAGACTTCTTGTAGAATTTGTTAGAAAATTCTAACAAATGTTTTTAAAAGAGTTTTTACACAACTTTTAGCAAAAAGAGGCTGGGAAAAAAGTCTTTAAAACAAAAAACGCATAATATCAAGTCAGTACAATGAAAACCTTGGTACTATGCGTTTTATTGTGGGAAGATTTACTTCATTTTCTCCTGAAGTCGAGTTTTTGCCCAATCTCTCTCATTTTAGTCAGTCAATTCCACACAGAAAGCATCCCATGGAGTCAAGATTTGTTTTTCAAAGACTTCTTGAGCTAGGGTGTTTTCAATCAAAACAGATTTAACTGTTCCTTCTACTGCCAAGTCTTGTTTTTCATTGGACAAGTTAGCCACAACTAGGAAACGACGGTCCCCATCTTTACGGATATAGGCGAAGACCTTATCAGTTGTATCAAGCAATTCAAAGTCAGCTCGAATCAGCCAACTGTTTTCCTTACGAATTTGAACCAACTTCTGATAGGTATAGAAAATAGAATCTGGATTTGCCAGCGCTTCTTGAACGTTGATTTCTTCGTAGTTTGGATTAACTGCCAACCAAGGTTGACCTGTTGAGAAACCAGCGTTTTTGCTCTCATCCCATTGCATCGGGGTACGGGCATTGTCACGTCCAATGACACGGATACTGTCCATGATTTCTTCCAGTGAAACACCTTTGTCAAGAACCTCACGCGCATAGTTAAGAGATTCAATATCTTCTACTTGGTCCAGCGTTTCAAAGGGATAGTTGGTCATCCCAATTTCCTCACCTTGGTAGATATAAGGAGTCCCTCTCATGAGATGAAGTAAGATGGCAAAGGCTTTGGCAGATTTTTCGCGATATTCTTGGTCATTTCCCCAGATAGAGACAATACGAGGGAGGTCATGATTGTTCCAGAAGAGAGAATTCCAACCGTCCTCAACTCCTAACTCTGTCTGCCATTTGTTGAAGATTTCTTTTAACTTAGCGATATTCAGCTCTTTTTGATAGTGCCATTTAGGTTGCCCTTCCTGATACTGAAGACCGATGTGTTCGAACTGGAAGACCATAGACAATTCTTGCCCCTTTGGATCTGAGTAGAGCTTGGCAATCGCTGGCGTTGCTCCCCAAGTCTCCCCTACTGTCAAGAGATTCTTATCTCCAAAGGTCGCCTGATTCATCTCCTTGAGATAGGGATGGAGCATAGGACCATTATTGACTACTTTCTCGTCAGGAATTTTGCCAATCATGTCAATGACATCCATGCGGAAACCACCAATGCCTTTATCAATCCAGAAGTTCATCATCTCATAAATTTTCTGACGAAGTTTTTCATTTTCCCAGTTGAGATCGGGCTGTTTCTTACTGAAAAAGTGGAGATAATATTGACCTGACTTTTCATCGTATTCCCAAGCAGAACCACTAAAGATAGAATCCAAATCATTGGGTTCATCCCGCCAAATATAGTAGTCTCTCTCAGGACTATCAGGATTTTCACAGGCCTCGACAAACCAAGCATGTTCATCTGAGGTATGATTGACCACCAAGTCCATGATGATACGAATATCACGCTTCTTGGCTTCTGCGATCAGTTGGTCCATATCCTCCATGGTTCCGAAAATAGCTGCAATTGCTTGATAATCAGCAATATCGTAGCCATTATCATCCATAGGGCTGTCATAAACGGGAGAAAGCCAAATCGCTGTGATTCCTAACTTAGCTAGATAGTCTAACTTACTGGTAATACCTGGCAAATCACCAATTCCATCTCCGTTGCTATCCATAAAGCTCTTAGGATAAACTTGATAGACTACGGCATTGTGCCACCATTTTTCTTGCATCTTCTTACCTCATTATTTTAATAATCTATAGTCTATGATAGCGCTTTTTAGAATTTTGTGCAAGCGTTTGCCTAATCTTTTTAATTTCTTTTTTGACTCCATAGTTTCCTAACTTCCAATTTTTTATTATAATAGAGGTCAGAGGTAAAAAAATGAAAAAACAAGCTTTTAGTTCTGAACAATATTTGAATCTACAACGCGACCACATCTTGGAGCGCATTAATCAATTTGACGGCAAGCTCTACTTGGAGTTTGGTGGTAAAATGTTAGAAGATTTCCATGCTGCTCGTGTCCTTCCTGGTTATGAGCCTGACAACAAAATCAAGCTCTTGCAAGAATTGAAAGAGCAGGTTGAGGTTGTGATTGCTATTAATGCAAGTAATATCGAGCATTCCAAAGCACGTGGTGACTTGGGCATTTCTTATGACCAAGAAGTTCTTCGTTTGATTGACAAATTTAATGAATTAGGGATTTTTGTTGGTTCCGTTGTCATCACACAGTACGCTGGCCAACCAGCTGCAGATGCCTTCCGAAATCAACTTGAAAAAAACGGAATTGATTCTTATCTTCATTATCCAATCAAAGGATATCCGACAGATATGGATCACATCATTTCACCAGAAGGTATGGGGAAAAATGACTACATTAAAACCAGTCGCAACTTGATTGTCGTAACCGCTCCTGGACCTGGTTCTGGAAAATTGGCAACCTGTATGTCCAATATGTACCACGACCAAATCAATGGCATCAAGTCTGGCTACGCTAAATTTGAAACCTTCCCAGTTTGGAATCTTCCCCTTCATCACCCAGTCAATTTGGCCTACGAGGCTGCCACAGCTGACCTTGATGATGTCAACATGATTGACCCTTTCCATCTTCAAACCTATGGAGAAACCACTGTCAACTACAACCGTGATATTGAAATTTTCCCAGTTCTCAAACGCATGTTAGAACGTATCCTTGGTGAATCTCCATACGCTTCACCAACAGACATGGGTGTCAACATGGTTGGTTTTGCTATTACAGACAATGAAGCAGCTATTGAAGCCTCTAAACAAGAAATCATCCGTCGCTACTATCAGACTGTTCTTGATTTCAAAGCCGAAAAAGTTAGCCAAGCTGCTGTCAAGAAAATCGAGTTGCTTATGAACGACCTCGGTATCACACCTGCAGACCGCAAGGTTACTGTCGTTGCCCGTCAAAAAGCAGAAGAAACTGGCGGACCAGCCCTAGCCCTTGAATTGCCTAGCGGGGAAATTGTCACTGGTAAGAACTCAGAACTCTTTGGCCCTACAGCAGCTGCTCTTATCAACGCTATCAAGAAATCAGCTGACATTGCTAAAGAAGTAAAACTAATCGAACCTGAAGTTGTTAAGCCAATCCAAGGTCTTAAAATCGATCATCTCGGTAGCCTCAATCCACGCCTTCATTCAAATGAAATCCTGATTGCACTTGCTATCACAGCTACAGAAAATCCTGATGCTGCCCGCGCTATGGAAGAGCTTGGTAACCTCAAAGGAAGCGAAGCCCACTCAACTATCATCTTGACAGATGAAGACAAGAATGTCCTTCGTAAATTGGGTATCAACGTAACCTTTGACCCTTACTACCAATACGACCGCTTGTATCGTAAATAAAGATTTCAACCTCTCCACTCTCGGAGAGGTTTTCTCTCTGTCTCAGGAGCAACCTTTATGATATAATGAAGGAAGAAAACTGAAAGGATTTACCATGTCAAAAGAAGTTATTGTTGAAAGTTTTGAACTTGACCACACCATTGTTAAAGCACCCTATGTTCGCTTGATTGGGGAAGAAATAGGGCCAAAGGGAGACATCATCTCCAATTATGATATTCGTTTAGTGCAACCCAATGAAGATTCGATCCCTACCGCTGGCCTTCACACTATCGAGCACCTCTTAGCCAAACTCATCCGTACCCGCATCGACGGTATGATTGACTGTTCACCATTTGGCTGCCGCACAGGCTTCCACATGATTATGTGGGGACGTCATACTAGCGCTGAGATTGCAGCAGTTATCAAGGATTCGCTCAAGGAAATCGCTGAGACTATTACTTGGGAAGATGTCCCTGGAACAACAATCGAATCTTGCGGAAACTACAAGGATCACAGCCTCTTTTCTGCTAAAGAATGGGCTAAACTCATCCTAGAACAAGGGATTTCAGACGATGCTTTTGAACGTCATGTGATCTAAACACAAAAAAGGAACCAGTTTTTCAGCTGGTTCCTTCTTTTTTTATTCTCAAAATCTCTAGTTAAGCTTTCTCACTAATAACCAAACCACCATCTTCCATATCTGCTTCCAGATGTTTAGCATCTAAATGATCCAAATGGAAGTCTGTCACCTTATCACGAATTTCTTGTTCAACTACGCGACGGAGAGGACGAACACCCATGACTTCATCATAGCCTTCTTCTGTAATATAATCCTTAGCCGCTTGACTGACTACCAAATCAATGTCTTTCTTAGCCAAGGTTTGGTTGACTTCAGCCAACATCAAGTCCACAATCTTAGAAAGGTCTTCCTTAGTCAAGTGCGAGAACTCGATAACTGCGTTGAAGCGGTTAAGGAATTCTGGACGGAAGAATGGTTTCAAACGATCCATCAATTCTGGTTTGTCCGCATCTTCTGTCAAGTTGGCTTCATAGCCAAATCCAGCATTTGAGGTCGCAATAATGACAGTGTTTTTAAAGTTTACTGTATTTCCCTGACCATCTGTCAAACGACCATCATCTAGGACTTGGAGGAGAAGAGTGATCACTTGAGGATCAGCCTTTTCAATTTCGTCGAGAAGGACGATTGAGTATGGATTGCGACGGACACGTTCCGTTAAGGTATTGCTATTGTCATCATAACCCACATAACCAGCTGTTGTACCGATTAGCTTAGAAACGGCTGTGCGATCACTGTATTCAGACATATCCAAACGGATGATCGCATCCTTGGTTCCAAACATATCTAGCGCTAATTGCTTAGCAAGCTCTGTCTTACCAACTCCAGTTGGACCTACAAAGAGGAAGCTACCGATTGGGCGATTGCCTTCATCAAAACCAGCACGGTTACGACGGATAGCTTTTGCTACTGCTTCAACGGCCTTATCTTGACCAATAACTTTCGTCTGCAAACGATGACCCATATCTTTCAAACGTTCGATGTCCGTAGCCCCCATTTGAGATACTGGAATACCGGTCATTCGTTCTACAGATTCAGCCACATCGTTGACACTTGCAGTCACTTTCATATCTTCTGTATGGTTTTCGATTTTCTTTTCCAATTCTGCGATGCGTGTTTTATAGTTTAGAGCTGCTTCAAAATCTTCTGCCTCAACAGCTTTTTCTTGCTTGTCTTTTTCAACCTCAATTTCACGTTCAACAGCATGCACATCTGTTACAGGATGCTGAGCTGCCAAGTGAGCTGCCGTTACATCGACCAGGTCGATAGCCTTATCTGGCAAGCTACGTTGAGGAATATACTGAACAGAATAATCCACCGCTGCTTTCAAGACTTCGTCTGGCAAGATGACATTGTGGTGTTGTTGATAGAGATCACGAATTCCTTGAAGGATTTTATATGTATCCTCTGCTGAAGGAGCATTGACCTTGACTTCGTTGAAACGACGAGCAAGAGCAGCATTCTTCAAGATGGTGTTACGGTATTCGTCTTGAGTCGTTGCCCCAATCACTGTCAATTCTCCACGAGAGAGAGCTGGTTTGAGAATATCCGCAAGCCCCTTAGAACCACTGTCACCTCCAGTAGATCCAGCACCGAGGATTTGGTGAATTTCATCAAAGAAGAGGATAATATTCCCTGCTTCTTTCACTTCATTGACTAGATTTTGAACGTTTTCTTCAAAGCTACCACGGTATTGAGTACCAGCCTCAAGACCAGAGATATCAATGGAAATAATTTCCTTGTTCTTAATAGCAGCTGGAACATCACCATTCACAATAGCTTGTGCTAGGCCTTCGACAACTGCTGTCTTACCAACACCTGCGTCTCCGACTAAAACAGGATTGTTCTTGGTACGGCGTGAAAGAATTTCAGATGCTTCTTGAATTTCCTTGTTTCGTCCGATAACAGGATCCAGCTTGCCCTCACGCGCTTCTGCTGTCAAGTTACGACCTAGTTTAGCAAGGACACCGTCTTGTTTCATACCTGAAGCCTGTTGTGGCATTTGGCCATCAACTTCTGCATTTCCTGGCAATTTGCCAGTTGCACGATAGTGAGCAAATTCCTCAGGTGTCACTTCACGTCCATTAATCAAGTAACGGCGATTTTCAGAACTATATCCTCGCATACCACCCATCAATTGGTTAAATAAATCATCCATGTTGTTAAAATTATTAAAGTTGTTATTCATATTCTTTACCTCTTTTTGTTATTTATTATTACTGATATTGACTATCTTTGACCTTTGTTTTAAAAAATTTAGACTAGCTAAATCACTACTCTACGTACTATTTCTGGTTTTTCTTTTTCAAGCAGGAGTAGACTATCTTTACTTCTGAAGATTTCTAGATTAAACATAGACCCCACCTCTTTCTATTTTACTTTAAATAAGTGTTCGAGTAAGGCTTTCATTTACCTTACGTTCATAATATACTACATTAGTCAGAAAAGGTCAAGGGATTTGACTTTAATTGACCAATATTTTTTAAACAGCAAAAACACCCTGAAACATCAGGGTGCCATTCTTATCTCAAATACAAAATTGCTAGGGTCAGGAGACTTGCTAGAAGCCCTACTCCCCAAAAGAAGAAGTCAACCTTCCACTCGCTCCAAGGATTTCCTTTACCAGACAATCCTCCAAGCTCAAAATGGTGATGCACAGGCGTCATACGGAAAATACGTTTGCCACCAGTCATTTTGAAATAACTGACTTGCATCATGACCGAAGTTGTTTCAAAGACATAAACAATTCCAATAATCAAGAGAGTCCATTCTTGGTGGAGAGCCATTGAAATAGCTGCCAGCATTCCACCGAGAGCCAAACTTCCCACATCTCCCATAAAGACTTTAGCAGGCTTATGGTTAAAGACAAAGAAACCAAGCAAACCACCAATCATGGAAAGAATCACTAGAAGAATATCCATCTGACCTTGGACATAGGCAATAACTCCATAGGCAGACAAACTAATCACAACGGAAATACTAGCTAAACCGTCAATACCGTCTGTCAAGTTGACTGCGTTTGAAAAACCGACTAGCCAGAAAAGAGCGAAGACAATATAGAAAATCCCTAGATGCACTTGGTAACCAAAGACAGAAAGCATATCTCCACCGCGCTCATAGAAAAGGTAGAAAACGACCCCACCTAGAAGCTGAAGAGCCAATTTTTGCTTGGGATTTAGCCCCTCATTGATTTTACGGAAGACCTTGAGAAAGTCATCTAAAAATCCGACAAGTCCATAAAGGACCAAGATGAACAAAATCATTCCTACATTATTGCTGAATTGGCTACTAAATAGGGCAAAAAAGAAGGCAACCAAAACAGAAGCAATTAAGAAAACCAAGCCTCCCATTGTAGGAGTCCCAGCTTTTGCCTGATGCTGTTTGACATCCTCATGCATCTGCTGGCCTGTAATTTGCGCCTTTCTATAAAATTGGATAAAGGCTGGAATTCCTACCAAAGTTAGTAAAAATGTCACAATTCCAGCACTGATGGAAATAAACATATTAGTCTCCTAAAGTTAATTTAATTTTTTTAATGTTTTTGATAGCTGTATTAGTCCGAACATCTTGCTTCTGAACAACGGAACCTGAACCTTCAAATTCCAGTTCAATATCCAACCATTTAGCAAAGGTCTCGGCAGTCTCTTTTTTCCAGCCATACATGTCTGGAATTTCTTCTACCTTATCCGATAAAAGGAGAACTTGTTGGTTTGGTGCAAGATTGGTCCCTTCTTCTACAGAAGTCTCTTTAATCTTTGTTCCAGTACCTACAACGATTGGTTGCACAATATTTCGGCGTAAGGCTTCCGCCAACTCACCAGGTGAAATATCCTTGATGCTAGGCATTGCATAAGAAGATTCTGTCGTAACTTTATCTAAATTTTTGGCTGGAGATTGAAGATTGAGAGATTCTTTCATAGCTGAAGCCCGCTCCAAGATTGGGGTGGCAAATTCTCCCAACTGGATACCTGAATAATGCTCAGGCTGTTGAACCGTTACATACAAGATAAAATCAGGATTTTCAGCAGGATTCATAGTCACAGCTGAGAAAATATAATTGGTAGAACCAACCAAGTATCCTCCATTTTTCTCATCAGCGATTTGAGCCGTACCGGATTTAACTGCTACATTTTGTCCAGGAACTGTTATAATTGGCTTTCCTGTGTAGTGATTATACATAGTTCCATATAGAGGGTCCGTCCCAACTAAGATCATGTGATTTCGAGTTGTGCTTGCTGCCTCTTTGGAAACAGGATTTCCTACTATTTCTTTTTGTGACTTACGTACAGACTGATTGTTAGTATCATAAATAGCACTTATAAATTTTGGCTCCAGCATAACTCCATCATTAGCAATAGCTGTAAAGGCACGAAGCATTTGTGTTTGTGTCACTGAAATTCCTTGCCCAAATGAGCTTTGAGCAATACTAACAATATTATCAGCTGGAAGTTGACCAGCGTATTCATCTGTCAAGCCAAAGCGAGTTGGAACCCCAAATTTAAAGCGTTTTAGATAATCCAACCAAGTAGCATCTCCCATTTTTTGTTCAAGTAGACTCATTCCAACATTACTGGAGTGAGCGAAACCTTGTAAGAAAGTCATCATCCCACCAGTAGTCAAACCCTCATTAACATCCCAATCTCGAGTCGTCGCATCCGCTATTTTGAATTCACTGCTATTGAAGTATTCTCCACTTGGGAAGGTATTATTATCAATAGAAGAAGCTAACGTCATAACCTTCATGGCTGATCCTGGTTCATAGTTACTTTGATAAAGAATATCACGCCAAACAAAGTCCTCAGTGATTCCTTCTTTAGTATCTGCATTAAAGGTAGGTCGTTGGGTGGTAGCGAGGATTTCACCGGTCTTTGCACTGACCAAGGTCGCGGTCATATACTTACCTTTTACTTTTTCTAGAAAGGCATCCATCTGAGTTTCCATAAAGGACTGGAGGGTGCTGGAAATAGTCGTATAAACATCCTTGCCATCTACCGTCTGTTGGGAAACTTGTTCTGTTCCAGGTACAATATTACCCAGACGATCCTTTTCATAGGTAATAATACCATCTTTCCCTGCAAGAATACTGTTCAAGGAACTCTCCATCCCAGAGGTTCCCAGCAAGCTCTTGCTGCCATCTTCATTTTCATGGAGCTGAGCTAGTCCGATAAAACTAGAAGCAAATTGTCCGTTTGGGTAACTACGATTGGGACTGGTTGTAAAATCAATCCCCTTGACCTCTGCAGTTTCCAACTCTTTTTTGATAGACATCATATTGGCATAGGTAATCCCATTGCCCTTTGCTCCAAAGGAAACTTGCTTGAGATTAGGTTGCGAGAGTTGCTCTCTTACATAAGATTCTTCCATGTCCAGATACTTATGAAAGACCTCTGCAACCTTGTTAAATTGTGTTTTTTCTACGTAAAGAATCTTACCCGTTGCTGACTTATAGTTCTCATCAATAACCGCATAGACATTATAGGAGGTTGCATCCTCAGCAATTGGGACTCCATTTCGGTCATAAATAGTCCCACGTTTGGCAGGAACTATACGGGTGGTTTGATGAACCTTCTTAGCTTCCTTCGCTAAATCTGTTCCAAAGCGAGTGCCCGTCCCAATAATGACCGCAAAATTGACTAAAAAAACGGCAAAAACAAAGACAGATAATAAACTCAGACTTTTTCCAACTCTGCGTCTGTTTTCAGCCGGCGATTTCCGATTTTTCGTCGCATAACGGATTACTCTTTTTGTCCACTTCATATCTTACTCCGCTATTCGAATATTTTCATTGTTTAATTGCAAATCGTGTGAATTGGCAATTTCTTTCAAACGTTCTGCACGTAATAGTTCATTGACCTCTTGCTTGGCATCGTCCAATTCGGTCTTCTTTTCCTCTATCTGCGCATTGATTTTTGTCAAATCATTCTGTACTTGCAAAAGCTTGGTCTGCATAAAAATAATACTAATTGCTACAATAAGAGTGGTTACAGCTATGGAAAAGTAAAAAGCTTTTTCCACACGCGAAAACCGTTTAAGTTGCATCTGTAGTATTTGACCTGTTTTTTCCATTCTTTCTGCCATCTTTTTTCCTCTTACTTGTGAATTTTTCTGGCCACGCGCAACTTGGCTGAGTGCGAGCGGTTATTGGCTTCTAATTCTTCTGCACTTGGCAAGATTGGCTTACGGGATACCAATTCCATCTTGGGCTTGAGATCATCTGGGATGAAGGGTAAGCCTTTTGGAACTTCAACTGTTGAAGCTTCCTTGAACAATTGCTTGGTCAAGCGATCTTCTAAGGAATGAAAGGTAATCACTGAAATTCTACCATCCAGAGCCAACATCTCCATAGCCTGCTGGATGGACTCATCTGCCGCTCCCAGTTCATCATTGACTTCAATTCGAATAGCCTGGAAAATCTGCTTAGCAGGATGACCCTTCTTCTTGAGCTCCTTGGCAGGCTTGGCCGACTTGATAATTTCTGCCAATTCAGTCGTAGTCTCGATAGGTTTCAGATCACGCGCTTGTTCAATCTTGCGGGCAATCTGTTTAGAAAATTTATCCTCGCCATACTTGAAGAAAATACGAACCAAGTCATGATAGTCATAATAGTTCACCACTTCATAGGCTGTCAGACTAGCATCCTGATTCATCCGCATGTCCAATGGTGCATCCTTTTTATAAGAAAAACCACGCTCACGCTGGTCCAGCTGAGGACTAGACACTCCCAAGTCATAACAAATTCCATCAATTTCCTGAACACCAGCTTCGCGCAAACGTGCCTGTAAATGACGGAAGTTATCCTTTATAAAGGTCACCATCCCTTTTTCGATATAGGGTGCCAAACGTTTTTGCGCATTGTCAATGGCATTCTGGTCCTGGTCAAAGGCATAGAGATGGCCTTTTTCACTTAATTTACTTAATAAATATTCGCTATGGCCTGCTCCACCCAAAGTCGCATCAACGTAGATACCGTCAGGCTTTACATCGAGCATATCAATCGTCTCGTGGAGTAAGACCGTTACATGATGAAATTCTTTTGTCATATCTTATCTATTTTACCACAAATCTGACCAGCTTGCACTAGTCAGACAAATAGGCTAAAAACAAGTAAGAATTTCTTCAAAAAATATGTCAAAAATACTTGACACTTCATGTTTAAAAGAATATAATATAGTCAAATATATACGACATAAATCAGAAAGGAGACCAGATGAATCGTGTGAAAGAATTTCGCAAGGAACTAGGTATTTCCCAGCTCGAACTAGCCAAGGATATCGGTGTCTCGAGACAAACCATCAATATGATTGAAAACGACAAGTACAACCCAACTCTGGAACTCTGTCTCAATCTCGCCCGCAGCCTCCAAACTGACCTCAACAGTCTCTTTTGGGAAGATAATTTTTAAAAAAGGAGCAAACTTATGAAAAAAGAAACCTTCACTGAAAAACTGATCAAGCGCACATACGGTATTTCTGATCCACTTGACGAATACAAACGACGCGAGGCTGATCGTATCGGCAATCAAGTCTTTATCATCCTCTTTTATCTGATGATTTTCGGAAATCTTATTCCACTCCTTCTGGCCTATAAATATCCTCAACTAGTGGCTCTAGTCTATCCTCCTCTAATTTTAGTGATTGCCCTCATCGTTGCTGGATATCTCACCTACCAAATGCAAAAAACAGGGATTACAACTATTGAACCAGATATGCTGAATGAGAAAGAAAGCAAGCAACTACACTACCCAGGTCTGAAAGCTGGGATAGTCTATGGATTAATGAGTTTTTTTACAACCCCTCTTCTCCATATACTGCTAGGTGAGAGTCAGGACTATCTTCAGTCACTTCTCGCTTTTAAAAATATTTTTTCAAGTATCCTCCAGTCTGTCTTCTTTGGAGTAGTTATACAGATTCTCATCTCCCGTCGCATTGCAAAAACTAAGAAAGATCAAGATGAGGATTAGGAGGTGCCCTATGAAAAAAGAAAAGAAACAGTCACGTTATCCTGGTCTGAAAGCAGGTTCGATTTATGGAACAGTGATATTTTTTATAATTCCACTCATTGATACCCTAACAAGTGAAAATCCAAATTTTATCAGTTCTCTTCTAAATACAAAACATATTTTTAAAACTATACTGGGAGCTTTCTTTTTCGGAGTGATGATACATATTGTCGACTCACTTCGTATTACAAGAGCTAAAAAAGACCAGGATTAAGAGGTGCCCTATGAAATCATTACTAACTTTACTTACCTATCATCTTTTGTTCAGTTCTCTGCTCATCTTCATCATCGTTTCAGGGAACTTAATCAGAGAGATATTCCTCGGGCTAGTCTTTATTCCAGCCCTTAACAAAGGACTGACTTATCTAAAGATTGACTCCCAAAAAACGCGCATACTCAACTTAGCACTATACTTTATAATTCTATCTTTTCCACAACTGATGCTCGCCTCAAGCGGTTGGAAATATTATTTACTGCTGACTATTGCTAGCCTTTCTTCTATCACTTATCTTTATTATCTCTATCAATTCGTAAAAGAAAGTCAGTAAAACCACTCATTTAGGAGGTTACTAGCATGAAAAAAGATGACTTAACCACTCGCCTACTTCGAAATCTCTTTCATATCCAAGGCCCTTTTGATGAATGCAGACAAGAAATTATCTACAAGGCTTGTGCCCGTTCCATGGTCCAAATCGTTTATTCTTCCTTCTTTCTCTTCTTGTTTTATCTATTATTTGGACGCTTCATAGAGGTGGTTCGCTATGCCATGCCCTACATTTACTCTGGACTCATTTTTTTCATTACTTTAAAAACTCAAAGAGCCGTCAAAGAACTCCATCTTGAAAAAGATGACAAGTCAGAAATCATCCTCAAAACCTACAGCAAAGCCCAAATCAAATTTCGAAGCTGGGTTGTGTTTATCGGTCTTCAGATTGGCCTCTTTACCCTACTCCTCTTTCATAAGGTCTTCGTTCAGCAGATGTCCCTTTCAGATTTTGTGAAATTGCTCATGCAATTCGACAAAAGTGTTCCTTTCCTAATGTATGGCCTGATTATCGGCAGCATTTTTGGAACCCTAACCTACGGATTTCTATCACTACAGGAGGAGAAAACTCCTAAAAATACCAAACAGAAGGAGAAAAGCAAGCAATGACTTCACTATACGATTTTTCAGTCTTGAACCAAGACCATCAAGAAACTCCACTAAATACCTATCGTGGGAAAGTTCTCTTGGTTGTCAACACTGCTACTGGATGTGGTTTAACGCCCCAGTACCAAGGACTCCAAGAACTCTATGATCGCTATCAAGAACAAGGTTTTGAGATTTTAGACTTCCCTTGCAATCAGTTTATGGGACAAGCACCAGGCAGCGCAGAGGAAATCAACGCCTTCTGTAGCCTACATTATCAAACCACTTTCCCACGTTTTGCCAAAATCAAGGTCAACGGCAAGGAGGCAGACCCTCTCTATGTTTGGTTAAAAGAGCAAAAATCTGGCCCACTAGGAAAACGAATCGAATGGAATTTCGCTAAATTTCTCATCGGTCGTGATGGGCAGGTCTTTGAACGCTTCTCTTCAAAAACAGACCCAAAACAAATTGAAGAGGCCATACAAACCCTACTATAATTCACAATCTCACTATGATTAGGTTTCCTTTAACCTAATGAATAGTGGGATTTTTTGATTGGCTTTAACTTATTCTTCGAAAATCTCTTCAAACCGCGTCAACGTCGCCTTACCATATATAGTGGTCTGAATCTGGAAGAGTACAACTTAGCTTTTAAAACATTGTTAGAAATTAGTTTGACTTTCCTAACAGATTTGTTAGGTTTTTATTTCATTTTACTATATATGTGACTGACTTCGTCAGTCTTATCTACAACCTCAAAACAGTGTTTTGAGCAACCTGCGGCTAGTTTCCTAGTTTACTCTTTGATTTTCATTGAGTATTAAATAGAAAAAGTGTACGATTGTCTACTAGGAATATCAAAAACATCATGAGTTTTAATCAAACTAAAAGGACCTAGCCCTATACAATACAGAACTAAATCCTTTGAATGAATAATTGCTCTAACTTTTAGAATTCTTACAGAAATTCCAGTTTTTCTCTATTTGATACCAGACATTAGTTTTTCAATACGTGGAACGTAGAAGAGTAAGATAATACCGAATACAATCGTAATTCCTCCAACAATTCCATAGTAAGCCACTTCAGTTTCGCTTGTATAAAATTTTACAATTTGAGCATTGATAGCTTGGGCAGCAGCGTTACTCAAGAACCAGATAGACATCATTTGTGCTTGGAAGGATTTTGGTGCTAGCTTAGTAGTGACTGATAGACCAATAGGCGAAATCAACATCTCCCCCACAATCACAATAGCCCAACTCATAATCAACCAGAAAGGACTGACCTTAACATCTGTCCCAAAGAGCATCCCTGGTAACATCATCCACAAGAAGGATAAACCTGCTGCTAATAAACCGTAAGCAAATTTCTTAGAAGAGGACGGTTGCTTTTTACCCATTTTCCCCCACAACCATGCAAAAATCGGCACATAAATCATAATGAAAAGTGGATTGATACTTTGGAAAAAGCTAGATGGGAAATGAATCTGATTCCCAAATACATTAAAGTAAAGTCGAGTTTGATCATCCGCAAATAGAGCGAGAACAACAGACCCCTGCTCCTCAATAGACCAGAAGAGTACTCCAGCGATAAATAAAGGAATGTAGGCAAATACTCGGGATCTCTCAGTAGCAGTTATTTTCTGACTAGATAAAATTTTGAAGAAATAGTAGATTGGAATGATTACCGCAATCACTGTAAAGATATTAACAATCATATCCACGTTAAATTGGTGAGTAAAGACTAAGCCTATAATCACCAGAATAACCATGACAAGTGTAAGTAGCAAGCGTTTAATCAAGGTCTGCTGGTCCTTCTGTGAAAGTGGATCAGTGGGGTAAAGACTTGATTCAGGAAGATATTTCTTCCCATCTAAAACATACTTCACCAGACCAAAGAACATCCCAATGGCAGCTAATGAGAAACCTAGATGGAAATTGACTTCCTGACCTAGATAACCTACTAAATAAGGGGCAACGAAGGCACCTAAGTTAATACCAAAGACAAAGATACTAAAACCTGCATCCCGTCTATCATCCTCTTTCTCATAAATTCCCCCAACCATATCTGAGATATTGGGTTTTAAAAATCCAGTTCCAAAGATAATCAAGGCAATAGAAAGATAGAGAGCCACTTGTCCAAAAGGTGTTGCCAAAGCAATATGCCCTAGCATAATCAGAATCCCACCGTAAAAGACAGTCTTACGGCTTCCTAAAATACGGTCACTGACAAAACCACCGACAACCGAGGACAAAAATACCAGTGAGCCATAAATCGCCATAACCGATGCAGCCGTGGTCTTATCCATCCCCAACCCACCATCTTGCACACTATAGTACATATAGTAAAGTAGGATAGCTCGCATCCCATAGTAAGAAAAGCGTTCCCACATCTCTGTAAAGAAGAGGGTGGACAAGCCCATAGGATGTCCAAAAAATGTTTTCTGTTTTTCCATATATACTCTCCTTAAAAATATAATAACTTATTTTACAGAATTTTCAAACGAATGTCAAACAAATTATGTTTATTTTAGAAAATTTTCTGAAAAAATCACACGTCTCATACTTAATTCCACCATAAAAATCCATTTCAGACTAACTTCCACTTCGATCAGGCAAGTGGAAGTTACTTTGAAAAATCACCTTTAAAAATTTGCTCTTGTTTAGTTTAAAAATGTTTCAAACCTTGAAACATACTTATCCTTTCCTCTTCAGTAAACAAAAAACATCCCTATGCCAAACTTGTAATTACTAAAATACAAGTCAATAAGCATAGAGATGTAAAACTATTACACATTAAATAATAGAAATTGTGTACGAAATTTCTCAATTAGTTTTGGCTAGTAAATATCATTTCCAACAAACGTCCTCTCAATTCCTTATTCTGATGATGCAAGATATTCATTAAGTCATGAGAATTTTTGGCATTGATGAATTGATTTAACAATCTATCTTTTAATTCATATGGAAGAGAAGCCGTCTTTAGTAGTCTAAAAACTTCATCATTTAGAGATGGCATTTTATTTTCTTTGCATTCAAATCTAGCTGTATCATTCTTATTTGGCCATTCAATTATAGACACATTCGTTCCTTTAAAATGAATTCTATGTCTTCTATTACTTGGAACGATACTAGGATCTCCTTGTAATGCTAACTCTACCATTCCCTTTTCCCAATCAATCGATAATCTTGTTTTATATCTTTGACCATTTTGATCTTCAATCATTTCAAAAGAATGTTGTTTGCCTGGGAATACATACCAATCTACAACTTCAGGTAAATCAACACCCATATCTATCTCAGAACCAACCAAGGGAATGATTGCACCACTTTTAGCAAACACAGGTATAGTCGAAATGTCCCTATAAACACTTAATTTCACACCACCTGTATATTTTTTCTCTGAAAAGAAGTCATACCATTCACCTTCAGGGAACCATACATCCACTTTTGCAGATTGGAATGCCAAATCCATCTTTTCTACAATGGGAGCCACCATCAGTTCTGTTCCAAAAAAGTATTGATTTGGAACATTATAGCTCTCATCATTCTCTGGGTAGAAATAATAGATTGGGCTGATTAAAGGGGCACCTTCCTCATGTGTCTTTACATTCATGGTATATAGATATGGAATCATCTGATGTCTCAAACGAAGGTATTTCTTCATAATCTTAGATGTTGTTTCTGAAAAAAACCAAGGTTCTTTACTATTAAAGGGACTTCTTGAACTATGTAATCGAGTTATAGGACTAAAAACGCCAAACTGTAGCCATCTAGTTTGTAGCTCTTCGTCATAATCCCCCAACATATGTCCACCAATATCATGGCTCCACCAACTATAACCGATATTAGATGCTGTCGCTGTAAAATAAGGTTGAAATCTTAAGGAATTCCAACTAATAATAGTATCCCCTGAAAAACCAACAGGGTATCGGTGACTTCCAGGACCTGCATACCTTGATAAAATCAAGCCACCTTCTTCATTTTTACAACTATCCTGATAGTGATAATGGTTTAAAAGCCACAGTGGATCCAACATGCCTTGAGTCCCTTGTTGCCAGTCAATCCACCAAAAATCTACTCCCTGCTTTTCTAGCTTATAATGAACATCTTTAAAGTAGGCTTCCCTAAAAGAGGGATTAAAAAAATCAAAAATAGCAGGTTCTTCTAGTTCTACATTTAACCCCAATCGTTTGGCAACTCGAGGATAAGCTTCTTCATAAGCCCGTATACCATCAGCAGGATGGACATTTAAGGAGAGTTTTAACTTTCTATCATGAAGTTGTTGCAATAACTGTTCTGGATTAGGTATTAAGTTTCTATTCCAACTATATCCTGTCCACCCACTTCCAAAACGGGCTGGAATTTCAGTTATATGCCAATCCATATCTAACACACCGATAGATAATGGAATTCTCTCTGTTTCAAATCTGTCTATTAAATCCAAGTATTCATCCGACGTATAAGGCCAATACCTACTCCACCAATTACCTAAAGCGTATCTTGGCAACAAGGGGGTTGAACCAGTCAAATGGTAAAAGTCTCTGATTGCTCCTCTATAATCATGCCCATAGGCAAAGAAATACAGGTCAATTTGATTTTCTCTCTCAATATAACCAGACTGTTCATCCCAAATAAATCCTTGAGAATCATCCAATAAGGCTATACCATTTCGGCTAATAATTCCATCTTCTAACAAGATTGCTCCATCTGCCTCATCCAGAGTCCGAGCTGTTCCTTTTAACGTTTCAATAGATTCACCAAAATACCAGCGACTACCATATACGGCAAAATTTCCTTTTAATTCTATAAATAAATTTTCGGCGTTAAATTCTCCTTTATTAAAGTGCAGATGAAAATAGTCCGTCATAATATCTAGTACATTTGATGTCTCGATATAATCTAACGAAACTTGGCCAAAATCTCTATTATAGATAAGTTGTGTCGTTCTATCCTCAAAACTTCCAGTTTGAGAGTATTCTAGCCTTACTAGCTTGTCTGTTAATACAGAGATTCGATAAAACTCTCCCTTAAAAATTTTCAATTTGTTTTCCTCCTTTTAGTAAATTGCTTTACTTTATCAAACATTTTATTCGTTATCATTACATTCATCAATCCGCAAAAAGCAAATCCCCCAAATGTAAATACGTAAATAGCTGTTAAAACTCGTTCTGGACTACTAAAACTCATATACAGTACAGAAATATTAAATAAAACCAACATGATAGCTTGTATTGGATTTAACATACAAATTAATACGCTATTTACAATACTATTTTTTAGATTATCTTTAAATAGACCAATATAGGGAAAAATAACACTCATCAAAAGTATTATAACAAATAAAAAGGGCAACACTAACAATAAACTATACTCTGAAAATAAACTTGAATAGCCCCAAAGACAATAGTTCACATATAAAAGTAATTCTATTAGGAGGATAAACAACCAAATAAAAGTTGACTGTTTAAAATTTTGTCTAAAGATCCGAAAATAATGATAAGCAATATCGGTATCTTTACCTTTTAAAATACGATACCACATTGTCGTAAGAGAAGTTAGTGATGCCCCAATTGTAACTATTGGAATACAACTAACAATAAATAGAGTATTTAAAATAATTAAATCTGTCAAAAAAGTTAAAATTCTAACCACTTTTCCATCTAATGAAAATAATTTTTGCATAATATATTCTCCATAAAATCAATCGTCTTAACTCTATATTTTAGAATGTCAGTTGCACAAAAATATTACCTAAATTATTTAAAAAACATTTCCAAATTTCTTTAAAAATTAGAATAAAGGAAGCGAGATAATTTGATGTTATCAGTCTCGCTTCCTGTAATTAGCTAGTCCCTTGTTTATACAACCAAGAGTTCATATAAAGTATTACTCTTTGACTTCTTTTTGGTAACGATTATATGCTTCCTGTTGAATCTTCATAAATTCGTCCAATCCCATATTCTTAAGAGTTTCTTTGTATGAGTCCCATTCTTTTTCTATGCCGCCTTCAACTACCCATTTAGATGCTTGTTGTTTGACATAAGATTCAATACTCACATAGATTGATGATAATTTGTTAAGTTCTTCTTGTGAATAAATCACATTAGGGTAAGCTGGCAACGCAAATTGTTTCAAATCTTGGTCCATCTTCAATTTCAATCCATCACCTTGTGTTTGATCGATTTCTACGCGACTATTGATATCATCGCTTACGTATTTAGGACCAAAATCTCGAAGTGAATTAATCCATGCCCATTCATCAGCTGATTTACCATCTTTAGGAGGTAACACTTTAAACTTATCACCATTCTTTTCAGTAGCTATTCCAAATGATCCATAGAAATTCTGAATACTTGCTTCATCTGTATATAATTTATCCAACCATTTCAATAATTTAGCAGGATTTTTACTCTTATTTGTAATCAAAATTTCATTTCGACCATAGTTGTAATGATCTGGATCAGAAAAGACATATTGTTTACCATCCATACCTTTTAAAGCAGGTAGAGCAATATATTCACTTGAATGTAAGCCAAACGTTGCATCTGCTGTCCAACCACTAGAAACACCTACTCTAGATACTCCCTTATCCATACGTTTTGCTACACTCATAGAGGTATCTTCTGTAAAGATTTCCGGATCAATCAAACCTTTTTTATAAGCTTCATGCATTGCTGCAATCCCTTGTTTATAACTTTCTTCTGTACGAAGGTAGACTGGTTTTCCATCTTTTACAGACATTTCATATGTATTATCTGCACCTAAACGATTATTGAACGGAAGAATATATGAGAATGTTGGATCAAAGTTTCCTGCTCCGAATGGAATTTCATCAGAAGCGTCTCCATTTCCGTTCGCATCTTTATCCTTAAATTCTTGTAGTACTTTTACTAAATCATCATAAGTTTCTGGAACCTTTAATCCTAAATTATCCAGCCACTTTTTATTAATAAATAGCTGATTAGCTACAGTAGGACGCATCGGTAATTTTTTAGGTAGACTGTAGATATGACCATCTGGTGAAGTAATCATAGCTTTAATCTTAGGTTCTTTCTCCATAGCCTTAGTTAAATTTGGCATGTTTTCTTTGATTAAATCTTCCAATGGAATAAATAAAGATTGGTTCTGAGCAATTTCTGAATCTGTAAAAGCATTTGAACCTAAAAATGCATCTGGTAAATCTCCACTAGCAACCAACACAGATTTCTTATCTGCCCAATCTGCGGCTACAAGTGTATCCCATTTAACATCGATGCCTGATTCTTTGGCAGAATCTGTTAGAAAACCTTTATGATAATCTTCTCCCCAGTCAGACCAACGAACAGTTGTGATTTTATAAGAATCTTCTCCAGACTTATCATCCTTATTCGCATTATTGGAATTTGCACAAGCTGTTAAGCCAGCAAGTGTAACTGTTCCTAAGAACAAATATGTAAATGATTTATGTTTCATGTTTTTCTCCTATTCTTTCAAGGCGCCAATCATTACGCCTTGATTAAAATATTTTTGAACAAAGGGATATAGCAACATTATCGGAGCGGTTGAAATAACAATTGCTGCATATTTCATCATATCGGCTTTGATACGAAGATCTGATGCAACTTCTCCTGTTGCTTGCGATTGTAACATTTGATTACTAATTAGTAAACGTCGTAAAATTAATTGCAATGGTTGTAAATTTTCATTCGTTAAATAAATTAAAGCATTAAACCACGAATTCCAAATACCAACTGCAGTCCAAAGTCCAATAACTGCTATAATAGCTTTTGATAAAGGAACGACTATCTTAATAAAATAACGAATTGTACCACATCCATCAATTTGCGCAGCCTCCCACATCCCGTCTGGAATACTATTATTAAAGAAAGTTCTAGCAACAATAATATTGTATGATGAAACCGCAAAAGGTATTACCATTACCCAAAATGTATCAATCAAGCCTACATTCTTTACTGTTAAGTAGGTAGGAATCAAGCCACCTGATACAAACATAGGGATTATGTATAGAATACTCATCCACTTTCTACCAACTAATTCTTTTCTAGATAAAGCATAACCAGCTGGAATATTGACTACTAAAGCAACTAAGGTACCAACAACAGTATATAAAATGGTATTTAAATAGCTACGCAAAAATAAAGGTTGTTGAATAAGACGTAAATATCCATCTAATTTCCATTCTCTAGGAATAAACCATACCTTCCCATTTGCAACATCTGAAGGATTACTAAAAGATGCAATCACTACAAACCATAACGGATAAACAATTAACAGGATAAGGAAAATTGCTAAACCATAGGTAACTATATCAAATAATAATTCAGAGTTTGTTTTTCTTGATTTATGAAACCATTTCACCTTGAGCACTCCTTCCTTTAAAAAAGACCCGTTCTAGTATATCTTTTCGAGAACCAGTTAACAGATAACAAAATTATTAGATTGACTACGGTGTTAAATAACCCTATAGCTGTCGAATAACTATACTGAAAGTTCACCATACCAACTTTATAAACATAGGTCGAAATTATCTCACTTCCTGCTAAATTAAGTGGATTCTGCAGTAGTAACACTTTCTCAAAACCTACACTTAATAAACTACCTGCTCTTAATATTAATAAAATCATAGCAGTCGGCAAAAGCAATGGTAATTCTATATGCCGAATTTTTTGTAACCTAGAGGCACCATCCATAGTTGCAGCCTCATAATATGTAGGATCAATTGCAGAAAGCGCCGCCAGATAAATAATACTATCCCAACCAATATGTTGCCATACATCACTCCAAACATAAACACCTGCAAAATGACTAGGTTTTGATAAAAAATCTGGAATAGTGATTCCAACAGACTTAAATACATTCGCTAACAAACCACTAGTAGGAGATAAAAATAAGATGATCATCCCACACATAACCATTGTAGAGATAAAATGAGGTAAGTAAGTTGTCACTTGAAATATTTTTCTAAATTTCCCAACTCTTAACTGATTACTAATGATAGCTAGTATAATAGGTAAGGGGAATCCTACTACAATACTATAAAGTGAAATTTTTAATGTATTGAACATAGTTGTCCCGAATTGGAATGATGAGAAAAATTGAGTAAAGTACTTAAATCCTACCCACTGACTAGCAAAGATACCATTGGCTGGTGAATAGTCTTTAAATGCAATAATTAGTCCCAACATGGGAATATAGGAAAATAAAATTAATAGCAATATTGAAGGAAAAAGTAATATATATAACGGAATACTATGCTTTAATTTTATTTTATGAAGTTGAGATGCTACTTTCATGTTTTTCCTCCCATCTGATTTTCTACGATTATTTTACACCATATAGAATTCTCTTAATAGAACTTTTTGGACTAGGTTTATCAATTTTTCAGTTTTTTAATTTTAAAAACTATTACTTTTCCGACATCTTGAAAAAACATATCTGTTTTGTTACATGATATCGTATTTTCAAAGTGCTATAATTTTAAGAGGGGAATAGTATATGAAATTAAATCACGACTTATCAAAAAAACATTCCATTCATTTTTTCTTTAAACTCCTACTTGTACTACTATTGATAAATATTTTAATCAATATTGCTATGAGTAACATAACCAGAAATTTTATTAAAAACCAAAATATAGTACACCTACGTAGTTCAATTGAAATTTATGCTGATTCTGTTAATGAGAAATTGCATTCTGTAAAACGCTTTATGTACTCAACAATAACACATAATGAATCTTTAGAGAACTTAAATCATGTACAAACGTTTCTTGAGTATCAAGAAAATCTTAAAAAAGTTCAAACTAGCTTTATAGAGTTTGAATATCAAAATGAAACTCATATGACGTTCTTATTAGAAACCGATAGTACTGATCATTTTATAAATGTCTCCAATCTTTATATTCCATATGAAGATTATCTACTGTTAAAATCAAATCTAAAATCATTGCGTAGTGATATAAGTGACCGTAAATGGAAAAATGTAACTACTAAAAACAGCGAATACTTAGTTAAATCTGTTCATTACGAAGGAAAAATCATTTATGCCGTCATATCTTCAGAAGATATCCTAAAACCTCTAAGAAAACTTAATATTGGTAATAATGGTAAACTTTCCCTAAAAGAGCCTAACAATATACCCTCCGAAAACTACCTAATTCATGCTCAAAATGAAAAAACGCATTTACCTTTCGATATTTATGTTTTAGTCGATTATGCCGAAGTCTTTAGAAATATCACACTCTTAGAAGTATTTTTATCAGCTGTTCCTATCATTATCACCATTTTATCAATCATCATTATCCTGTATATTCGTCAATGGATGATTAAACCAATAACAAGACTCACTGAACGACTCTCTCAACTTGGGGACTCCATCCCCCCTTCTGAATTTTTTATATCTGAAGGTATACTAGAAATTGATAAGGCAAATGATAAACTTAATAAAGTAATATTTGACATGCAAGAATTAAAAATACGGGAATACCATTCACAACTAGAACTTAAGAAGATAGAACTTAATTATCTAAAGAATCAAATCCGTCCGCATTTCTACTTAAATATGTTATCAATGATTCATAGTATGCTTCAAACAAAAAACTACAAGGAAATTGAAGAATTAACTATCCTAACTTCAAATTATCTCCGTCATTTATTTATGGCTAATCAAGATTTTTCAGAACTTAAAGATGAAGTTCAGCATATTAAAGATTATTTAGAAATACAACGAATTCGATATGGAAATAGCATCTACTTTTCACTAAACTACAATGATGACCTACAAAATACTCTTGTCCCATCATTACTTTTACAAACATTTATTGAAAACACAATCAAACACGGTTTTTCATTTCAGGATTTATTTACAATTTTACTATCAATAAAAAAAGTAAAAACTGAGGACTCAGATTATATTCAGATTTGTATCGAAGATAATGGTCCAGGTTTCTCTGAAGAAATTTTATCAAAACTAAATCAGAAACAGTCTCTAATAACAGAAGATGGACATCATATCGGGATCACAAACACCATCGAACGTTTAAATCTTCTCTATCCTAATGACTATAGTATTGCATTTGAAAATAATGAAGAAGGTGGGGCTAAAATTCTTTTACTTATTCCATACAAGATTATAGACGGAGGTTATAATGAACATCTTATTAGTTGATGACGATCGTTTTATCATTGAAGCTTTACGAGAGAAAATAGATTGGGCTAAACTACACATTGACACTGTTTATGTTGCCTATAGCCTCACTCAAGCTCAAAATATTATTAGAGAGAATCCTATTGATCTCATGATAAGCGATATAGAAATGCCTCAAGGTAGTGGCCTCGAACTCTTATCGTGGATTAGAAATGAAAAATATGATATAAAAACAATTTTTTTAACCAATTACGCCGACTTCAACTATGCTCAAAAAGCAATTGAATTACAAAGCTTCGAATACTATCTAAAACCCATTAACTTCGAAAAATTAGAATTTATTATTCAAAAAGCCATTAGTAAAATTGAGAATCATAACTTAAACGGAAAAAATGATACACTTTTACAAATAGAAGATAACTTCTGGTATGATTACCTTAGAAAACCTCAAATTTCTCGCATTGATGAGCTAGAAAATATAGCAAGCAAACAAGATTTTATTCTTCAAAAACACCAGTATTTTTTTCTTGCAGTTTTAACAATCAATCTTAATGAAGAAGATTATTCTGCAGAAACTCCATCATGGACTTCTCAACTAAAAAGAGAACTTCAAAGAATTTCACAACCTTCTTATAAGCTGATAAGTCTATTCAAGATGGAAAGCCAGGTTGATCAATATGTTTGTCTCTTTAGAGTAGACTCATCCAAACGTAGTGACAAATTGGCATATGAGATTCATTCTCAAATTTCTAATAACTTTAGCAAATACTCAAACATTATATATAAGAGTTGCCATAAACTATCCGATATTTTATTTCATACCAAAGAACTCTACACTTATAATGAACAGTATGTTTCTTATTGGAATACTATTACATGTGTTCCACATAGTTTTCCAACTTCCTTTAAAACAGAAACTCTTTCAATTACTTTTTTAGATACCTTAAGTGAATACGAATTAAGAGAAAAAATTAATTCACTTGCTTATAATTCTCAAATTCCTACTTTCACACTACAACAAATTTTACTAGATTGGATTCAACAAATAGGAATATATCTAGATCAAAATGGAATCTCGGCACATAAATTATTCCAAAACAGCACTCATGATTTCTTATTCCAACGACGCTTTCATTCAATTGAATCTTTTCAGGATTACTTTGATTATTACTGGTCACATGCTAAGAAATTTGCAACAAACATTGAAAACCAAAAAAATAGTATTCAACGCATCGTCGAATACATAGATCATCACTACTATGAAGATATAAATCGTTCTATATTAGCAGATATGGTTTATCTCAGCGCAGATCATTTAGCTAGAATTTTTAAAAAAGAAACTGGAGAAACTCTTGTTAAATATATAACGGATAAACGCATTAATGCTGCTAAATCTCTCCTATCTCAAACAAATATCTCGATATCACAAGTATCTTGTCAAGTAGGGTATGATAATTATTCTTACTTTACTAAAATTTTTAAACAAAGGACTGGACTTTCTCCTGGAGATTACCGTAAAACTTATCAAAACAAAATGTAAGCAATCTAAATCATTGAAATGATAAGTAAAATTCAAGGTCTGTAGTAATTTTTGAAATTCTACAGTTTTTCCAAAGATAGCTCCATAAACTTATTTGAAATTGCTGATAAGGTAACTTCTTAAAAAGTCAGTTTGAGAAAAACAGCCAGTAAATATTTCTAGAATAAAACGTATACTATCAAAAAAACTTGATAGTATGCGTTTTATTATGGAAATATTTCCTTCATTTTCTCCTGAAATAGAGCTTTTGCTATCCTATTTTTCTCTATTTCTAATGATTTACTTCAACTTCTTATCTCTTGGGAAAAACAATAAAGATATGAACTAGCACATGCTACACCTCATAAACTGCGACATACAGGTACAAACTCAAATTTATGTCAATACTTCTAATGTAGTTCCTATGACAGTTGGAGATATTGCTTATCGCAATCTTAAAAAGTAATGGTGTGAATTTTACCCTATGGAAACATCTACCAAGTAATTTATATCTTCCAACTTTCCCTTATCAAACATTTGATACTAACATTGTATAAAGCAGTATTTACTTTATCAAAGTCATCAATCAATACAATATTTGTTCCCCTGGACAATAAATATTTAGCTTCTATAAAAAAACTATTACTGTCGATTCATCGAAATAAATTACCCCTGCATCACATATCAATTATCACCTAACTCCCTCAACCTTTCCTGTCCTATCTTCAACATCTCTTCTTCCACCGTGTTCCATTTTCCAAAGAGGCATTCTTGTAGAACTTCTGCTGCTGAGGTTTGATCTACTTGCGAATCATAAACACACGATTGATCTCTTTGATAAATTTGAATTTGTCTAAAAAGTTCTTCCTTTTCCAACTCCCGTAAGTTACCAACCAAATGTCCTACAATTCCATCATGGTGTGTTTTAGGAGTCGCTCTAGCTTGACTAGGATCTATAGCGTAGAGCTCCTCATAACGTATCAAAGTACTGAGATAGGACAATTCTGGCTTAGTCGCAATCAGTGCAAGTGAGACTTGATAGCCTCTAGCTGTCAATAATTGTGCTGTTTTACGAGGAACTTCGGTCGTTCTCAAGGTACCTTCGATTAATAAATGATAACCTTGTTTACTCAATTCATCTACAAGATATTCAACCATTTGGCCTGCAAATACTTTGGTATAATCCACACTATCTTTACCATACTTTTCCTGTAGACCAAGGTAGTTCGGATGAAAAGAGCGATAACTATCTCCATCAATGATAATAATATTTCCTTGAAATTCCCTTTGTTTAATACGATGAATCGTTGTCTTACCAGCACCACTCTGTCCACCAAGCAAAATAGCCTTAGGCTGAGATGAAGTTGTTTTTCCACGAGTTAAAGAACGAATGAGTCGATTAGAGGCTTTAATAAAGTCATCCTGGCTAAATTTATCTAATTTCATTAAGCCACCACTAGATGACTAGCTTGTTCTAGCACACGTTCAATGCCATCCAAATAGCCATTATATCGCTCTACATCCTCAAAAGTTGCAACAAGATAAATCTTCGTGTTAATCAAATCAGAAAGATCATCGCTCATTAGAACCCAAGGATTAGAACTATCATCAAATTTAATTCCTTGTTCATCTTGAAAACGATAAAGTTGCGCTAAGATATTTGCTCCTCTTTCCTTTATCAATTCTATTTTTAATGTTAACTGATAATCTTCTACTGGTGTGAGCATTTTTTCCTCCCCTACGATATCGATATAGGAAACATTAAATTTTTTGCAGATACGATCTACTAATTCTGTCGAAACTGAACTTGTCCCATTCTCATAACGACTCAGGCTATTTCGAGAGATGCCAATAATCTTTGCGAATTCAGGTTGGGTGAGATCATGTGTTTTACGTAATGTTTTTATATTTTCTCCAATCATGAGAGTCCTCCTTTTATTTATTTCTATTATAGCAAAAAAAATAGAAACGCACCATTTTTGGTGCGTTATAAAAAACTTTATTGCTGTATCGAAAGACTGAATCGGCATAAAAGCATTACCACTTTTTGAAATATTGACTTTTCTAAATTCACCTGCCCAATGATACATATCTTCAAACAAAAATTGATAAATTTTCAATATATCTTTCACACTATAAACTGGGATAGGATTGATAAATAATTTCAAACTCTTACTAGCAACCATACGATATTCAAGATCGCGTGCTTTTTGCTCATCTCGTTCTTCCTGCTTATTTCTTAGAACTGAAGAATCTGGATAGGTATATAAATTATTCGGATCAATATAGTCATAAGAATCATAACATTTACGCTTCATTAAGCCATCCCCAGAGCAAGAGCTTCATCTCGTAATTTTTCAACATCACTAACCGTAGGTCGCCATCCTTCAATCATATTTGTACTTAAAGCATACCAAACACTCTTAAAAACGGACCGATTTTCAAAAGCGACTCCCATGATTGTCATCTTTTCTTTATCTATATCTAAGGACATATACTACCTCCTTTAGTTACATTATACCATGTTTCTCTGTAATTTCTTTTTCATTTTTAACTAATGTACTGTAATCATTTTAGTCATTTTAAAAACGTTTTAAAATTTTTTAGGTTAATCATAATTTTATTTTAAGCTATAAAAAACATCAGGAATAATCAACTTTATTCAACTAACTTATTTACAAATTCTCTATATTTTCTTGCCAAAATCATTAATACAATATATAAGCAAGACATAGAGCGACTATCAAGGTCTGGATTTTCGTCTATTCTACTAATTTCATAAAACAATTGATACGTTGAATTATTCTTTAGAAAATTATCACTAAATTCCGTTATACCAATAATAGTAACTCCCTTTGCATTTAATTTATTTATAGTTGTTTGTATCCCTTTAGTATTTCCACTCAATGATGTAATTATCACTAAATCATCTTTATTCAAATTATCAGCTAACATGGAAAAATTCGTTTCCCCTGAAACAAGATAATTTGGACGATGATTTAAAAATAATTCATTTGACAACTCTTTCGTAAAATTGTTTTGAGTGAAACCAGTGGCGTACAATATTACTTGAGGAGCTTCATAAATTTTTTTAAAATGGGTAAAAAATCTAATTCTGTAGCAAATCGAAATGTTTTCTGTATATCCATTTGTAATTGAGATAACAAATCTATTTTATCTCCTGATTTTGTTTTATAGATTGAATCTTGAATTGAATACCTCATGTCTGTGAAACCTCTAAAACCAATCTTCTTCGCCAATCTCAAAACTGTGCTTTTTGAAGTTAATAAAAGTTCTCCTACTTCTACTATCGTTTTGGATACAATTAATTCTTTATGTTGAACAATGAACTGCAACATCTCCTTTTCACTCATTGTTAAACTATCATAGTTAACTTCAACATGCTGTTCAAAATTCATTTTTTCATCCTTTTTATTTACATCATTATTTTCAAAATCAATATTGTTAGTAAAAGTGCATATTCATTTGAAAATCCTATAAAACAATTTAATTCTATCATAAACAAACATATAATTAAAGATAAAACATTCTCACTTTAGATTATGTACAACAGAACTCATGCTTGATTGAACTAGTCTTCAATAAATAGATTAATAGAAGAGACAAATCAAAAAAACTCACAATATCAAGTTTAGAAAAATTTGATATCATACGTTCCTCGTGAATAGATTTTATAAATTCCCTATTACAATTAGGTTTTAATCTAGCATCTAATCTTAATACTATTAACTCTCACTACAACTGTCAAATAGATTCTATTCATCGTTTTACAAAAGCAACCTTATTGTTCTATTAAGAAAACTTGAGCTTCAAAAGGTTTCAATTCAAAAAATTTTGGAAGTTGTTTAAGTTCTGATTCATAATTTCCAATTAAATGTTTTACTTGACGACCAATCAGTTTCGATGGCACTTGCGAGGTAGTAGGTTTTTTAGAGAATGAACACACAATTAATAAAATTTGTTTATTATATTCCCGTACATAACTAAAAACATCACTATCTTCTTCGTTTATCAATTCATACTTCCCATGAATTATAATTGGGTAATCGCGCCTCAAGCTGATTAATTTTTGATAATAATAAAAAATTGAGTTTGAATCTTCAAGACAGGCTTCTGCATTTATAGAAGAATTGTCTGGAGAATACTGTATCCAAGGGTTTCCACTTGAAAAACCATATCCTTCTTCTTTATTTCCATTCCATGGGAACGGTGTTCTCGCATTATCTCTAGATTTTAAATAAATTGAATTATTTATATAAGATGAAGATTCACCATTTTCCTTCATAAGTTCATAAAAATATTTAGTCTCGATATCTTTGTAATTCTCTACAGAATCAAAATGAACATTCTTCATCCCCAACTCTTCACCTTGAAAAACATACGGAGTTCCCTTCATCATATGCAATAAGGTAGCTAACATCTTTGCTGACTGTACCCTAAATTCACCATCATCACCAAATCGAGTGACAGCTCTTGGTTGATCGTGATTACTCCAGTATAGTGAATTCCACCCTTTTTCTAACTTCAATTGCCACTCTGTTAAAACTGATTTTAAATCACTTACTTTAAAGCGTATATCTGAGAACTTACCATATCTACCATAATCCAAGTGCATGTGATCAAAATGAAACACCATATTCAATTCTTCATTTTCGGGCAGAGTATACTGCAAAGCTTGATCACTGTTTGTATTTGGAGCTTCACCAACTGTCATTACATTATATCGGCTTAGAACTTCCTGATTTAGTTCATGTAAAAACTCATGAACTCGTGGGCCATTTGAAGCTCCTACATAATAAGATTTAGTGTATGGAACTCCATCCGGTGCGTCAGGATAGTCCTGCCTTTTACTTATCAATGTAATGACATCCATCCTGAAACCATCAATTCCTAAATCAAACCATTTGGTCATCATTTTTTGAATTTCTTGACGTACCGTTGGATTTTCCCAATTTAAATCTGGTTGTTCCTTGGCAAAACAATGTAAATAATATTGATTTCGTTCTGGAACATACTCCCATGCAGATCCACCAAAAGTGGAACCCCAATTATTAGGTTCGCTACCATCTGGCTTAGGATCTTTCCAAATATAGTAATCAGAATATGGATTATTTTTATTTTTTCTAGATTCAATAAACCATGAATGCTTATCACTGGTATGATTCACAACCAAGTCAAGAATAATCTTTATTTCTAATTTATGAGCTTCTGCTAACAATTCTTGAAAATCTTCCATTGTCCCATAAATTGATAGGATTCTTTCATAATCACTGATATCGTATCCATTATCCACCAATGGTGATTCATAGATAGGATTAAGCCAAATAACATCAATTCCTAACTTATGGAGATACGGTAATTTTTCTTTTATTCCATTCAGGTCTCCTACACCATCTCCATTTGAATCCTTAAAACTTTGAGGATAAATTTGATAAACAACACTATTTTTCCACCAAGCATCTGCCATCACTCATCATCCTCATCAGTCACTTGATTATATATATCATTCACAAAAAGTAATTGATTCTTTGCTTCATCAATAGACTTTCTAATTAACTCTTCAGATAAATCTTCGCTTTCAATAGATAACAAAAGCGTCATAATAATTGGTAAATTCATCCCTGTTACAAGAAACAAATTTCTTTTGCTCATATACCTAATAAAAGTTTGATTCACCGATCCACCAAGCAAATCTGTAAAAATCAGAACTTTTTCGTCAACGGGATAACTTTCTAAAAGTTTTGAAATTTCGTCTTCAATTGGCTCATTATTAATATAGGCTGCAATTACATCAATTTTTCCAATAGATGGGATTAAGTACTCTATAGTATCCTTCATCCCAGTTGCAAGATGATGATGACTTGCAATAATAACTTTTGTCATATTTTCTCCTTTTAATTAACTGATAAAATGCCAAAGTAAGACAGAATTAAAGATAGAATAATAATTCCAAAAATAATTTGAATTACGGATAACTTCTTATTCGCTAACAATTTGTAAACTAAATAAGTCATCACTGCAGGTAATAGCGCTGGCATGATTTTATCAAGAATATCGTCTTGAATTACTAGCTTAACATCTCCTGTAGTAAATACTGTCGAAATCTTCATTTTAACTACAGATGGGATTAAAGCTCCAACAACCGTTAAACCCATGATTGAAGCAGATTCAGTAAAAATATTTAATTTTTCACCTAATCCGGTTATCAACTTCAAACCAGAATCATATCCGATATCAAATAATTTAAATCGGAAAAATAGGAAGAAAACATTCAAAACTAACCAAATTATTGCACCAATTGGATTCCCTTCTAATCCCATATATGCTGCAATTGAGCCCATGATTGTTGGATATAATACCCAAATTAAGGTATCACCTACACCAGCAAGTGGTCCCATCATACCAGTTTTAAAATTTTGTACCGTATCTAAAGATTCAACACCATCTTTTTCTTCCATTGCTATACTTGCACCTAATAAGATATTAGCCATCCAAGTAGTAGTATTAAAATACTTAAAATGATTATTCAATGACGCAACATATTCATCATCATTTGGATAGATTTTTCTTAAAACTTTATTTAATCCATAAACAACTGCTGGTCCCTGTTGATTCTCATAATTAAAAGTATTACATGCCATAAACATATATCTGAACGCGGCATTACGAATATCTTTTTTTGTTATTTTTTGTTGTACATCATTCATCAAAGTCATCTCCAAATTCTTCAGCTCCGGCAACTGTTGAAGAGACAACAGTTGATACATTTTTATTCATAGTGAAATAGTAATATGCAATGGCAAAACCAGCAAGAGAAATTCCTAAAATTGGTAAATTCAAATATGCTGCAAGGATAAAGCCAACAATAAGCATGCTTAAATATTTTTTAGTAGGCATCACCTGTAATAGAATCGCGATTCCGACAACAGGTAGGATACTACCTGCAATAGATAAACCATTAGTGAACCATTCTGGTACACTATTCAAAATTACATTTACAATTTTATCTCCAAAAATGACACAAAGAGCTGTCGGAATTGCTGTTGATAAACCAAAAATAACCGGTCCAATCCAAAAAATTCGATTCATCTTAGTAAACTTTTTCTCATTAGCTGCCTTCTGAGCTGCGTGGGTTACATATGTATTAAGTATTTTTGCTAAAACATCCAACTGAATCCCAAGCATTCCAACAGGAACTCCTACTGCTAAAGCTACAGCTTTTGCAGACTCTACATTACTTGTTGTTTTAATCGCAATAAAACCACCTACTAATGCTGCTAGTCCCCAGTTTGGTACTGATGAACCACCAATGTTTGCAACACCTAATGCCATCAATTGGAATGTTCCACCAATAATCATTGCTGTTTTCATATCTCCCATAATAATTCCAACAAATAATGAAACCATTATAGGAAACCAAGTACTTAGTACCAATCCTTGTTGATCTAGTACTACCCAAAACGACAATAAAATAATAAGTAAACCTTGAATCACTTCCATAGTATCATCTCCTATTTAATATACTTTTCTAAATTTTCCTCTGGATCAGAAGGAACAAAATGGAATGTTACCTCAACACCAAGTGTTTTTAATCTTTTCAAATCAGCAATTTCTTTTTCATTGACAGATACCATCTTCTTGACTGTTTTTTTTCCTTCACCATCAAACATTATTCCAACGTTAACTTTTGGTATCTTTACTCCACCTTCAACCAATGCCACCAATGTTTCAGGTTCTCGAACAATTAGTAAAACATTATGATTATCATACTTGCCATCTGCAAAATTTGTAATCGCAGTATCTGTATCAATAATTGACATTCCAGTTCCTGCAGGTTTACTCATCCTCATAGCAGCCTTTTGGACTTCGTCCTTACTTACTTCATTATCTACTACCATCAACCTTTTGGCCTTTGTAGCCCCCGCCCATTGTGTTACCACAATACCATGAATCATGCGTTGATCAATTCTCGCTAATACTACTGACATATAGCTTCTCCTTTTTTTAAGTTATGATAGAATTATAAAACACGAAAACGCTTAACACAAGATGTTATAAGCATTTCGGGAGATGTATTGAAAAGTTGGGATAAGTAGCAAATTAGTGAGAAATTTCCCGGCATAAGAAATTTATGTATCTGCTATCTTTTTCTTTCATTTGATTATTAGTATTCAAGATAAAATCGTCTAACAAACTATTTTATAAAATAATTTTAGTTAATCAAAAAAATTTAGGACATTTTTAAATCATAACACCCATCTAACGGGTGGTTTGCTTTGATTATTAGTATTCAAGATAAAATCGTCTAACAAACTATTTTATAAAATAATTTTAGTTAATCAAAAAAATTTAGGACATTTTTAAATCATAACACCCATCTAACGGGTGGTTTGCACCGAGGCTAGAAGCCCAAATTGCCAAAGGATGGAATAAAAGCCTTAGAGTTTTATTAAGGATAATTATAATCTTGATTTGGCTGATAGAACTAACCTCCAGGGGCATTTTCCCGAAATGAGAACATAATCATTTCTAATTTATATCCAATGGATATTGGTGGTTAACTTATCATAATCATAAAAAGTAGGCGAAAAATGCGAACTACTGTATCACAAAGTTGATGTAATAGTTTAACAACAAACGCACAGCTACTTCATGTCAGTTCAAATGATTTTATTATCGTCATTTTCTATTCTGAAGATATTATTTCTAGATATTTAAAAATAACAAAACAAATTCCATTTTATTTCCAAATATTTGAAAATAACGTCTATTTGTATTATACTATCTTTGAGGTATCTATTATGAACTATATTAAAAGACCACATTATTTAGACTTTTTAAGAAGACATCGTGACCGACAAATCATTAAGGTTGTGAGTGGAGTTAGACGAGCTGGTAAATCTGTGCTTTTTCAACTCTATAAAGAGGAGTTACTAGCAACTGGCGTAGACGAGGATCAGATTATATCCATCAATTTTGAGGATCTGAGTTATTATGACCTGCGACATTTTCAAACATTATTTACTTATATAAAAGAGCAGTTAGTTGAAGAGAAAACATACTATATCTTTTTAGATGAAATTCAACATGTTGAAAAATTTGAACTGGTAGCAGATAGTCTATTCATCTTGCCAAATGTTGACCTCTATTTGACTGGATCAAACGCTTACTTTATGAGTAGCCAATTAGCTACAAACTTGACTGGTCGGTATGTTGAGATAGAGGTCCTTCCTTTGTCATTTGAAGAATACCTATCAGGTCAATCTCTCTCAGAGAATCTGAATACAACAGAAATTTTTAACAATTATCTCTTTAGTGCTTTCCCTTACTTATTGCAAACATCATCTTACGCTGAAAAAATTGATTATCTAAGAGGAATATATAACTCAATACTGTTAAATGATATTGTCACTAGATTGGGAAATCCAAATCCTACTATTATTGAGCGCATTGTCCGAACCCTTCTCAGTAGTACAGGTAGCTTAATATCAACAAATAAGATTCGTAATACCCTAGTCAGCCAAAACGTTTCAATATCCCATAATACTTTAGAAAATTATTTGACGACTTTGACAGACAGTTTACTTTTTTATTCCGTCCCACGTTTTGATGTCAAAGGTCGAGCATTATTGCAACGCTTAGAAAAATATTATCCCGTTGATTTAGGTTTACGACACCTCTTATTGCCAGACCACAAAGAAGACATTGGGCATATCTTGGAAAATATGGTATATTTGGAATTGAGACGTAGATATTCACAAGTATATGTTGGTAATTTAGATAAATATGAGGTTGATTTTGTTGTTGTAACTGATCTTGGTCACTACGCTTATTATCAAGTCAGTGAAACAACACTTGCTCCTGAGACACTAGAAAGAGAACTTAGACCACTAGAATCCATTAAAGATCAATTTCCTAAATATCTATTAACAATGGATACGATTCAGCCAACAGCCAATTACAATGGTATTGAGAAGAAAAACATTATAGATTGGTTACTAGAAAAGTAGATAAATATAAATCATGTAGCTAACTAAATTTGCAACAGTCTGTTATCAATGATTCTACCCAAACCCTAATAATATATAGTAAATTTAGAACACATTATCTAATACAGACACTTGAAAGATAAAATGGAATCTTTAACTTCTGGAAGTACTATTATTACTCAAAATGATGAATCTCCATAGAATTAATGAAACTATAAATCAAACGGAACTATAATGAAAAAGAGACCAAGCAATCAAGCTTTAAAATCCGGCTCTATAATATTTGTAGTGGGTAAATCCCCTATAGATATTATGGAGCCTATTTTGTTGTAGAAAAAAAGTCCCATATGACCTATAATGAAAAGCGACAAAACAACTCATTAGAAAGAATCATATG
>NZ_OXCQ01000031.1 GCF_900411395.1 Streptococcus sp. 596553 | reverse complement strand
CTTGCTACATTTACTGGAGAAGCCCATGCTGTAACAGTAAGTATTACTGATGCTAATGGAACTGAAGCAACAACAACCTACACTCCAACAGTAACTCCTGTTAAAGCTTCAGCTGAACCTGCAACGTCTACTGGAACTCAAGGTTCAACTCAAAGTGGTACGCCAATTTACACAGCTCCAGAAGCTGGTACGGGTGTTACCGTCACTCCAACTTATACTTTGGATAACGATTCAACTACTAAAACTGTAGATGGTGTTGGTACTTATACAATTGATACAACTGGTAAAGTAACCTTTGTTCCCGTAGCTAGCTATGTATCAAGTGATGCCAATAAGACAAGTGTAGGAGTAAAAGTTACTTATAGATTAGAGACTGCAGATCAGTCGCAGGCGACAATCACCTCTGAAACAACCTATACTCCAACAGTAAATCCTGTAACTTCTGCAGGAAATGATGTTGCAACGACAAACATCCAAGGTCATACCCAAAAATCAACAGATGAAGGGAAAGCTCTGACTTATACTATTTCTGATACTAGTCATATCACAGCACGTACTTATGCATTGGAAGGTGCAGATAATGATGGTAAAGTAGTGGTAGAGAATGTTGGAACCTACACAGTAGACGATAAAGGTCAGGTAACCTTTGTACCAGTGCCATCTTATGTAGGAACGCCGACTCCTGTGACAGTTGTTGAATCAGCGGTTTTAACTTCTGATGATAAGACTACAGCAATTATCACAACTAAGTCAATGTACACCCCAACGGTAACAGATGTGACCCCAACAAGTGCTTCATCGGCTACTGAAGGAGCTCGTGGAACTGTTCAAACATCTCCTGTAGTATTTGATACGCCAGATCAGGATAATACAACAGTAAACTTTAATAAAGGCGATGAAGAAGTTGAGCTTGATAAATCTACTCTGACATTAGTTGATAAAACTGGTAAAGAAGTGAAAGAAGTTGTAGTTCCAGGAGAAGGAACATATGTACT
>NZ_OXCQ01000030.1 GCF_900411395.1 Streptococcus sp. 596553 | reverse complement strand
GGATTTCGGAACTTTGAAAACTTCAAAAAACGGATTTTTATCGCTCTGAATATCAAAAAAGAAAGGACGAAATTTGTCCTTTCTCGAGCTTAGCTTTTCTTCAACCCACTACAGTTGACAAAGAGCCACAATTATAATATAAACGATATAAAAATAACTTCAGATTAGTAATTCAATTAAGTTTTACAGATCTGAAGTTTTATTGTCTCTAAAAATAAAAAAGAGAGTTACAAACTCTCATTAAAACGGAGAATAAGGGATTCGAACCCTTGCGCCAGTTACCCGACCTAACGATTTAGCAAACCGTCCTCTTCAGCCTCTTGAGTAATTCTCCAATTAATGGGCACGAGTGGACTCGAACCACCGACCTCACGCTTATCAGGCGTGCGCTCTAACCACCTGAGCTACGCGCCCAAGTTAAAAACTTGGTAATTTGAACAAAGTTCAAAGCGGGTGACGAGAATCGAACTCGCGACAACAGCTTGGAAGGCTGTAGTTTTACCACTAAACTACACCCGCATACATACTATAAGTAAAAATGGCGCGAGACGGAATCGAACCGCCGACACATGGAGCTTCAATCCATTGCTCTACCAACTGAGCTACCGAGCCTTATTGCGGGAGCAGGATTTGAACCTACGACCTTCGGGTTATGAGCCCGACGAGCTACCGAGCTGCTCCATCCCGCGTTAATAAAAAGGAGGATGTGGGATTCGAACCCACGCACGCTTTTACACGCCTGACGGTTTTCAAGACCGTTCCCTTCAGCCGGACTTGGGTAATCCTCCAATATTCAAATGGACCTTGTAGGACTTGAACCTACGACCACTCGGTTATGAGCCGAGAGCTCTAACCAGCTGAGCTAAAGGTCCGACAAGATCATTATAGCGGCGAAGGGGATCGAACCCCCGACCTCCCGGGTATGAACCGGACGCTCTAGCCAGCTGAGCTACACCGCCATGTATCGGGAAGACAGGATTCGAACCTGCGACACCTTGGTCCCAAACCAAGTACTCTACCAAGCTGAGCTACTTCCCGAGTTAAATAGAAAAATGCACCCTAGAGGAGTCGAACCTCTAACCGCCTGAT
>NZ_OXCQ01000044.1 GCF_900411395.1 Streptococcus sp. 596553 | reverse complement strand
CGACCAAAATCAGAAAAATACCGAAAAATATCGAAAAATTATTTTTAGAATAGTCCCCAAAAGCCTGAAATAGAGCCAAAAAACTCCACCTAATTGGGTGGAGTTAAGGGAGATTATTATGAAAAAGGTAAAATAAAATCTTATTAAATCAACACTCTTGGAGGGTGTCCCCTCCAACTCCCCGACCTCTGGACAAGGTCTATTTTTTTGAAAAAAATTTATCAAAACCATTG
>NZ_OXCQ01000002.1 GCF_900411395.1 Streptococcus sp. 596553 | reverse complement strand
TCTTCTTTTGTGACCCTAATCGCTCTGACCAGAAAGGGAGAATTGAGAAAAATCACACGCTGATTCGCGACATTCTACCTAAAGGAACTTCTTTTGACAATTTAACTCAAGAGGACATCAATCTCGTCTGCTCTCATGTCAACAGCGTCAAACGTGCTGCTTTGAATGGAAAGTCAGCTTATGAACTCTTTGCCTTTACTTATGGAGAAGAAATTCCTAAGCTTCTCGGCATTTCTAAAATACCTGCAGAAGACGTCTGTCAGTCTTCTAAATTACTCCAACATAAGTTCTAAAAACTAACCTAAAACCCTATTCAAACGTCTCACACTAACTTCCACCATAGCGGAACTTAATCTGAAACGCTTTCAGATAAGAGGATTTTGTGCGCTCTTTTTTTCGATTCATTTTGGCTACAAAAGCAATAAAATCAAGCATTAGTAAAACCAGTGGAACTTACCCTGACATGGATTTCCACTGGTTTTTACAATTTTTATCAGATTAACTTCCACTTCTACTAGCGGTGGAACTTAGTTTGGGAATTTACCATTTTTAAAAACCAGAATATTTTTAATTAAATTGTTCCTTTTCTATTGACAAGTTGCCTGTTTTTGTGTATCATAACATTATAAAAAGATAATACAACAATTTTATTTATCTTTTTTCACATTCGGTCTCCTTATATAAAAAAGCGATTCATTTTGAACCGCTTTTTCCTATTTATCGCCCTTGTTACGAATAACAAAGCCTGTTTGCTTTTCGCTTGAAGTAGTGCGTGGTTTTTTATTATCCTTACGGTAACGTTTTTCCTTATCAAAACGATCGTTGCCACGACTTCCTTTTTTGAAATCATCACGGCGGCCACCACGACGGTTGTCTCCACGGCGATTATCACGACGGTCATCTCCACTACGACCTCCCTTAGCTTTACCACCGAAGCCATTACCGGATGGTTTAAATGGCAGTGGTTTTTCACGCGCAATCTCCACTTCTGGAAGGCTATCTGGGTCTTGAACAGTCAGACTCAAAATATACATTGCCAATTCTTCTGGAGTAAATTCGGCAGCTAGTTTACGAGCATCCTTGCCAAATTTCTCAAAGTTGGCACGAATGGTTTCATCTGCAAAATCACGTTCGATTTTCTTAAGAGCTACTTGCTTTTTAGCTTGGAAGGCTTCTTCTGCACTTGCAGGTTTGAGACCTTTCATGCGTTTCTTAGTCAAGTTTTCAATGATTTGGAGGTAACCCATTTCATTTGGTGATACGAAAGTAATAGACTGACCTGACTTACCAGCACGACCTGTACGACCAATACGGTGAACATAACTTTCAGGATCTTGTGGAATATCGTAGTTATAGACATGAGTCACACCTGAAATATCCAAACCACGCGCAGCAACGTCTGTCGCAACCAAAACATCAAGATTGCCATTTTTAAAGTCACGAAGGACACGCAGACGTTTGTTTTGGTCCAGGTCACCATGAATTCCTTCGGCACGGAAACCACGGATTTTAAGACCACGAGTCAATTCATCTACACGGCGTTTAGTACGACCAAATACGATAGCAAGTTCTGGTTGTTCCACATCCATAAGACGAGTCATGGTATCAAATTTTTCTTGTTCCTTAACTCGGATATAGTACTGGTCAACCAATTCTGTTGTCAATTCCTTAGCCGCAATCTTCACATGCTCAGGTTCTTTCATAAACTGAACACCGATACGTTTGATAGCATCTGGCATAGTTGCTGAGAAAAGTAAGGTTTGACGGTTTTCAGGAACACGAGAAATGATGGCTTCGATATCTTCAAGGAAGCCCATGTTGAGCATTTCATCTGCTTCGTCAAGGATGAGAGTTTCAATATCTTGTAATTTCAAGGCCTTGCGTTTAATCAAGTCCAAGAGACGACCAGGTGTTCCCACCACGATATGGGCACCAGATTTAAGAGCCTTAATTTGTTTTTCAATGCTTGATCCGCCATATACTGAGCGAACTTTGACTCCCTTACTACGACCAAAGCGGAATAGTTCTTCTTGACTTTGGACAGCGAGTTCACGAGTTGGAGCGATGACCAAGGCTTGGATGGTCGCTTCTTCTGTACGGATTTTTTCAAGAGTAGGCAAGCCAAAAGCTGCAGTTTTTCCTGTACCAGTCTGAGCTTGACCGATAACGTCCTTGCCTTCAAGGGCCAAAGGAATGGTTTGTTCTTGGATCGGACTGGCTTCTACAAAACCAGCTTTTTCAATCTCTGCTAGCAAATCAGCAGACAAGTTTAATTCATTAAATTTCACGTTATTCTTCTTTCTAAAGGTGGTGCGAAGCCACCCTATAGGGCTTAGTGTATACTTTTCTTTTTATGACGTATTTTCATATACTGGATACAAAATCGTGTTGCTTCTTTTCCACAAAAGAAAAGTACTGTTTTCTTTGCAACCCATCTAGTATAACACAAGACCAGAGCAAAAGATAGCCTAATTTCTCTAGAAAATCATGTAAGCGGTTTTTGGCTTTCCTTTTTGATGGAACGACCTAGATAATAAGACAAAGCCAAGGCGATACTATATAAAATGATAAAAACGAACAAGGTTTGTGTGTAAGAATGAGCCATTTTATAAGTCTCTGCTAATAAAATAGGTCCTGCTAAACCAGCCATTGCCCAAGCTGTTAAAATATAACCATGCAGAGCGGCCAATTCCTTGGTTCCAAAAATATCACTGAGATAAGCTGGAATCAATGAAAAACCAGCTCCATAGCAAGTCATCAAAATAGACATAGCGACTACAAATAAAACGGAATCTGTAAAGAGCCAAAGTGAGAGAGAAAAGAAAAGATTGACAAGCAGTAATATACTAAAGGTTAGGGGGCGACCGATATAGTCAGATAAGCTCGCCCAGAGCAAGCGACCAAATCCATTGAAAATCCCTAAAACGCCCACCATTACTGCTGCATGACTTGTAGACAAGCCAGCCATCTCCTGTGCCATTGGCGATGCCGCTGAAATTAAGCCTAAACCACAAGCTATGTTGATAAAGAAAATAATCCAAAGTATATAAAACCGATTGCTTTTCAGAGCCTGATTTGCAGCCATTCCTTGCGTCAAAGAGGCTGTTTTTTCTTTCCCTGAAGCAGATAAAATTGCAAGCTCTTGCTCATTTGGACGCTTAATGAATTGTGAAGCTAGGAGCATGATAATAAAGTAACTTGCACCTAAAATATAAAAAGTTTCTACAAGCCCTATCCCTGCGATGAGATGTTGCGCTATGGGACTAGTCAATAAAGAAGCAAAACCAAACCCCATAATCGCTAAACCTGTTGCGAGACCACGTTTATCAGGAAACCATTTTATAATCGTTGACACAGGGGTAATATAGCCTGCTCCCAAACCAAGCCCACCTAAAATGCCGTAAGCCAGATACAACAACCACAGTTCCTGACGGTCTATTGCAAATCCTGTTAAGATATTTCCACCTGCGTATAGAAAAGCAGATAGACTCCCCATGACTCTCGGACCAAATTTTTCTACCAAACGCCCCATAAATGCAGCCGATAAGCCTAAACAAAAGATTGCTAGACTAAAGGCAAAGGCAACAGAAGCCTGATCCCATCCCGTTTTTTCAATAATAGGGTTACGATAAACACTCCAAGCATAAGTCGAACCCAGCATTAAGTGTAAAATGACCCCAGCAAAGGCAATAATATAACGATTCGATTTCATAAAACCTCCTATTTTCGAACATTTATTCTATCTTATATAAAAATAGATAGGATTTTAGTTTATCAAGCTTGTCAAAAAATTACTAGCTTTTTGTCTGGAAAGCGTTTTTATTTTTTTCTGTCTTTTTCGTAGCAGAATTGTGCAAAAGTTTTTTTCTTGTGCTAGAATGTAATTCGAATAGGAGGAACTCTAAATGTTAACTTATGATTTAATCGTTATCGGATTTGGTAAGGCTGGTAAAACACTAGCTGGTAAATTGGCTTCAGCTGGCAAAAAAGTTGCCCTCGTTGAACGTAGCAAAGCTATGTACGGTGGAACTTGTATCAACATCGGTTGTATCCCAACTAAGACTTTGCTAGTTGCTGCTGAGAAGGGCTTGTCTTTTGAAGAAGTCATTGCTACCAAAAATACTATCACTGGTCGCCTCAACGGTAAAAACTATGCGACTGTTGCTGGTACAGGCGTGGATATCTTTGATGCGGAAGCTCACTTCCTTTCAAATAAAGTCATCGAAATCCAAGCTGGTGATGAAAAGAAAGAACTGACTGCTGAAACAATCGTCATCAACACTGGTGCTGTTTCAAACGTCTTGCCAATCCCTGGACTTGCTACAAGCAAAAACGTCTTTGACTCAACAGGGATCCAAAACTTGGACAAGTTGCCTGAAAAACTTGGAGTCCTTGGTGGCGGAAATATCGGTCTTGAATTTGCTGGCCTTTACAACAAACTTGGAAGCAAGGTCACAGTCCTAGATGCCTTGGATACTTTCCTACCTCGTGCAGAACCTTCCATCGCAGCTCTTGCTAAACAATATATGGAAGAAGACGGTATTGAATTGCTTCAAAATATCCATACTACTGAAATCAAAAACGACGGTGACCAAGTCCTTGTCGTGACTGAAAACGAAACTTACCGTTTCGATGCCCTTCTCTACGCAACTGGACGCAAACCAAATGTAGAACCACTTCAACTTGAAAATACAGATATTGAACTAACTGAACGTGGCGCTATTAAAGTAGACAAACACTGTCAAACAAACGTTCCTGGTGTCTTTGCAGTTGGAGATGTCAACGGTGGCCTTCAATTTACTTACATTTCACTTGATGACTTCCGTGTTGTCTACAGCTACCTTGCTGGAGATGGCAGCTACACTCTTGAAGACCGTCTCAATGTACCAAACACCATGTTTATCACACCTGCCCTTTCACAAGTTGGTTTAACTGAAAGCCAAGCAGCTGATTTGAAACTTCCATACGCAGTGAAAGAAATCCCTGTTGCAGCCATGCCTCGTGGTCACGTAAATGGAGACCTTCGCGGAGCTTTCAAAGCTGTTGTGAATACTGAAACAAAAGAAATTCTTGGAGCAAGCATCTTCTCAGAAGGTTCTCAAGAAATCATCAACATCATTACTGTTGCTATGGACAACAAGATTCCTTATACTTACTTCACAAAACAAATCTTCACTCACCCAACCTTGGCTGAGAACTTGAATGACTTGTTTGCGATTTAAGTTGAGATTTGATCGTATCGAACAGCCCTCTTTGGGCTGTTTTTGCTTCTGCGAAACACCAAATCTGTCTTTTCACTCTTTTGTGATATAATAGAAACATGAACTTAAAAACTACTTTGGGCCTTATTGCTGGGCGCTCTTCCCACTTCGTTTTAAGCCGTCTTGGCCGTGGAAGTACGCTCCCAGGAAAACTTGCCCTTCAATTTGATAAAGATATTTTACAAAACCTAGCTAAGAACTACGAGATTGTCGTGGTCACTGGAACCAACGGAAAAACCTTGACAACTGCCCTCACTGTCGGTATTTTAAAAGAGGTTTATGGTCAAGTTCTGACCAACCCAAGCGGTGCCAACATGATTACAGGAATTGCGACAACCTTCTTAACAGCCAAATCTTCTAAAACTGGAAAAAATATTGCCGTCTTAGAAATTGATGAAGCCAGTCTATCTCGTATCTGTGACTATATCCAGCCAAGCCTTTTTGTTATCACCAATATCTTCCGTGACCAGATGGACCGCTATGGTGAGATTTACACAACTTACAAGATGATTTTGGATGCCATTCGTAAGGTGCCTACGGCTACTGTTCTCCTTAATGGAGACAGTCCACTTTTCTACAAGCCAGCTATTCCAAATCCTGTAGAGTATTTTGGTTTTGACTTGGAGAAAAGACCAGCCCAGCTGGCTCACTATAATACAGAAGGGATTCTCTGTCCTGACTGCCAAGGAATCCTCAAATATGAGCAGAATACCTATGCAAACTTGGGTGCCTATATCTGTGAAGGCTGCGGATGTAAACGTCCTGATCTCGACTATCGCTTGACAGAACTAGTTGAGTTGACCAACAATAGCTCTCGCTTTGTCATAGACGGACAAGAATATGGTATCCAAATCGGTGGTCTCTATAATATCTACAACGCCCTAGCTGCAGTTGCCATCGCCCGCTTTCTCGGCGCCGATTCCCAACTCATCAAGCAGGGATTTGACAAGAGCCGTGCTGTCTTTGGACGCCAGGAAACCTTCCATATCGGTGACAAGGAATGCACCCTTGTTTTGATTAAAAATCCAGTCGGTGCAACCCAAGCTATCGAGATGATTAAACTAGCACCTTATCCATTTAGCCTATCCGTCCTCCTTAATGCCAACTATGCTGATGGGATTGACACAAGCTGGATCTGGGATGCTGATTTTGAACAAATCACTGACATGGACATCCCTGAAATCAACGCTGGCGGTGTTCGCCATTCTGAAATCGCACGCCGTCTTCGTGTGACTGGTTACCCAGCTGAGAAAATTACTGAGACAAGTAATCTGGAACAAGTTCTTAAGACCATTGAAAACCAAGACTGCAAGCATGCCTATATCCTGGCTACCTATACTGCTATGCTGGAATTCCGCGAACTGCTGGCTAGTCGTCAGATTGTTAGAAAGGAGATGAACTAATGGTTTATACTTCACTTTCCTCAAAAGATGGCAATTACCCTTATCAGCTCAACATTGCCCACCTCTACGGAAATCTCATGAATACCTACGGGGACAATGGAAACATCCTCATGCTCAAGTATGTGGCTGAAAAGCTGGGAGCCCATGTGACGGTTGACATCGTTTCTCTCCATGATGACTTTGATGAAAATCACTACGACATCGCCTTTTTCGGTGGTGGTCAAGACTTTGAACAGAGTATCATTGCAGACGACCTACCTGCTAAAAAAGAGAGCATTGACAACTACATCCAAAATGACGGTGTGGTTCTGGCTATCTGCGGTGGTTTCCAACTATTGGGTCAATATTATATTGAAGCTTCAGGGAGACGTATCGAAGGGCTAGGTGTCATGGGCCACTACACCCTCAACCAGACCAATAACCGTTTTATCGGTGACATCAAGATTCACAATGAAGATTTCGATGAAACCTACTATGGTTTTGAAAATCATCAGGGCCGTACCTTCCTCTCAGATGACCAAAAACCGCTGGGACAGGTTGTCTATGGAAATGGAAACAACGAAGAAAAAGTCGGCGAAGGGGTTCATTATAAGAATGTCTTTGGTTCCTACTTCCACGGACCTATCCTCTCTCGTAATGCCAATCTGGCTTATCGCCTAGTCACTACCGCCCTCAAGAAGAAATATGGTCAGGACATTCAACTCCCTGCTTATGAGGACATTCTCAGCCAAGAAATCGCTGAAGAATACAGCGACGTCAAAAGCAAGGCTGACTTTTCTTAAACAAAAGGAAATTATATCAAAGAACTCTGTTATCTTGTCGGAGTTCTTTTTGTCTGTTATTTTACCCTTCTCCCTTGCATTTTCTCTCATTTTTTGCCAAAATAGAGGGGTAGAAAGAAGGTAGCATATGTCTAAATTACAACAAATCGTAACATATCTTGAATCAGAAAAACTAGACGTCGCTGTCGTATCTGACCCCGTCACAATCAATTACCTCACTGGCTTTTACAGTGATCCCCATGAACGTCAAATGTTCCTTTTTGTCCTAGCAGATCAGGAACCTCTCCTCTTTGTCCCAGCCCTTGAGGTTGAGCGCGCTACTAGCACTGTTTCCTTCCCAGTTGTGGGCTATGTAGATTCTGAAAATCCATGGCAAAAAATGAAACATGCTCTTCCACAGCTTGATTTCAAACGTGTCGCTGTTGAGTTTGACAATCTCATCTTGACCAAATACCATGGCTTGAAAATAGTCTTTGAAACTGCTGAGTTTGAAAACCTCACTCCTCGTATCCAACGCATGCGCCTCATCAAATCAGCTGATGAAGTGCAAAAAATGATGGTTGCAGGTCTCTATGCGGACAAGGCTGTTAATGTTGGTTTTGACAATATTTCTCTTGATAAGACTGAGACAGATATCATCGCCCAAATTGACTTTGCTATGAAGCGTGAAGGTTATGAAATGAGTTTTGATACCATGGTCTTGACTGGTGATAATGCTGCAAATCCACACGGTATTCCAGCAGCAAACAAAGTTGAAAATAACGCCCTTCTCCTCTTTGACCTTGGTGTTCTAGTCAACGGCTATGCGTCAGATATGACTCGTACGGTCGCTGTCGGCAAACCAGACCAATTCAAGAAAGACATTTATAACTTGACTCTTGAAGCCCAACAAGCTGCTCTTGACTTTATCAAGCCAGGGGTGACTGCCCATGAAGTGGATCGCGCTGCCCGTGAGGTCATCGAAAAAGCTGGTTACGGCGAGTACTTCAACCACCGTCTCGGTCACGGTATCGGTATGGATGTCCACGAATTCCCTTCTATCATGGAAGGAAATGACTTGGTTATCGAAGAAGGCATGTGCTTCTCTGTTGAACCAGGTATCTATATCCCTGGTAAAGTCGGTGTCCGTATCGAAGACTGCGGTGTTGTTACCAAGGATGGCTTTGACCTCTTTACAAGCACCAGCAAAGACTTGCTTTATTTTGATTAATATTCATCTAATACTCAATGAAAATCAAAGAGCAAACTAGGAAACTAGCCGCAGGTTGCTCAAAACACTGTTTTGAGGTTGTAGATAAGACTGATGAAGTCAGCTCAAAACACTGTTTTGAGGTTGTGGATAGAACTGACGAAGTCAGTAACCATATCTACGACAAGGCGACGTTGACGCGGTTTGAAGAGATTTTCGAAGAGTATAAAATCTTCCCACAATAAAACGCATAGTATCAAGGTTTTCAACACCTGATACTATGCGTTTTTCTTATTTGAAAGACTTTTGACTCAGCCTCATTACTTAATCTTCTTGATACTTTGACTAAGGATAAATCCTACAATCATCCCTACCATATTTTGCATGAAATTTGGTAAAATTTCTGGTAGGGCTGCAGCCCAGCCATTCATCAATGTAGAACCCAAGGCGTAACCCCCTACCATGGCAATCGTTGCTAAGATAAGGCCTAACCACTGAGTTTTTCCTTTAAATCCTGCGAAAAATCCCTGCAAGCCATGGTTGACCAAGCTAAAGAACATCCACTGAGGATAGCCTGATAAGAGGTCAATCAAGAAACCTGCTAATCCTCCGACTACAACCCCTTCACGACTACCAAAGTAGAATGCCGTAAAGAAAACACCCGCATCTAAGAGAGTTAGAATTCCTGTCGGTGTTGGAATTTTTAAGAAATAGCCTAGAACCACAGAAAGGGCGGTTAATAGGGATACAAGGGCGATTTTAGTTGTTTTGGTTTGCTTCATATTGTCTTACTCCATACTGATCTGATTGTGCAATAGCACGATAAACGAAAGCCTTAGAGCTTTCTACTGCTGGTAAAAGTTCATTACCTTTAACCAAGTGACTGGCAATGCTAGAGGCAAAGATACAACCTGCGCCAGCGTTTTGGCCTTGAATGACAGGATTTTCTAAGAATGTAAAGTTTTGTCCATCATAAAAGACATCTACAGCCTTGTCCTGACTAAGGCGATTACCTCCCTTGATAATGACTGCTGGTGCTCCTAAGTCATGCAATTTCTGTGCTGCAGCCTTCATATTTTCCAAGGTTTTAATTTCCTGACTTGCCAATAATTCTGCTTCAGGAAGATTAGGCGTAATCACGCTGACATGAGGGAAAAAGCGAATCAACTCTTGACAGAGTTCACTAACTGCTACGTCGTGCGTTTCCTTGCAGACCAAGACAGGATCCAGCACCACAGGCACTCCTGGACGTTGCTTGATAAAGTTCAAGGCCTTCTCAGCCACACTGACAGTAGGAAGAAGACCAATCTTAATCCCTGCAAACTCCACATCACGCAAGCTATCTAATTCATGTTGAAAAATGGTATCGTCAGTTGGAAAGACTTCAAAGCCTTTTTCCGTCAAGGCTGTCAAACAAGTCACTGCTACAAAGCCATGCAAGCCGTTTAGGGTATAGGTAGCCAAATCTGCTGATAAACCACCACCACTAAAAATATCATTTCCTGAAAGTGCTAAAATACGATTATTCTTCATAACGAATCTCCTTTAAATACAAGCCGTTTGGTGCTGCTGTTGGACCTGCAAGTTGCCTGTCCTTTTTCTCCAAGATTAGGTCAATCTGCTCTACTGGCATTCGGTTGTTTCCGATTTTGAGCAGTGTCCCCACCATATTGCGAATCTGCTTATACAAGAAGCCATTTCCTGAAAAGGTAAAGGTCAAAAACTGGCCTGTCTCATCAACCCTGAGACTAGCTTCTGTGATGGTGCGAACCTTATCCTCCACACTGGTTCCAGAGGCTGTAAAGCCTGTAAAATCATGTATTCCCTCTAACTTTTTGATTGCCATCTGCATCCGTTCCACATCAAGCGGATAGGGAAAGTGGGTGGCATAGTGACGGCGCATGGGATTTTTGGGACGCCCTCTATCCACGATAAACTCATAAGTCTTGCTATGCTTAGCATAACGACAATGAAAATCATCTGCCACAAGCTCAATCGAAATCACATCAATATCTTCAGGGGACTGGGTATCCAAAGCAAAACGGAGCTTCTCCTCATCCATCTGATAGGGCAAGTCAAAATGAATAACCTGTCCCAAGGCATGAACCCCACTATCAGTCCTACCAGCACCGTGAACAGTAATAGCTTGCCCCTTATTTAACATGGTCAAGGTTTTTTCAATTTCTTCCTGAACGCTACGCGCATGAGGCTGGCGCTGAAAACCAGCAAAGGCGTAACCATCATAGGAAATAGTTGCTTTATATCTCGTCATAACTTCTATTTTATCAAGAAATTAATCTGTAGACAAGGTTCTAAAATAAATATTGTCTGGGTACAAAAAACTCAAAAGAAAAACCTAGGAAACCAATCCTAAGCTCTCTTTTGAAGTAGGTACATGACAAAGATAGAGGTTACAATCAACCAACATCCTAAGATACTAAAGACCAACATCCCATTGTGAGTCATCAAGCCAATCGCACCTAGAACGAATGGAGTCGTAAAGGCTCCGAAACTACAGCCTAATACAGCAAATGAAGTGGCTTGATTGAGGAGTTTAGCTGGAATTCTTTCAGAAACCAGTTGAAAGACCGTCGTCAAGGCTACACTGTAGGCAAAACCAGCCAGAATACTTCCTGCCACTACCACCCACAAGGATGGAGACAAGGCAATCACGATTTGCCCTAAGCCGAAGGTAATACCAGACCAGAGGAGCAATTTTTCCTTAAAGATAGAAATCAAGAAAGAAAAACTCACCCCAGCCACAATCCCGATCAACTGCATGATACTAAGAACAAAACTAGATAACTGGGCATCTCCAAGTCCTCTTTCCACCATCAAACTTGGAATACGAATAGTAATAGCCGTATTGGTACAAACTACAACTGCCGCTTCAATAGCTAGGATAAAAATCAAACCTTTCATTTCTCGAGTTAAGCGACTTACTTCCTTCGCTTTTTTCTTGACTTCTTTCTTTTCCTTTCCATAAGGGACAAAAAGCAGATAAAGGATCAGCACCAAAAATCCAGCACTATAGGCTAAGAAAGTAGCTGTCCAACCAAAGGCTAACAACTGGCCGACTGCCAAGGTAATGAGAGAAGCTCCAACAACCTCTGCAGAGCCACGTAGCCCTAGCATCTGAATTCTCGTTTTTCCTTGATAGCGTTCACTGATAATAGAAATGGCCTTGGCATTGATCATCCCGAGACCCAAACCAAAAAGAATCCGAGTTCTAAAGACAAAGGGGTAGGCTTGATACCAAAAGGGAGCCGTCCCGCTCAGTGATAAAATCAGCAAGCCCAAACTAATCTGTAAGCGCTCAGTGAATATTTTTTCTAAAAAACCATTTAGTAATAACATCATCATGATTCCAAAGGAAGGCAAGCTAGCCAAGAGCTCAATTTGTTCCTTAGGATAGCCTTGATAATAGTCAAACATGGCTGGCAGAGCACTCGAGATGGAAAAGGATGTAATCAAAACGAGGGAGAGAGCCAAAATACTGGCCCGTTCTAAAAATTGTTTCATGAAATCTCTTTCTATATTTCTCTTAATCTTCTGTCTCTTTTGATAGTTAGCAAAAAAGCAAGAAAAGAAGAAGCCTCATTAGTATATAGACTCCTTCTTAAACTAGAAAATGAATCCCTTGTGTATCAGGATGACTTTCTCTTGATTTGCTTAATAAAGTAGAAAATAAATCCTGCCACCATATAGGCAACAAAGATAATCAGACACCACTTGAACACGACATCCCAACCCTTGTTCACATTCAAAAAGAAGTAAGGGAAAGGATTATCCTTGGCATTTGGAATATTGAGTTTTAGAACCAAGCCATTAAAAAGAGCAAACATCATATACAGCAAGGGTAAAATCGTCCACACAATTGGATCCCAAATCTTGTATTGACCCTGTTTGTCAAACAAGAGGGTATCTGCGAAAAACCAGAGGGGAACGATATAGTGGCAAAGGAAATTTTCTAGGGTATAGAAATTAGTCGCAATAGGCGCTAAGAGGAAATGGTAAATCACACAGGTAATCATGATACTCATGGTGACCCCACCTTTTAAGCGCAAGAGACTTGGTCTTTGCCAGTTTTCACCTAAACGGCTCATAACCTTTAGAAGATAGAGGGTAAAAATAGTTACCAAGAGGTTGGACAGAACCGTGTAATAGAGAAGCATCCCAAAACCACCATGCTTGGTAATTTCAAGATAAACTCCCGTAAAAGCCGCTAGAAACAAGAAGATACGGCTATAAAATACAAGTTTATAGTGCTTGGACATACTTAAATCTTCTTCACAAACTCTGATTTGAGTTTCATGGCACCAAAACCATCAATCTTACAGTCGATATTGTGGTCGCCTTCTACGATGCGGATATTTTTCACGCGCGTCCCTTGTTTCAAATCTTTTGGCGCACCTTTTACCTTCAAGTCCTTGATGAGAGTTACTGTATCACCGTCAGCCAATTTATTTCCGTTGGCATCGATAGCGACAAGGCCCTCTTCTACATCTGCAACTTCAGTAGGATTCCACTCATAAGCACACTCTGGGCAAACCAGTAGGGCACCGTCTTCGTAAACATACTCTGAGTTACATTGTGGGCAATTTGGTAAGTTGTTCATGGTTTCTCCTTATCATCATTCACTATTCTTTGAAAATCAAAATTTCTCGAACAGCAACTATTATACCCTAAAATCAGCATTTTGACAAATTTAGAAAAAAACCGATATCCATCTATCGGCTTTTCTACATTTACATTCTTTTTTCAGCTTCTGCTTTGATTTTTTCAACTACTTCTTGAATGTTCAAACCAGTTGTATCAAGGTAGACAGCATCCTCTGCTTGTTTAAGAGGAGAAGTCTCACGATGACTATCCTTGTAGTCACGCGCAGCAATTTCCTCTTTTAAAGTTTCAAGGTCTGTTTCAATTCCCTTGGCAATATTTTCCTTGTAACGACGCTCTGCTCTTTCATCTACCGAAGCTACTAGGAAAATTTTCAATTCTGCTTGTGGCAATACAACCGTTCCAATATCGCGACCATCCATGACAATCCCGCCTTGCTGGGCAATTTCTTGTTGGAGAGAAACCAGTTTCTCACGCACTTCAGGAATTGCTGCAATAGCAGAAACATGATTGGTTACTTCATTTTCACGGATAGGATGGGTAATATCCACATCTCCTACAAAGACAAGCTGTTCCCCAGTTTCTGAACGCCCAAAACTAATTGGATGCTGGTCCAACAAGGCTAGAAGTGCTTCAACCTCTTCTACTCCTAACTGGTTTTGGAGAGCCATATAGGTCGCTGCGCGATACATGGCACCTGTATCTAGGTAGGTGTAGCCAAAGTCCTTGGCAATAATCTTTGCGACCGTACTCTTACCACTGGAAGCAGGACCGTCAATAGCAATTTGAATTGTTTTCATATCGGCTCCTATTTTATTTTTATAACATCACCTGGATTAGCAAACCAAGACCCTGTAGCCATGTGCCCAGGATTCAAGGCCTCTAACTGAGCAATGGAGATTCCTGCACGAGCGGCAATAGCTGCTTCCCCTTCTCCTGCGAGAACTTTAATCGTTCCTTCAGGATTAGTAGCTTCTTCTGAACTACTAGAAGTAGATTCTGGCTCTGAACTCTGCTCAGGCTGGGAACTGCTTGAAGATGAGACTTGTACTACACTTGCATCAGAATCATGAAAATCTTTCAAGGCTGCTGTGCGATTACTCCCCCCCGATGATAGATAGATGAGAACGATGACCATCACCACCACAATTACAAAGAAAATACTAGCTAGAATCGTCAAGACACGGTTGGCCATCCTATCAGCCCCTCCGTGGTTTCGATGCCGACGCTCTGCTCTTGATTCTTCTTGATCATAAATATCTTCTTGCCACGGTTCTTTTTCCATACCCTACTCCTTGTTTTTTTTTACTTTTCTTATTACAATATAAATATGAACATGAAAATCACACTTATACCTGAACGATGTATCGCCTGTGGGCTTTGCCAAACTTATTCTGATTTATTTGATTACCACGATAATGGAATCGTGCGTTTTTACGATGATCCTGACCAGCTGGAAAAAGAAATTTCTCCTAGTCAGGACGTCTTAGAGGCTGTTAAAAATTGCCCAACTCGCGCCCTGATCAGAAACCAGGAAGCCTAAATCAATGACGATAATCCACTCCCTCTAGTTTAGCATATTTCCATGTAAAATTATAGTCTTTTCACTTTATTTTTTTCTGTAAAATCAGGAAGGTCACTTTTTTCTTTGATAAGATAAAGTGGTCTTTTTTTAGTCTCTAGATAAATCTTACTAATATACTTGCCGAGAATCCCAATGGTCAAGAGTTGAATGCCTCCAAGAAAGAGAATAACAGCCATCAGAGAGGTCCAACCTGATGTTGGATTCCCCAAAACGAGGGTCCGAACCACAACAAAAAAAGTCATAAGTAGAGAAATAAAACAAGATAGGAGGCCAGCTACGAAGGCTATAATCAGGGGGAAATCTGAAAAATTAACAATCCCTTCAATGGAGTAGAAAAAGAGTTGCCTAAAACTCCAACTGGTCTTGCCGGCCTGCCTTTCGACATTAGGATAGTCCAGATAGTAGGTTTTAAAACCGACCCAGGCAAAAAGTCCTTTAGAAAAACGATTGGACTCGGTCAAGCTTAAAATGGCATCGACTACAGACCTTCTCATCATGCGAAAATCACGAACACCTGAGGGCAAGGCTACTGGGCTAATTTTTTGCATAAGGCGGTAAAAGAGATCTGCACAGAAACTGCGAAAGAAGGGTTCTCCCTCTCGACTGGTTCTTCGTGTTCCTACGCAGTCCAAGTCTGCATTCTGGTCTAGTAAATTTTTCATCTCAAGCAACATACTCGGAGGATCCTGGAGGTCTGCATCCATTACCACCACCAGATCTCCTGTCGCATATTGTAAGCCTGCATACAGAGCTGCTTCTTTGCCAAAATTTCGCGAGAAAGAAAGATAATGCACTGCCGGATTTTGTTCCCGATAGGCCTTTAAGAGTTCCAAGGTTCCATCGCTTGAGCCATCATCGACAAAGACATACTCGATTTCTGTTTCCAAATCAGGAATCAAATCTTCCAAAGCCTGATAAAAAAGAGGAAGTACTTCCTCTTCGTTTAAACAGGGGACTATGATTGACATCACCATCTTAGTCTTCAAATCCATTTGGATGCTTACTTTGCCAACGCCATGCGTCTTCACACATTTGGGTGATGCCTAATTCTGCTTCCCAGCCCAGTTCTGCTTTGGCTTTTGCAGGATCTGAATAGCAGGCTGCGATATCCCCTGGGCGACGGTCTACGATGCGGTAAGGAATTGGACGTCCCACTGCTTTTTCCATATTTTGGATAATTTCAAGAACTGAGTAGCCTTTACCTGTTCCAAGGTTATAAACGTTTAGACCTGAGCCTTTTTGGATTTTTTTCAGAGCTGCAACGTGACCTTTAGCCAAGTCAACAACGTGGATATAGTCACGAACACCAGTTCCGTCTTCCGTATCGTAATCGTCTCCAAATACTTGCACTTGCTCTAATTTTCCAACGGCTACCTGAGTCACATATGGCAAGAGGTTGTTTGGAATACCGTTTGGATTTTCTCCCAAATCACCACTCTCATGGGCTCCGATTGGGTTAAAGTAACGAAGCAAGACCACATTCCATTCTGAATCTGCCTTGTAGATATCTGTCAAAATTTCCTCTAGCATGAGCTTGGTACGACCGTATGGATTGGTCACTGAAAGTGGGAAATCTTCCAAGATGGGCACTGTATGCGGATCTCCGTACACTGTCGCAGAAGAACTGAAAATGATGTTTTTACAGTTGTTTTCTTCCATAGCTTTCAAAAGGCTAACAGTTCCAGCGATATTATTGTCATAGTAGGCAAGAGGGATACGGGTAGATTCACCGACAGCCTTCAAGCCAGCAAAGTGAATGACCCCTGTTGGTTCTTCTTGCATGAAAATATCTCTGAGGGTATCTGTGTCACGGATATCTGCCTCATAGAAAGGCACTTCAACTCCTGTAATTCTCTCAACAACTTCTAAACTTTTTCTGTTACTATTCACAAGGTTATCCACCACAACAACCTGATGACCTGCTTGGATTAACTCAATAACAGTGTGGGTTCCGATAAAACCTGCTCCACCCGTTACCAAAATCTTTTCTTGCATCTTCTTTCCTCGATTCTCGGATTATTTTTTCTTATTTTACCATTTTTGATAGGGAATGTCATTTGCCATCCTAGAGGGTAGGATAAAATTTCAGTAAAATTTTATTCGTTTTTTAGTCGCTTGACATAGTTTTCAATTGGGTAGTTTGCTGGGTCTAAGGTCAACTCCTTGTCTTGGATCAGTTGAGCTAGATGGTAACCGATAATAGGCCCCGTTGTGAGGCCTGATGAACCTAGTCCACTAGCAGCATAGACACCTGCTAAGCCAGGTACTTGCCCAAAGAAAGGTGAGAAATCACTGGTATAGGCACGGATTCCCACACGCTCAGCTCTTGAAGTCGCTCTAGCTAAAACTGGATAGTGAGGTAAGGCTGCCTCCTTCATTTGTTGGAGCAAGGTTTCATCTACCGTCAAATCAAATCCCATATCATTTTCATGGGTAGCGCCTAGAGATAATTTCCCACCTGCAAAAGGAATCAAATCCCACTCCCCTTCTGGCATAACAACAGGGTAAGCTTCCATATCTTGGGCAAGTTGATAATCTCGGAGTTGCCCCTTTTGGGGACGAACATCTACTTCATAACCTAAAGGCTCTAACAGGTGTCCCAACCAAGCTCCCGTCGCCAAAATAACCTGATCAAACACCTCTTCGCCAATCTGGTAACCTGATGCTAAAGGTGTCAGAGTCACTTTTTCTTTGACCAGCTTGACCTGACCGGCTTCCAGCAAACGAGTCACTAAGAGTTGACCATCTACTCTCGCTCCACCAGAAGCATAGAGCAGGTGGTCAAATCCCTGCAAGTCAGGGAATAATTCATTGGCTGATGCTTGGTTCAGAATGGCTAACTGGCCTATCAAGGGAGATTCTTCTCTACGCTGGAGGGCTAGTTGATAGAGTTCTTCCAACTTGGATTCATCTCTTTTCAGGAGAAAGACTCCCGAACGTTGGTAAAAGTCGATTTCTTGCCCTGACTTGTCTAAATCAGCTAATAAATCCACATAAAAGTCAGCCCCCAAGCGCGCCATTTTGTACCAGGCCTTATTGCGGCGTTTGGAAAACCAGGGGCTGATAATTCCTGCTGCGGCCTTGGTAGCCTGACCTTGTCCATGGTCAAAAACGGTCACCTCTAGGTCACTTTCTTTCGAGAGGTAGTAGGCTGCTGTTGCACCTACAATTCCTGCTCCGATAATGGCAACTTTTTTCATTGTCTTCACTTTCTAACTAGATATGGTGGAAAGGATTGGTCGATGCTTGACTAGGTAAAATCTCTAGTTTCCAGCCTTTTTCCTCTTTCCATTGATTAAGAAGCTCTGCAATTTTTTCTACAAAAAGTACTTCGATATAGTGTCCTGGATCCAGTGCTAACAAGCCATCAGACAGCATATCCTGAGCAGTATGGTAGTAAATATCACCAGTGATATAGACATCTGCCCCTTTTTCTAAAGCATCCTTATAGAATGACTGCCCACTGCCACCACAGATGGCCACTCTTGAAATAGGCTTCTGTAAATCAGTCTCTTGATAATGCACCAATCGAAGGCTATCTAAACCAAAGACTTGCTTGACATTCTGGGCCAATTCCCCAAATGTCTGAGGCTGAACATTTCCAATACGACCTATCCCACGTTCAGATCCTGTCTCCTGCAGATAAGTCGTCTCTTCAATGCCTAGCATCTGGCAGAACCAGTCATTAAGGCCATTTTCAACGATGTCAATATTGGTATGGCTGACATAAACTGCGATGTCATGCTTGATGAGGTCGATATAAATCTGATTTTGCGGACGGCTAGCTACCAAGTCCTTGATAGGACGGAAAATCGGCGCGTGCTTGACAATAATCAAGTCCACACCCTTTTCAATGGCTTCAGCCACTGTTTCTTCACGAATATCCAGAGCAACCATGACACTTTGGATATCCTTGTCCAAAGTGCCAATTTGCAGACCACGACTGTCTCCCTCCATGGAAAATTCCTGAGGACAATAAGCTTCATATCGGTTAATGACTTCACTTGCTAGCATGGAGAACCTCCTTGATGGCTTGAATTTTATCTACTAGAACTTGACGTTCTTCCAAATTTTTTTCAGGGATTTGTCCGAGGGCAAACTCTAGCTTAACAGATTCTTTTTGCCATTTTTGGACAAATACTGGACTGACTTCTTTGGACAAAAAAGGACCAAAGCGAACATCGCTGGCTGATAACTTCATTTGTCCTGCTTCCACCACCAAAATCTCATAAAACTTACCAGCTTCTTCTAGAATGCTTTCTGCCACAATCTGAAAGCCATTGTCTTGCAACCAAATACGCAAATCGTCTTCACGATTATTGGGCTGGAGGATCAATCGTTCTACATTAGCTAGCTTGTCCAAGCCTTCTTCTAATATCCTAGCAATCAAGCGTCCGCCCATACCAGCAATGGTAATGACAGACACTTGGTCTGCCTCTTCAAAAGCTGCCAAGCCATTGGCTAAACGAACCTGGATTTTCTCCTTTAGGCCGTGACTTTCAACATTTTTGACCGCAGACTGATAGGGACCTTCCACAACCTCACCTGCAATGGCACTTTTGATTTGTCCTCTTTCGACCAAGTCGATAGGCAGATAAGCATGGTCACTCCCCACATCGAGTAAAATGGCTCCCTGTGGCACAAAGGAAGCCACTAATTCTAATCTCTTTGAAATCATTTTCTCTCTCTTTCCAAAACTCTATTACCTCTTATTATACCACATTTCAGCTGGCAATCTTGTACCTAAAAAGACCGCAATCCACAGATTACAGCCTTTCTTTATTTTCTGGCTTGATAGCGACTAGTCAGGATGAAAATCACGGTAAAGACCAACATCATGACACCATAAACAGGTAATGTTTGTCCTGTTAAGGTGGAGATTTCAAGCAATTTTTGAATTCTTGGGAAGAGAGCTGTGGCTAGGAAGCCTCCTATTGACCAAACAATCAAGAGGACACGCCATAGGGTAAATGGCATGCAGGCTCTAAATACAGATAAGAAACCAATTGACCCCAAGAGATAATAGAGTAGAGTTGAAATTTCTAACTCAGACCAACCTTGGCTACTTCCAAATATTTTCACAAAAAGAACGCTGAACACAACCATGAGAGCACTTGGTAGAGCACGAAGCATGGATCTTCTGAGGAAGTTTGGCTCGACAGGTTTGATATTTCGCTCAAAAGTCAGAACGAATGGTGGGAAACCTTCCACAAACTGGTCAATCATGGTAATCTGGATTGGAATAAAGGGGAAAATCAAGATCCATTCAGACCGTCCCAGAAGAGCACTGGCAATACAGATGACCGCTAATAGGAAAGAATAGATGGTCTTAATCAAGAAAATCGGGGCGATATGGGCAATGTTATTGACTACGCGACGACCTTCAAAGAGAATCTCAGGAACATCATTAAAGTCAGAGTTCAAGAGAACCAGATTGGCAATCTGACGAGTCGCAGGATCCCCCTCCGCCATTACGATAGAACAATCCGCCTCACGAAGGGCCAAGATATCATTAACTCCATCCCCTGTCATAGCTGTTGTATGCCCCGCTTTTTTCAGTGTTTGGATGATGAGTTTCTTTTGATGAGGGGAAACACGTCCGAAAATAGCTGTCTCCTCAGCCATAGCAACCAATTCCTCATCCGTGATTTTGGAGCAATCTACATAGCTATGGTAGTCCGCAAAACCAGCCTTCTGGGCAATGCTGGATACCGTAACTGGATTGTCTCCAGAGATAATCTTGAGCCCCACTTCCTGAGAACGGAGATAGTCCAGCGTCTCTGCCGCTCCCTCTCGAATCGGGTCCAAGATTTCCAGCAAGGCTAGAGCCTGAATATCAGAAGGTTTCTGCTGCTTGTGATGGTCTAATTTCTCCTGACTGAGAGCTAAGACCAAGACACGTGACCCTCTCTCCAAGGCCTCTCTGGCTTCGAGGACTTCAGAGCCCAGCAACATCTCAGGCGCCCCTAAGAACACTGTCCCCAAACCTTCTAACTCCATGGCTCCCCACTTGCGGTCGCTTGAGAAGGGAAGATTCGAAAGCACAGGATAAGCTACTTGGCCTTGGAATCGCTGGCGAATGGCTTGGGCTGTTGGATTTTTATCCTCACTATGGGCCATATAGCTGGCCAAGATGCTAGCAAGCGCTGACTCTCCATACTCTTCGGTCAGCGGAAGAACCGCCTCCACCTGCATCTTTCCTTGGGTGATGGTGCCTGTCTTATCCAGACAGAGCATATCCACGCGCGCCAAGGTCTCAACAGAGTATATCTCCTGCACCAAGACCTTTTTCAGACCCAGCTTAATCACCGCTGTCAAGAGCGAAGTAATGGTCAAAAGGGCAATTCCCTTGGGCAACATTCCCAGAAGGGCTGTCGACGAATTTACAACGGACGACTTAAGAGGTAGGCCTTTCAATATCAAGGCTTCTAGCAAGAGAGCCAGACCAAAAGGAATGATAATCTTCCCAGTAAAACCAGCTAGCTTATCCAACGATTTCATGATACGAGAGTTGATTGGTTTAACGGTCTTGGCTTCCAGCATGAGTTTGGCAGCATAGTTGTCTGCACCGACATGATGGACACGAGCTAAAACTGACCCACTAGCCAAGAAACTCCCTGACAAAAGCAAGGTATCCACTTCCTTTTGCACCAAATCACTTTCCCCCGTCAACATGGCTTCATTGACTTCCGCAAAGCCTTCCAAAACCAAGGCATCACTGGGAATCTGCTCTCCAGCAGACAGACGAATGACATCTCCTAACACCAATTCTTCAGGATTAAGAGCAACTTCCTGACCATCACGAATAGTCTTGACCTTTTCCTTGGTCATGAGATTGAGCTTGTCCACCATGTGTTTGGCCCGTAGCTCGGTCACAATTCCAGAAAAAGCGTTAAAGCAGATAACGGCAAAGAAGACCAGATTGCTCCAAGCCTGCACAAAGGCAAGGGCCAAAGCAATGGCAAAGTTCAAAGCGTTAAAAAGGGTAAAGACATTTCGTTTAACGATTTGCCAAGTGCTGGTACTGGCCGAAGCAGTAAAATCATTGACCAAGCCCTTAGCCTGTCTTTCCTCGACTTCTCTTTGGGTTAATCCCATAATCTTATTTTTATCCATAAGTTCTATCATATCATTTTTTCTAAAAGAATTCTAATCTCATCCCAAATATGCACCTGTTCAAGGGAAAAGTTTGCCAGCCCTCCTTTGATAAGGTATAATAATAACAAGAAAAGAATCGAAGGAGATCGCATGTTTTATACTTATTTACGTGGATTAGTTGTCTTGCTCCTATGGTCCATCAATGGCAATGCCCACTATCATAATACTGATAAAATTCCTAATCAAGATGAAAATTATATTCTGGTTGCCCCTCACCGCACCTGGTGGGATCCTGTTTACATGGCTTTTGCGACCAAGCCAAAACAGTTTATCTTTATGGCCAAAAAAGAGCTCTTTACCAACCGTATCTTTGGCTGGTGGATTCGTATGTGTGGTGCCTTTCCTATCGACCGTGAAAATCCTAGCGCCTCAGCCATCAAATACCCTATCAATGTTCTCAAAAAAAGTGACCGCTCTCTCATCATGTTTCCAAGTGGGAGCCGTCACTCAAACGATGTCAAGGGTGGAGTTGCCCTGATTGCCAAGATGGCCAAGGTCCGTATCATGCCGGTTACCTATACAGGTCCCATGACTTTGAAGGGCTTAGTTAGCCGTGAACGTGTCGATATGAACTTTGGAAATCCAATCGATATCTCAGATATCAAGAAAATGAATGATGAAGGCATTGAAACAGTCGCCAATCGCATTCAAACAGAATTCCAACGTCTGGACGACGAAACGAAACAATGGCACAATGATAAAAAACCAAATCCACTCTGGTGGTTTATTCGCATCCCTGCTCTCATCCTTGCCATTATCCTCGCTATCCTAACTATCATCTTTAGCTTTATCGCAAGCTTCGTATGGAATCCAGATAAAAAGAGAGAAAACCTTGCTTAAATAAATACAAGAATCCCTTGGCAAAAGCCAAGGGATAAATCTTTTATTCGATTTTCCATTTTTGAGCCAACCAATTGGAAAAGGCTAGGAATCGTTCAACCACTTGTTCGTGGTGTCCATAAGGATCAAAGACAAACTGACCGTTCGGATAGCGTTTCTGAAGACTGGTATGGATTTGCTCAGCATAGGCCGGTGCTTGAGCCAAGCGATTGGTATGATGGGCTCCTTCTGTTTGACCGTTCTGTAAATACAGCAAACAGTCTAGATTTTTCACTGTCTCTGCCTTGCAGTAAGTCGCAAAATCAGGATACCAAAAGGAACCGCAGATGGAGAAGACACAGGAAACCTTGTCAAAGCTGAAAAGACTGTAGACTGCCACCAAACCACCTAGTGAATAACCTCCATAAGCAAGGCGATTTTTATCCAAGCGATAAAGCGACTGCAGCTTATCTAAAAGACCTCCAAATAAATGATCATGATAGACGTTGGCCTGACCTCCAAAATCTGGAGCTCCATCTCTCAGAGCCGATGTCGCCCAGGGAGTGTAGTCGTCTAAGCGATTTTTAGAGGTCAAGCCCACTAAAATCACAGATTCTGAAAGGGCCGATAAGAAGCCCAAGTTTCCATCATTCAATAAAATAGCCGGATAGATTTGATTGGGGTCGTAGTTAGAAGGAAGGCTGATTTTGACTTGAATTCCTTCCCAGTCAAACTCATTATTTATTGATAAAGTCATTGATTTTCTCAAGGGAATCAATCACTGCTGGACCATAGTCCATCAACTCATCGTAAGAGATGGTCATGATTTTTTGATTCTTAATAGCAGGAACGCTTTCCAAAACAGCATTTGCCTTCATCAACTCTACTGCTTTTTCATCCAATTTTTTATTACGGTCGCTGGTCACATAGATAATCAATTCAGGATCCATTGACACGAGATTTTCCAAGGTCAAGCCTGATGTTCCCGTAGCAACGTTTGTATAACCAAGTTGGTTCAGTAAACTTTCTTGCAAAGCAGACTTGTAGGCACCAAAGGTTTCATCATTATAAGCAACCATAATCAAAGCCTTTTTCTTTTCACCTTGGCTTGCTAGATTTGCTTTCTTAACAGCATCAATTTTAGTTTGTAATTGGGCTGCGTATTCATTGGCCTTGTCCTGAACATTAAAAATCATTCCAAGATTTTTGACATCTTCTACGATATTCCCCAAATCTTGCTGAATTGTTGAGAGAGAAGCTTTTTGCGTATAGACTGGGATTTTGTTTTCATTCCAAGTGCTAACTGTCCCCAAGGATTTTTCAGAAAACATCATATTTCGACCCATCACAGCGTCTGGCTCATAAGAAAGGACTGTCTCTTGTGAGACTGTTTTTTTATCCCCGATTTGAGGAATAGTTGCAATCGCGTCCTTGTATTTGTCCGTCACAGCATTGTCTGGATTGAGCATGCCAACAATTTTATCCTTCAATCCCAACTCCAATAAGATTTCAGTGGTTGAAAGATTGTTGGTGATAACTTTTTCAGGTGCCTTGTCAAAGACTTGTTCGACTTCATTTCCTTTAGCATCATAAGTTTTGATATTTAACGGATAAGTCGTCTCTGTGCTGGCCTTTTGACTTGTTTCTGCGCTTGATTGTGTCGTAGCTTTTTCAGTGGTAGTATTGCCACAAGCTGCCAAAGTTAAGGTAGCTACTGTTACGAGTAAAATGCTTAGTGTTTTTTTCATCTTGTTTTCCTTTTCTTTCTTATAAATAGTGAATCATAGCTTGCTGATCCTCGGTCCAAGTCACCTGACTTTGAACTCCGTATACAGTTTGCAATGACTCAGGGGTGATAGTCTCCTTTGGAGTCCCTTGGTAAAGGATTTCTCCCTCTTTCATCAGATAGAGATAATCCGAATAGCGACAAGCAAGTTGAATATCATGTAGGACAGCTAGAACATTGACCTTGAGATTTTTCACAATGGCCAACAAGTCTAGCTGATACTTGATATCCAGATGATTGGTTGGTTCGTCTAGGAGCAAGAGAGTCGGTTCTTGGGCCAAGGCACGTGCTAACAAGACTCGCTGTTTCTCTCCCCCTGACAGGGACGAATAGAGACGAGTTTTCTTCTCGAGCATATCCACCTTAACGAGAGCATCTTGAACGAGCGCATAATCCCTTTCCCTTTCCTTTTGTAGAAAAGAGAGGTGGGGAGTTCTTCCCAGCAAGACGATTTCCTCAACTGTACAATCAAACTGCAACTGATTAAACTGGGTCACAACTGCCATTTGCTTGGCTGTTTCTTTGAGCGTCCATTGTTCCAGCGGCTTTCCATCTAGGCTTATCAAGCCTTTGTCCACCTTTTCTTGGCGGTAGAGGAGTTTAAGTAGACTGGTTTTTCCACTTCCATTTGGCCCTAATATCGTGTGAAATTGATGCCCCTCAACCTTAAGAGAGACTCCTTTGAGGATTTTTTTCTCACCTAGTCCAAAATGGATATCCTGACAAATCAAGTCCATATCAGATCCTCACCTCCCTTCGCCTACCTCCAACAATGTAGATAAAGAAGGGAGCGCCTACTAAGGCTGTAAAAATACCAATAGGAAGCTCTGCGTTTGGAATGATGATACGAGAGAGTACGTCTGCCCAAATGACAAAGAGGGCACCTAGCAAGGTTGCAACAGGAAAAAGCCTCTTGTAATTCGTTCCTACTAACCCTCGAGCTAAGTGAGGAGTAATCAGACCGACAAAACCAATAATCCCACAGGTTGCCACTAAGACTGCTGTCAGCACAGCCACCATGGTCACATAAAGATACCAATAAAAGCGTAAGGGAATTCCCAAAGTTAAAGCAGCCTCATCTCCCATCATCATTGCATTGAAAACACGATACTGAGTAGAGAAAAATAGAAAGGCTATTCCTACTACTATAGTTGGCAGGACCAAGTCTGCCCAGGAAGTCCCAGCGAGCGATCCCATGGTCCAAAACTTAATGGTCATCACACTATCCGCATTAGCGCCAATTGAGATAATAAAGTTTGAAAAAGCCAGAAAGAGAGCATTGACCACGGTTCCTGATAAAATCAGACTAGAAGTCGTCATCCTTCCCTGCATAGAGGCAATGATGAGGACAGCAATTGTTGCCAAAATAGCTCCAAGAAAAGCTCCAAGGCTAATCATCACTTTTAAACCAAGAATGATGCTCAAGGTTGCTCCTAGAGTTGCACCCGCAGAGATTCCTAAGACATAGGGCTCAGCGATGGGATTGTTCACTGTGGACTGCATCACACTACCACACATAGAAAGGCCTGCTCCTACTATCAGACCTAACAATACTCGAGGGAATCTCATGTTCCATACAATGGCAAGAGTAGACTTGGAAACCTCTCCTATCTCAAGAGGAAATCCCAACCTGCTCAAAATAATCCGATAGGTATCTCCTAGTTCAATCGCAACAGATCCCATTGAAACTGCTAGAAAGAGAGAAATCCCTAAAATACCTAGCAAAACAACCAAAAGTAACACAAATTGCTGGTCTTGTCGGCTTCCAAAAAATTTGGAAAGCATGCAAACCTCCTTTGATAGAATCTTAAAAATTTAGAAAATTCTCATAAAAAGTATACCATATTTTCAACAATGGAACAAGATGAGAAAATAAATATAGTTGGTCTTACAGCGCTAATACTCATAACCGAAGATTATACTTGAGTATATCGATGTAAGGCGACAACGTAAAAAGCCCTCTGAAGTCAGAGAGCTAATTTGAGATTAGGATAAAATTCTAGTGAAACAAAAAAATCTACACGGTCAGAAAAGTCTCTATCGTGCCATTTTCATACATGATGTATAGTCCAAGTACAATGAATACTAAGGGCACAATGATTCGCTCGTATTTTTCAATTGTCTCGAATATTAACGGAATAGAGGATAACACCCGACTAATCTCGCATAAGATAATTATGCCGATTACAAACACAAGCAAGGCCACGAGGGTCTGTGACCAATCTAACGAAGCAAAATAAGGTATATAGATACCTAAATTATCTCCGCCAGACGCAATTGTCAGCAATGTAACTGTCCAAAACAGTTGATTTGCCTTGCTTTGTTCTAATCTTTCAATAATTTCTTCCTCTTCTTCCTCACCTTCTCCAACAATTGCAAAGCGAATCCCTAAATAGATAGGGATTAAACCAAGCAATCCAACCATCCATTCTTCAGGCACGAAATTAACGACATAAGCAGCAACTAAACTCGCCCCTACAAGTAAGCCTGTGCCTAGATATTGCCCCGCATAAATATGCCATTTTTGTTTATTCTGTGATAGCTGTGCAAATAAAATAAATAAAATAATTAAATAATCGATACTGGTGGAAATATAAACACCAATAGCAGATATGATTGTCTGTCCCATAAAAAACCTCCTGTATTGGTCAGTAATAAATCAGCAGATTTTAGGAGAGCACAGACACATTAATTTAGCTATCGCTAGTGGGTAATTTCGAACATAGGAAAGCATTTTACTCCTCCTCAAAACGTAGTTACAAAGTAATTTCTAACTGGAATTCGATGATTACTTCCATGTAAAGTATAACATACTATACTTTACTTCGTAAAGTGTGGGCTCTCCGAAGGGGCTTGCAGACAGCTACTCGGCTTTTCAAGCCGAGTAGCTACGCACCTTCATGGTGTCATTAGCTGATACCATTTGAGGTTTTTGTAGTCTCCAAAATTGTGACCGATAAAACCTCAATAAAAAAGCCCTCTGAAAATCAGAGAGCTGATTTGAGCTCGGGCTAAAATCCTAGTGAAAAAGATGAAACTCCTTGTGTTCATCGAACACTGTGTCATTTCCCTGTTTTCATACGGATTTCTTACGCCCTTAGCATCATAATTCTTGCTGGATAAACCGTTTATAGACTAGGCGGTAAGCCGAAGATTGTACAAAATTTTTAGTGAAACAAAAAAATCTCCCCGAAGGGAGATCATTCTGGTTTATTTTACCTTACAGTGCTAGGAACTGTAACCGAAGATTATACTTGAGTATATCGAAGTAAGGTAACAAAAGTAAAAAAGCTACCCAATTTAGAGTAGCTTCATTATCAAGATATGCTCAATTGAACACGGCCTAAGCACTTGGCAAAAAAGATAAAATCTCCTAGAAACTGAAGTTTCTTCGTCAATTTTCCTATTTTTGCTTTGTGCTTTTGACGGCCTTTGTATCTTGAATTAACGACGAAGTCCTAGAGAGTTAATTAACTCACGGTAACGGTTAACGTCGTTTTTACGCAAGTATGCAAGCAAGTTACGACGGCGACCGATTTTCTTCATCAATCCACGGTAAGTAGCGTGGTCTTTTTTGTGTTGTTTGATGTGTTCGTTAAGGTGGTTGATTTCCCAAGTAAGGACAGCAACTTGAACCTCTACTGAACCTGTATCACCTTCGTGACGTGCATATTGTGCGATAATTTCATTTTTTTTCTCTTTTGAGATTGCCATGATGTTTCTCCTTTTTATTTGGCTTCATCCGAGTGACAGGTTGGCATGCCTGTAACCAAGAAGAAGTTATTTGTCTTTACGACATTCACTATTCTACCAATAACTAACTTCTTTGTCAACAGATTTACTTTCTTGTTTTAAATATGCTATAATAATCATAGCAAGAAATATAAGTTGTCTGTTTTTTAAAACGAGGTGATTATCATGCCTAGATTCTATTCCCATCTCCCCTACTATCTGGTCATATTTTTCTTTTATTGGCCACTTTATCAGTTGTTATCACTAATTATTTCTGACCCCCTTTTGCTCAAGAGTCTCTACGTAAATAATCTTCTCTTCTTTACACCTCTGGTAATCTTGATTGTATCGTTACTCTATAGCTACCGTTTCCGTTTCTCACTTTGATGGTTAGTTGGTAACGGACTGCTCTTTTACTTTACTATCATAACCTTTGGTGAGTTTATACTAATTTACTTGCTAATCTATGAAACAGTTGCTCTGGTCGGCATGGATTCTGGTATTAGCATCAAGCATATTCTACAAAAATGAAAAACAAAAAACTTTCACAAAATCCTTGAAAAATCTCACAATCATGCTATAATAATCCATAGAGACAAGTCACTTAGTCCCTTTCTACTAGAGAGTGCGTGGTTGCTGGAAACGCATAGAGAGCCTAAACTGATACTACTCTTGAGTTTTTTATGAAAACATAAAACGGTGGCCACGTTAGAGCCAATCAGAGGTGTCCCTCTCTTTTGAGGTACATAAATGAAGGTGGAACCACGTTGCGACGTCCTTTCGAGGATGTCGCAATTTTTTATGAGGAGGCTAACTATGGAGTTGCAAAAATTAGTGGAGCGCTGTGGGGCAATCCGACAAGCTTATCACGAACTGGAAGTTAAGCATCATGATTCCAAGTGGACGGTAGAAGAAGACCTCTTGGCTTTGTCTAATGATATTGGAAATTTCCAACGATTGGTGATGACAAAGCAAGGACGCTACTATGATGAAACACCCTACACACTGGAACAAAAACTTTCAGAAAATATCTGGTGGCTAGTAGAACTTTCTCAACGTCTGGATATAGACATTCTGACGGAAATGGAAAACTTCCTCTCTGATAAAGAAAAGCAATTGAACATTAAGACTAGGAAGTAGTCTGCAAAAAAGTCAATGCTTAAAAACTATGAAATAATAAAAAGGAGAACATCATGATTAACATTACTTTCCCAGATGGCGCTGTTCGTGAATTCGAATCTGGCGTTACAACTTTTGAAATTGCCCAATCTATCAGCAATTCCCTAGCTAAAAAAGCCTTGGCTGGTAAATTCAACGGCAAACTCATCGACACTACTCGTGCTATCACTGAAGATGGAAGCATCGAAATCGTGACACCTGATCACGAAGATGCCCTTCCAATCTTGCGTCACTCAGCCGCTCACTTGTTCGCCCAAGCAGCTCGTCGTCTTTTCCCAGACATTCACTTGGGAGTTGGTCCAGCCATCGAAGACGGCTTCTACTACGATACTGACAATACTGCTGGTCAAATCTCTAACGAAGACCTTCCTCGTATCGAAGAAGAAATGCAAAAAATCGTCAAAGAAAACTTCCCATCTATTCGCGAAGAGGTGACTAAAGACGAGGCGCGTGAAATCTTCAAAAATGACCCTTACAAGTTGGAATTGATTGAAGAACACTCAGAAGACGAAGGCGGTTTGACTATCTATCGTCAGGGTGAATATGTAGACCTTTGCCGTGGCCCTCACGTCCCATCAACAAGCCGCATCCAAATCTTCCACCTTCTCCATGTAGCAGGTGCTTACTGGCGTGGAAATAGTGATAACGCTATGATGCAACGTATCTATGGTACAGCTTGGTTTGACAAAAAAGACTTGAAAAACTACCTCCAAATGCGTGAAGAAGCTAAGGAACGTGACCACCGTAAACTTGGTAAAGAGCTTGATCTCTTCATGATTTCTCAAGAGGTTGGTCAAGGGCTTCCATTCTGGTTGCCAAACGGTGCGACTATTCGTCGTGAGTTGGAACGCTACATCGTTGACAAAGAGTTGGCTTCTGGCTACCAACACGTCTACACTCCACCTCTTGCTTCTGTTGAACTTTACAAGACTTCTGGTCACTGGGATCATTACCAAGAAGACATGTTCCCAACTATGGATATGGGTGACGGGGAAGAATTTGTCCTTCGTCCAATGAACTGCCCACACCACATCCAAGTCTTCAAACATCATGTTCACTCTTACCGTGAGTTGCCAATCCGTATCGCTGAAATCGGTATGATGCACCGTTATGAAAAATCTGGTGCCCTCACTGGTCTTCAACGTGTGCGTGAAATGTCGCTCAACGACGGTCACCTCTTCGTAACTCCAGAACAAATCCAAGAAGAATTCCAACGCGCCCTTCAGTTGATTATCGATGTTTATGAAGACTTCAACTTGACTGAATACCGCTTCCGCCTCTCTCTTCGTGATCCTCAAGATACTCACAAGTACTTTGATAACGATGAGATGTGGGAAAATGCTCAAACCATGCTTCGTGCAGCCCTTGATGAAATGGGCGTGGACTACTTTGAAGCCGAAGGTGAGGCAGCCTTCTACGGACCAAAATTGGATATTCAAGTTAAGACCGCTCTTGGAAAAGAAGAAACTCTTTCTACTATCCAACTTGACTTCTTGCTTCCAGAACGCTTCGACCTCAAATACATCGGAGCTGATGGTGAAGAGCACCGTCCAGTGATGATCCACCGTGGGGTTATCTCAACTATGGAACGCTTCACAGCTATCTTGATTGAGAACTACAAGGGTGCCTTCCCAACATGGCTTGCACCACACCAAGTAACCCTCATCCCAGTTTCTAACGAAAAACACGTGGACTACGCTTGGGAAGTGGCGAAGAAACTCCGTGACCGCGGTGTCCGTGCAGATGTAGATGAGCGCAATGAAAAAATGCAGTTCAAGATCCGTGCTTCACAAACCAGCAAGATTCCTTACCAATTGATCGTTGGGGACAAGGAAATGGAAGACGGAACAGTCAACGTTCGTCGCTACGGTCAAAAAGAAACACAAACTGTCTCAGTAGATGATTTTGTTCAAGCTATCCTAGCTGATATCGCCAACAAATCACGCGTTGAGAAATAAGAGCCTATCACAAAAGCCTCCGGTTGGAGGCTTTTTCCTCTATTCTCACTCAAGGACTAAGTTCACTTGAGCAAACCGAATCCTTACTGTCGTTCCTTTTCCGACCTCAGACTCGATACGAATCTGGTGCCCCAGTTCTTCAGAAATTTTCTTAGATAGATAAAGTCCAAGTCCAGATGACTGCTGGGTTAGGCGACCATTATATCCTGAAAAGCCACGTTCAAAGACTCGGATGACATCACTATTTTTTATCCCGATTCCCGTATCTTTGATACAGAGCTCCTGACCTTCCATATAAATCTCCAGACCACCTTCCTTGGTGTACTTGAGACTGTTTGAGATAATTTGCTCAATAACTACTAGCAACCACTTCTTATCCGTCACGATTTCTTTATCAAGGTCATGTAGATTGACATTTAAGCCTTTTTGAATAAAGAAAAGAGCATATTTACGAAGTGTTTCCTTGACCAGATCCTCAATTTGAACTTGCTTTAAGACCAAATCATCATGGAAACTTTCTAAACGCAGGTACTGCAAGACTAGATTGGTATAGGAATCAATCTTGAAAATTTCCTGTTCTAATTGCTGCTTCAGTTGGCGATCGGCTACTTCTGCAACTAAGAGTTGACTGGCTGCAATGGGGGTCTTTATCTGATGGACCCACAAGGTATAGTAATCCAGCAAATCCGTCAGTTTTCTTTCTGAATCTGACCTCTGTTGATAGAGTTCCATCTCACGCGCTTCTAATTTTTCAGCCAAGGCTCTTTCCAAAGGAGACTGAGCTTCCCTCTCCCCATAGAGAATTTCCTGGCGATAGACCTGCATTTCCACCAATATGTCCCAAGTGAAAAATAAGATGGTTACAAAGCAACACAGCAGGAAAAAGTAGAGAAAGTAAATTCCCAAACTTGCGAATAAAAACTGAAAGAGCAAAACCAGAAACGTCAAAGAAATCAGATAGACAAACAGACGACTACGGGAACGCAGATAGGCTAGAAAAAATTGTTTCCAATCAAGCATGCTTCAGTCCGTACCCTATCCCTTTCTTGGTCTCGATAAATCCTACCAAGCCCTGCTCTTCCAACTTTTTACGCAAACGAGCCACATTGACAGAGAGGGTATTATCATCAATGAAAAAGTCACTGTTCCAAAGCTCCCGCATGAGGTCGTCACGCGCTACAATATTGCCCGCATGCTCAAACAAAACGCGTAAAATCTGAAATTCGTTCTTGGTCAAATTTAAGACTTGGCCTTGATAATGTAAATCCATGGATTTGGTATTGAGGATCACACCGGCGTATTCCAGTAAACTCTCGTCACGCCCAAACTCATAGGAACGGCGTAGCAAGCCCTGAACCTTGGCTAAAAGAACCTGCTGGTCAAAAGGCTTGGTCACAAAGTCATCCGCCCCCATATTGATTGCCATGACAATATCCATAGCCTGGTCTCTCGAAGACAGAAACATGATGGGGACCTTGGAAATCTTGCGAATCTCCTGACACCAGTGATAACCATTAAACAAGGGCAAGCCAATATCCATGAGGACCAGATGAGGCTCCGACTGAACAAATAGACTCAAAACTTCCATAAAGTCTTCTACCAGAACCACTTCAAATCCCCATTCAGAGAGCATTTTCCCGACCTGTTGACGAATGACCTGATCATCTTCTACTAATAAAATCTTGTGCATCTGATTCTCCTTTTCTATTATTATAACAGATTTTTCCATGCTCGAAGGTCTGAAACTGAATTTGAAAGAGCTTGTTTTTAGCCAACAAAGTGAGCCAATCCTACTAGCTAATTTGAGGAAAATTTGATAAGATAAATAAAAAGAAAGGAGCTCTTATGGCCAATATTTTTGATTATCTGAAAGATGTCGCACACGATTCCTTTTACGACCTTCCTTTAAATGAATTAGATATTTTAGCCTTAACAGAAACCACCTACCTCCCCTTTGATAATCTGGTCTCCACAGCTCCTCAGCGACTTTTAGAACTGGCTCCTCAGGTTCCAAGAGAATCTAACATGTTGACCAGCAAAAATCGCCTCCAGCTATTAGATGAACTAGCTCAACACAAACGTTTCAAAAATTGCAAACTCTCCCATTTTATCAACGACATCGACCCTGAGCTGCAAAAGCAGTTTGCGGCTATGACCTACCGCCTCACTCTCGATACCTATCTGATTGTCTTTCGTGGGACAGATGACAGTATCATTGGCTGGAAGGAAGATTTCCACCTAACCTATATGAAGGAAATTCCTGCTCAAAAGCACGCCCTTCGCTATTTAAAGAACTTTTTTGCCCACCATCCTAAGCAGAAGGTCATTCTGGCTGGGCATTCCAAGGGAGGAAATCTAGCCATCTATGCTGCTAGTCAAATTGGGAAAAACTTGCAAAATCAAATCACAGCTGTTTATACCTTTGATGCGCCTGGTCTCCACAAAGAACTGACACAAAGCGAGGGCTATCAAAGGATAATGGATAGAACCAAGGTCTTCATTCCACAAGGTTCCATCATCGGTATGATGTTGGAAATTCCTGCCCACCAAATCATCGTGCACAGTACTGCCTTAGGTGGTATTGCCCAGCACGATACCTTTAGTTGGCAGATTGAGGACAAGCACTTCGTCCAGCTGGATAAGACCAACAGTGATAGCCAACAAGTCGACACTACCTTCAAAGAATGGGTAGCCACAGTCCCTGATGAAGAACTCCAGCTCTATTTCGACCTCTTCTTTGGCACCATTCTTGATGCTGGGATTAGCTCCATCAATGACCTGTCTTCCTTAAAGGCGCTTGAACACATTCATCATCTCTTTGTCCAAACTCAATCCCTCACCCAAGAAGAAAGGGAAACCATAGGACGCCTTACCCAGTTATTGATTGATACCCGTTACCAAGCCTGGAAAAATAGATAAAAAGCTTATGATAAGGTAATACTCTTCGAAAATCTCTTCAAACTACGTCAGCGTCGCCTTACCGTACTCAAGTACAGCTTGCGGCTAGCTTCCTAGTTTGCTTTTTGATTTTCATTGAGTATAAAAACTTTCTCATAAGCTTTTCTTGTTTTAAAGAAAAAATTACTCCTTCATCTGACTCTCTGCATCAGCCACGACTTGTTCTAAGCTAGTCTGACCAAGCTCTGCCTCCATAGCCAGCTGGATTCTCTCCAATTTTTGATCCAAAACATCATGAATATGAGCTCCAACTGGGCAATTTGGATTTGGATTGTCATGGAAACTAAAGAGTTGACCTGTCTTACCAAGACACTCAACCGCCTGATAAACATCTAAAAGACTGATGTCTTTGAGATCCTTAACAATCTCTGTTCCCCCTGTTCCACGCGCTACTGAAATCAGCTCTGCCTTCTTCAACTGGGACAAGGTCTTTCTGATAATGACAGGATTGACCCCGACACTAGCAGCTAAAAAATCACTGGTCACCTTGCTTTCCTTCCCCTTGAGGGCAATGATTATCAGCATATGAGTCGCAATGGTAAATCTACTTGGAATTTGCATCCTCTTCTCCTTTTTACGAGGCTACCCTGCCTCTACTCTTCTTTTTCTATTATTATACCCTTTTTTGTTGTAATGTCAATCGTTACCACTTTTCAACCAGGCATCTAATTCCCTATCATAACCCTCTTTCTGAGCCAATTCTCTCAGAAATTCCTGATTATGAGTATGGTGGATACCATTGACCAGACTTTCATAATAAACCTCAAAATAAGGGAGTTTCAGATGTTTAGCTAGCTGCAATTCAGCTGCCACATCGTAGTCCACCCGTCGGAAGTCCATATCTACCAAGCCCTTGTCATCAAACTCCAAAATCATATACTGGGCTCGCAAGTCCTTCCGTAACTGGGCATCTAAAAAGAAAGGCTGCCCAATCGAACCCGGATTGACAATCAATTGTCCACCAGTCCCGTAACGAAGCAACTGCTGGTGAATATGACCATAAACAGCAATATCACAAGGAGGATTGGTCACCAAGCGGTCAAAATCCTCTTGCGCTCCAGTATGAATCAACTCTCGCCCCCAGTTCTTATCAGGCAAATGATGACTAATTCCCACCGTCAAATCCCCAAACTGACGATGGATCTGAAGAGGTTGATTGTGGAGCAGTTCAATTTCTTCTAGGGAAATTTCCTCTAAAACATACTGGCACTGGCGCAAGAGATAGCGTTGACTGGGACGAGTACTATCCAAGTCCTTGCGGACACCATGCCACAGACTGTCTTCCCAGTTTCCCAAAACTCTAGCCGTAATCGGTAGTTGAGCCAACAAATCCAAAATCCTTCTACGCCCTGTCCCTGGCATGAGAATGTCTCCCAAAAGCCAGTATTCATCCACTCCTCGCTGCCGAGCATCTGCCAAAACAGCCTCCAAGGCGGTGGTATTTCCATGAATATCTGAAAGAAGAGCTATTTTCGTCATATCCATCTCCTCGTTTTTTCTCTTGCAATAAGTATAACATAAAAAGTCACAGCTAGAGAAATCTAGCTTTTTTTGATATACTAGATAAAGATATTAGACAAGAGGAAACGAATGACCCCGAATAAAGAAGATTATCTAAAATGTATTTATGAAATTGGCACAGACCTGCATAAAATCACCAACAAGGAAATTGCGGCTCGTATGCAAGTCTCTCCCCCTGCCGTAACTGAAATGATTAAACGGATGAAGAGTGAAAATCTCATCCTCAAGGACAAGGAATGTGGCTATCTACTGACTGACCTTGGACTTAAACTGGTCTCTGAACTCTACCGTAAACACCGCTTGATTGAAGTTTTTCTAGTTCATCATTTAGACTATACGAGTGACCAGATTCACGAGGAAGCTGAAGTCTTGGAACATACTGTCTCTGAACTATTCGTGGAGAGGCTAGAAAAATTGCTTGGTTTCCCCAAGACCTGCCCTCACGGAGGAACTATTCCTGCCAAGGGAGAACTCCTGGTTGAAATCAATAACCTCCCACTAGCTGATATCAAGGAAGCTGGCGCCTACCGCCTGACTCGGGTGCATGATAGTTTTGACATTCTCCATTATCTGGACAAGCACTCACTTCACATCGGTGACCAGCTCCAAGTCCAGCAGTTTGATGGCTTCAGCAATACCTTCACTATTCTGAGTAAAGACGAGGATTTACAAGTAGGTATGGACATTGCCAAACAACTCTACGTCGAGAAAATCGACTAATTTCTCAAGTACCCCAACCAACCCTGAAAGTTTTATTTTCAGGGTTTTCTTATCTATTTTTTATATCAAAAATAGCATAAAAATCTAGTTATCCGCATAAAAACTGGACTTATCACACTTTATCAAGGTCAAAACCACTCAATTTACTACTAATTTACTACTTATGAATGAGCTTTGATACGACGATTTATCCTTGAAAAGTGAAGATATAAAGATACTTCCAATAAAATTTGAATATTTAATAGGTAGACACTTCAAAAAATGAGGTGTCTATTTTTTTACCCGATTTTGAAAGGAAGTGAACTTATGAAAACAAAAAATCAAGAATCAAAAGGTCGTTCCCCACTCTTTAAGACCATCAAACATTCATTCAGCCAATAAAAAAGAAAGGATAGGTAAAAATATGGAACTTAAATTTGTGATTCCCAACATGGAAAAAACATTCGGCAATTTAGAATTTGCTGGCGAGGATAAAGTCGTTCAGCGAAGAATCAACGGACGGCTAACTGTCTTATCAAGAAGCTATAATCTCTATTCTGATGTTCAAAGAGCAGATGATATTGTGGTGGTGCTTCCTGCTGAAGCTGGCGAAAAACATTTCGGCTTTGAGGAACGTGTGAAGTTAGTCAATCCACGTATTACCGCAGAGGGCTACAAAATCGGCACTCGTGGTTTTACAAATTACCTTTTACATGCTGACGACATGATAAAAGAATAAAGAAAGAGAGGAAAAATGATGAGATTAGCAAATGGCATTGTATTAGATAAAGACACGACTTTTGGAGAATTGAAATTCTCTGCTCTACGTCGTGAAGTGAGAATCCAAAATGAAGACGGGTCGGTTTCAGATGAAATCAAGGAACGTACCTATGACTTAAAATCCAAAGGACAAGGACGCATGATTCAAGTAAGTATTCCTGCCAGCGTGCCTTTGAAAGAGTTTGATTATAACGCACGGGTGGAACTTATCAATCCCATTGCGGACACCGTTGCTACTGCCACCTATCAAGGAGCAGATGTTGACTGGTATATCAAGGCAGACGATATTGTGCTGACAAAGGATTCTAGTTCATTCAAAGCTCAACCACAAGCAAAGAAAGAACCGACACAAGACAAATAGTCGCTAGGTAGAAAGGAGACTTTTTCGCATGAAACAGCGTGGTAAAAGGATTCGCCCATCTGGTAAAGATTTAGTCTTTCATTTTACGATAGCGTCACTCCTGCCTGTTTTCCTGCTGGTTGTCGGACTGTTTCATGTGAAGACAATCCAGCAGATCAACTGGCAGGATTTTAACCTATCACAAGCAGATAAGATTGACATTCCCTATTTAATTATCAGTTTCAGTGTCGCAATTCTTATCTGCTTGCTGGTAGCGTTTGTATTCAAACGGGTTCGCTATGATACGGTTAAACAACTTTACCACCGTCAAAAACTGGCAAAGATGATACTTGAAAACAAGTGGTATGAATCTGAACAGGTCAAAACAGAGGGTTTCTTTAAAGATAGTGCTGGTCGTACAAAGGAAAAGATAACCTACTTCCCTAAAATGTATTATCGACTTAAAAATGGCTTGATACAGATACGGGTGGAAATCACGCTGGGAAAATATCAAGACCAACTCTTACACTTGGAAAAGAAATTAGAGAGTGGCTTGTACTGTGAGCTGACGGATAAAGAGTTAAAGGATTCCTATGTGGAATATACTTTGCTCTATGACACCATAGCCAGTCGTATTTCTATTGATGAAGTAGAAGCTAAAGATGGTAAACTTCGCTTAATGAAAAACGTATGGTGGGAATATGATAAGCTCCCTCATATGTTGATTGCTGGTGGTACAGGTGGCGGTAAAACTTACTTTATACTGACACTGATTGAAGCCTTGCTTCATACAGATTCAAAACTGTATATTCTTGACCCGAAAAATGCTGACCTTGCGGACTTAGGTTCTGTGATGGCAAATGTCTACTATAGAAAAGAAGACTTGCTTTCTTGCATTGAAACATTCTATGAAGAAATGATGAAACGTAGTGAGGAAATGAAGCAGATGAAGAACTATAAGACTGGCAAAAATTATGCTTACTTAGGTCTCCCGGCACACTTCTTAATCTTTGATGAATACGTCGCTTTCATGGAAATGCTGGGAACAAAAGAAAACACCGCAGTTATGAATAAGCTGAAACAGATTGTCATGTTAGGTCGTCAAGCTGGCTTCTTTCTAATACTGGCTTGTCAACGTCCAGACGCAAAATATTTAGGCGACGGAATCCGTGATCAGTTTAATTTCAGAGTGGCTTTAGGTCGTATGTCTGAAATGGGCTATGGCATGATGTTTGGCAGTGACGTACAAAAGGATTTCTTCTTAAAGCGAATCAAAGGTCGTGGCTATGTTGATGTAGGAACAAGTGTCATATCAGAGTTTTATACTCCCCTTGTACCAAAAGGATATGATTTCTTGGAGGAAATTAAAAAGTTATCCAACAGCAGACAGTCCACGCAGGCGACGTGCGAAGCGGAAGTCGCAGGTGTGGACTGATCTTGCTGGCTGGTGTGGCAATAGCCACGCCAGCACTTAACCCCCCGTATCTAACAGGGGGGTACAAATCGACAGGAAACAGTCAAAAAAACATTAGAAAATCCTTTGGTTACAAGGGATTTACAAAATTTCAGCGTATGTCAAATGGGCTTTAAAAGTTGACATACGCCTTTTTGATTGGAGGGATTTTTACTGAATGAACAAACTTGGTTACAGCATTTAAAAGAAAAACGCTTGGCTTATGGACTATCTCAAAACCGTTTAGCTGTTGCGACTGGTATTACAAGGCAGTATCTAAGCGATATTGAAACAGGAAAAGTCAAGCCATCAGAGGATTTACAGCAGTCCCTTTGGGAAGCTCTGGAACGCTTCAATCCCGACGCTCCCCTTGAAATGCTGTTTGATTATGTAAGGATTCGCTTTCCGACAACAGACGTACAGCAGGTGGTCGAAAACATCTTACAACTGAAACTGTCCTATTTTCTTCATGAGGACTATGGTTTCTATTCTTATTCAGAGCATTATGCTTTAGGCGACATATTCGTCCTTTGCTCCCATGAACTGGACAAAGGAGTTCTGGTGGAATTGAAAGGTCGTGGGTGCAGACAATTTGAAAGCTATCTTCTGGCACAACAAAGAAGCTGGTATGAGTTCTTTATGGACGTTTTGGTGGCTGGCGGTGTGATGAAACGCCTTGACCTTGCCATTAACGATAAGACAGGGATTTTGAATATCCCTGTACTCACTGAAAAGTGCCAACAGGAAGAATGTATCTCCGTCTTCCGCAGTTTTAAAAGCTATCGCAGTGGCGAACTGGTACGCAAAGAGGAAAAGGAATGTATGGGAAACACCCTCTATATCGGTTCATTACAAAGTGAAGTTTATTTCTGTATCTATGAAAAGGACTACGAGCAGTACAAGAAAAATGATATTCCCATTGAAGACGCAGAAGTAAAAAACCGTTTTGAGATTCGATTGAAAAATGAGCGTGCCTATTATGCAGTCCGTGATTTACTCGTCTATGACAATCCAGAGCATACCGCCTTTAAAATTATCAATCGGTATATCCGTTTTGTAGATAAAGACGATTCCAAACCTCGTTCTGATTGGAAACTGAATGAAGAATGGGCTTGGTTTATTGGGAACAATCGTGAACGATTAAAACTAACCACAAAACCAGAGCCTTACTCCTTCCAAAGGACGCTGAACTGGCTATCTCATCAAGTTGCCCCGACCTTAAAGGTTGCGATTAAACTTGATGAAATCAACCAGACGCAGGTTGTAAAAGACATTCTCGACCATGCGAAACTGACAGACCGACACAAGCAGATTTTGAAGCAACAGTCAGTAAAAGAACAGGACGTGATAACAACAAAAAAATAACTCAAATACAAATTCATTGAATATAGAGAGGAGAACATTTTTATGAATTTTGGACAAAACCTTTATAACTGGTTTCTATCAAACGCTCAATCACTGGTGCTTTTAGCAATCGTTGTGATTGGCTTGTATCTTGGCTTCAAGCGTGAGTTTAGCAAACTGATTGGCTTTTTAATTATTGCGATTATTGCGGTTGGCTTAGTCTTCAACGCTGCTGGAGTAAAAGACATTTTACTAGAGCTATTCAATCGCATTATTGGTGCTTAAATAAAACCGTTCTTTTGTGGAATATAAGTGGTTTTCTTATGTTCCGCAAAGGAATGGTACACCAAACGAAGTGCGGTAGGGATTTTTGAATCTCTACAAAGAAAGGACGTGAATATATGGACGATATGCAAGTCTATATTGCGAATTTAGGCAAATACAATGAGGGCGAATTGGTCGGTGCGTGGTTTACCTTTCCCATTGACTTTGAGGAAGTCATAGAGAAAATCGGCTTGAATGATGAATATGAGGAATACGCCATTCATGACTACGAGTTACCCTTTACGGTTGACGAATACACTTCCATTGGCGAACTCAATCGACTATGGGAAATGGTATCGGAATTACCCGAAGAATTACAATCGGAGCTATCTGCTCTGCTCACTCATTTTTCAAGCATTGAAGAACTAAGCGAACATCAAGAGGATATTATCATTCATTCCGATTGTGATGATATGTATGACGTGGCACGCTACTACATTGAAGAAACGGGTGCTTTAGGCGAAGTACCAGCTAGTCTTCAAAACTATATTGATTATCAAGCCTATGGTCGGGATTTAGACCTTTCAGGAACGTTTATCTCAACCAATCATGGGATTTTTGAAATCGTCTATTAAATCTGTCGGTACATTACTACTGGCAGATTTTCTATTTTACGGGGTGGCTCAATCAGCTACCCCTATTTTTTATGAAAGGATTGATTACATGAAGAAAATACGAAGCTATACCAGTATCTGGTCTGTGGAAAAGGTACTGTATTCTATCAATGATTTTAGACTTCCGTTTCCCATAACCTTTACGCAAATGACATGGTTTGTCGTGTCACTCTTTGCAGTGATGATACTTGGCAACTTGCCCCCTCTTTCCATGATAGAGGGAGCATTTCTCAAATACTTTGGGATTCCTGTGGCTTTCACATGGTTTATGTCTACAAAAACTTTTGATGGTAAAAAGCCTTATGGATTTTTGAAGTCTGTCATTGCTTATGCACTGCGACCAAAGCTGACCTATGCAGGAAAAAAAGTAACGCTTGGCAGAAACCAGCCACAAGAAGCCATTACAGCAGTTAGGAGTGAATTTTATGGCATATCCAATTAAATACATTGAAAACAATCTCGTCTGGAATAAAGACGGGGAATGTTATGCTTACTATGAGCTTGTTCCTTACAATTACTCATTTCTAAGTCCAGAACAGAAAATACAAGTGCATGATTCTTTCAGACAGCTTATCGCACAAAATCGTGATGGCAAAATTCATGCTTTACAAATCAGTACAGAATCCAGCATACGTTCTGCACAAGAGCGTTCCAAAAATGAAGTCACTGGCAAGCTCAAAGCGGTTGCCTATGACAAAATCGACCAACAGACAGACGCTTTAATATCCATGATTGGCGAAAATCAAGTGAACTACCGTTTCTTTATCGGCTTTAAGTTGCTTCTCAACGATCAGGAGTTTTCTATGAAAAGTCTTACCGTTGAAGCAAAAAATGCTTTGTCTGATTTTGTCTATGATGTGAACCATAAGCTGATGGGCGATTTTGTTAGTATGAGTAATGATGAAATCCTGCGTTTTCAGAAGATGGAAAAGCTCTTAGAAAATAAAATCTCTCGTCGTTTCAAAATCCGCAGGTTAGATAAGGACGACTTCGGCTATCTGATTGAACACCTTTACGGACAGACAGGCACTGCCTATGAAGAGTATGAGTACCATCTATCAAAGAAAAAGCTGGATAATGAAACGCTGATTAAATACTATGACTTGATTAAGCCTACTCGCTGTTTGGTGGAAGAAAAACAGCGATATTTGAAAATCCAGCAGGAAGATGAAACCGTCTATGTAGCTTACTTTACCATTAACAGCATTGTCGGAGAACTGGACTTCCCGTCCTCTGAAATCTTCTACTACCAGCAACAGCAATTTACATTCCCGATTGATACGTCAATGAATGTGGAAATTGTAGCGAATCGTAAAGCCCTATCTACTGTCCGCAATAAAAAGAAAGAACTGAAAGACTTGGATAACCACGCTTGGCAAAGTGATAATGAAACCAGCTCCAATGTGGCGGAAGCTCTGGAAAGTGTGAATGAGCTGGAAACCAATTTAGACCAAAGCAAGGAATCTATGTACAAGCTGTCTTATGTGGTAAGGGTATCAGCAAATGATCTTGACGAACTCAAACGTCGTTGTAATGAAGTGAAAGATTTTTATGACGATTTAAGCGTAAAACTGGTACGACCATTTGGGGATATGCTCGGCTTACATGAAGAATTTTTACCTGCCAGCAAGCGTTATATGAATGATTATATTCAATACGTGACCTCTGATTTCCTCGCTGGTTTAGGTTTTGGTGCTACTCAAATGCTGGGGGAAAATGAGGGGATTTATGTTGCCTACAGCTTAGATACTGGACGCAATGTCTATCTGAAACCTGCTCTTGCCAGTCAAGGGGTTAAGGGTTCAGTAACCAATGCGTTAGCGTCGGCTTTTGTTGGTTCGCTGGGTGGTGGTAAATCCTTTGCGAATAACCTTATCGTCTATTATGCGGTGCTTTATGGGGCACAAGCAGTGATTGTAGACCCAAAAGCAGAACGTGGCAGATGGAAAGAAACCTTGCCAGAGATTTCCCATGAAATCAATATCGTCACTCTGACTTCTGATGAGAAAAACAAAGGCTTACTTGACCCTTATGTGATTATGAAAAATCCCAAAGATTCTGAATCACTGGCTATTGATATTCTGACATTCCTTACGGGGATTTCCTCTCGTGATGGGGAACGCTTCCCAATCCTTAGAAAAGCCATTCGTGCAGTAACCAATAGTGAAGTACGAGGGTTGATGAAAGTGATTGAGGAATTACGGGTTGAGAATACGCCACTAAGTACCAGTATAGCCGACCATATCGAAAGTTTTACAGACTATGACTTTGCACATTTATTATTCAGTAATGGTTATGTGGAGCAGTCTATCAGCTTAGAAAAACAACTGAACATTATACAGGTTGCGGACTTGGTACTTCCCGACAAGGAAACTTCCTTTGAGGAATATACCACTATGGAGCTTTTATCCGTTGCTATGCTGATTGTCATTAGTACCTTTGCTTTAGACTTTATCCATACAGACCGAAGCATTTTCAAGATTGTAGATTTAGACGAAGCATGGAGCTTTTTACAGGTAGCACAAGGAAAAACACTATCTATGAAGCTAGTTCGGGCTGGTCGTGCTATGAACGCTGGGGTATATTTCGTGACCCAAAATACAGACGACCTCTTAGATGAAAAACTGAAAAATAACCTCGGCTTAAAATTTGCATTTCGTTCCACTGACCTTAACGAGATTAAAAAGACCTTAGCCTTTTTTGGTGTAGACCCAGAGGACGAAAACAATCAGAAGCGATTGCGTGATTTGGAAAACGGGCAATGCCTTATCAGTGATTTATATGGTCGTGTCGGTGTGATACAGTTCCACCCTGTATTTGAAGAACTGCTCCATGCCTTTGATACCAGACCACCTGTGCGAAAAGAGGTGTAAATGTGAAACCATCAATAGTAAACAGAATAAAATCAAACTGGACGCTGAAACGTCTAGGTAAAGTGGCAATGACAGTGGCTTTCACACTTGTGATTGCCATTTTTCTTTTAGCCATGCTGGGAACGGTGGTTCAAGCTGCGGGCTTGGTAGATGATACGGTCAATGTGGCAAATGAATACAGCCGATACCCACTTGAAAACTATCAACTGGATTTTTATGTGGATAATAGCTGGGGCTGGCTTCCGTGGAACTGGTCGGACGGGATTGGAAAACAGGTCATGTATGGACTATATGCCATTACCAATTTTATTTGGACAATCAGTTTGTATGTTTCCAATGCGACAGGTTACTTAGTACAGGAAGCCTATTCCTTAGACTTCATTTCCGCTACAGCAGATTCCATTGGTAAGAATATGCAGACCTTAGCTGGTGTGAGTGCAAACGGATTTTCAACAGAGGGTTTCTATGTTGGATTCCTCTTACTCTTGATTTTGGTTCTTGGGGTTTATGTTGCCTATACGGGACTGATAAAGAGAGAAACCACAAAGGCAATTCATGCCATTATGAATTTTGTGCTGGTGTTTATCCTATCGGCTTCCTTTATTGCCTACGCTCCCGACTACATTAAAAAAATCAATGACTTTTCATCAGACATCAGTAATGCCAGTTTATCACTTGGCACGAAGATTGTCATGCCCCATTCCGATAGTCAAGGCAAGGACAGCGTGGACTTAATCAGAGATAGCCTGTTTTCCATACAGGTTCAGCAACCGTGGCTACTGCTTCAATACAACAGTTCAGACATTGAAAGTATCGGTATTGACCGTGTGGAAAGCCTGCTCTCCACCAGCCCAGATTCCAACAATGGCGAAGACAGAGAAAAAATTGTTGCGGAAGAAATTGAAGACAGAAGCAATACCAATCTAACCATTACAAAGACCATTAACCGTTTAGGTACAGTCTTCTTCCTATTTGTCTTCAATATTGGGATTTCCATATTTGTATTCCTATTAACAGGAATCATGATTTTCTCGCAGGTACTTTTTATCATCTATGCTATGTTTCTGCCTGTGAGCTTTATTTTAAGCATGATTCCATCATTTGATGGTATGTCAAAACGAGCCATAACAAAGCTCTTTAATACCATTTTGACACGAGCTGGAATCACATTGATTATTACGACAGCATTTAGTATTTCAACCATGCTCTATACCTTATCGGCTGGTTATCCGTTCTTTTTGATTGCTTTTCTACAGATTGTGACCTTTGCAGGAATCTACTTCAAGCTGGGCGATTTAATGAGTATGTTTTCTCTACAGAGTAACGATTCTCAAAGTGTGGGAAGTCGTGTGATGAGAAAACCTCGTATGCTTATGCACGCTCACATGCACCGTCTACAGCGGAAACTTGGACGTTCCATGACTACTCTAGGGGCTGGGTCTGCCATTGTTACAGGTAAAAAAGGACAGTCGGGTTCGGGGAGTTCTGCAAGGACACAAGCAGATCACTCCCGACCAGACGGAAAGGAAAAATCAACACTTGGAAAACGTATCGGTCAAACCATCGGTACAGTAGCTGATACCAAAGACAGAATGGTAGACACTGCTAGTGGTTTGAAAGAACAGGTTAAAGATTTGCCGACCAATGCAAGATATGCAGTATATCAAGGAAAATCCAAAGTAAAAGAGAATGTCCGTGATTTAACCAGTAGTATTTCTCAAACCAAAGCGGACAGAGCCAGTGGACGCAAGGAACAGCAGGAACAAAGGCGAAAAACCATTGCGAAGCGTCGCTCTGAAATGGAACAGGTCAAACAGAAAAAACAGCCTGCTTCTTCTGTTCATGAAAGACCGACTACAAGACAAGAACAATATCATGATGAACAGACCTCAAAACAGTCTAATATTCAGACTTCATATAAGGAATCTCAACAAGCCAAACAAGAGCGTCCAGCAGTTAAGTCCGATTTTTCAAGTCCAAAAGTGGAACGCCAAGGCAATACCGTTCAAGAAAAAACCGTTCAAAAGCCAGCAACTTCAACCACTACAGCAGATAGAACTTCACAACGTCCAATCACAAAAGAACGTCCGTCTACTGTTCAAAGAGTACCACTACAAAATACAAGAAGTAGACCACCAATCAAAACCGCCACCATTAAGAAAGTCGGTAAGAAACCATGAAGTTGAAAACTTTAGTGATTGGTGGTTCTGGATTATTCTTGATGGTCTTCTCACTGCTTCTGTTTGTTGCCATTTTATTTTCAGATGAACAGGACAGCGGAATTTCCAATATTCATTATGGAGGTGTGAATGTTTCCGCAGAAGTGCTGGCTCATAAGCCTATGGTAGAAAAATATGCCAAAGAATATGGCGTTGAAGAATATGTCAACATACTTCTTGCGATTATACAGGTGGAATCGGGCGGTACTGCGGAAGATGTTATGCAGTCCTCGGAATCCCTCGGTCTTCCACCTAATTCATTGAGTACAGAAGAATCCATTAAGCAAGGTGTGAAGTATTTCAGTGAATTATTAGCCAGTAGCGAAAGGCTCAGTGTAGATTTAGAATCGGTTATCCAGTCCTACAATTATGGTGGTGGTTTCTTAGGGTATGTGGCTAATCGTGGAAATAAATATACCTTTGAACTGGCTCAAAGTTTCTCAAAAGAGTATTCAGGTGGCGAAAAAGTGTCTTACCCCAATCCCATAGCCATACCTATCAATGGGTGCTGGCGATACAACTATGGCAATATGTTTTATGTGCAACTGGTAACGCAGTATCTTGTCACAACAGAGTTTGATGATGATACGGTACAAGCCATCATGGACGAAGCACTGAAATATGAGGGCTGGCGATACGTTTACGGTGGAGCTTCCCCGACTACTTCTTTTGATTGTAGCGGACTGACACAATGGACGTATGGAAAAGCTGGAATTAACTTACCACGAACCGCACAACAGCAATATGATGTGACCCAGCATATCCCACTATCGGAAGCACAAGCTGGCGATTTGGTTTTCTTTCATTCTACCTATAACGCTGGCTCTTATATTACTCATGTTGGGATATACCTTGGCAATAACCGTATGTTTCATGCAGGCGACCCAATCGGTTATGCCGACTTAACAAGCCCCTACTGGCAACAGCATTTAGTGGGAGCAGGACGAATCAAACAATGAGAAAGGAAGATTTAATGATGAAATTTAGAAAAAATCAGAATAAAGAAAAACAGATACCAAAGGAAAAGAAACCTCGTGTCTATAAGGTCAATCCTCATAAAAAGGTTGTGATTGCCTTGTGGGTACTTTTAGGGCTTAGTTTCAGCTTTGCGATATTCAAGCACTTTACAGCTATAGATACTCACACTATTCACGAAACAACTATCATAGAAAAGGAATACGTTGATACTCATCATGTAGAAAATTTTGTAGAGAACTTTGCGAAAGTCTACTATTCATGGGAGCAATCCGATAAGTCCATTGATAATCGAATGGAAAGTCTAAAAGGCTATCTGACAGATGAACTTCAAGCTCTCAATGTTGATACAGTACGCAAAGATATTCCTGTATCGTCTTCTGTAAGAGGATTTCAGATATGGACGGTAGAGCCAACTGGCGACAATGAGTTTAATGTAACCTACAGTGTAGACCAGCTCATTACAGAGGGAGAAAATACAAAGACCGTCCACTCTGCTTATATAGTGAGTGTCTATGTAGATGGTTCTGGAAATATGGTACTGGTTAAGAATCCGACCATTACCAACATACCTAAGAAATCAAGTTATAAACCAAAAGCCATTGAAAGTGAGGGGACGGTTGATTCCATTACAACCAATGAAATCAATGAGTTTTTAACGACGTTCTTCAAGCTCTATCCTACAGCGACAGCCAGTGAACTTTCCTACTATGTGAATGACGGGATATTAAAACCAATCGGAAAAGAGTACATCTTTCAAGAACTGGTAAATCCTATTCACAATCGTAAGGATAATCAAGTCACGGTATCGCTGACAGTGGAGTATATCGACCAGCAGACCAAAGCAACGCAGGTATCTCAATTTGATTTGGTACTTGAAAAGAACGGGAGTAATTGGAAGATTATAGAATAACAAATATTGGTACATTATTACAGCTATTTTGTAATCACGTACTCTCTTTGATAAAAAATTGGAGATTCCTTGACAAATATGCTCTTACGTGCTATTATTTAAGTATCTATTTAAAAGGAGTTAATAAATATGCGGCAAGGTATTCTTAAATAAACTGTCAATTTGATAGTGGGAACAAATAATTGGATGTCCTTTTTTAGGAGGGCTTAGTTTTTTGTACCCAGTTTAAGAATACCTTTATCATGTGATTCTAAAGTATCCGGAGAATATCTGTATGCTTTGTATGCCTATGGTTATGCATAAAAATCCCAGTGATAAGAGTATTTATCACTGGGATTTTTATGCCCTTTTGGGCTTTTGAATGGAGGAAAATCACATGAAAATTATTAATATTGGAGTTTTAGCTCATGTTGATGCGGGAAAAACTACCTTAACAGAAAGCTTATTATATAACAGTGGAGCGATTAAAGAATTAGGAAGCGTGGACAAAGGTACAACGAGGACGGATAATACGCTTTTAGAACGTCAGAGAGGAATTACAATTCAGACAGGAATAACCTCTTTTCAGTGGGAAAATACGAAGGTGAACATCATAGACACGCCAGGACATATGGATTTCTTAGCAGAAGTATATCGTTCATTATCAGTTTTAGATGGGGCAATTCTACTGATTTCTGCAAAAGATGGCGTACAAGCACAAACTCGTATATTATTTCATGCACTTAGGAAAATGGGGATTCCCACAATCTTTTTTATCAATAAGATTGACCAAAATGGAATTGATTTATCAACGGTTTATCAGGATATTAAAGAGAAACTTTCTGCCGAAATTGTAATCAAACAGAAGGTAGAACTGTATCCTAATATGTGTGTGACGAACTTTACCGAATCTGAACAATGGGATACGGTAATAGAGGGAAACGATGACCTTTTAGAGAAATATATGTCCGGTAAATCATTAGAAGCATTGGAACTCGAACAAGAGGAAAGCATAAGATTTCAGAATTGCTCCTTGTACCCTGTTTATCATGGAAGCGCAAAAAGCAACATAGGGATTGAGCAGCTTATAGAAGTGATAACGAATAAATTTTATTCATCAACATACAGAAAGAAGTCTGAACTTTGCGGAAATGTCTTCAAAATTGAATATTCGGAAGAAAGACAACGTCTTGCATATGTACGCCTTTATGGCGGAATCCTGCATTTGCGGGATTCGGTTAGAATATCGGAAAAGGAAAAAATAAAAATTACAGAAATGTATACTTCAATAAATGGTGAATTATGTAAAATTGATAAGGCTTATTCCGGGGAAATTGTTATTTTGCAGAATGAGTTTTTGAAGTTAAATAGTGTTCTTGGAGATACAAAACTATTGCCACAGAGAAAAAAGATTGAAAATCCGCACCCTCTACTACAAACAACTGTTGAACCGAGTAAACCTGAACAGAGAGAAATGTTGCTTGATGCCCTTTTGGAAATCTCAGATAGTGATCCGCTTCTACGATATTACGTGGATTCTACGACACATGAAATTATACTTTCTTTCTTAGGGAAAGTACAAATGGAAGTGATTAGTGCACTGTTGCAAGAAAAGTATCATGTGGAGATAGAACTAAAAGAGCCTACAGTCATTTATATGGAGAGACCGTTAAAAAATGCAGAATATACCATTCACATCGAAGTGCCGCCAAATCCTTTCTGGGCTTCCATTGGTTTATCTGTATCACCGCTTCCGTTGGGAAGTGGAATGCAGTATGAGAGCTCGGTTTCTCTTGGATACTTAAATCAATCATTTCAAAATGCAGTTATGGAAGGGATACGCTATGGTTGCGAACAAGGATTATATGGTTGGAATGTGACGGATTGTAAAATCTGTTTTAAGTACGGTTTATACTATAGCCCTGTTAGTACTCCAGCAGATTTTCGGATGCTTGCTCCTATTGTATTGGAACAAGTCTTAAAAAAAGCTGGAACAGAATTGTTAGAGCCATATCTTAGTTTTAAAATTTATGCGCCACAGGAATATCTTTCACGAGCATACAACGATGCTCCTAAATATTGTGCGAACATCGTAGACACTCAATTGAAAAATAATGAGGTCATTCTTAGTGGAGAAATCCCTGCTCGGTGTATTCAAGAATATCGTAGTGATTTAACTTTCTTTACAAATGGACGTAGTGTTTGTTTAACAGAGTTAAAAGGGTACCATGTTACTACCGGTGAACCTGTTTGCCAGCCCCGTCGTCCAAATAGTCGGATAGATAAAGTACGATATATGTTCAATAAAATAACTTAGTGTATTTTATGTTGTTATATAAATATGGTTTCTTGTTAAATAAGATGAAATATTTTTTAATAAAGATTTGAATTAAAGTGTAAAGGAGGAGATAGTTATTATAAACTACAAGTGGATATTGTGTCCTGTATGTGGAAATAAAACACGATTAAAGATAAGGGAAGATACTGAATTAAAAAAATTCCCCCTCTATTGTCCGAAATGCAGACAAGAAAATTTAATTGAAATAAAGCAGTTCAAAGTAACTGTGATTACAGAGCCAGACGCAAAGACGCAGAGCCGATAAAATGAGATTAATACAATCTCATTTTATCGGCTCTTTCCGTTATGTATGGATTCTTTTAATTAGTCTTCGATGTTTCTTGCTTCGTTGATACCGCTGGCTAAAGATTCCATTAAGGATAGTTCTTTGTCTGTAAAGCTATCCATGTATTTCTCTATCTGTAATCGTCGGGTGCTTTTTACCAAGTTATTAGCAGGTAGGGGTCCCGAGCGCCTACGAGGAATTTGTATCGATAAGAAATAGATTTAAAAATTTCGCTGTTATTTTGTACATTTAACTTGACGGTGACATCTCTCTATTGTGAGTTATTAGTGGTACAGTTTTCAACCGTTTTAATTATAAAAAAGTGGTGCATTTTTAAATTGGCACAAACAGGTAACGGTTATTGCAGGTGTATTTCTTATCTATGGGTTTAACATGGATTTTATCATTAAAATCATGAGTATTGTCCGAGAGTGATTGGTCTTGCGTATGGTTAACCCTAAAGTTATGGAAATAAGACTTAGAAGCAAACTTAAGAGTGTGTTGATTGTGCATTATCTTAAAATTTTGTATAATAGGAATTGAAGTTAAATTAGATGCTAAAAATTTGTAATTAAGAAGGAGGGATTCGTCATGTTGGTATTCCAAATGCGTAATGTAGATAAAACATCTACTGTTTTGAAACAGACTAAAAACAGTGATTACGCAGATAAATAAATACGTTAGATTAATTCCTACCAGTGACTAATCTTATGACTTTTTAAACAGATAACTAAAATTACAAACAAATCGTTTAACTTCTGTATTTATTTATAGATGTAATCACTTCAGGAGTGATTACATGAACAAAAATATAAAATATTCTCAAAACTTTTTAACGAGTGAAAAAGTACTCAACCAAATAATAAAACAATTGAATTTAAAAGAAACCGATACCGTTTACGAAATTGGAACAGGTAAAGGGCATTTAACGACGAAACTGGCTAAAATAAGTAAACAGGTAACGTCTATTGAATTAGACAGTCATCTATTCAACTTATCGTCAGAAAAATTAAAACTGAACATTCGTGTCACTTTAATTCACCAAGATATTCTACAGTTTCAATTCCCTAACAAACAGAGGTATAAAATTGTTGGGAATATTCCTTACCATTTAAGCACACAAATTATTAAAAAAGTGGTTTTTGAAAGCCATGCGTCTGACATCTATCTGATTGTTGAAGAAGGATTCTACAAGCGTACCTTGGATATTCACCGAACACTAGGGTTGCTCTTGCACACTCAAGTCTCGATTCAGCAATTGCTTAAGCTGCCAGCGGAATGCTTTCATCCTAAACCAAAAGTAAACAGTGTCTTAATAAAACTTACCCGCCATACCACAGATGTTCCAGATAAATATTGGAAGCTATATACGTACTTTGTTTCAAAATGGGTCAATCGAGAATATCGTCAACTGTTTACTAAAAATCAGTTTCATCAAGCAATGAAACACGCCAAAGTAAACAATTTAAGTACCGTTACTTATGAGCAAGTATTGTCTATTTTTAATAGTTATCTATTATTTAACGGGAGGAAATAATTCTATGAGTCGCTTTTGTAAATTTGGAAAGTTACACGTTACTAAAGGGAATGTAGATAAATTATTAGGTATACTACTGACAGCTTCCAAGGAGCTAAAGAGGTCCCTAGCGCCTACGGGGAATTTGTATCGATAAGGAATAGATTTAAAAATTTCGCTGTTATTTTGTACAATAAGGATAAATTTGAATGGTACCATAAACGACCGTTTATGGTACCTTTTCATTTTCCTGCTTTTTCTAAATGTTTTTTAAGTAAATCAAGTACCAAAATCCGTTCCTTTTTCATAGTTCCTATATAGTTATACTTAATGAGTTATGGTACATTTAAATTATAAAATTAAGGAGGTTTTTTTATGATTTTTGGCTATGCTCGAGTGAGTACGGATGATCAAAATCTTAGTTTACAAATTGATGCACTTACTCATTATGGAATTGATAAATTATTTCAAGAAAAAGTAACTGGTGCGAAAAAAGACCGACCGCAATTAGAAGAAATGATCAACCTACTACGTGAAGGAGATTCTGTTGTCATTTACAAGTTAGATCGAATTTCACGATCAACTAAACATTTGATTGAACTTTCTGAATTATTTGAAGAACTTAGTGTCAATTTTATATCTATTCAAGATAACGTAGATACTTCAACGTCTATGGGAAGATTCTTTTTCCGAGTTATGGCTAGTTTAGCAGAACTGGAACGGGATATTATTATTGAATGAACTAACTCTGGTCTTAAGGCAGCCAGAGTCCGAGGAAAAAAAGGGGGCCGTCCAAGTAAAGGTAAGCTATCAATTGATTTAGCTTTAAAAATGTATGACAGCAAAGAGTATTCTATTCGTCAAATTCTTGATGCCTCTAAATTAAGCAAAACAACCTTTTACCGTTACCTCAATAAAAGGAATGCTTAAGATATGGCTATGAAAAGAATTTTAACTACTTCACAGCGTGAACAACTTCTTTCTGTAGACCACTTATCAGAAGAGGATTTTAAAGCGTATTTTAGTTTTTCTGATTATGATCTGGAGGTTATTAATCAACACCGTGGAAAGGTCAATAAACTAGGATTTGCGATACAACTTTGTTTGGCCCGGTATCCTGGGTGTTCTTTAAGTAATTGGCCGATTAAATCAACCAGACTAACTTCTTATGTGAGTCGACAGCTCCATCTTGATGCAATTGATTTAAATTCATATGATCACGTGCAAATCACTTCAACGAGATCTTAGAAGTATTCAACTATCATCGATTCGGTAGTGCTAATACACAAAAACAGTTAATAGAATATTTAATTGAACTAGCTTTAGAAAATGATGACTCTATCTATCTAATGAAAAAAACAATTGATTTCTTAACTCGAAAAAGAATTATTTTTCCATCTATAGCTACACTTGAAGACATTATAAGCCGCTGTCGAGATAAAGCAGAAAACAACTTATTTTCAATATTACTCTGTTCATTAACAGATATACAAATTGAAAAACTAGAGAGTTTGTTTCAAATTTATGAAGAGACGAAAATAACTAAACTCGCTTGGCTAAAAGACATTCCAGGTAAGGCAAATCCAGAAAGCTTTATGAGTATTTGTAAAAAAGTGGAAGTGATTGCTTCCATGGGACTCGGGACAATTAATGTCTCCCATATTAATCGGAACAGGTTTCTTCAGCTAGCTAGACTAGGGGAAAATTATGATGCATATGACTTCTCCCGTTTTGAGCTTGAAAAAAGATACTCTTTACTTATTGCTTTTTTAGTCAATCATCATCAATATCTGATCGATCAACTGATTGAGATTAATGACCGCATTTTAGCAAGTATTAAACGCAAAGGGACACGTGATTCACAAGAACAGTTAAAAGAAAAAGGAAAATTGGCTACTAAAAAATTGGAACATTATGCTTCTTTAATTGATGCTCTTCACTTTGCAAAAGATAATGATAGTAATCCTTTTGACGAAATTGAACGAATCATGCCTTGGGAAGATTTAGTACAAGATGGAGAAGAAGCTAAAAAAATTACAGGTAATAAAAATCATGGCTATTTAGAAATGGTTCGAAATAAAGCTAATTACCTCCGAAGATACACGCCAATGTTATTGAGGACCCTTTCGTTCAAAGCAACTCCGGCAGCAAATCCAGTCCTCATGGCCCTAACTCAACTAACTGATTTACACAATAGTGGTAAAAGAAAAATACCGGCAGATACTTCTACTGATTTTGTGAGTAAAAAATGGAAAAGCCTTGTTCGGCCAGAAGAGGGGAAAATAGATCGGTCTTACTATGAGTTAGTAGCTTTCACCGAGCTAAAGAACAATATTCGATCAGGAGATATTTCAGTTGAAGGAAGTATGATCCATCGAAATATTGATGATTACTTAGTTGATTTATCTGCTTGTATTGATTCAGAAACTATTCCAGACACGTTTGAGGACTATTTAAAGGATCGGGAAATAATTTTAGATTTACAGCTTCAATTTTATTCGACAGTTGATAAGAGAATTTCAAGAGCAAACCTTAAAAAGTTGGAAAAAGTTACACCTAGCGAAGCAGAAATATATAGAAAAAAACTTTATTCAATAATTCCTAAGATAAGGCTTAGTGATCTTTTAATTGAGGTGGACAGTTGGACCAACTTTTCACAAGAATTTAGTCATGATTCTACAGGGAAACCGCCGAGTGAACAAGAAAGAAAAATTATTTTTGCTGCTTTGCTGGGTTTAGGGATGAATATTGGTCTTGAAAAAATGGCCCAATCAACTCCTGGAATTTCTTATTCTCAGTTAGCCAATGCCAAACAATGGCGCTTTTATAAAGAAGCTCTGACTCGTGCTCAATCTGTTTTGGTTAATTATCAGTTAAAGCTTCCTGTTGCAGACTTTTGGGGTGAAGGAAAAACCACTGCTTCAGACGGAATGCGCGTCCCAGTGGGCGTCTCAGCTCTAAAATCCGATGTTAATCCACATTACAAAAGTATGGAAAAAGGAGCTACAATGATTCGATCAATAAATGATAGGCATACGACTCATCATATCGAGGTTGCTTCAACTAATACAAGGGAAGCTACTCATACCCTTGATGGCCTACTTTATCATGAAACAGATCTAGATATTGAGGAACATTTTACTGATACAAATGGGTATTCTGATCAGGTGTTTGGAATGACCGCATTACTAGGCTTTGATTTTGAACCTCGCATCAGAAATATAAAAAAATCACAATTATTTTCTATCAAATCACCTTCCTACTACCCTAACTTATCAGAAGATATAAGCGGAAAAATCAATGTAAAAATTATTGAAGAAAACTATGATGAAATTAAACGAATCGCCTATTCGATTCAAACAGGAAAAGTATCTAGTTCTTTACTATTAGGAAAGCTAGGCTCATACGCACGTAAGAATAGAGTAGCTCTTGCACTGAGAGAACTAGGTCGCATTGAAAAGAGCATTTTTATGATAGATTATATTACAGATAGTGAGCTACGGCGAAGGATCACTCATGGACTAAATAAGACAGAAGCGATTAATGCTTTAGCTAGAGAACTATTTTTTGGGCGACGCGGAAAATTTATGGAGCGCGATATTCGCCGACAACTTCAAAGTGCTAGTGCGCTTAATGTGTTAATAAATGCAATAAGTATATGGAACGCCGTCTACTTACAAGCAGCTTATAATTATCTCGTCAAAATAGATCCCGAAGTAACTAAGTATATGAAGCATGTATCTCCTATTAATTGGGAGCATATCACTTTTCTTGGAGAGTATAAATTTGACTTGTTATCTATTCCTAAACACTTAAGAGAATTGAATATAAAAAATAAATAGGCCTTGAAACATTGGTTTAGTGGGAATTTGTACCCCTTATCGATACAAATTCCCACTAAGCGCTCGGGACCCCAGGTAAGAAAAATTCATCAACGGAAACATGAAGTAACGATACAAGGTCATAAAGAACTTGTATGCTGGGGTGTTGCCCTTTATTTTCAATATTAGTTAAGTACCGTGGGTCAATTTCAATCAATGCTCCCACTTGTTCACGAGTTAAACCTCGTTTCAATCGAGCTTCTTTAATGGCTAAACCAAAGGCTCTAAAATCATATTTATCTTCTTTTTTACGCATAGTAGACCACCTCTATACATTTTATTGTTCCTACTGAATTAAAAACAGGTATAGAAAAACGTGTTATATGGTTTATAGGTTTATATTTAATAAAAAGCACTACTAAACGCCAATAAAAAAAACCGTTATATGGTAGTGCTATTTACGCTGTTAAAATATTGTATATTACTTCCAAATGGCGGTTTGTTGGAGGTCAACGTCGCCATGAAGTACATCATATACAATAAATTTCCTTACATTGGGTTCTTGTCAAAAAAAGTCGTCTATCTGCAATAGATAAGTACGTCCACCAATGTGGTTTTATAAATCATATAGATAGAATAACAGAAGCATGTAAACAGAGAAATAAATCTGTTTATATGCTTTTTTGGCTATTCAGAACTTTTTTACAAAGTTTATTTATCAGTAATGCAACAAATCCCCCTTTCACATTGGGACTAAGAGTGAAAGGAGATAAACGAGCAAGGCTCACTTCCTTTCCTAGACAGAAAGGGGGTGAGAAACATGAAACCATCTTCTTTTCAGACCACAATAGAAAATCAGTTTGACTATATCTGTAAACGTGCTATGGAAGACGAGCGAAAGAATTATATGCTTTATCTTTCAAGGATTGCAAAGCGTGAGGTGTCCTTTTCGGATGTTGGCGATTATCTTGTTAGCCAGTTTGCGACAACAGATAACTATTCAACTGACTTTCAGATTTTTACACTCAATGGGTTATCAGTAGGCGTTGAAAATGATTTGTTGAGTGAAGCATTACGTGAGTTGCCAGACAAGAAACGTGAAATTCTACTGCTGTTTTACTTTATGGACATGAGCGATTCAGAAATTGCAGACCTGTTGAAATTGAACCGTTCTACTGTCTATCGGCATAGAACCAGTGGACTAGCCTTAATTAAAAAGTTTATGGAGGAATTTGAAGAATGAAAACACAATATCCTATGATTCCCTTTCCTCTCATTGTAAAGGCAACAGATGGCGATACCGAAGCGATTAACCAGATTCTACATCATTACAGAGGGTACATAACGAAGCGTTCCCTACGACTTATGAAAGATGAATATGGCAATCAAAGTATGGTCGTTGATGAAGTCTTACGTGGAAGAATGGAAACCAGACTGATTACAAAGATTTTGTCATTTGAAATTAAGTAATATCCTCTCTCCTTTCGTGGAAGCGTGCTAAACCATTCCACGCTTCCCGAACAGGGAGGTTTGTTATTCCACCAAAGCATATTGAGCTTTCAATGTGTTTTGATAGGCTAACGAGCCATTGTTCTTTGAAAACTGAATAAAAGTAATCGAATACGTTTCGATAAGAAAAGAGCCAACGGAACTAACCGCCATGACCTATCTTATAAAGATAGCGAGCGATTCATGTTAGTGATCCGAGAAGCAATCTTTAGCAGGATTGCCTGCAACGACATTCTTATCGTGATAATGATACTCCCATACAGTCAATAGTCCGAGCGTGATAAAACCGTCGCAGGCAATGAGTATGGCTACATGAGAACCATGCAGGGGTGGAACTCCCGTGAGCTTTGCTAAAGCTGTTCGATTGCTGGTAAAACAACTTTTATGAAATCCAAATAAGTGATTTGGAAAGGAGGATTTTATGAAGCAGACTGACATTCCTATTTGGGAACGTTATACCCTAACCATTGAAGAAGCGTCAAAATATTTTCGTATTGGCGAAAACAAGCTACGACGCTTGGCAGAGGAAAATAAAAATGCAAATTGGCTGATTATGAATGGCAATCGTATTCAGATTAAACGAAAACAATTTGAAAAAATTATAGATACATTGGACGCAATCTAGCGTCGCCAAAGGGTCTTGTATATGATAAAATAGTATTAAGTCGTATCAAGGCTCTTTCCATAAAGGAAAGGAGCAAATGCCATGTCAGAAAAAAGACGTGACAATAAAGGTCGAATCTTAAAGACTGGAGAGAGCCAACGAAAAGACGGAAGATACTTATACAAATATATAGATTCATTTGGAGAACCGCAATTTGTTTACTCGTGGAAACTTGTGGCTACAGACCGAGTACCAGCAGGAAAGCGTGATTGTATCTCACTTAGAGAGAAAATCGCAGAGTTACAGAAAGACATTCATGATGGTATTGATGTTGTAGGAAAGAAAATGACACTCTGCCAGCTTTACGCAAAACAGAACGCTCAAAGACCAAAGGTTAGAAAAAACACTGAAACTGGACGCAAATATCTTATGGATATTTTGAAGAAAGACAAGTTAGGTGTAAGAAGTATTGACAGTATTAAGCCATCAGACGCTAAAGAATGGGCTATTAGAATGAGTGAAAATGGTTATGCTTATCAAACCATCAATAACTACAAACGTTCTTTAAAGGCTTCATTCTATATTGCTATACAAGATGATTGTGTTCGGAAGAATCCATTTGACTTTCAACTGAAAGCAGTTCTTGATGATGATACTGTCCCTAAGACCGTACTAACAGAAGAACAGGAAGAAAAACTGTTAGCCTTTGCAAAAGCTGATAAAACCTACAGCAAAAATTATGATGAAATTCTGATACTCTTAAAAACAGGTCTTCGTATTTCAGAGTTTGGTGGTTTGACACTTCCAGATTTAGATTTTGAGAATCGTCTTGTCAATATAGACCATCAGCTATTGAGAGATACTGAAATTGGGTACTACATTGAAACACCAAAGACCAAAAGTGGCGAACGTCAAGTTCCTATGGTTGAAGAAGCCTATCAAGCATTTAAGCGAGTGTTAGCGAATCGAAAGAATGATAAGCGTGTTGAGATTGATGGATATAGTGATTTCCTCTTTCTTAATAGAAAGAACTATCCAAAAGTGGCAAGTGATTACAACGGCATGATGAAAGGTCTTGTTAAGAAATACAATAAGTATAACGAGGATAAATTGCCACACATCACTCCACATAGTTTGCGACATACATTCTGTACCAACTATGCAAATGCAGGAATGAATCCAAAGGCATTACAGTACATTATGGGACATGCTAATATAGCCATGACGCTGAACTATTACGCACATGCAACATTCGATTCTGCAATGGCAGAAATGAAACGCTTGAATAAAGAGAAGCAACAGGAGCGTCTTGTTGCTTAGTAGTACAAATGAATTTACTACTTATTTACCACTTCTGACAGCTAAGACATGAGGAAATATGCAAAGAAACGTGAAGTATCTTCCTACAGTAAAAATACTCGAAAGCACATAGAATAAGGCTTTACGAGCATTTAAGAAAATATAAAAAGATAATTAGAAATTTATACTTTGTTTCAAAGAAAAAAGATAGTAAACGCTTTCACGCTCCAACTAAATATTGTATAATAATTATATTCAATATTACGTCACTAACAGATGAAAAAAGGAGGTTTTAGCATGAAAAAAATCATCTTCATCAAAACCATTGAGCTCCTTGCCATCGATGGAATTATGCTGGCATTTTTGACATTTAAAGAGGGGCTCACTTGGGATTGGATTTTAATTTATAGTGGTTGGCTCATTTTCTTTCACCCTGTGCTATTGGCCTATCTTTCAAACCAGCTTTGTGACCACTTTAGTCACCTCTATTCCCAGATTAGACCAAAATTCTGGCATTTTGCCTTACAAATCCTTCTATGGGATAGCCTGATGATTCTCTCCTTGATATGTTTGAGTGGTGTGCCACTTCTCCTTCAGGGAACTCTCCTAATCCTAGGACATCTCATCTCTTCCTATCGCATAAGCCAAAGACTGAAAAGAGACTTCCCAAAAGCCTATCAAGAAACGATTTCATTTTGGAGTATTTTATGATAGATGAGAAAAACCAAGCCGACTGGGCTTGGTCTTTCTTATCTATTTTTAGTATCTAGGATAATGGTAACTGGTCCGTCATTGACCAGCTCAACTTGCATATCCGCTCCAAAGATACCTGTCTGAACGGGTACTTCTTGCGCTAATTTTTGATTGAAAGCGTCATAGAAGTCTGATGCCATATCAGGCTTGGCTGCACCTGTAAAGGCTGGACGATTGCCTTTCTTAGTATCCGCAAAGAGGGTAAACTGAGAAATAGAAAGGAGTTCTCCTTCAATATCTTTGACAGACAGGTTCATCTTGCCTTCTGCGTCTGAAAAAATCCGCATATTGACAAGCTTTCTCACAGCATAGTCCAAATCTTCCTCTTGGTCCTCTGGTCCAACACCAACCAGCAATAAGAGGCCTTGGTTGATTTTCCCCTGCACCTGACCTTCGATACTTACTTGGGCTTTTGTAACCCGTTGGATAATGATTTTCATAATAGCCTTTCTAGTAAGAGCTAGGGCAATTAACCGTTAGTCCGTTTGACAGAATAGACTTCTGGCACACTCTTAATCTTATCTACGACAGTAGTCAGTGTAGAGAGGTTGGCAATGCCGAAGGACACATGGATATTAGCAAATTTCATATCCTTGGTTGGTTGGGCGTTGACCGTTGAAATATTCTTGGTTGTGTTTGAAAGAACTTGCAGTACATCGTTCAATAATCCTGTACGGTTGAGGCCGTAAATATCGATATGGGCCATATACTCCTTATTTGAGCTAGAGTACTGGTCTTCCCATTCCACATCAAGGAGACGTTGCTCATAGTTTTCTTGGGCACGCAGGTTCATACAGTCCACACGGTGAATAGCCACACCACGCCCCTTGGTAATGTAGCCAACAATATCGTCACCCGGAACAGGATTACAACACTTGGCAATCCGCACTAGGAGACCAGAGGCTCCTTCAATGACCACACCACCCTCATGCTTGACCTTGAGGGTTTCTTTGTTTTCAACCTTGATCTCGCCACCTTTGACAAGTTCTTCTGCTTCCGCCTTAGCCTTGGCACGCTCTTCTTCACGGCGTTCCTTTTCAGTCAGACGGTTAAAGACGGTAATAGCACCGATTTCTCCAAAACCGATGGCCGCAAAGAGGGATTCTTCTGTCTTGTAGCTAGTCTTTTGTAGAACTTGGTCCATGTGGCGCTTGTCCATGAATTTATTGGCCACATAGCCATTTTCTTGGAACTGAGCCATCAGCATTTCACGACCCTTGTTGACAGACAATTCCTTATCTTGATTTTTAAAGAACTGACGAATCTTGTTACGAGCCTTGCTGGTCTTGACCATATTGAGCCAATCACGGCTCGGTCCAAAGGAGTTAGGGTTGGTGACAATTTCAACCTGATCCCCTGTCTTGAGCTTGGTTGTCAGTGGAACCATACGGCCATTGACCTTGGCACCCGTCGCTTTTTCACCGACTTTGGTATGAATTTCGTAGGCAAAGTCAATCGGTCCTGAATCTTTGGGAAGAGAACGGACAGCTCCATCTGGTGTAAAGACGTAAATCTCCTCAGCCAGATAGTTTTCCTTAACAGAGTCCACAAATTCCTTGGCATCATCAGCTTGATCTTGAAGCTCCATCATCTCCTTGATCCAGTTCATCCCAATAGCCGATTCCTTGCTGTTAACCTGCCCCTTAACGCCTTTCTTATAAGCCCAGTGAGCCGCAACCCCGTACTCAGCAACCTCGTGCATGGCTTTAGTTCGAATCTGGAACTCAATGGGCCCTTTTGGCCCATAAACTGTCGTATGGATAGACTGGTAACCATTGGCCTTGCGGTTAGCAATATAGTCTTTGAAACGACCAGGCATGGGTTTCCAAAGCTCATGCACATAACCCAACATGGCGTAAACATCACTTTGGGTGTCTAAAATACAACGAATGGCAATCAGGTCATAGATTTCCTCAAACCGTTTTCTCTTGTCCTGCATTTTGCGGAAAATCGAGTAAATATGCTTGGGACGACCGTAAATCTTCCCTTTTAGGTGACGATCTGTCGTATATTCCTCTAATTTTGTGACCACCTCATCCACCAAGGCTTCACGCTCCCTGCGCTTTTCCTTCATCATATGGGTAATCTTGTAAAACTCCGTTGGATTGAGATAACGGAAAGACAGGTCTTCCAATTCCCATTTGACACTGGAAATCCCCAGACGGTGGGCAAGTGGGGCATAGATTTCCATGGTTTCTTTGGAAATGCGCTCCTGCTTGTCTTTTCGAAGGTGCTTTAGGGTCCGCATATTGTGCAAACGGTCAGACAGTTTAACCAAGATAACACGGATGTCCTCAGACATGGCCATGAGCATCTTACGATGATTTTCCGCTAATTGCTCCTCGATTGATTTGTACTCGACCTTACCAAGCTTGGTAACCCCATCTACGATTACCCGCACATCAGGACCAAACTCTCTTTCCAAATCGTCCAAGGTCGCATCTGTATCCTCCACCACATCGTGCAAGAAACCACAAGCTACCGTTACAGCATCTAGCTTGAGTTTGGCTAAAATACCTGCCACTTGGATAGGGTGAATGATATAAGGCTCGCCTGATTTGCGATACTGACCACTGTGGCATTCCACCGCATAGACCAAGGCCTTATGGACAAAGTGGACATCCTCTTCTGTTAAATATTCTTTGGTTAAAGCGACAACTTCTTCGCCTGTTAAATTCACTTCTTTTGGCATCTCTACTCTCCAATTCTTCCTACCATTTTATCACTTTTTTAAGAATATGAAAACTAGATTGGAACAGAATAGGAAAAAAATATTTCAGAATTGCTTGACAATTCTGAAATATTTTTTTATAATACATTGTACAGTTAGATTTTCTATTTAGGTGATAGAAGGAGAGATAGAAGAACGGAAACCATATTGTAACCTAAATATAATTTAACTCCCTATCCTTATCACCTTTTCATTCAAGTCAATATAGTTGAATGACGTCGTTTTACAAAGGAGTATTCTATGAAAAAAACTGTACTAACACTATTAGGAGCTACTGCTCTATCTATTACCGTTCCAATCACTGCTGCTGAAACTAGTACAACAAATAACTTTGAAGGTCCTCGTTATGAGCGTATATATTCTCATCGTTATAGTAAAACAGTAACAAAATACTATAACGATGATGGTTACATCCCACCAACTATCTACTATTCAGAATATAATGATAGTTTCCATTCAACCTTCAAAGGAACACTTGAAATAGACAGTGTACGAAGATCAAACGGTGGAACTCGTGTCACATACACTGGTACCTTGACTGGATTTTGGAATTAAAATCCTCAAGATACTTTCTTTTATCCTTTAGTTTATAAGGAGAACACCTATGAAAAAAACTGCTATTTCTATCTTTGCTCTCCTAGTGTTAGGAGTTAGCTGCCTGTTTCTATTCAGCCAGCAAGGCTATAAAAAAACAGTCGTTCAATACTATACTAACGACCAGAACCTGCCCAATAGGATAACTTATAGTGAATATAGCGATAAACGAGAAGCCAACTACGGTGGCACTCTAAACATCACATCTATCAAACAAGCTAATGACGGAGTTTATGCAACCTATGAAGGGCAATTGACACCTCTCAAATATTGATAAATTGATAACCAGCCTGTCTTCATCCAGTCATGCTGGTTTTTAAGTTCATTCTAAATCCTTACCTATTCTCCCCAACTGTGCTATACTTAATTTAGTACATTCTTTGAGATTGGAGCTAATATGAAAATCCATAAAACTGTGAATCCTGTTGCCTATGAAAATACCTATTACCTAGAAGGTGAAAAACACCTCATCGTGGTAGATCCTGGTAGTCATTGGGAAGCCATTCGTCAGACAATAGAGAAGATCAACAAACCGATCTGTGCCATTCTCTTGACCCACGCCCATTATGACCATATCATGAGTCTGGACTTGGTTCGCGAAACTTTTGGCAATCCTCCTGTCTATGTCGCAGAGAGCGAAGCCAGCTGGCTCTATACTCCTGTCGATAATCTCTCTGGGCTACCTCGCCACGATGATATGGCAGATGTGGTCGCAAAACCTGCAGAGCACACTTTTATCTTTCACGAAGAATACCAACTAGAGGAATTTCGTTTCACTGTCTTGCCAACACCAGGGCATTCTATCGGTGGTGTTTCTATCGTCTTTCCGCAAGCTCATTTGGTCTTGACAGGTGATGCTCTGTTCCGTGAAACAATCGGACGGACGGATCTTCCGACTGGTAGTACAGAGCAACTCCTTCATAGTATCCAGACCCAACTCTTCACCCTACCAAACTACGATGTCTATCCAGGGCATGGTCCAGCTACAACCATCGCTCATGAAAAGACCTTCAATCCCTTTTTCTAGCAAGATGGTGACAATGTCTATCGCATTTTAAGTACACTATCCAGCAGTTTTTCCACTATAAAAGGCATCCAAACAAGGTTTTCACACCTGATTGAATGCCTTTTTTCTGATGACTAGATTTTTTGCATTACCAAATAATCACGCGCTCTTCTGGCGAACGCCACATACCGTCTCCTTCTTTGACATCATAGGTTGTAAAGAAATCATCGAAGTTTGGTACTTGTACATTGACACGGAGTTTAGCTGGTGCGTGCACATCAACGCTAGCCAAAAGTTTCATAAATTCTGGACGACCTTTCATGCGCCAGATGCGACCGAAGTTGTAGAAGAACTCTTCTGCTGAGAAGTCTGGTTCTCTCTTAGCTGCTTCAAGCGCTGCAGCGATTCCTCCCAAGTCAGCCACGTTTTCTGATACAGTCAATTTACCGTTGATGGTTGCTCCATAAGAATCCTGTCCATCAAATTGGTCAATGACTTTTTGTGTTTTCTCCTTAAAGGCAGCATAGTCGCTCTCTGTCCACCAATCCTTGAGGCTACCATTTTCATCGAAGGAAGCTCCGTTGGTATCAAAGGCGTGAGAAATTTCATGGGCAATAACTGCACCAATCCCACCGTAATTAGCAGAAGATGACTGATGCAAGTCATAGAAAGGTGCCTGTAAAATAGCTGCTGGGAAGACAATTAAGTTCTTCTGTGGATTGTAATAAGCATTGACCATATGAGCAGGCATGCCCCATTCCTTGTAGTCAACAGGTTGGTTCCACTTGCTCCAACTGTGCTTGATTTCCACACGCGCAAAGGCTAGAGCATTGTCAAAAAGACTAGCAGTCTCATCCACTACCTTGTCTTTGTAGCGTGCTGGCATTTCTTCTGGGTAACCGATATAAGGCTTGATGACATTGAGTTTGACGATGGCCTTGTCACGAGTTTCAGGAGTCAGCCAGTCATTCTTAGCCAAGCGTTCCTTATAGACATCAATCATAGTTGCCACTTTTTTCTCCACATCCGCCTTAGCTTCTGGGGAGAATTTTTCATGGGCATACCAGAGACCCAAGGCTTGTTTGAATGGGCCTTGTGCTAGCTGGTAGGCTGCCTTGATCTTGTCTTTGGCTTCTGGAACTCCTGAAAGCGCACGGCTGTAAGCACCTGACAAGACACGGATTTCTTCTGTTAAATAGCTGGTTGAAAGATTAACAACACTTAAAATTAAGGTTGCCTTGAGGAGAGGCCAAGCTTCTTCACTATAGAATTGATCTGCTGCTTGCCAAAAACGTTCCTCGTCTACGATAACCTTATCTGGTACTTGTCCAAGAACAGCTTGGAAGAAGTCTTCCAGGGGTAAGGCAGGCGCAAATTTCTTGAAATCTTCATAAGAATATGGATGGTAGAGTTTAGCATATTCTGAACTTTCTTCATTAGAAAGCACCACTGCTGCAACGCGACGGTCCAATTCTAGTCTTTTCTCTAGCAAGTCTTCAATTTCTGCATCAGAGAAATCATAAGCCTTGAGAAGATTTGCGCTAGTTTCTTTCCAAAGAGTCAAGAGCTCTTCTCGCTGAGGATGGTCTTCTGCATAGTAGGTCGTATCTGGCAGGATCGTGCTTGGAGCGCTAGCCCATAAAACGTTGATTCTGGCATCCATAAAGTCTGGCGATACACCAAAAGGAAGGAAGTTCGGTTTTCCTGCAAGCTCAAACTCTGCTAGTTTAGCCGTGAAATCTGCAAAAGTCTCTAATGCTTGGAATTCTTTAAGGAGTGGTAAGACAGGTGTGATACCGTCAGCTTCTCTCTTGTCAAAATCACGAACTAGGCGGTGGTATTTGACAAAGTTTGCCAAGATAGCATCCTCAGGCACCTCTTCTCCTGCCAACCACTTGTCTGTTGTCGCCAGCATCAGATCTTCAATTTCCTGGTCTAAATCAACAAAACCTCCCGTTTGAGACTTATCTGCTGGGATTTCAGCTGTCTGTTGCCATTCTCCATTGATTGCATCATAAAAATCATCTTGATAACGTGTCATCGTGTTCTCGCTTTCATTTGTACTTGTTTTTAGCTTAACAAAAATTAACTGGGAATGCAATTAAAAATGAACTTTCTCTTGCCATCATTTTTCAGTTATTATTTTAATTTTTTAAAAATTCACAAAAAAATTAATTGTCTGAAAAATGAATTGACAAAAAATATATAAAATGATAAAATTTTATCTATCTCGTAGCTTTGCTACTTGAAATTTAAATATTAGGAGGTAGATTTTATGCTTAAGCAAAAACGTGTTCATTCTGCAAGTATTGCAGGAATCGCAGTAGAAGGATAGTAATACTTTCTTCACCGAGGCTGGTAACTAGACTTTCTCTAGTTACCTTTTCTTTTAATTGATATAAGGAGATATAATGGATCTACTAAAAGCTCGTCCAAAACTAAAAAAGGCTTACCCAGTAGTATATAAAGACGGATCGGTCTATATAGGTGGGTTTGGAGAAATTACAGAATATGAAGACCCTAGCGGAGCTATTGAATACATGCTCAAAAAAATGGATGGAATTAATACCGTCGAAAAAATCATAAGAGAAGTTTCAGAAACCTACAGTGAACTATCACCATCTGATGTAATGGAAGCTATTGATGAAATCAGTAAAGAACGATTTATCGAGGATTTAAATCTTACTGGTTCTAAAATATTATCCAAGTATGAATTAGAACGTTATCACAGAAACATCAACTTTTTTTCATCTTACGCAACTTTAAGTGAAAATAAATATATTTCTCAAAAAAAATTAATTGATTCAAAAATTGGAATTATTGGATTAGGCGGATTAGGCTCTCACATTATATATGACTTAGCTGGCTTAGGTATAGGAGAAATAAAAGCTGTTGAGTTTGATGTCGTTGATATATCTAATTTAAATAGACAAATTTTATATAACTTTGATGATATAGGAAAAAGTAAAGCAAGTATAGCAAAACAACGCATCTATGAATTTAATCCTCAAATAAAATTTACTGTTGAGGAAAAGAAAATCAATTCATCTGAAGATGTTGTTGAATCATTCCGTGGATTTGATTGCTTAATACTAGTTGCGGATAGACCTAAAGTCAAACTAGCAAGATGGGTAAATGAAGCTATAGTAAAGCTGAATATTCCTTTATTTTGTGCAGGTTTAGAAGCACAACGAGCCTTGCAATATACTATTATTCCCAAAATATCTGGATGCATTGATTGTTGGAGAAATACTATCCAAAAAGAACACCCTATTTCTCACCTAATCCTTGAAGAAAGAACTCGTTTAAACTTAGTTGGTGACAATACTGCCATAGCTCCTCTAGTATCTGTAGCAACTGGTATCATTTGTTCAGAAGTTACAAAATATATCACTGGTATCGGTGAATTAACTACTGTAGGCCAATTAAAATCCATAGATATGAATACAATGACTACAAAAATAGCCGAGCATTGGCATATAGATCCCAATTGTATAACCTGTCGTGGAGGTAATATTATTGAATAGAAATTACAAAATATTGTGGCTAACATTTCTTGTATCCAACTTTGGTGATTGGCTAAGAAAATTAGCTCTACCTTTGCTAGTATTTGAGAAAACAGGATCTCCATTTCATATGGCTACTCTCTACGGTATTTCATTTTTACCATGGATTTTATTTTCTCTAGTAGGAGGTATATTAGCAGATAAATTCAAAAAAGTATATATCATCTCAATATGTCATTTAATCTCATTAATCATTCTAAGTTTGCTAATAATATCTTTTAAAAATGATAATATACTCTTACTCTTAATTTATATTTTAACCTTCCTGCTCTCTTCTACAGAGCCATTAGTCCACCCAGCATTTCAAAGCTTGTTACCACAGATTGTGACAGACAATCAGCTATCAAAAGCCAATTCAGGAATCCAACTTATTGACAATACATTAAATCTTATTGGTCCTATGATTAGTGGATCTGTTCTATTACTTATTAATCCAGCTAAAGTTTTATGGGTCAATGCTCTTACCTTTTTAATTGCCAGCGTATTAATTCTCTTCATAAAAACTCCAGAAAATATACTAGTAAATATCTCTAAAAAAGAGAGTCTTTCTAAAACAATATCTATTGGTTTGCACTATGTAAAAAATGATAAAATCATCCTAAGTGGAGCTATTCTTTTTTTTGGAACAAACTTTGCCATTCATATATTTCAGGCCAACTTAGTTTACTATATTACAGATGTTCTAGGCTATACCTCCTTTCACTATGGATTAATACTCTCAATAGCTGGTGTAGGAGCTATATTAGGTGCTATTCTTGCCCCTGAATTAATTAAAAAGTTTAGATATGGAAAAATCCTCTCCATCAGTACAATGCTAGCTGGTCTATCTACTATGTTGCTATCAATTAACACAAACTATATATATATGGGAGTATTTTTAGGTTTGAGTAATATGTTTGGCAATATCAATGCCATTACATATTTTACGTTACGACAAAAAGTTGTCAAAAAAGAAATGTTGGGACGTGTTGTTAGTATTACTAGAATGATCTCATTTGCTTCTATCCCCTTAGGAGCATACCTTGGAGGAATACTTGTTTCACATAACTTAACTATCATAAGTATTCTAATATTAGCAGGTACTATAAGATTTCTTGCAGGGGGATTTAGTTACTTTAGTCCATTAACCAAAAGTAAAAACTATTGATGTTTAAAGTGTGATATACTTATTCAAAATAATTCATCAAAGAATCGCTCATACTCAATAAAAATCAAAGAGTAAACTAAGGGCTTATCCATAGATAGATTAAAATACTTTTTGAAGTACAGATACTAAATCTAATTAAAGAATCTTTAAAATCATAAAAACGCATAATATCAGTGTATAAACCTTGAGATTATGCGTTTTATTAGACCTCCTACTAAATATATATCAAAATAAACTAAAAACAGGATAAATTGATTAGGAAATTCAAACCAATTTCTAACAATGTTTTAAAAAACTCGGTGGACTATTCCAGATTCAATCCACTATATATTGATTTCCTTGCGTAATGTGTAAAGATTTTGGTAAAGATTTTTCAGTTATTATTTTAATTTTTTCAAAAATTAACTTGACTTAATTTTTTTTTTAATGTATATTAAGAGACAGGAGGAATACAAGTTTATGATACGTATCGAAAACCTCAGTGTCTCCTACAAAGAAACGTTGGCACTTAAGGATATTTCACTAGTGCTCCATGGACCAACAATTACCGGCATCATTGGTCCAAACGGCGCTGGGAAATCAACACTATTAAAAGGTATGCTGGGAATTATCCCACATCAAGGTCAGGCATTTCTCGATGACAAGGAAGTTAAAAAATCCTTACACCGAATTGCCTATGTCGAACAAAAAATCAATATCGACTACAACTTTCCCATCAAGGTCAAGGAATGCGTCTCGCTAGGACTCTTTCCTTCTATCCCTCTCTTTCGCAGTTTAAAGGCTAAACATTGGAAGAAAGTGCAAGAAGCCCTTGAAATCGTCGGTCTAGCTGACTATGCTGAACGGCAAATCAGTCAACTGTCTGGAGGTCAATTCCAGCGGGTCTTGATTGCCAGATGTTTGGTACAGGAAGCCGACTATATTCTCTTGGATGAACCCTTTGTTGGGATTGACTCTGTCAGTGAGGAAATCATCATGAATACGCTGAGAGATCTGAAAAAAGCTGGGAAGACGGTTCTCATCGTCCACCACGACCTCAGCAAGGTTCCCCACTACTTCGATCAAGTCTTGCTTGTCAATCGAGAAGTGATTGCCTTTGGTCCAACCAAAGAAACCTTTACCGAAGCCAATCTCAAAGAAGCTTACGGTAATCGACTCTTTTTCAATGGAGGTGACCTATGATTGCAGAATTTATCGATGGATTGCAAAAATTCCATTTCTTACAAAATGCCTTGATAACAGCTATTGTCGTCGGGGTCGTAGCTGGAGCTGTAGGATGTTTCATCATCCTACGCGGGATGTCACTCATGGGAGATGCCATTTCACATGCTGTCTTACCAGGTGTAGCCCTCTCCTTCATCTTGGGCCTTGACTTCTTTATCGGAGCCATTGTCTTTGGATTGCTAGCTGCCATCATCATTACCTACATCAAGGGAAACTCGATTATCAAAAGCGATACCGCCATCGGCATTACCTTTTCTTCTTTCTTAGCCCTCGGTATCATCTTGATTAGTGTCGCTAAAAGTTCAACTGACCTTTTCCATATCCTTTTTGGTAATATCCTAGCTGTCCAAGATACGGATATGTTTATTACTATGGGTGTGGGGGCAGCCATTCTCTTGTTGATCTGGATTTTCTTCAAGCAACTCTTGATAACTTCCTTTGATGAACTCTTGGCCAAAGCCATGGGAATGCCTGTCAATTTCTATCACTACCTTCTCATGGTACTCCTGACTCTCGTGTCTGTGACAGCCATGCAAAGTGTCGGAACTATCCTGATTGTAGCCATGCTGATTACCCCAGCCGCAACTGCTTATCTGTATGCTAATAGCCTGAAAAGCATGATTTTCCTTTCCTCAACCTTTGGAGCTACTGCTTCAGTTTTGGGACTCTTTATCGGTTATAGTTTTAATGTTGCGGCAGGTTCTAGTATCGTGCTCACAGCTGCTAGTTTCTTTCTCATTAGCTTCTTTATCGCTCCAAAACAACGATATTTGAAACTAAAAAATAAACATTTGTTAAAATAAGGGGCAAAGCCCCAATAATAAATTGGAGGATCTAATGAAAAAATTAGGTACATTACTCGTTCTCTTTCTTTCCGTCATTGCTCTTGTAGCATGTGCTAGCGGAAAAAAAGATGCAGCTTCTGGTCAAAAACTAAAAGTTGTTGCTACAAACTCAATCATCGCTGATATTACTAAAAATATTGCTGGTGACAAAATTGATCTTCATAGTATCGTTCCGATTGGGCAAGACCCACACGAATACGAACCACTTCCTGAAGATGTTAAGAAAACTTCTGAGGCAGACCTCATTTTCTATAACGGTATCAACCTTGAAACAGGTGGCAATGCCTGGTTTACCAAATTGGTAGAAAATGCCAAGAAAACTGAAAACAAAGACTACTTTGCAGTCAGCGAAGGGGTTGAAGTTATCTACCTTGAAGGAAAAAATGAAAAAGGTAAAGAAGACCCACACGCTTGGCTCAACCTTGAAAATGGGATTATCTTTGCTAAAAATATCGCTAAACAATTGAGCGCCAAAGACCCTAACAACAAGGAATTCTATGAAAAAAATCTCAAAGAATATACTGATAAGTTAGACAAACTTGATAAAGAAAGTAAGGATAAATTTAATAACATCCCTGCTGAAAAGAAACTCATTGTAACCAGCGAAGGAGCATTCAAATACTTCTCTAAAGCCTATGGTGTCCCAAGTGCTTACATTTGGGAAATCAATACTGAAGAAGAAGGAACACCTGAACAAATCAAGACCTTGGTTGAAAAACTTCGCCAAACAAAAGTTCCATCACTCTTTGTAGAATCTAGTGTGGATGACCGTCCAATGAAAACTGTTTCTCAAGACACAAACATCCCAATCTACGCACAAATCTTTACTGACTCTATCGCAGAAGAAGGTAAAGAAGGCGACAGCTACTACAGCATGATGAAATACAACCTTGATAAAATTGCTGAAGGATTGGCAAAATAATACTCTTCAAAAATCTCTTCAAAACACTGTTTTGAGCAACCTGTGGCTAGCTTCCTAGTTTGCTCTTTGATTTTCATTGAGTATAAACCTCTGAAAAACGTCATTCTCACATGAACTGGCGTTTTTTTTCTATGTCCATATTTCCGATCAAATCATTGGATAATTTCGACCGTTTCAGCTAAAATGGAAGAAAAAAGATTGGAGTATCTTATGGTAACTTTTCTCGGAAATCCTGTGAGCTTTACAGGTAAACAACTACAAGTCGGCGACAAGGCACTTGATTTTTCACTCACTACAACAGACCTTTCTAAAAAATCTCTGGCTGATTTTGATGGCAAGAAAAAAGTCTTGAGTGTCGTGCCTTCTATCGATACAGGCATCTGCTCAACTCAAACGCGTCGTTTTAATGAAGAACTGGCTGGTCTGGATAATACAGTTGTCTTGACTGTTTCAATGGACCTGCCTTTTGCCCAAAAACGTTGGTGCGGTGCTGAAGGTATTGAAAATGCTATCATGCTCTCAGACTATTTCGACCATTCCTTTGGACGTGATTATGCCCTCTTAATCAATGAGTGGCACCTATTGGCACGCGCAGTCTTTGTCCTCGATACTGACAATACTATTCGCTACGTTGAATATGTGGACAATATCAATTCTGAGCCAAACTTCGAAGCCGCAATTGCAGCTGCTAAAGCCCTATAGAAAAAATCCTCTGTCACAAAGAGTTCCCTACTATTTGAAACGGAGGATTTTTGTTTACGTGTAAATACAAGGGCAATCAGCTAAAAACAATCGCCTTACTCTACAGATTTCAAGGCTTCAAGCATATCAACTTTTCTCAGATGATGATTGACAAAGAAACCAAGTAGGGTCAAAATGGTGCTTACTGCTGCAACTGGAATTACATAGACTTCCCAGCCTACCTGCGGATAAAAGAGAATAGTCGCAGGCGAAATCATTTGAATCAAAAATTGGTGTAAATAGAAACCTGAGACCAGACCAAGGACGATTCCCACAAGAGACAAGACAATCGTCTCACGATAAATGTAGAGGGTGACTTCATTATTATGAAAACCGAGAACCTTGATAGTAGAGAGTTCACGTATTCTCTCAGCCACATTGATATTGGTCAGATTGTAAAGGATAACGATAGCCAATAGAACCGACACGATAACTAAGATGGTCATGGTCTGATTGAGTGAGCTAGCGACGGAGTCAAAGAGTCGAATGGCTGAAGCATTTTGGACAACGCTGGACACCGCAGATTGATTCATAAGTAAGCCGGCCTGCCTTTCGATACTAGTTGCACTGGTATCCCTTAGCGAAACCAGATAAGTGTTGGCTTGGGGTAGCTGTCCGTAAATTTGCTCATAGCTAGCCTGACTCATATAAATAAAGTGACCAACGTAGTTCTCAGTAATAGCAGCGACCGTTAGTTCCTTACCTTCAATTTCTAGAGTCTGCCCAACCTTGACACCTGCCAGCTGAGCAAGTTTAGCTGTAATAACGACGCCATCTTTTAATGTCAGCTCCTGCTGATGATGTTGCAGATGGATAAAGGGAGTCAAATCCTCCTTCTCTGTCATCATAAGAGTAACAGTCTGAAGACCAGCCTTGCCTTTAAAATCCTTGTCTAGCGTCTTAGAATAAATTTTCTGGTAGGCTTGAATAGCCTGACCTTTCAACACTTCTTCTAGATTTGCCTTGTCTTGATTGGTCGCACTAAGATTTTCAGAGACAATCATTTGATACTGTTGGATTTGTTGAAACTGTCTAGACGGAACTCCTGCTACAGAGGATTGAATTCCCAAACCTGCAAAGAGCAGAGCGACTGAACCTGCCACACCAAAGATCGTCATCAACATCCGCTGTTTATAACGGAAGATATTACGGGCTGTTACCTTATGGGTAAAACTGAGACGACGCCAGATAAAACCGATGCGCTCTAGTAAGATTTCAGCTCCTTTAACAGGAGGTTTAGGCAATAAAAGCTGGGCTGCTTCGTCATGAAGTTCCCTACGAGCTACCAAGTAGGCTGGTAGCACACTCGCCAACCAACTCAAGACAAGAGCCAGTAAGCTATAGGTCCAATAGAACTGAATCTGGGTTTCTCCCACTACCATGCCTTTTGTAATGACACTTGAAATCACACCGGCTAGTAAATAATGTCCAAGTATGCTACCTAGAGCTGTTCCTACAGTCCCAGCTACTAGACCGTAGAGGAGAAACTTGACGATAATATCCTTACTACGATAGCCCAAGGCCTTAAAAATCCCTGCATGAGTTCGCTCTTCATCCACAAAACGAGTCATAGTTGTGAAGGTCACCATAGTTGCTACGGCATAAAGCACTACAGGAAAGATATTGCCCACTGCCCGAATACTGGCTGAAGCATTACTGTACATGAGGTAGCCCTGACCACCTGGCATGGTCTGACGATTATAGACTTGATACTTGGGCTCAGCCAAATCATCCAAGACTTGCTGATGTTTTTCTAATTTTTCCTTTTCTTGAGCTAGACTTTGTTCAGCCTGCTTTAGTTTGTCCTCTTCCTTGCCCAATTCCTGCTTAGCTTGGGTAAGTTGAGAACTAGCTTGCTCTCTCTGGGCTTGAGGAAGCAAGGCCAGTTGACTTTCCTGAGCCTGTAAACGAGCTTGAGCAGCTACTAAACGACGCTTGCCTTCCTGCAAATTAGTCTCAGCCTTGTCAAGGGTCTCTTGGCCTTTGTCTAAAGACTCTTGTCCTTCTTTTTTCAAGAGTTGCAGACGTGCCTTGCCATTATCTGACAAAGCTTGTTCAAGGTCTTCCTGATGTTGCTTGGATTTTTCTTCATAAGCTTCTGAAAAGGCATTTAAACCTGATAAATCTTGATATTTTAAACGAGCTATATTGTAGACTTTCTGATCAAACTGACTAGGTAAAATCACCCCATAGGCTGTCAGAGTCCCACTTCCACTCCCTGCATAGCCCATATCTCGCTGAGAGAGGATTTCAGCCGAATCCACAAAACCAGTAATGGTAAAAGTATGGTCTTTTAAAGAGGAATGACCGCCTTCTTTTTCTTTAAAACTAATCTCCTGTCCCACGCTGTATTGGCCTTGCAAATGAGTGGCCAAAGCGATTTCCTTGTCTGACTGAGGAAGTTGCCCCTCTCTTAGCTGAAAGGTTGAAATTCGCTTTGGTTTGGAATACAGCCGAATGGCATCCTGCCCATTCTCCATAGTCACATCTATCAAATAGCCAAACTCAACCTCTGCTCCCTCTATCTGTTCTAGTTCTTCTTGATCTGTTTGATCCAAACCATAATTAGACATAACTGCCAAATCCAGGGTTTGAGCAGTTGTTAAATAAGCATTAGCTGTCGCCTCCATGTTGGGGCTAGTTACTTTGAGACCTACTAGGGCTAGAGAGCCCAACATCATCAAGGTCAAGATAGATAAAAAACGTCCCTTGGAGCCTGTGAAGGACTGAATTAAGTCCTTCCAATAGGTTTTTCGCTTAATCATGCTAGTACTCCAAACTGTCAATATCCTGAGGATGCTGGTTGATCACCACATCCTTGACACTGGCATCGTGCATATGAATCACGCGATCAGCAATGGGCGCCAAAGCTCCATTGTGAGTCACGATAATCACCGTCGCTCCCTTTTGACGAGACATATCTTGGAGAATTTTCAAAACCTGCTTGCCCGTCTGATAATCCAAGGCTCCAGTCGGTTCATCACAAAGAAGGATTTTAGGATTTTTGGCTACCGCGCGTGCAATTGAGACTCGCTGTTGCTCCCCTCCAGAAAGCTGGGCTGGAAAGTTATTGAGACGATGAGCCAGACCTACATCTGTCAATACCTGTTCAGGATTCAAGGCATCTGTCACGATTTCTGAAGCCAACTCCACATTTTCCTTAGAGGTTAGATTGGAAACTAGATTATAAAACTGAAAAACAAAGCCTACATCATTGCGGCGGTAATTGGTTCTCTGGTGGGAATTGTAGTCTGCAATGTTGGCACCATCAATCCAGATTTCCCCCTCGTCATTGGTATCCATTCCCCCAAGAAGATTAAGAACCGTTGACTTGCCTGCACCAGACGCACCTAGAATAATAACCAATTCTCCCTTTTCAATCTCAAAATTCACATCACGATTGGCCACAATTTCCGTGTCCCCAACCTGATAACGCTTGTAACAGTGTCTCATCTCAATATAAGCCATAAAACCCACCCTCTCTCAAACAAATTACTTCCTACTACCATTATAACGCTTTTTTTACTGGTTGGAAACTGCTTACATTCTCAAATCCTTATTAAAAATTACTGCCTTCTATTATCTTCTTAAAAAGAAAATTGAACCAGATCACCTTCTGCTGTTGCCACCGAAATACAATCTTTCTCTATGCATTTCGCTTTTATTTTTTCTTTATCCAATTTAATCACACTCTTCTCAATACCTGGATAAGAAACTCGCAAATCTCCCCCACTTCTTGATAAAATGGTCAACTGTAAGAGTTTTTTTATCCGCCCACCTCATGCTAACTTCAAAATGTCCACGTGCCATTAAGCCTGAAACTAAACCTCTTGACCATGCATCGGGTAGGGCGACTAAAGGTACCAGATAAGTTGCATGAGACTGGAGTAACATTTCTGCCATGCCACTAGTAGCACCAAAATTACCATCTATCTGAAAAGGAGGGTGGCTACACCAAAGATTTGGCAAGGTGGATGACTTTAACTGCTCTGCTAATAATTTATGGGCTCGATTGCCATCTCCTAGACGCGCCCAAAGATTGATCTTATTGGCCTTAGACCAGCCTGTACCCCCATCTCCACGATCACTGAGGCTAGCACGCGCCGCTTCAAGATACTCTTGTCCCTTATAGCTAAAGAGAGTTCCAGGATAGAGTCCCACCAGATGGGAAGCGTGCCGATGCTGGGCCTCCACTTTCTCATTTTGAAAATGCTGCTCTTCCTCCTCATACCACTCCCTGATTCGACCAGATTGAGTGATTTGAAGAGGATTAAGCAAGTCAAACTTCTCCTTGACCTCAGTCAACAAAGTCTCATCCAGTCCCAATTCCTGAGCAGCCTGAATAAAATCATGAAATAACTGCCAAATCAGAGATTGGTCATAGGTATTGCCAATCGAAATCGGCCCATGTTCTGGCGAATAAGATGGAGAAGAGACCCAACGCTGCGCCTGCTGATCCTTATGTAAAAAGGCATTCCAAAAACGAACCGTTTCCCTCAACATGGGATAAATTTTCTCCCTGAGATAGTCTTGGTCCCTGTAAAATGTATAGGCTTCATAAACAGTTTGCATCATCCACGCATTGGCAGCTGGTGACCAACCCCAATAGTAATCCCAACCAGGTGCCGTCCAACCAAAGGGAGTCGCTTGAGTATGAACCAACCAACCATTCTCCTCCCCTTCCTGAGAGACGATTCCTGCATACCTTGCAGCCGCTAGACGACCATAGACACGCAAATCATCTATATAGTTGATGACCGGAAAGGCTGTCTCTAGGAGATTAGTAATATAGGCTGGCCAATAATTCATCTGCAGATTGATATTCAGGTGATAGTCTGAATTCCAAGGAGGATTATCGACCGCATTCCAGACTCCCTGTAGGTTAGCTGGTAGAGCATCTGAGCAATCTCTAGAAGAACTAATCAATAAATACCGTCCATACTGGAAGAACAGCTCCTCCAAAGACTGCCCTTCTTGTGGCTTATAATTTTTTAACAAATCATCTGTAGTGGATGCGTCAACTTCAGCTCCCAAATCCAATTGAACACGCTGGAATAAGGCTTGATAGTCCTCAATATGCCTTGATTTCAATTGGGCATAGCCCTTTTCTTTAGCTGTCTCCACCAAGTCCTTTACTTGCTGCTCTAAATCTATTTTCTTGCGATAATTGCTAGCAGGATTCTGGGCAAAATCCGTCTTAGCTACCAAGAAAAGATTGGCATAACTGGCTCCTGATATCTGAACCTTATCTGACCAGACTCTAATGTCTCCATCCGTTTCCCAAGCTAGATAACTCGCAAACTGCAGATCACTATCCTTAACCCGTCCCCTCATCAAGATATAAGAATCAGTAATATCTAACTGGCACTCCTTGTAATCAGATTTTTCCTGTTCATACTTTCCATCAGAAGCCAAATCACGGGTCAAGGATAGTTCTATAGTAAAATCTAGAGTTTCCAACCCTTCCTTAGTAAAACGTTGAACCAAGAGATCATCTGGAAAACTGGCAAAGGTTTCACGTTCAAATCGCGTTCCCTTATAGGCATAAGAAGTCGTCGCAAGTGCCTTACTAATATTCAGCTGTCTCTGATAGTCCGTCACCTGAGACAAAGTCATACCTTGCTGGCTGAACTCAATAAAAATATCCCCAAAGGACAGATAGGTCCCATATTGACTCGTTTTTGGCCCGACTAGGTGCTGTTCAGCCAGTTCTTTAGCCCGATTGTAATCTCTCTTTTCCAAAGCCTACCGAATCTCAGCTAAAAAAGCATACTGATCCTGAAGATTTCCACCCTGATAATCTGAACTATCAGGAAGTGGACCACCAGACCAGAGACTTTTTTCATTGAATTGAATCCGTTCAGCCCCTATAAGCCCAAATATTTTTGCCCCTAAAGAACCATTGCCTATCGGTAAGGCCTCTTCTTCCCAACCCTTATATGTTCTTGAAGCTGGTTGCTTGTAGGCCAATACATAATCTTGTTTTTTATTCCTTATCATACTACCATACTAACATAAAAAGCCTAGAAATCAATCCTAGACTTACAATCCTATTAAAATAATTGCTCAGGGATAGCTTTATTTTTTTAACCTATAATTACTATATAACGTTAGTACAGGAGAAAATAAGCTTGGAATAACGATCAATATGACCGGCAAAATATTTCCCGATGTCAAAAAGGATATCATCATCAAAATACACGCAAAAATTATTTCTTTATAATTAAATTTCAGAGCTTCTAACACTGTAATTTTTCGTGTATCTTTTGGTGTCACTAAGAAAACTGCTTTCTTTCCAAATATAGATTTAAATGAGGAAACCAAACTAACATAAAACATAGAACCAAATAGCATAAATGAGGTAAAAAGATAGAATATAAGTTGAAAAATATTTATTTTTCTACTATAAAAAATAATATCATTAGACATTGGAGCCAATAAAAAGATAAAGGTTGGAATTAAAAGCCATGCTGGGTACTCTAATTTATAATGTAGTAATGGAAATAAAATTAGATTCATAACGATATAAAAAGCAAAAACTGCCGTTAGAGGTAAATTATATGTAAATAATATAATATCTAACTTCTCCTGCCATTTTAGTTTAGATTTTAAAATAATTGGAGTATATCTTTTAATAAATTCCATATTTCCTTGCGTCCATTTAGAATGCCGTTTTTTAAAGGCTAAATAGTCTACCGGATATTCTTCCTGACAAACAATATCGTCAGCAAATCCTACATGGTAATCTCCTTTAATTCTGGATTCAATACTGAAACACAAATCTTCAGCGACAACATGTGGAAATCCTCCAGCTGCTTGGTAACAGTCTTTACTAATCATAGCACCATGACCTAATAGTGATAAAAAACCATAGCGATGCTTCACATTTTGATACACTGGCCAATGAGAATCTACTCCAATCGCTAAGGTATCCATAAAAAGATTTCTGTTCCTAGACGCAACGTGAGTCGCTTGTAGAATTCCTAAATTTCTATTCTTCTCGAAATAAGCCAATGATTTTTTTATAAAATTTGAAGGAATAATCTCATCGCTGTCTAATAAAACAAAGTAATCATAATCATTTTTATTTTTTAAATAATTATTGATATTACCAGCCTTAAAGCCATTTCGATCATCTCTTCTGATAACAGAAACATTGTATTTTTTAGCAAACTCATCTACCTGCTGTTTATAAACCTCTGATTTGGAGTCATCTAATATAACTGTTTCAAAATTTACGTAATCTTGTTGCATTGATTCTGCTAAACACTCTGGAACAAAATCATTAGCGGTACAATATAGCAAGATTACTTTTTTATCTTCAGAAATTGAACTACTTTTTTTAAAATTATTTCCATATATATATATATATACTTATTGAGATAAAATGTCGAGACGTATATAATATCCTTTAGACCATTTAACCAAAAATAGCTAATAAATAAGGCATTCAATACAACTAATACCAATACCAAAGGCCTCAATACTCCTTGATACTCACTGGCGTCTCTAACGGTGTGAATAAATGCTGGCATCACAAGCAATAGCAATGCCAACCATGTCAGTAACAATGTAATATACATTGTAGATTTGGTCCTAATTTTCCTCATATTCTATCCTTCTTTTCAGCTTACACTTTACAACAATCATTATATCAAACCTTTGAATTTTTATCAACTCTCTTAGAAAATATAGCCTAGGTAGATTCATTCAATCCAACATCGTTGCTTCCATTTTCAAAAACAATCGTTTATAATGGCATATACTTAATTGATATAGTCTGAACCAGAACAATATCGATGGCTTATACTTCTGCAAAGCACATCAGTTCTATATATAAGCTCAAAGAACATCTTTGAGTAATTTGTAGCTAGTTGGCTTTTTGATTTTCATTGAGTATCATAGTCAATTTAATTTAGTATAATATACTGCAGTCCCTAAAATATTATTAGAAATTGGTTTGAATTTCCTAATCAATTTGGTCAGTTTTTATCTCATTCCTCTATACTATAATAGACTGAATTTAAAGCAGTACAACTTGTATTCTAAATTATTGTTATAAATTGATTTGAATTCAAATACTAAATCGTTTAGTTCTTATTTCATTTTTTATATTTAATATCAAGGTAAGTAGAAAAAGTAGGAGGCTGGGACAAAAAGATTTTGATTTTGTAGTAGATTGAAATAAAATGTGAACAAATCTGTTAAGAAAGTCAATTTAATTTCTAGCAATGTTTTAGAAGTCGTAGTGTACTATTTCAATTTCAATCTACTATAAATTTTTAAAATCGATAGATTAGACAGAAAAGCGAACAAGACAGAATTCTGAATGTCAGATAACTCGTTTTGTTCGCTTTTTATATTTAAGGTTAGACTTTTGTCCCAGCCTCATACTCACAGTATATATTTTTTTAACTACAAATACACTAGTAGAAACTAATTAAAATCCTACCCATCTCACAACTTGATACTTCCAAGGTGGTTCTTAGTCAGAATCAAATTGTTTATTTCTAAACAATCTGATTCTGCAACAATTCTTTTAAAAAAGAAAAGCTTATTTTCCAAGGTAGTATTCAGAAACAACGTTCAATTTTTCGTCGAATTCGAATACCAATGGTGGGAAGTTAGGGATTTCCACGTCCATGATTTCGTCATCTGACAAACCTTTGATGTGTTTTACAAGGGCACGGATTGAGTTACCGTGAGCTCCTACGAATACGTTTTTACCATCTTTAAGAGCTGGAGCGATTTTATCTTCCCAGAATGGAAGGGCACGTTCCAAAGTCACTTTCAAATTTTCAGCATCTGGGATTACTGAGTCGTCAAGTGAAGCATAACGACGGTCTGTGTGAGCTGAGTGCTCATCATCACGATCCATGTTTGGAGGCAATACATCGTATGAACGACGCCAGATGTGAACTTGCTCATCACCAAACTGTTCAGCAGCTTCAGCTTTGTTTTTACCAGTCAAACCACCGTAGTGACGTTCGTTCAAACGCCATGATTTTTCAACTGGAACCCACAATTGGTCAGAAGCTTCAAGAGCCAAGTTAGTTGTCTTAATCGCACGTTTCAATACCGAAGTGTAAGCTTGGTCAAATTCGATACCAGCTTCTTTGATCAATTTACCAGCGTCAATCGCTTGTTGTGTACCTTTTTCAGACAAATCAACATCAGCCCAACCAGTGAAAAGGTTAGCTTTGTTCCATTCAGACTCACCGTGGCGAGCAAAAACCAATTTTACCATTAGATGGATTCTCCTTTAAATTTTCCGAGGTTTCCCCTCGTTTATCTATTCTATTTTACACAATTTTTCACAAAAAAGCTAGTCAAAACCAAAAAGGAAAGAGTTTCACACATGAAGCTAACTTCTCAAAGTAACTTCCACTTGCCTGACCAAAGTGGAAATTAGTCTAAAACGGATTTTTATGGTGGAATTAAGTATGAGACGTTTGAATTAGAAATGAGGTCTACTATGACAAAACATAAACACCTTACCCTTTCAGACCGCAATGATATCCAACTGGGCTTAGAGCGCGGTGAAACCTTCAAAGCTATTGGACAATCCATTCTAAAAGACCCGACCACTGTTTCCAAAGAAGTCAAACGAAACAGACAAGTCCGAGAGTCTACAGGCCATAACCTTCCTTGTCCTTTACTAGACAAAGCTACCTTTGTCTGTAATGGATGTCCTAAAAGAAGACAAAATTGTGGCTATAAGAAGATCTTCTACCTCTCTAAACAAGCTCAAAAACAATACGAACAAACTCTTGTCGAAGCTCGTGAAGGAACTCCCCTCAATTCCAAGACCTTCTGGAAAATGGACAAAGTCATTTCTGATGGAGTTAAAAAGGGACAACACATCTATCATATCCTCAAAACTTACAATCTTGATGTCAGCTCCTCAACCGTCTACCGACACATTCGAAAAGGGTACCTATCTATCGCTCCGATTGATCTTGCCAGAGCAGTTAAATTCAAAGAAAGACGGAAAAGTAAGCTACCTTCCATCCCTAAAGAAGCTAAAAAAGGCCGTTCCTATGAGGATTTCCTAAATTATTTGGCTCTTAAGCAACTGAACTCTTGGCTGGAAATGGATACGGTTCTGGGGAGGATGGGAGGTAAAGTCCTACTCACCTTCAACCTGTCTTTCTGTAACTTTATCTTCGCTAGACTGCTGGATAATAAAACTGCCCTTGAGGTCACCAAACACCTCTATGACATCAAGAACACTCTTCACCAAGCGGACAAAGATTTCTTCCAACTCTTTCCTGTCATCCTTACCTATAATGGTGGAGAGTTTGCCAGGGTTGATGATATCGAAATGGATGTGCGAGGAGAGAGTAAACTCTTCTTTTGTGACCCTAATCGCTCTGACCAGAAAGGGAGAATTGAGAAAAATCACACGCTGATTCGCGACATTCTACCTAAAGGAACTTCTTTTGACAATTTAACTCAAGAGGACATCAATCTCGTTTGTTCTCATGTCAACAGTGTCAAACGCGCTACTTTAAATGGAAAGTCAGCCTATGAGCTCTTTGTATTTACCTATGGAGAAGAGATTACTAAGCTTCTCGGTATTTCTAAAATACCTGCAGAAGACGTCTGTCAGTCTTCTACATTACTCCAACATAAGTTCTAAAAACTAACCTTTAACCGCATTCAAACGTCTCACACTAACTTCCACCATAGCGGAACTTAATCTGAAACGCTTTCAGATGAGGGGATTTTGTGCGCTCTTTTTTTCTATTCATTTTGGCTACAAAAGCGATGAAATCAAGCATGATTAAAACCAGTGGAACTTACCCTGACACGGATTTCCACTGGTTTTTAGGATTTTTATCAGACTAACTTCCACTTGGATTAGCGGTGGAAGTTAGTTTGGGAATTTACCTTTCACACATGAAGAAACGAAACCTATCTTCATGTGCTACCCCTAATTAGTAAATTTATTTTCCTCATCAAATATTGAAGTTCTAAAATCATCAGTTTGATCTAGATAAGCTTTGAAAATAGCTTTTTTAAGTTTGTAAACTTTACTACTTTCTTTTGGATATAATATTGAAGCATAATTAGTAGCATCTTCTTGCACCGCTTTTTCAATCAATGTTTTTAACTTACTAATATTATCAATAGTTACCGTCTCTTGACGTCTCCAATTAGTTGGATCTATAAAGTTAATATTTGTTAATTTATTAAATTTACTTTCTCGTTCTTTATACATTGCTTTTTTAAAATCAATCCAAGACGAATACTGTTTATTAAATACCTTTTCAAGAACTAGTTTATCAGTTACCAACCCTACTTCTTTACCATATAAATTAATTTTACTTCCATTTGCTTTTGCTTCTTCTGCATATTGGTTAGAAATATATGGTACCATACCTTCTTTATATCCTTTTGCAGCTAATAGTTCAAACGCTATACGACGACCCATTAAATCACCCGGAGTCCCTTTATCATTACTTAAGGCAGAATATATTGGTGAGAAAAGATTGATTGTGTAATATCCATTTCGTTTATACTCACCTTCATCAATATACCCTCTTCTTGTGATTATATCGTTTTCTATTAAACTATTGAAAGAAGTTAATTTATTAAGCTCATCTAGTTTTAATCTACGAACAACATTTGTTGCGTAAACCTCATTTCCATCAGGATCAGGTTTAAATTTATTCTCAACTTTTCTCAACAGATCATATTTTTGATTGCTATCTAACTTAGCTACTGCTTCTCCTTCTAACATCTCAAGTGTATAAACTAAATCAAATAAATTGTGCATATATTTACGTAAATCTTCTGCATTATTAAATCGTTGAGTTGGATCTTTTACTTGTAGTCTATCAGCATTTTCCGCTTCATCATATTTCAACACAGAGTTTATCGTGATTGTTGCATCATTTGGATGATCAGGAGCTTGCAATAATCCTTTTGCATAAAACTCTGGTCCAAGCCCATTTCTTCTTCCATATCCTCCAAGATAAATCTCTCTATCAGAATTATGTGTCATTTCATGAGTATATGTTACCGCACCAGATTTATCAAGCATACGATAAGCCATATAGTAGAACGCATCTCCCGTAGCATATGCTCCGTGTCCATTATGAACAACATTATTCCCCGCAGGACCGAAGAAATGTTTTATTGCTGGATGATCAGTTTCAAAATCTGCTTGACTAGTATTTTTATCTTTATCATTACCAAATCTAAAAGAATCATATACCAAAATACTTCTAAACAATTTATCTTTTTCTTTCGTATCTAGTATTTTGTACCAATAATCATAATGATCTCTAAATCGTTTAGCCGCTTCTTGTGCATTATCTTCTACAAATTTGTTTAATTTTTCTCCCTCAGGATATTCAGAACTTCTATATCTATCGTAAGCACCAAATCCTATAGTTGAAATATTGGCAATCATAAATATCATTTTTTCTTCTGGTAAAGTTAATAACGGTAAGACCATACTTTGATATTTCCATGATGGACTAGTTAATCTATCATAAACACCTATAGAGTGTTCTGTTCCTTGTTCTGACTGCTTAGAACTTACTTCAGGAATAGTAGATTTTTCTTCAACTATATAAGCTTTAGATTGTGTTTTGAACCAGTCGTTATTAGAAGTAGTTGGTAAGAATACTTTTCTATAACCTTCTAATGCTTTAAATAAACTATCAGTTCCATAATTTTTCGCTAATAACACATTATAAGTAATTACATTATTTTTCGCTAATAAATTGTTAAAGCCAGATTTACCTAACTCAATAACATTATCTAATGCAGAACTATTAGATTTACCAAAGAAGTCTAAATGATATAATACTAAATCTTTTGCACTTGCATTATCATATTTAAAATTATACCAACGTTCTAGATAAGTTAAACCTAGAAGTAACGCTTCTTTATTATTCTTAATTTTTTCTATTACATAATTATCTATTATCTTATTACTATTTTCAGCTATTGCCGCATCAGCAGAAAGAAGTTTTGATAAACTATCTTCAATTTTTGCTTTTGTTTTCGTAAATTGTTCATCTAAATATAATTCTGTTAATTTTATATTACTAGAAATATCTAATACTTTTCTAATAGCATCTGAATTATATTGAACAGAATTCAAATCATTTAAGACAGATTTTACAATATTATTATAATCATGCAATAATGTATTAGGCGTGTACATTAGTTTTGTATTAGTGATTTCATATTCTGCTACTTTAGAGAAATCATCTTTATATGTAATATTTAATACTTGTGATTTATTACCTTCAAAATGTAACAATAATTTATTGATTTCGCGTTTATTTTTATTAATATCAGTTATTACTTCATTATTTTTCATAGGAACAACTGATAGTAGCTTTTCAGTAAATAAATCACTGTTATTCTCTACTAAATTACCATACTTAATTATTGTTTCTCTATTATAGAAAGGAAGTAATTTTTCAATATTTTTATACACTTGTTCTCTTGACTGCTGATAGTCTGTTACTTCTGTGTAGCTAGTAGTGTATCTCGAAGTAAAATCAAAATCTTCTACTTTAGTACTATGTTTAGAAACCAACTCTACTTTTTTAGCATTCACTTTATCCGCTTCTAATACAGTACCTCTTTGTTTTTCTGAATCTTTAGTCACAAGTTCATCATCTACTTGAACTACACTAACCACCTTGTTATTTTTATTACTATAGGTATTAGTTGCTTTTATTCCTGTAAAATCATAACCAGCTATAGCATTACCGTTTGTAACATTAACATCACTTAAGACATTAGATAGTTGCCCAGATTTCTCTTCACCTGATATAGCATCCCAAAGATTACCTACAACTCCTCCTACTTTACCAAAATGCTTCACATTGTTAAGATTTCCTTCAACGTAACTATTACTAATTCTAGCACTTCTATCAACAACCCCAGCTATACCACCAACTGTTTGGTCACCTTGATTAGCATTTGTCGCCATATCAATAGATGAAATTGATTTTTCTATTAAAGCATTATCACCTGAAAGTTTACCAACTAAACCACCTATTTGATAAGTAGCCGTTGTGTCATAAGTATTAGTTATTCTACCAGTATAACTACTATTCAAGATTTTAGAATCTGTAACTTGTGAAACTAAACCACCAATGCTATGTTCACCAGCAATTACACCAGATGAATGAACATTAGTAATTGTAGTACCATTATTCGCTGTTTTCGCTATTGTAGCTGCATCTTCTTTAGAAGAAACATTTGCTTCTTTAATTGAAAGATCTTGAATAGTAGCATGATTTAAAACGTTAAATAACGGTTTTTTCAGATTATATATAGCGTAGTACTTATCATTATTTTTACCAATTAATGTACCTGTAAACTCATTACTAACATAGCTTTCTTGACCATCTTGAAGTTCTACTTCACGAGCATCCATAGTTGCACCTAAACGAAACTCTCCAGAAGGATTACTATTCATTGCTTCGACTAAATTTTTGAATGATGTATAAACACCATTTTCACTTCTCACCATCTTAGGTAGGTAGTAAGTGTAATTGTCTAAAGTACTATTGTTTTCGTGTTGAATTAAATCATTAGCTTGTCCTACAATTTTGTATACTTCTTGACTATCTCTTGTAACACTTGTAATACTTGAAACAGGTAACATCACATCTTTAAAGTTCTCTGATTTGACTTTCATAAAGTAAGTATCTGGATTACTTGGTAAGGTAGCAAGTGAAGTTACATGACGATACTTATCACCTTCTTTAGAATATAGTTCAACAGAAGATATATTTCTAAGTTCTAGTTTCTTGTCGACTTCTTTTTCTTCTTTAGAAGATTCTTCTTCTGCTGGAGACGGTGTTTCTGATTTTTCTGAAGTCGTTTCTGTATCTATCGTTCTTGACGTTTCTGTTCCTGAAATTGAATCCCCTTCTTTCGGAGCCGGCGCTGAATCCACTGTTCCTGCTTCTCCTTCTGAACCTGCTCCTTCTGTTGCATTTTCTTTAGGTGTTGGGTTGGCTTCTGATTCTTCAGTTTCTTTCGCTTCTTTTGCAGTTGGTTTTACTTCTGTTCCTGATTCTGCTGTTGTTCCTTCTTCTTCTGGTGTAGCTGGTTTGGCTACCTCTGACTCTGTTCCTTTTGGTTCAGTTGCCACTTCTTCTGTTGAAGATGGTGTAGCTGGTTTTGAGGGTGCTGGGGTTTCTTTTTCAGATTTACCTTCTTCTCCAGTCGGTTGCGTAGCTGGTGATCCACCTTCAAAGGCAGTTGATGAAGATTCAGTTGAAGAAACTGAATCCTCCGCTTTACCTTCTTCTCCTGTTTCTTTTGGTGCTGGGTTTGCTTCTGCTGTTATTCCTGTTTCTTCTGAAGTTGAATCCCCTTCTTTCGGAGTCGGCGCTGATGAGTCCACTGTTCCTGTCGCTCCTTCTGAACCTGTTTCTTCTGCTTTTACTGATGAATCATCAGAATTAGATGTCGAAGTTACAGGTTGGTCTACTCCTACAGTTCCTCCTTCAGCTCCATTTGCCGCTGCTTCTGTTGAAGCTGGGGTTTCTGGTTTTGATGGTGCTGGAGTTTCTTCTGCTGGTTGACTTTGTTCTCCTGAAGTTGTAGCCTCTACCACTGGTGCTTCTGAAACTTCCGCTTTTGGAGCTGTTGAGTCTGCTGGTGCTTCTAGTTTTGGTGAAGCTGGTACCAATTCTGCTGTTCCTTCAGTTGTTGACTTTGCTTCTTTAGGCTCAACTGGTTGTTCTTCTTTATTTTCCGGAGTTGTCGGTGCTTCTGCGTTTGATTCAGCTGGTTTCGCTACCTCTGACTCTGCTGCTTTTGGTACAGCTGGTTTCGCTGCCTCTGACTCTGTTACTTTTGGTTCAGTTGCCACTTCTTCTGTTGAAGCTGGGGTTTCTGGTTTTGACGGTGCTGGTGTATTTTCTGATGGTGTTTCTGAAACTTCTACTTTTGGTTCAGCTGGGGTTACCACCTCTGGTGCTGTTTCTTTTTGTGCTGGTGTAGTCGCTGCGTCTTCTACCTTTGGTGCTTCTGGAGCTTCTGTTTCCTCTTTAACTTCTGGGCTGGTCACAGCTGGTGCTACTGGGACAGGCTGATAGACTGGGCTATAGTTCACAGTCATTTTTTCAACTGTCTCAGTGACATCTGTTAATTCAAAGGTAATAGCTTTTGTTTCCTGATCTTTCTTGAGCAAGACTTCGTAAGTGCGAACTTCGCCACTGGCACCACTTTCTTTGATGACAATCTTGTGTTTTGTGACTGTATCTGAAACTGTTTCAGCTTCAGTAAAGTACAATTCATTGTGTGGTAAGAATAAATTCTTGCCTGAAGCTTGATTCATTTCTTGGAGTACATCTACAGGGATATTGCTTGCTTCGCTGATAACACTTAATGTATCTCCCCACTTAATGACATACTTAAATAAATCACCTTCTTTTTGAAGGTCAGCTTTCACTTCCTCAACTGTTCTGGCTACCCAGACACCATCTTGTTCACTGGCTGATACAGTTGGAGCTAAAAAGCCCAGACCTAGCAAAATCACACCTGTCGCAACAATTGCACCAGTTCTTAATTTTCTAAAGCCACGGAGGGACAAGCTTCCTCTAACATTTGTTTGTCTCATAATGTTTATTTCTCCTCACTAGTTTAAGAAATCGCAAGAAAAACAATCTTGCGATTTTATCATACTTACTTTCTCCTAGTATTAGCAAAACCAATTCTCATCAAACTTTAGCATCTCACAAGAGAGATTATAAACTTGGAATAACTGATTTTTATATACTAGACGCATAGAAACTTTTCAACCTTATTTCTCTTCAAATCCTTCTGCGACTGCGTCCGCAAAGTTTTCTTCTACGATACTTGCACAGTGGTCACAGATGACTGCCTGGTAGCTGCGTTCTGCTGTTGTTGGGTCGATACGACGGCAACGGTCACATACTTGGCCTGCAGCACGTTCAACTGTGAAGGATACATCTTCGAAGCTAACCGCAGCTTCTGGAGCTGATTCTTCTGCGATGGTCAAGTCTGACACGATCAAAAGTTGAGCTACATTGCTGTTTACTGCTTCGAGTAGAGTTTTCACAACTTCATTTGGATAAACTGTCAAGTGTGCTTCAAGTGATTTACCGATTACTTTTGCATTACGAGCTTCTTCCAAGGCTTTTTGAGCTTGTCCACGGAAGTCCATGAAGGCAGCCCATGTATCCAAGATTTCTTCTTGATTAGCAAAAGTTTCCGCTTCTGGTAATTCTGACAATTGAACGAAGTCTTCTGCTTCAAACTCAAGATATGACCAGATTTCCTCTGCTGTGTGAGGAAGGATTGGAGTCAAGAGTTTGGTGATTTTCACAAGAATGTCATAGAAGACAGTCTGCATTTGACGGCGTTCGAGTGATTTGGCACCTTCGATATAAACAACATCTTTGGCAAAATCAAGGTAGAAGGCTGACAAATCAACGTTGATAAAGTTTACCAAGGCCTTGTAGATTGTCAAGAATTCAAAGTTTGCGTAAGCATCACGAATGGTCTTGACAAGCTGGTTAAAGCGAATGGTCATGTACTTATCAACTGAACGAAGCTCATCGTAGGCTACTGCGTCTTGAGCTGGGTTAAAGTCAGATGTATTGGCAATCAAGAAACGAAGAGTGTTACGAATCTTACGGTAAGTTTCAGAGACTTGGCTCAAGATATCCATAGAGATACGTACGTCATTGCTTGAGTCAACACTTGTTACCCAGAGACGCAAGATTTCTGCACCAAATTGTTTTTCAACATCACTTGGAGCAATGGTATTTCCAAGAGATTTAGACATCTTCTCACCTTTACCATCAAGGGCAAAACCTTGTGACAAGATTTGTTTGTAAGGTGCTACACCATGGTTGGCAACAGATGTGATGAGTGAAGAGTTGAACCAACCACGGTATTGGTCAGAACCTTCTAGGTAAAGGTCTGCTGGGTAAGTCAACTCAGGACGGTTTACTACCACTCCATTCCATGATGAACCTGAGTCAAACCAAACGTCCATGATATCTGTTTCTTTCTTGAATTCACCATTTGGAGAACCTGGGTGAGTATATCCTTCTGGCAAGAGGTCCTTGGCATCGCGTTCCCACCAAATGCTTGAACCATGTACTTCAAAGAGTTGAGCTACATGTTCAATCGTTTCAGCAGTCATGATCGCTGTACCATCTTCAGCGTAGAAAATTGGAAGTGGAACACCCCAAGCACGTTGACGAGAGATGACCCAGTCACCACGGTCACGAATCATATTGTAAAGACGGACTTTACCCCATTCTGAGTGGAATTTCACTTTTTCAATTTCATCCAAGATTTCTTGGCGGAATTTAGAAACTGAGGCAAACCATTGTGGTACTGCACGCCAGATGATTGGTTTCTTAGTACGCCAGTCAAATGGGTATGAGTGAGAGATTTCTTCTTGGGCAAGAAGGAGGTTACCAAGTTTCTCGATAACAGTTGGAACTACCTTTTCATAGAATTGACCTTCAAACCCAGGACCAGCATTCTTCATCATGATACCACGTTCGTCAACAGTCACTGCGACTTCAAGACCATTAGCAATACCGACATTGTAGTCGTCCTCACCAAAACCAGGGGCTGTATGGACAATACCTGTACCAGAGTCAGTTGTAACGTGGTCACCAAGGATAACGAGCTCATCTACAGCTGTATCCCATGGGTGTTCTGTTACGATGTGGTTGAGTTCTTGACCACGGTAAGTTGCCAAGACTTGAACATCAACCCAGCCAAATTTTTCAGACAAGCTAGTCAATAATTCTGCAGCAACCACAAACTTACGAGGTTCAGCAGCAGGTTGAACCAAGACGTAATCAATATCCGCTCCAACAGTCAAGCCACGAGAAGCTGTGATGGTGAATGGAGTAGTTGTCCAAACAACGATATAAGTATCTGTATCTAGGATACCTTTTCCGTCCTTAACCTTGTTGGCATAGTAAAGGGAAGTTGAAATCAAGTCATGGTATTCAATCTCTGCTTCAGCAAGGGCTGACTCAGATGACCATGACCAGTAAACTGGCTTGGCACCACGGTAGATATAACCTTTATTAGCCATCTCACCGAAGACACGGATTTGGGCTGCTTCATAGTCAGGAGTCAAAGTTACATATGGATTTTCCCAGTCACCAGAAACACCCAAACGTTTAAAGTCTTCACGTTGTTTATCTACTTGAGAAAGAGCGTATTCGCGGCAAAGTTTCAAGTACTCAACCAAGTCCATTTCTTTGCGTTTAACACCTTGTTTTGCCAAAACTTGCTCGATTGGCAGACCATGAGTATCCCAACCAGGAATAAATGGCGCGTAAAATCCTGACATAGATTTTGAGCGAACAATGATATCTTTTGAAATCTTGTTCATAGCATGTCCAACGTGGATATTTCCGTTAGCGTATGGAGGGCCATCATGCAAGGTGAAATGAGGTTTTCCTTGGTTCAATTCTTGACGACGTTGGTAAAGTTTTGCATCTTCCCATTCCTTTTGCCAAACTGGCTCTTTGGTAGGAAGGCCTGCACGCATTGGGAAAGCTGTTTTCCCAAGATTAAGGGTATCTTTGAGTTTCATGGTATCTCCTTTATAAATAATAACAAATTAAAAACCACGACTGCCAAAAAGGACGAAAATCGTGGTACCACCTTTATTCGGAAAAAGATTTAGTCTTTCTCCCTCTTATCCCGTAACGTGGGGAACGTCAAATCTTACTAGCTTCAGACTTGAGTTTTTGAGAGGATAATCTTATCAATAGGGATTACAGGACTCACACCATCTCCTGCTCGCTGGAAATATAAGGATAAGATATTGTTCTCAGAATATTTCTTATAAAATTGTAACGGATTCTTGCGGTGCTTCAAATCCTGGTGCTGAATCAAACGTTTCTGTAGCTGGTGTTGGAGCCGAAGGATGTACTGGAGCTACTTCTGGTTCTTCGTACATTGGACCAACTGGATGAGCAGGCTCTTCTTCCATTTGAGGACTCACTACAGGAGTTGGATTTTCCACTTCCTGTTTAGTCTGAGCTTCAAATTCAGCCAATTCTTTATTGGCTGCCTCAATACGAGCTTGTAACTCTGCCATTTCTGCTTGAGAGAACTGACGTGTCATATCAATTGGTTCTTCCTCAATTGGAGCTGGAATCGGTTCTCCAAGTACTTCGCTAACCACTTCTTTAAAAGCTTCATCACTTGTTTGAAGATAAGTAGCTGTTGGACGGAGAATATCTTCCCAATCTGAAGATTCAACAATAGCTAACTGGCTCTCAATTGTAGATTTAAGACGTTGGTGGAAGACACGACTCTTGTTCTTCAATTCTTCGGTTTCAACAGCAACTTTCTTAGCATTATCAGTTGCTTGACGAAGAATCTCGTTTGCCTTATATTTAGCTTCTTCCAACAAGCGTTGCGCATCCTGCTCTGCTTGATGAATGATATTGTTTGAACGTTCATGCGCCGCCTGTTTCACTCGCTCAGCTGTATCTTGGGCAATCAATACAGACTGGCTCAATGAATCTTTCATTTCGTCAAAGTAAGACAAACGCTCTTCTAAACTCTTAATACGCAAATCTTTATCATGATTCGCACGAACAAGATCTTCGTAATCACGAACCACAATATCTAAAAATTCATCGACTTCTTCTGGATCAAAACCTCTGAATCGAGTTCCAAAGGTTTTGTCCTTTATTTCTAATGATGTAATTGGCATTCTATTCCTCACTTACTTAATAATAACTGGACGGTTATTTTTTTCTTCTCTTTTTTTGTTTGTCCCTTATCTTGAAGCAATCTCAAGCGCCCAAATTTTCTCACACTAATCAAGTCTCCAACTTGAACAATATAATCTGATTTGTCTACCACATGATAATTTACTTGGACAAGTTTCTTTTCAATCAACTGGTTTGCCTGATTCCTTGATAGTTTCAAAACATTTGATAAAAGAACATCTAATCTAAAACTAGACACACATAAATCCAGCTCTCGATACTGTTCTAGCTTATCTATTTTCTCGGTGAAAGGACGTTCCTCCAGCGAAACAGGTATACGGCCAATTTTCTTTAATCCATCTTGAAAGAGAAGACGAAACTGCTGATTAATCATAATCTGCGCCCGTTCTTCATCTACTAGGATATCTCCAAAAAGTTTCCGTTCAATCCCTAATTGATTGATGACTGTCCCTAAAATCTTAGCATGCGTTAAGTGTTCAAATTTATTGGAATACACTATTTCCTGGAGAGATATTTCAAAATCTGAAAACTCGGGTTGGAAATAATCTGGGTATAATAAAACTCGAACATACTCACTCAAGACGAATTCCCCACTACTGCTACAAGCAAGACCATAGGTTTTGGCCAAAATCTTTAATAGCTTCTCCTGATGAGGATTGATAAAAGGAGTTAAAAAAGGAGCATAGCTATCTTCTACCTTCTTTATCCATTCCATTCCCTTGTCAAGAAATGGACGATCTTCTATGGAGAAATGCTGGTAAATCCCTTTATTCATCCTATCATCGCCAGAAAACGGACTAGGTTTTCTCCTAAAAATCGAATCAAAACAATCGCAACCCAAACAGATAAATCAAGACCTGCTATCTGTAAAGGCAGGCGTTGCAAAGGAGCAAGTACTGGTTTTACCAACGCTACAATCCAACGACCTAAACTGGATTCGTAGGCACCTGGAAACCAAGACATGACAGCAAAGGCTACCAAAATCAGGGAGTAAATATCCACTGCATTATAAATCAGACGAATTAAAAAAATCATTATCGTCCTCTATTTCGTCTCATATCAAAATCAAACTCACCCTGTTGATCTTCATCTGGTAAACGAATATCTTCAACATTTACAATAACATTCACTGGTGTCAACAGGTACATGGTAGAAGCTACCTTTTTCAAATTTCCAGCTAGAACATGGCAAGCTCCATCCAGATAATCTAAACAACGACGAGCTTGCACTTCAGTCATATATTGAAAATCAATCAAAATACTTTCGTTTCCTGCTAATAAATCAACAATTTCTGTTGCATCTTCATATTTTCTAGGATAACGAACATCTATAATGACCTTATCCGTTGCACGCTGACTCTGATTTGCCAATTCCTGTTGTCTTGCATGAAGTCTGGTGATATTGCTATCTTTTGCACCAGCAGACTGTGAAGGTTGATGCATTGGGAGAGCCGGTTCCTGTGAAGAATTTACTGGAGTTAACACAGGCTCATCTCTTTTTTCATAAGGGAGACTTGAATCCTCATCCTCCGTAAAATAATCTATAAATCTATCGAATCTATCTTTTAAAGACATGGTTCTCTCCTACTTAAAAAATGCTGTACCTATACGAACAAAGGTGGAACCGAATTGAATCGCTTCTTTATAATCACGACTCATTCCTATACTTAACTCGGTCATAGGCATATTTGGAATTTGTTTTTCTTGAATTTCTCTTTGCAAATCTTGGGTCGCCTTGAAAATTTCTTTCAACTGCTCACTGCTAGCCTCAAAAGGTGCCATCGTCATTAAACCAACATATTCAATCTTATCTAGTCTGGCTAACTCTGGCAAGATTTCCAGCAGTTCCTCTCTCGAAAAACCGTGTTTGCTTTCTTCTTTAGAAATATTTACTTGAAGGAAACACTTGATGACTCGGTCACTTCTTTTTTGAATTTCCTCTGCTAGCTTGACTGAATCCAAGGCATGGAAATAATCAACGTATTGAATGACATCTTTCACCTTACGTCTTTGTAAGGTACCAATCAAATGCCAAGTCACATCTCGATCTTTTAAAGCTTCATATTTTTCCAGAAACTTATCGACACGATTTTCACCTATATGATGAACACCTAGCGGAAGCAAAGCTTCCGCTGTCGGTACATCTACATACTTGGTAACTGCAATGACAGAGACTGAACCACTCTCTCGATGAGCATTCAGACTAGCCTCTGCAACTTCTCGAAAAACAAGTTCTGTATTTTCTTTTACATTCATTTACTTAACGATTTTTGAAAAATGGAGGTGTATCCAATTCATCTTCATCTTGTGAAATTGGGGCTTCAAAGCGTTCGACTGGAGAAACGACTGAATCTGTTGTACGAACAATCGATTCACGGCGAAGATCCCAATCACCAAAAGCAGATGCCTGAGTTGGTTCCAAACGACGTGGATTTTGTTTTGGCAATTCAGCTGTTTCTGCCATATCAAAATGACGATCAAAGCCATGTGAATGAGCTGGTTTTACTCTCTCACGGTAGTTAGTAGCAGGTCTAGCTTGTGGAGCCACAACCTTTTCTACGCGGTCTTGACGAACACCTGTTGCGACAACTGTTACACGAATTTCATCACGCATACTTTCATCAATTGAAGTACCGAGCCAGATGTTCACTCCTTGACCTGCTGCCTGATTCACAATTTGTGAAGCCTCTTCTGCCTCAATCAAGGTTAAGTCAAGACCACCAGTTACGTTGACAATCACATCTTCTGCACCGTCAATTGTTGTTTCAAGAAGTGGTGAATAGATTGCCTTACGAGCTGCTTCTACCACACGCTCTTCTCCACTACCGATACCAATACCCATAAGAGCATTCCCTTTATTTGCCATAACTGTTTTTACATCGGCAAAGTCAAGGTTAATCAATCCTGGATTGGTAATCAAATCGGTAATTCCTTGAACACCTTGACGAAGAACATTATCCGCTTCGCTAAGAGCCTCCAAGAGCGGTGTTTTCTTATCAACAATTTCAAGCAAGTTGTTGTTTGAAATAATCAATAGAGTATCTACATGCTCACGAAGTTGGTTGATTCCTTCAACAGCAAATTGTCCACGCTTGCTTCCTTCAAAACCGAAAGGACGTGTTACAACACCAACTGTAAGAGCACCTAAATCTTTAGCGATACGAGCAATAACAGGAGCAGCTCCAGTTCCAGAGCCTCCTCCCATACCAGCAGTGATGAAGACCATATCTGCACCACTGATAGCTTCCGTCAGTGTTTCTTCGCTTTCTTCAGCAGCTTTACGACCAACCTCAGGTTGACCTCCTGCACCCAAACCGCGAGTCAATTTAGGACCTAACTGAATAACAGTCTCAGCTTTTGTACTGCTCAATGCTTGTACATCTGTGTTTGCTGCGATAAATTCTACGCCTGTAACACCTTCGTCGACCATACGGTTGATGGCATTGCCACCACCTCCACCGACACCAATTACCTTAATCACTGCACCTTGAGCAGCAGCTGTATCAAATGAAAATGTCATAATTTATTTTTCCTCTTTATTCGTCAAACATGCTTCCGATCAAGCCACGGAAACGATCTGCTAATTTCGGTTTATTTTGTGAAGCTTGTTGGAAATCCGCCATTGGTTCTGTAGGCGCCACCGGCTCTACTTCTGGAGCAGGAGCTGGTTGAACAGGCGTTGATTGTACAAACTGAGCTGTTTTCTGAATCATTCCCCCAAAACTAATCGGTTGATGAGTCAGAGCAACTTCACCCTTGACTGCTCTTTGAGCCAAAAGATTGACTTCTGTCAATTGTCCAGCAAATTCTGATAAACTAATCACATGCGCAAAGGCCGGATTACGAATACCAACTTGGTTTGGAACATAGAGTTTGACACGGACGCCAAATACTTCCTGAGCAAGCTCAACCATACCTGGTAAAATGGCATTCCCACCGATCAAGACAATACCACCAGGGAGCTCCAATAGACGTCTTCTGTCTAATTCTTGCTTGATTTGCTCAAGGATGTGCTTGATTCGTGCAGAAATAATTTCTGACAAGTAGGCTTCCGTCACTTCGACTGCTTCTACTTCTCCAATAACTTCTACTTGGAAGGTTTCTTTGCTTGCAAGAGGCGGATAGGCTTCCCCGTAATTCAGTTTCAAGCCTTCTGCTAATTTGCGAGAGGTTTTCAAAACCTTGGAGATATCTTTAGTTACATAATCTCCACCTTCTTGGAGAATATGTGTGAATTGGAGTTCTTGGTTACGGATTGTAGCGACAGTCGTTTGACCTGCCCCCATATCAATCACTGTAGCACCAAATTCACGTTCCCCTTCGTTCAAAACTGATTGAACCATTGCTAGTGGTGAAATGATAACATTTTCAACCTGGACACCTGCACGTTCAACTGTCTTACGCAAATTGTGCAAGATAGTACGAGGGCCTGTATAAAGCAAGCCACGCATTTCAAGGCGAACCCCCATCATGCCACGTGGGTCACGAATCCCTTGGAAGCCATCCACAATAAATTCTTCAGGAATAAAGGTAATGACTTCACGGTCAGGTGTCATACTTTTTGTCAAAGCTGATTTGACAACATTTTCAACATCTTGACCCGTAATTTCCTTGGTATCAGATGTTACTGGAATCATCCCTTGAGTTGGTTCGACCTGCAAAAGATTACCAGGCAAGCCGACATTCACTGATTTAATCGAAATGCCTGCCTTTTCTTCTGCTTGGGAAATAGCTGATTTGATAGCAGTTGCTGCTGCATCAATATCAACAATAATTCCATCCTTTACACCTTTACTTTTGGCATTACTCACGCCAATTACATTTAATTCACCATTTCTCTTCTCGGCTACAAGCACCTTGACAGAGCTTGTTCCAATATCTAGACCTGTAAAAAAGCCTTCTCTAGCCATTACATCGCATCCTCTCTATCTTCCAAGTTTCGCACTTCGTATTATTCCATAGCTAAACCTAGGCATAGCTATTCACAGAATATTATAACACAAAAAATTTAATCGTGCTTGCTTTTTTCCTAAATTTCCCAGCCATTTTTTGAGTTTCTATGTTCAGAAATTCTTATTTTATAAGCTGCTTGTAAAAATTCTCTAAGACCAAAAAAAGAAAGCTCATTTCTAAGCTTTCTTTGCAATCATTTTTTCTGCTTCTTGTTCTAAAAATAGTTCCAAGATTTTCTTTGTCAACGTAATCGCTACTGACAAGGTCAGAGAAACGATTAAATAATTAGCCACTAAGCCGTGATCTCCAACCAATGGCGGTTTTGTCAAGAATCCGTAATCCCCACCTGTTACCAAATTGACTACAAAAATCAAGGCATTTAGTCCAAAGGTCATGAGAAAAATTCCCTTCACATCCAGCAATCGCGCATTATACTGTCTCAAGAGATAAACTAGAGAGTTCCCCAAGAGTGCTAAATGCCCAAAAATAAAGGATAAAATGGTGATATGGGGGAAAGGATAGGCATCTGACACTGGATAAACAAAGGCTGCTAATGTCCCAAATGTTCCTAGTAATGCAAAATATTGCCTATATTTAGACTGACCAGGAAGCAAAAGCACCACAAACATAGCCATACGGCAATGGTAAAAGGGTAAGCTTTCTGATAGTGGCATATGGTTGACCCCATACCAACCATAAAGTAGGATTAACTGAACGGCCTGTAAAATCTGGAAAAATCGTTGGTAAACTCTCGTTTCACGATAGCGATAGGCTGTATAAAAGGTCAAACCCAAGAGTGTAAATATACTGATATACCAAAAAAGATCAAACTTGGGTGGTTCTGTTGCTTGGGTCGTAAAGAAAATATCCCATAAATTCATCTAGTCTTCCTCATGATTCAAAATTTTCCTGCATTTTATTATACCATGCTATTTGTCAAAAATGGATTTATAAATACGTAAATGTTTGACAAAATCACTTGTCTTCAGTTTCTAAACTTTCTACCAGTTTGGCTAGATTCATAGAATTGGAGCCTTTGAGTAGGATTTGGTCGTGGGCTCCAAGGCTTTCTTTGACCTGCTTAACTAGGTCTTCAAATTGGTCTTGATCTTCTGTTTTTTTGAAGTAGTAAACGTGGCCGATTGGGAACATTTGACTAGCCAATTGGGCTAATTCAGCAATATCTTCTCCATAGAAAATCACGGTATCAAGCACATCTGGCGAGAGGCTCAAAATCATCTGGTTATGGAGTTGAACTGACTGGTTACCCAGTTCCTTCATGTCCGCTAAAACCGCAATTTTCTTGCCCCCTTCATTGGCTGGAATGGCAGAAAAAGTCTCCAAAATTAACTTCATAGCAGTTGGATTGGCATTATACACATCTGATAGGATATCTGCTCCATTGGCTGCTTTCTTCCACTCGGTACGGTTACGCGTCAATTCAAGATTTTGGAAGGCCAAACGGATTTGCTCCTCTGAAACTCCTTCTTGCAGGGCAACATAGGATGCAATCATAGCATTAGTGGCATTGTACTTACCAGTCACTGGCAAATCAAGGGCTTGTTCCAAGAAATTAGCCTTAAAGGTCAGACTGTCCTTACGCTCAACCAAGTCTGTGATTTCCAGCTCTGCTCCTTGCCCAAAACGGACCACCTTTTTATCAGTTGGCAAGTAGTCCTCTACAATCGGGTCAGCTGGCGCCAAGAGCAAGGAATTCGAAGCCATGCCATCTGCAATTTGCATTTTCCCTTTAGCAATCTCTGAACGGTCTTTGAAAAAGGCCAAATGTGCTTCTCCAACCAAGGTCACGATGGCTGTTTTTGGACGAGCCAATTCTGACAAGAGATGAATATCTCCCAAGTGATCCTGTCCCATCTCCAAAACCAACTTTTCTGTTCCTTCAGGCATGTGGAGAACTGTGTAGGGAAGGCCAATCTCGTTATTGTAGTTGCCTTGCGTTTTGTAGGTCTTGTATCTTGTTGATAGCAAGTGCGCCAACATGTCTTTGGTCGTTGTCTTACCATTTGAACCTGTGACCGCAAAGACATCAACAGCTGTTTTTTCAAGATAATAGGCAGCTAGGGATTGAAAGGCAGCCAAAACGTCATCTACTAGAATGTAGGGATGATTTGCGACCTCTTTCTCAGACAGGGTTGCAGCAGCGCCATTTTCAAAAGCTGTTTCGATAAAGTCATGGCCATCACGCGCACCTTTAAGTGGCACAAACAAGTCCCCTGTCCCAATCAAACGACTGTCAAACTCAGCTTTCTCTAACTGGGTATCCTCAAAGATGCTGATATCATTTTTAGCTCCTACAACTTGAGCCACTTCATGAATTGTTAATTTCATTTCTACTCCTTTAAAAAAGGTCGAAGCTCGAGAACTCTAGTCACCTTGCAGTGATGGTTCTGGCTCCTACCCTCTCTTTCATTCTTATAGCAAATGCGCTTCGCGCTTGTCAAAACTTTCCTTGGCAAGATCAACCAATCGCTCGATTAAGTCTGGATAGCTGATTCCCATATTATCCCAAAGTAGTGGGTACATAGACCACTGGGTGAAACCTGGCATGGTATTAAGCTCATTTAGGAAGATCTCTCCCTTATCTGTATAGAAGAAATCGCAACGAGAGAGACCGAGGCCACCAATGGCACGGAAGGCCGTTTCTGCATTTCGACGCATGACAGCTACCACATCATCACTGATTTTAGCTGGGATATCCATAGTAATCTTGTTATCAATATACTTGGCATCGTAATCATAAAAGGCAACATCCTTGACTACTTCTCCTGGTAGCGTGCTTTTGACATCGTAGTTGCCTAGTAGACCAACCTCGATTTCCCGGGCATTCACTCCTTGCTCTACCAAGACACGGCTGTCATATTGGAAGGCAAGTTTCAAAGCTTGACGGAGTTCTTCTTGATTTTCAGACTTGGAAATACCGACACTAGAACCCATGTTTGACGGCTTAGTGAAGACTGGATAAGTCAATTTTTCTTCCACTTCAGCAATTTTAGCAGTCACATCGTCCCCTTCAACAATAGCCACATAAGGAACTTGGGCAATGCCAGCAGATTCTAACACACGCTTGGTCGTGATTTTGTCCATGGCAAGACTAGATGACAAGATATTACAGCCGACATAAGGCATTTTCAAAACTTCAAGGAAACCTTGGACAGAGCCATCTTCTCCCATCGGACCGTGAAGAACTGGGAATACCACTGCTCCCTCTTCGTATATAGCACTTGGTACAACTTTCTTATCCCAATCAATGGTCGCATTGGTCATGAGACGATCCTCTTGGCCTGGAGTCTGACTAAACTCTTGCGTTTTGATAAAGTCACCTGACTGACTGATAAAGAAAGTCTTAACTGTGAAACGGTCGTAATTGACCGCACGCATGACACTCTCAGCTGAAAGGACAGAGACTTCGCGTTCCGCACTCCGTCCACCATATAAAAGAATAATCGTTTGTTTCATATTACTTGTCCTAATTCTACTAGAATACTCGCTCTTTAGTATATCATATTTGCTTGGTTTTTTAAAACTTGAACCTGATCCTACTCATCACACTACACAAAAAGAGGCCAATATGAACGATTTTCAGCCTCCTTGATTTTTTATAAATGAATGGACTTCGTAAATTTGTCCACACTTACAACTCTGTCCGATTTTCAATAGCCCGTAAGAGTGTGACTTCATCTGCATACTCGATATCTGCTCCCACAGCAAGACCTCTTGCCAGGCGCGTAACCTTGATGCCAGCTGGCTTGAGCAAACGCGAAAGATACATGGAAGTCGCTTCCCCATCTGCTGTGGCATTGGTTGCTACGATTACTTCTGAAACCTCACTATCCATCAGACGAGTCATGAGACTCTTGAGATTGATATCATCTGGACTGATACCATTCATAGGAGAAATGAGGCCATGCAGGACATGATAGAGACCATGGTATTCTTGGATGTTCTCCATGGCTGCCACATCACGACTATCCTCTAGCACCAAAATCGTTGTCTGGTCACGACTCGGATCGGTACAAATGGAGCAAGGATCATCATCTGTCAAACGTCCACAAACGGAACAGTAGGTCAATTCTCTCTTAGCAGAAAGGAGATTTTTGGCAAATTCATTGACATCGTCATCAGACATCCCAATCGTATAAAAGGCCAGACGCGTGGCCGTCTTAATCCCGATACCTGGTAACTTGGAATAACTGTCAATCAGCTTGGCAATGGGTGTTGGATAAAGCATAATTTCCTTTCTAGTTCATTGGATGGTATTTTTGATACAGATTGATAATGTCACGCGCAATGGAAGGTCCTACACCATTTGTTAGATTGGTATTATGAGGAAAGACCACTGCAACAGCGATTTGGGGATTATCAGATGGGGCATAGGCCACCGCATTGGTATTGGTTGCTTCCTGACCATCTGCCACATAGCTTTCGGCTGTACCCGTTTTTCCGCTAATAGATACCAAGGCACCATTTGAAAAGGCACGTCCAGTTGTCAATCCACTAGTCCCATGAGCAACCTGATAAAAACCTTGGTGCAAGATACTCATATCGGAGTCGGATATATTGACCTTATTCATCTCTGTCGGTTGCAGTTGCTGAATCAAGTCACCCAGTCCTCCCTTATCATTATTACCATAAATGCCTTCAACAATACGAGGAGCCACACGAACACCATCATTTGCAATAGTTGCTACATACTGAGCCAACTGCATGGGCGTATAGTTATCAAACTGCCCAAAGGCATTGGTGATGTAATTAGCAAAGCTATACTCTTTGGGAACAAATCCAGTAGATTCATCTGGTAGGTCAATTCCGGTCGCAGCCCCCAAGCCATATTCGCCAAAGGTCGCACGAAGTTTTCCCATAGCTGTTTCCAAATTGCTGGTTCCAACAAACATATTTGGTTGATAGGTCTGGCCCATGATTCCAAGAGCGGTTTGAACCATGTAAGCATTGGATGAATACTCCAAGGCTTCCACAGCTGTAATAGGAAAAGATCCATATGCCAATTTATACCAAGAATAAATTGGAGCTGAACCTTGGAAAACAATAGGCTGATCTGTTAAGGTTTGGTTTCCTGATAAAACACCATTTTCCCAACCTGAGCTGATGGTAGCGGCCTTAACAACCGAACCTGGGACAAAGACATTGGTTACCGTTCCCAAGGAATCAGGAGTCAACTCTCCCGTTTTCAGGTCATGTTTGAGTCCTGACATAGACAAAACAGCACCTGTTTTGGGGTTAAGGGCGACTGCATACACACCCTCAGAATACTTGGCTCCACCATTTCCTAGCTCGGAATTGAAATAACTTTTCAGCAAAGCATCCACGCTATCTTGGAAGGCCAAATCAATGGTCAGTTTGATATTGTTTCCCTTACTACCTTCCTCAATTGTGTCCACGCTTTCCATATTGCCATATTTATCCAGATGGATTTCTTTTACCGAGCGTTTTCCTTGTAAGGTCTCTTCATATTGCTTTTCCAAATAGGAGGTTCCAACACGGTCATTTAGAGAATAGCCTTTTTTAAGATAGGCTTCTGCTTCTTCCGCTGGGAGACCAGCTTTTTCACTGGATACACTCCCTACTATAGAAGAAAGGGAAGTTTCCAAAATCTTTCGATCCCAAGAAGTAGAAATACTAATGCCAGGCATCTCCTTTGAAATAGAGGCAATAACAGCCACCTGAGAATCATTTAGAGGATCTGTCGCAATGGTTCCTGTCGCAAAGTTTCCAACAGCATTTAACTGACTAAAAAGATAGATTTCTTTCTTTTCATCCTCTGTATAGTTTAGTTGACTTGTTGGGACACTATCGACCGCATTGTTATACAGTTCTGATTCGGATAGGCGATTGCCATCTGAATCCAATCGTTTCTCACTCGGGAGAGCTTCCACTGTTTTTTTATAGATTTCAGGATCAGCCAAATAGTAATCAGCCAGCTGGCGTTCTGTCAAATTTGGCGAGCTAATACTCACATAAGTCAGTAACTTTTTAGCTATTTCTTTTAAGTCTGTAGCCGTCATTTTATTGCTACGCGTAAAGGAAACAACCTGCTTTAACGTATTTTCTACCAAAGGTTTTCCACTAGCATCATAGATTTCCCCACGGGCAGAACTGGTTGTGACCTTGGTCTGACTAGCTGAGGCTAGCTTTTTTTCGTAAAAATCCTTGTTCAAAATCTGCATATACAACAAACGACCAATAATGGTCATAAAGAGTAAAATGACGATTGAAAACAATAAATTAAGCCGAATCGGAATCGAATGGCTGTTAAATTTTCTCATACAAATCAGTCTCATTTCTAACTTAAAATCTTACTCTTAATTGTACCACAATTTGAGCAGAAAATTATGGAAAAGAAAGAAGCTTTTTTTCGTTTTTACAGTAAGATACGTTTTTATTTATCCATCCCTATATTATATGTTATAATGAATGTAAAAGTTCAATAATCTAGTCTTTTTCCAACACGACTCATTTAAAGGAGCCTTCCCTATGGACAAACCAGATATCGCAACTGTCATTGATTCACATTTTGAAGAAATGACAGACCTAGAGCAAGAAATCGCTCGCTATTTTTTACAAGCAGAAACCATTCAAGATGACCTTTCCTCCCAACAGGTCACTCAAAAATTACATATCTCTCAGGCTGCACTAACTCGCTTTGCTAAAAAGTGTGGCTTTACTGGCTACCGAGAATTTATTTTCCAATACCAACATCAGACAGAAAATCAAGTCAACCAAGTCTCCAAGCACAGTCCACTGACCAAACGAGTCCTCAGAAGCTATAGCAATATGAGGGAACAAACACAAGACTTGATTGACGAAATCCAACTAGAACGAATTGCCCAGTTAATCGAAGATGCTGAGCGTGTCTACTTCTTCGGAACAGGGAGTTCTGGCCTCGTCGCTCGTGAAATGAAATTGCGGTTCATGCGTCTGGGTGTGGTCTGCGAAGCTTTGACAGACCAAGACGGCTTTGCCTGGACAACCAGCATCATGGATGAAAATTGTCTCGTACTTGGTTTCTCACTTTCTGGCACAACACCTTCTATTTTAGATAGTCTATTAGATGCCAAGGAGATGGGGGCAAAGACTGTACTCTTTTCAAGTGTCCCAAATAAAGATAGTCAGACCTACACAGAGACTGTTCTTGTAGCCACCCACAGCCAGCCTTCCTATATCCAACGAATATCCGCTCAACTTCCTATGCTCTTCTTTATCGATTTGATTTACGCCTACTTTTTGGAAATCAATCGCGAAAGCAAGGAAAAAATCTTTAATAGCTACTGGGAAAATAAGAAACTCAACGGCTATCGTAGACAAAAACGTGTCAGAAAATCCTAGTTTGGCTCAGCCAAACTAGGATTGTTTTGTCTTAATACTCTTCGAAAATCAAATTCAAACCACGTCAGCTTCGCCTTGTCGTACTCAAGTACTGCCTACGGCTAACTTCCTAGTTTGCTCTTTGATTTTCATTGAGTATAAAATGATAATAAGCACCCAACATACCTGCTGTATTTTGGTGATGGGCAAATTCTAATCGTGTTTTTTCAGCTAGGCTTGGCACCAAGGCTTCTTTCAAGGCTGTACGGATTTTGGGTTTGAGAATTGCCTCTTGTCCCATGATACCGCCACCGAGAATGACCACCTCTGGATTGGCAACGTAGCAAATATTTGCCAGACCTTTTCCTAGATAGTCTACCATGCGGTCAATACCTTCCATGCAGAGTTTATTGCCCTCAGTGGCTTCCTTGAAAATGCGTCGGCCATTCCACTGGTCAACTGGATCTCCATGTGCTTCAGCTACATATTTCACTAAAGCTGTCGTAGAAGCCAAGTCTTGGAAAGCTCCATCCTGCATATGCATATACCCAACTTCACAGGCTGAATTGCTAAATCCATGGAAGACTTTCCCATCCATAATCAAGCAACCACCGATACCTGTTCCAATGGTCAAGCAAAGGGTGACACTCGCTCCCTTGCCTGAACCAGATACCGCTTCAGCCAGACCTGCACAGTTGACGTCATTCTCAATTTCACAAGGAATAGTAAAGCTAGTCTCGATTTCCTTCTTGAACTGGGTTCCTGCATAATTTGGAATCTGAGGCCCAGCATAGAAAATCTCACCCTTATCTGGATCCACCATTCCTGCAGAAGAAATGGCAACACCTGCTACTGGGCCTTTTTCTAAATAGCTAGCTACAATATCTTTGGTTTTTTGTAAGATATGAGGTCCACCCTTATGCGCCTCTGTTGGCATTTCATGTGATTCAACAAGTTGGCCTTCTTGGTCGATTAAACCATATTTGATGTTGGTTCCACCAATATCAATTGCAACGTAGTGTGTCATAAATACCTCCTTATGGATTAGAGGAAGCGCTCCTTGGTTTCGCGAATCAAGGCTGCAGCTGCTTCTACAACTGGACGATCTTCTTCAGTCACTGGTGTCAATGGTGAACGAACAGAACCAATATTCAAGCCTTCATTGATCTTCAAGACTTCTTTGATGACACCGTACATATTTCCATGTGCAGCAGTCAATTTACCAATGATAGCGTTGATAGCATACTGCAATTCACGCGCTGTTTCCAAATCTTTATCTGCAATCAACTGATTGAGTTTCAAGAAGAGTTCTGGCATAGCACCATATGTACCACCGATACCAGCTTTGGCACCCATGAGGCGACCACCTAGGAACTGTTCATCTGGACCGTTAAAGACGATATGGTCTTCCCCACCAAGGCTCACAAAGGTTTGGATATCTTGAACTGGCATTGAAGAATTTTTAACACCAATAACACGAGGATTTTTCAACATTTCAGTGTAAAGGCTTGGAGTCAAAGCAACCCCTGCCAATTGAGGAATGTTGTAGATGACATAGTCTGTATTTGGAGCTGCAGAACTAATATCGTTCCAATATTTGGCAACTGAGTATTCTGGCAAGCGGAAGTAAATTGGCGGAATCGTTGCAATAGCATCTACTCCCAAACTTTCTGCATGGCGAGCAAGTTCCATACTATCCTTGGTATTGTTGCAAGCTACGTGAGCAATGATGGTCAATTTACCCTTGGCAACTGCCATGACTTCTTCCAAGATCAATTTGCGGTCTTCAACGCTTTGGTAGATACATTCACCAGAAGAACCATTGACATAGAGACCTTGAACACCTTTATCAATGAAGTATTGAACCAAGGCACGCGTACGCTCTGGACTTACTTCTCCTTGATCATCATAACATGCGTAGAAGGCTGGAATGACACCTTCGTATTTTTTCAAATCTGACATAGATTTTCTCCTATTATTTTTATTTTCTGCTAAAGCAGATTCTTTCTGTACTTCTTTAGTATACACTTTACCGAAAAGGCTTTCAATATCTTATAGACACTTAGATTTTAGTTTCTCGCTTATAGAATAGCGTTTGGAGCGTTTGAAAGTAGTTTCAGAAATAATTGCACCCCTTACTCATACTTAGCAAATAGCTTTTCCATCACTCCCACTTGTAAAAAAGCAAGAAATCCAAAACCAAAGAGAATAAAAGCTGATCCTCCCAATAGCAGGGTAAAGGCTGATAGATATAGAATCATCAAAATCAAAAAGATAATTACAATCATTAAGATAAACCAAGGAGCATTAAAACTAGCCAACATCAATCCTTTTTGAAGAATTTCTTTCCAAGATAGGTCATAACGTGCAGCGATGGGATAGCTAGCCAACATCACGATAGTAAGGAAAATCAAAATGCCTAGACAAATAGCTTTCAGCAATTGGAAGGGCAGAGCTGTTTGACCCCAGAAAAGATAAAGATCTAAAAGAGCAAGAAATACAATTCTTAACTCCAACAACCCCAACTGAAAACCTAGTTTCAGATTTTGCCTGAAAACTCTTAGATAGGTTCTAAAAACTGGCACCCGTCTGCTCTTCTTAACTTCGAACATGGTCTCGTAGAGGCTGATTTTAGCCACTCCAATCGTTACGATTGGCAAACAAGTTACTACAAAGAGAAGATTGACTGTTACAATATCTAAAACCTTCTCACTAATTCGCATTAGAAAATTATCTGTATCAAATGCAGCCTTGATGAGACTTCTTCCTTTTTGTGACATGTTTGCTCCCCCTATAATTTAATTTATATCACTTGCTAAATCATTCCGATTTATCAATTGATAAGATTCAACTCTTAAACTCAATTTTCAAAAGTGCTTAGTAAGATAGTCATCAGCTATCTCTGCTGATCATTCTAATCAATTAAAATTTTAAACAAATACTTGCGAACCTTGTATTCCATACCTGCATAACCATTTGGTTGATGTGGCTCACCTGGGAAGAAAATCGCAAAATTGTGATAACCCAACAAGAGTGGGTAGTGTTCATGACAATGAACAAAGCCAATATCACTTGCTTCGTCAAATGCTACTGCCCCGTCTTTGATACGTGAACCGTAACTCGAATATTCATGTCCTTCTACCAGCAAATGCAAGTCTGCATAGTTCTGATGATGCTCAAATTGATCATTTTCAGCTTGATTGAGGACATTTTCCTGAACAACTAGAAAGACCTTGCCCCCGTCAATCTCATACTTACCTAATTCGAAAGAATCCTTACGGTGCTGGTAGAGATAGTCGATAGCCTTGTCTAGATTGGGATGAATTCCTTTGTAAAAGGTAATGTTTTTCAAATCGTCAAAAATCATACTGTTTCCTTCGTTTCTGATAGTTAACTAAAACCATTCTTAAGTTGATAAGTGTCTGACAAAACTTCATAAAGTAACTGCATACCCTCCATTTTGTAGACACTTATAACTCTATATTCTTTTAATCTATAAAATATACTTCTGTATTCTGATAGATTGATTTTCCTATACTCAATGAAAATTGAAGAACAAACTAGGAAGCTAACCGCAGGAAATACTTAAGTATGGCAAGGCGACGCTGACCTAGTTTGAATTCGATTTTCGCAGAGTATTATCCTTTGACCGCTCCCATAGTAATACCTTGTGTGAAGGATTTTTGGAAGACTAGGAAGACTGTTACGATTGGAACAGCAGCAAGGGCAGCTCCTGCCATAATCAAACCATAGTTGGTTGCCATTTCAGCCTGCATGGTCGCAACCCCAAGTGAGATGGTCAAGTTGTTACGTGAAGTCAACATTACCAACTGCATGAAGTAGTCGTTCCAAGTATTGATGAAGGTAAAGATTGCAAGAGCCGCAAACCCTGGTTTCACAATCGGGAAGGCTACGCTCCAGAAGGTACGAATCTCACCACAACCGTCAATTTTAGCTGATTCAAGCAACTCTGTAGGGATATTTTCACTAAATTGTTTCATGAGGAAGACCCCAAATGGCCATCCAATCAAAGGCAAGATAACTGCCCAAAGAGTATCATGAATTCCCATGAAGTTGACAATACGTACCAATGGTACAAGGACAACTTGTTTCGGAAGAGCCATGGCAGCAATAAAGATTGCAAATAGAATGCGTTGACCATAGAAACGTTTTTTAGCCAATACATAACCTGCTAGAGATGAGGTTGCACAGACTAAGAACATGGTTACCAATGAGATAAATACTGAGTTCCACATCCATTGTAAGGCAGGGTTCTGCACCATGAGTTGTTGGAAGTTTTCCATGGTTGGCATTTTAGGGAACCATTGTGGCGGAATCATAATGGTATCAGGCTGTGATTTGAATGCCCCTGTCAAAATCCAGTAGAATGGAAAGATGAACAGCACAGTCAACAAGAGCAAAATGATTGTTGAAATAACAGTAAAGGCTGTTAATGGTTTTTTTTCTGTAGATTGCATAGCTGTCTCCTTTCTTTAGTATTCTACGTCGTTTCCGAGCGCCTTAAATTGAACAAAACTTACGATCGCAATCATGACTGCCAAGAAGACACCAATTGTGTTTGCATAACCATATTCTGTCAATTGGAAGGCTTTTTCGTACAGGTAGTACATCAAGGTACTTGTAGAGTAGTTTGGCCCACCAGATGTCAACAATTGAATCAAGGCGAAAACTTGGAAGGAGTTGATTGTCGTGATGATTGCGATATAAAGAGTTGTTGGAAGAAGGCTTGGCCATTTAATCTTCCAGAAAACTTGAAATTCAGTTGCACCGTCAACACGAGCTGCTTCAACCAATGAATTGTCAATATTCCCCATAGCTGCGATGTAGAGGATAATCGGTTGACCAACAGACGTTGTCAAGAGGATAATCATAATCGCCAGCAATGCCCAGTGCTTATCGCCCAGCCATGAAATGTTTTGAGTAATGATATGACTAGATTTCAAAACAAAGTTTAAGATACCTGATAGCGGATCATAAATCCATTTCCAAACAACTGTTACGGCAACACTACCTGTTACAACTGGAAGGAAGAAGACAAAACGGTAGAAAGATCTAGCAATAGCATTTTGATGGTAGGTCTGTGACGCTACAAAGAGCGAGAAGAGAACAACAATCGGTACAGAGCCAACAACCAAAATAACTGTGTTAATCAGAGATTTTGTAAAGACAGGATCTTTAAACATACGGACATAGTTATCTAAGCCCACAAATTCAAAACTAGTCATAGAATAGTTAAAGAAACTTGTGATGAAGCCCATAATCATTGGTACTAAAACAAAGATAATAAAGAAGAACAACACTGGTGCTAGGAAAGCATAGGAAATCACTGTTTCCCGCATACGGATTTTATTGACTTTCACAGTCGGCACCTCTCTTTCAAATAGAATAATTTTTTGACTTTCTTGAACTGTTTTAAAATCAAAATGAAATTTTTTATGATTCGCTTATGTAAGAACTTCATTTTAATTTCGTGACAATTTCTTACATTTTAAACAAAAGCCCCCCTTTTCTTACACTATCTGTGTAGAGGGAAAAGGGGGTATACACTCTTAGGTTCTTTAAAAAACTACTTTTTATAGAATAACTAAGGACTATTGTTTCATAGCTTTTTTGATTGTTTCGTTCGCTTTTTCAGTGAAGGCTTTCAAAGCGTCCGCTGGTTTTTCGTCACCATTTGATACAGATTGCAACATTGGGAACCAAAGTGTTCTCATTTCAGCAAATCCATCAATAGTGTTGTAGTATGGTGAGTAGTATTGAGTCCAGCCGCTGATTGTTTCCATGCGTTTGTCATCATAAAGTTTGCCAAATGAAGTACGGACTGGGAAAGCACCTGTACGAACAACGTCTTTTGGACCCCATTCTTTGTCATCCGCGATAAATTGAACGAATTTCTTAGATGCAGCGACTTTCTTGTCGTCTTTATTGTTGAATACTGCAAATCCGTTTACAAGATATTCAAGAGCTGGTTTACCTTCGTCTGATGGGAATGGTACTTCTACCACTTCTACCTTACTTGCTTCTAAAAGTTTAGCTTGGATACCATTTTGAGCTGGTGCCCAAAGGATTGTGTAAGATGTTTGACCGTTGGCAAAGTTTTGGATATCTGCTCCACCGTCAAATTGTGAACCATTATTGAGCAAATTGTCTTTAATCCAGCCAGTTGCTTTTTCAAGACCTTTGACGAATTTAGGATCATCAGTTGTATATTTGCTAACTTTTTCATCTGTTACAGAACCACTATAAAGGTTAGAGATAAAGGCACGTGTTCCTTGGTCTCCCCCTTGACCAGAACTGAACAATGAACCTGGTGTGTAACCCTTGTCTTTGAGTGCTTTCAATACTTTTTCAAAATCATCAGTTGTCCAACCTTCTTTTACAAGGTTTGCAACTCCAGCATCTTCTAGCATTTTCTTGTTCATTGCCATGTAGAATGGGGCAGAACTAATTGGATACATGTAAGCCTTGTCTCCAGCTTTACTTGCTTGTACGATGTTTTCATTGTTGACATCTTTAACAAAGTCATCTGTGAAGAGGTCGTTCAACTCAGCCAATTTACCGTTTTTACCGTATTGGATGATACGTCCCGGTGCATCAAAGAGTACGTCTGGAGCTGTTCCAGCTTCGATAGCTGTTGTGATTTTTTCAGGACCTGACTTGAAGTCGATGGTTTCCAATTTCACTTTTACATCTGGATTGGCTTTTTCAAACGCTTCGATGATTGATTTTTCATAAGTTCCAACACCGTCACCAGTTTTTTCTTGAGTAAATACTGGGAATGCCCACCAAGTGATTTCTGTTTTGGCACTGTCACCACCTGATTTGCCAGCATCTTTACTTCCGCCAGAATTGCCACAAGCAGCAAGACCAAGAACCGCAGCACTCGCAAGTACTGTACAAGCTAATTTTCTAAATTTCATTTGTATTCTCCTATTTTATAAGCGTATCCAACTTGGATAATGAGTTCTTTATTTCTTGTATGCGATTTCATTTCATCCTACTCATCCACCACTCTCCTCTTTTTTAAGATTGTGTTATTTGAGACCAGCAACAAAGCGTTCTGTAATCTCTTTTGGTCTAGTAATAGCGCCACCAACAACGATGCCTCGCACTCCATATTCAAGGATTTGTTTGGCTTGTTCTGGTGTATGAATTTTCCCTTCTGCAATGACATCTACACCGGCATCGCAGAGTTTTTTGATGAGTTCAAAATCTGGACCGTCTACTTTTGGACTGTAGGATGTGTATCCTGACAAGGTTGTTCCGACAAAGTCAATTCCTGCTTCTACAGCTGCTAGTCCTTCTTCGAAGATACTAGTATCTGCCATCAAAAGCTGGTTAGGATATTTCTCCTTAACCTGACGAATGAACTCTTGAATCTCCAAACCATCATAGCGTTCACGCTTGGTACAATCCAGAGCAATGACCTCGATGTCCAGTTCTGCCAGTTCATCAACTTCTTTCATAGTAGCAGTGATGAAGGGTTCTTGCGGTGGATAATCTCGTTTTATTATCCCAATGATTGGAAGGTTTGTAACCTCCTTGATTTCCTTGATATCGCGAACACTATTTGCTCGGATACCGACTGCTCCACCTTGCTCAGCCGCTTTGACCAGCAAGGGAATCACCCCTCCCGCTTCTGTATAAAGCGGTTCATGAGGAAGAGCCTGACAAGAAACGATGATTCCATCTTTGATTTGCTCAATCAAGGCTTCTTTGCTAATCTGTGGCATCCTCTTTCCTCCTTTTCCTTTTTCTTTGTTTCTATGAGATTATTATACCTTAAAAATAAAACGCTTTCAAGAGTTTGTAGTATAATAGATTTCAGTTTCAAAAACTAGCCAAGTCAAACAGCTCCTCTAAAAGTACTTTCAGAGGAGCAAGTCGACCTATAATAGGAGAATACCAAAATTTAGTTTACAATTTCTGACAATTTTACTTTGCGATCTTCAAACATAGACTGGGTACAAGCATCTGCAGTAGCAATTGCTTCTAGGGCAGCTTCACCTGTCAATAGTTTTGCGAATTCTTCTGATACTGGTGCTCCTTGCATAATCTCATGCAGATAGCGCATTTCTTTATCAATGACTGATGATAACCATAATGGAGTACGTTTACCTGGTTTACCATAAGCAATTGCTCCGTCCATTTCTGTACTATGATAGATACGAGTCCGATCATCATCTTCTTCTTGCGATTCGTGAATCAAGAAATAGCTTTCTTGTCCATCTAGCTTAAGAGTTCCTTTACAGTTGAATAAGTCTAAGCGGATGGCACCTTTGGTTCCTTGGATTAAGACATAATGTTCACCCCAACGATAAGCTGACCCCCATTCTAACAAGGCAAAACGCTTATTAGAAAATTCCATATTGACAAAAATCATATCATCTTCATCACCGAAATGTTCACCTTCATGGGCTACATTTCCACCTGTCATGGTTACAGTTTCAGGCATGCCACCCATAAGGAATTGAACACAATCCAACTCATGGATGTGGTGATACAAGTGACCACCTGATTTTTCACGAATTTTTTTCCATGATACTGACGGTTGTTGTTCTTCCCAACCATTACGAGCTGTGTGACAATATAGAACGTCTCCGATGACTCCTTGATTAATGAGTTCTTTTGCATGATGAACACCATTAAAGAAATTCATAATATGTCCTGCCATAAAGGTTACATTGTTTTCTTTGCATGCATCTACCATCTCGCGACAATCTTGATAAGAAAGCGCAATTGGTTTTTCACAGAAAACATTTTTACCATATTGTGCAGCCTTAATAACCGGTTCCTTATGAAGATTATTTGGAGTTGCAACGATAACACAATCTACTTCATCGCTAGAAACCAACTCATCTAAGGAGCTTGCTACTTTCGCTCCCAATTCTTCTGCAATTGCCTCTGCATTATCTGGATCATAGAGAAGAGTAATCTCTGCTCCATCATTCTTTTGCATATAACGAGCTAACTCAGCCCCAAAATATCCTGTTCCAACAACACCGTATTTAACCATGTTTTTTCTCCTTTATTATTGAATAAACTTTCTAATTTTAACTTATACTCTTCGAAAATCTCTTCAAACCGCGTCAACGTCGCTTCATCTACAGCCTCAAAAACGTGTTTTGAGCTGACTTCGTCAGTTTTATCTGCAACCTCAAAGCTGTACTTTGAGCAACCTGCGGCTAGTTTTCTAGTTTGCTCTTTGATTTTCATTGAGTATTACTTCACAGATCCTTCTGATAATCCACTGGCAATCTTATTTTGGATGATAGAGAAGAAAATGATTGATGGAAGAACTACAATAACAGATGCTGCCATCATATCTCCCCAGTCTAGGATTTCTGAACCGTTAAGTGAACGAAGGGCTACTGCTACTGTCATCTTTCCTGTATTGTTAATCAAAATCAAAGCATACAGGAATTCATTCCAAGCATTGATAAATGTATAAATAGCTGTTGCTACAATACCTGGTGCTACAATCGGTAGCACAACTTTATAAAACGTCACAAATTTATTTGCACCATCAATTCGAGCTGCTTCTTCAATTCCAATTGGAACTGTTTGGAAAAATCCAACTAAGAGCCAAACTGCATATGGAACACTAAAAGATAGATAAACCATCATCAAGCCAAATAAACTATTTGTTAACCCAACTTTAGCAATGGCAATTGAATAGGGAATTGCTAACAAAATTGGTGGGAAAATGTAGGTAATGACGAGTAGTCTCGACATGATTGCTCCCAATTTAGGGAAGAATCGAACAATACCATAGGCTGCCATAGCAGAAATAATAATCGCAATAACAGTTGTAGCTAAGGCAATGATTAAACTGTTTCGAATGTTATCAATAAAGTGCAAATCATTGATAACATGAGTGAAATAATCTAATGTAAATTGTTCAGGCCAAAATCGTGTTGGATACTGAGTTAATTCCCCTTTACCCTTGACAGAAGATATGATAATCCATACCAATGGGAAAATTGCAACGATGGTCGCACCAATCAAGAGTACATGTGAGAGAATATCTAAATAAATACTGGATTTCTTCTTCATTATTTTCTACCCTCCTTTTCCCACTTACTGATGATAGCAAAGTAGATAAAGCAAATCGCCACCAAGAAGATGAAGAGCAATACTGTAACTGCTGAAGCACGACCCAACAATTTAGTTCCCCAACCCAGGTTATATGCAAAAATTGGAAGCGTCGTTGTAGCATTGGCTGGTCCACCACCAGTAATTAGGTAGATAATGTCAAAGTTATTAAAGATCCATACAGTTCTCAAAACAACTAGAAGTCCTACAACCACTTTAATATGTGGAAAGACGATAAACTTGAAGACTTGCCAACTTGAAGCACCATCTATCTTAGCAGCCTCAAATTGTTCTTCGGGTACTGTTTGCAAAGCTGAAAGCACATTGACCATAATCATCGGCGCTCCAAACCAAATGTTGATAAACACCAAACATAGGAATGCCCATGTACTATCTGTCAAAAATGCAGGTGTATGTTCCATTAAACCTAATTTTACGATTAGATTCGGTAAGTAGCCATAAACCCCGTTTAGAATCCATTGCCAAGAGAAGGCAATAACGATTGTAGGAAATGCCCAAGGAACAATCAATAAGGTCCTATATAATTTCTTGAAGTGGCGTACTCTGTGAAGAGCTAAAGCCAATACAAACCCTACTAAAACTTGACCAACTAATGAGAAAATGGTCCACTTAATTGAATTAAAGAACGCATTAAAGAAGTTGGGATCTGATAGCACAGCTTTATAGTTAGCTAAACCAACAAATTTGTAATTGGGCATAATCAAATGCTTATTGGTAAAGCTATAAAAAATACTCGAGAAAAACGGATAAACAAAGAGTAATCCTACGATAATCATAGCTGGCAAAACAAATATCCAGCGAGTTAAATTACGTTCTTTAACCATTCTCCTTCTCCCTTCTTTTACAAGATTGGGCTAGGGCTTTTCAGCTCACTAGCCCACCTATTTTCTAGTCTTTTACATCTACTGAACAGCCTCAAATAAATCGTTTAATTGTTTTTCTGCTTCTTTTGCTGCTTTCATAGGATCTGTTCCATTTGTAATGATATCTTGGAACATTTGTTCAATAATGTGTTGGTTAGTCAACATACCAGCTTGTACACTTGGTCCATTTTCATAACCAATAGCAGTACCTTTTTTAACAGCTTCAGTAATTACTTCTTCAGCATGTTTAAATTTCTTACGAGTTTCATTTTCTTTATAGGCTGCAGAATCGCTAATCCCCTTAATAGTTGGCAACATACCTACTGGAGTTGAATCAAGGAATTTAACATAGTCTTCTTCATTATAAAGTGATTCTAAGAATGCTTTAGCAACTTCTGGATGTTTTGAATTTTTCCAAACAACCATTGGAATGTTTGAGGTCTCAATTCCTTGGTCTTTATCAGATTCTTTGATTTTTGGAATAGGATAAGCATCAATCGAATCAATCAGTTGAGGACTGTTGGCATTGATGCCTCCAATATGGAAGCCAGAGTTAAAGTCAAATGCTGTTTTTCCTTGATAGAACAAGGTAGCTTGTTGAAGGACATTAAAGTTCAAAGAATCTTGAGGTGAAATTTCTTTATACATTTTAACCCAGTATTTAATACCATCTTGAGCAAGTTGACTTGTCAAATCTGCTTTAAGATCTTTTGTTAAGAGGCTTCCTCCACCACTACGTACGTAGAAGTTCAAGAAGCGTGTTGCCATTAAGTCATTTGTTCCGAACGGAACAGACAAGCCATAAACTCCAGCTTCTTTCAATTTTTTAGAAGCTTCATAGAGTTGATCCCAAGTTTTAGGAACCTCAATATTATGTTCTTTTAACAAATCTGTTCTAACCCACATGACTTGTGCATGTGAATAAAGAGGAACAGAATAGTAATCATCTCCGATTTTTGCCTCATTTAAGGCAGTTTCGTTAAATTTATCCTGTCCAATACGCTTGATAGAATCGTTTAACGGAACCAAAGCATCTGAGTTGACCATTTCCATTACTTGGTTAGGAAGAGCCGTACTGATATCTGGCACATTCCCATTTGCTAAACCTGTAGTCCATTTAGTATAGAAGTCATTCCAAGAGAATGTTTCAATCTTAATTTTCGTTTTCGGATGCTTTTGCATGAAGGCATCTGCTGATTTTTGAATACTTTCTAAACGGGGTCCTTGAGTAAAGGAGTGCCACATTGTAATCTCACCAGATAATTCTGTCGGTGGTTCAGTACTAGTTGTAGCTTCTTTTTTTCCTGAACAAGCTACCAAGGCAACGGCTGCTAGCGCAACTCCAGCTAGACATAAAAACTTTCTCATTTTTTTCATCGTTCTTCCCTTTCTACATTAAGAAATCGCAACTTTAAAGACAACTTTTTTCACAGGTTCATCATTTATACGAACCTTGGGTTGATGTAAATCTTCTGGAAAAGTGATGAGACATTCGCCAGCTCTCAAATGAACCAACTGTTCCACTTTCCCTGTGTATAATTCAATATCCTTCTCTTCATCATACTCTTGGGTAACGCTTACATTTTCCGGCGACGTAACAGCCATGGCTTCTTCGTTTTCCAAAACTAAATGAATATCCAAATATTTTTGGTGTGTTTCAAAGAAAGCCCCTGCTTGACCATCTGCTAGATAAGTAAAGCAATTCCCAAACAATCGATCTCCATCGATAGCAATCGGACCTTCTGTTAAATTTTCTAGTCCTGTTTTTTCTAGAAAATCTATCAATGTTGCAAAATGTGGATTTACTCCCACATAAGTTCCTAAACGGCTAATTTTTGTAATAATCATCTCTTCTAACCTCCTTTCTCAATCTCTTTTTCCTATCCAAGTTCCCCATTCTTCTGTCTAGCATTTTCTACTAGAAGGACATAAAAACACAACACTCTCTAGCCTATACTCTTTGAAAATCTCCTCAAACCACAGTCGCTTCACCTTGGATTATATAGGTCAGTCTTATCTACAATCTCAAAGCGGTGTTTTGGGCAATCTGCTACTAGCTTGCTAGTTTCTTCTTTGATTTTCATTCAGTATCTCCTCAACCTTCACAAGGAGATCTGATTTTTCTAGCGACAAACAGAATAAATGAGTTAGTTCAATTAGCTACCTTCCTTATAGATGAAATTGATATTCATGAAGGAAGTCGCCCTTTATTTTTTGCAAAAGATACTAGTATGAATCTATTTGGGAAATTGAATTTATAAGCTGCTCACTTATACTCTTCGAAAATCAAATTCAAACTGCGTCAACGTCGCCTTGCCGTACTCAAGTACAGCCTGCGGCTAGTTTCCTAGTTTGCTCTTTGATTTTCATTGAGTATTAGTTTTTCTAAAATAATTCTAATCTATTATTCTAGCACTAATAGACTCTTTGGCTAAATCTCCTTTCTACATCTCGTTTCACCAAGAACTTTTAAGAGAGAAATACTCTAAATTAGTTTTGTTACCGTTTTCAATTAGAGTATACTTTTTTTTTTTAGCATTTCAAGTCTTTTTCTAATTTGGAATTTAGTTTCAAATCTTTTTAACTATAGCAACTACATTAAAAGTACTTTCAAAAATAAGTAGGTTTCTTGCAAGACTTGTTTTGAGTGGACAAGATAAAAAACAAGAAAGTCAATTTTAGGAGAAAATGAAGGAAATATAGCAGATTGAAATAAGATGAGAATAAATCGATTGGGAAAGTAAAATCAAATTTATAACAAGGATTTAGAAGCTGCGGTATACTATTCTGTTTTCAATCAACTATAGTGTACTAATGTAGATTCAATGCACTATAAAACGCATAGTATCAAGGTTGTTCAATACCTGATACTATGCGTGTTTGTGTTTTTTAAGATTTTGTGCCTAGAGTTTTTTAATTCCAAGAATGCCATCTTAACCAGATGGTTTTCTTGTCTATTATTGCTGATCTTACAACAACGCCTCAAACTCAGATACTGACATACCCAACTGCTGACTGGCAACCTCGGAAGTCAGAAGTCCTTGGCGAACCATATCCAGAAAGGCAAAAAGTTTTCCACGTTCAAGTCCTTCTGCCCGACCTCTCTCCAACCCTTTTTCTTCAGCTTGTTCCAAGGCATAGTCCTGTGCTAACAAAGCTTGTTCTTCTCGCATACGTAGTTGACTAAACATTTTCCTGTCCTCCTCGGACCAGCTCTTGTAGTCCAGCAGTTGATCTGCTTGGCTGATGGCTCGCTCGGGTTGTTGAGTAAAGGGTTTATTACCGAAAAACTCTAACCATGGTTTGCGAATACTATCTTTGCTGGTTTCTCTATATTTTTTTAATTCCAAGAACGCCATCTTAACCAGATGATTTTCTTGTCCATTGTTTGTAATTGTTAAAGCCTCTCCCGTCGTATCCTCTCGCATGCTAAAACTATGAAAAGCCAAGTCATCTGAGAAGTAGTTACTATCCACGATTGCGATAGCGTATACTGGTGCGATATGTTTGTAACTCTGGTGAGTATTTCCTTCTTGCTGGCGGATTTTTTCAAGATTTTGATTGACCTGACTACACAGATATGCCCACAGGCGATTGATGAAAAAATTCTGATGGTGGACTTGGATTTCAATAATAACCTGGGTTCCATTATCTAGTTCAGCCAAGACATCTATGCTAGTATAGAAATCTTGGGCTGAATAAGGCAGAGAAGGTAGTACATGAATATTGCTTCCCTCTAAAATGGTTACATTTTTGGCTGGCAAGTCCAGCATATCGCGAATAAATTGACAAGTGATTTCTGGGTTGCTGAAAATTTTCTTAGCAACCAAGTCATTGGTCGGGCTAATGCCCAGATGTCTTAGAATCATCCTTTTCCTCCTTCTATTATACCATAGTTTTAAATCTAATTTTGCTAGATTCTATGGTTCTATCTATTTATTCGGAAAAGAAGTGAGAAAGTTAAAAACTATTGACCCTAATCACTTGCAAAGATATATATATTGCTCACATTATTTATTAAAAGCTATATTTTACAAAAAAGATTACAAAATCAACCATTTTAGAAAATCCTTACCACTTTCTAGACTATGAATTCTAGTGTTTTTATACTCCTAGCTTTCTCGTCAATATGCCATAAAGCAAGTTCAGTTGATCCATTCCCCGTACTCGTTCACTCTATAGCCGTCTGGTGTTAGCGATACGAAATTTTCCTAAACCTTTTAAATATAAAAACATCTTTTTCCTCACTTTAGTTTCTAATACTTATTTATCCAGATATAATAGCTTACAATCTTTTAAAATCTTCAAATAAGTTATGATTGTTCCATACTCTTCAAACCATGTCATCTTCGTCTTGCCGTATGTATATGTTACTGACTTCGTCAGTTCTATCTGCAACCTCAAAACGGTGTCTTGAGCTGACTTCGTCAGTTTCATCTACAACCTCAAAACGGTATTTTGAGCTGACTTCGTCAGTTCTATCTGCAACCTCAAAACGGTATTTTGAGCTGACTTCGTCAGTTCTATCTGCAACCTCAAAACGGTGTCTTGAGCTGACTTCGTCAGTTTCATCTACAACCTCAAAACAGTGTTTTGGGCTGACTTCGTCAGTTTCATCTACAACCTCAAAACAGTGTTTTGGGCAGGCTACGGCTAGCTTCCTAATTTGCTCTTTGATTTTTTGAGTATAAGGACATGTTGGATTCTATGTGCTGTACTGTCAACAATACACTCTTCTTGTATATCTACCAATATGATTTACAGAATTTTATTTTACTATAACTTTACCTATATTCCAAGACAAGAAATAAAATAATTAAAAACAAAAACGCATATAACCAATAACTAGCTATATGCATTTTAACACTTAAAGCGAACTGTTACGTTGCGACTAGCAGTATCCAGTCCTAAGTAAGTCAGAAATATACAGTTTATTTACGACTAGCAAGTCATTGACTCGGCAATAGGAGCTCATCTAAATTGATTTTTTCTTAGAGTAGAAATTTCTACGAAAACTATCTAAATAAACTTTTAATCTCTATGACGGACAAAACGTGTCTCAGTTATTCATCAACATCCAAGGTTCTAGTAGTTGACCCATTCCCCATTGGAGTTAACTTTATAACCATCTACTATAGTATTAACCGCTAACCTTCCGTTTTCATTAACATAGTACCATTTGTCTCCAACTTGGAACCATTGATTTACCTTCATTGCACCAGATGATTCCTGATAGTACCAATGGTCTCCATCTTTTATCCAACCAGTTGCCATTGAACCGTTAGCATTGAGATAGTACCACACACCGCTGGATTCAACCCAGCCAGTAGACATTGCTCCACTCTCACTCAAATAATACCATTGGTTACCATCTTTCACCCAACCAGTTGCCATCGCACCAGTAGAACTCAAGTAGTACCATTTACCCGCTTCCTGATGCCATCCTTTCACCACTTCACCAGCAGATGTATAAAAATACCATGCACCATTTTCTTGCTTCCAACCAGTCGTTACTGGAACTTTGGTCTCAGTTTTAAGAGGAGTTAAAGTAACATCTCCTACATAAGATTGGAGATAACGAGAAGCAAGAGAAGTAAGAGGAGAGTTTGCTACCATTCTGCCTGAAGGCTCCATAGACACTTGATTCTTCTCTGACTTCCTTTCTGTCATCTCCTCAGATACATTTTCTCTTACTGTATTCATGGTCTCGACAGGATTTTCTTTCGCATCTTCAGGAATTCTACTACCAGCTAGTGTAACTGGTAAATCATGCATACTGTCAATTCTACCGGCCAGTAGACCTGTAATTTCTTGACCTGCATCTTCTTTATTAAAGGTGAAAAGTAGAGTTTTTTGATCTGCTTGTGTCAAGAAGGTAGCTTTGTGTCCATTCGCTAAAGTCAAAGTCGGAATAGAATTCACTAGTACCTCAGAATCAAATTGCATAGCTAAGATGCCTTGTTCTGCATCCTCTTCTTCTGTTTCCAATTTACGAACTTCCCTGATAGTTACACTTGTTGGATATACCGGATCTTTTGTTAAAAATTCCCAATTAAATTTTCTAAATGATAGGATATAGTCATTTTGTCCTTTTTCAGTGTGTTCATACAAGATACCATACTCCCCATTTCCTAATTCTTGGAGCGAATTATAGGCAAACTCTCCTTTTTGAATTGGTCTATGATGTAACCAAGTCAAGTCTCCGTTGTCCTCTACACGAGCCAAATGAGCCATTCCATTCGTCCGTTTAGGTCCTCCTGAATTGGTTAAAATGATATATTCTTTTCCTTCGTGCATGGTGTGAATAGCAGCCATTTGGACATAAACATCTTTAACCTGATTATATCTCTTGATTTCCTTGTCCCAAGTTTGCCCACCATCTTTACTTGTGGCAACCTGTAAATCACCCGTTAACCCTCTCATAAAGAGTTTCACATCACCATTATTTAACTGCACAGCAACTGACTCAGTATTTTGGGCATTCCTATTATTCATAGTTGAGGAATGAATTTTCCTTCCGCCTACTGTCCTATCATCATTGACAGCAGCTCCAGCCTGCCATGTTTCTCCATGATCATCTGAATAAATCAAACGAGAAGACTGGGATCCGCTTAGATGGGAGATAGCATTGGTGGTATAAGTAGGAACTAAGATACGACCCTTGTGCTCTCCTGTTCTAAGCACAATTCCTGTACCTGGACCTGTTCCTAAAAATTTCATCCAATCTTGGCGAATTGATGGTGTAATATCTCTTGGTTGCGACCATGTTTTCCCATCATCATCACTATAAGAAAGCCACAAATAGCTCGTATAGGCTACACGAAATGGATTTTTAGCAGATGGAGCAAAGTAGATATTCCCAAGAAGCTCTTCTCCTTTATAGAGGTCACCCTTATCTCTGTAGGCTTCTTCTTTTGGATCCACTACAACGCGATAATCTGTTTTTTGATTATTTGCATCATATACTTCTCCGTTTTCTCGGACAGTATATGCTTGATTTTCCCCTTGTTTATATAGTAATTGATAGTGCTTATCTCCAACTTGTTGATAAGCTTTTTGAGGTTTGTTTGGCATTCCAAAGACAGCTCGACCTTCTGGAAACATATCGTAGATTGAAAAAATTCTCTTTGTGGTAGGATCTTGAACCAAGACCATATCGATATTAAGTGGAGATGGTGCCTGCGGATCTTTTGCTTCTGGATTGTCTCGCAAGTTGGTCAAGGTTAAGGTTGGCTGCCAAGTAGTTCCCCCATCCTCACTTCTCCTAACGACCATAGCAATATCTCCCCAATCAGAATGGTGGAGACGACGCTGATCTGCCCCTGCCAGTAATGTTCCTTTATCCGTACGTAGCAAAGCTGGAATCCGATAACTCTTAATTCCTTCACTATTTGGCTTACCATTGACACCGCTCATAAACAACTCTTGCTTCTCTGTCAAGACTGCCCCTTCAGGAAGTGACGGCTCAATATCTGTCACATCAAATAACTGGCTACGTTTTTTGACTTCCTCTGGAGTTAGAGCACGATTGTATACAGTCAGATTACGAATAGAGAGATTTGAGCCCCACTTCAGTTCTCCTGCTCTATTAGTTGCACCTAACTGAAGTTTATCCACATCTGGCATGTCTGCCAGGAATTTCCCTGACTTTTTATTCGTACGAGATAATACACCATTCACATAAAGACGAACCTGACCATTTGGACTATCCTTTCTTGGTCTTTCAACAGTAAAAGTAACCGAATTATACTTGCCTGGTCTAATCTTCAAAGGCGCATCTGTATAACTTCCATAAAATTGGCTACCATCAGCTCCACGTCCCTCTATCAAAGCTGTCCCATTATTGATTGCCATTGTAAAGTACTCATTTACTTTAGTTGTACTGGAAGCAGAAAAGAGATTGTAAAAACTAGGACCATCAGCAGCCGGTTTGAACTCCACATGAACAGTTGCATTTTGGAGTCCCTTTACTTTCTCTAATTCATCAGACAAGTCTACTCTTTTTTCGTTTGAATCATTCGTCTCTAAGTCATCTTTTTCTATCACTGTTTCGACATTTTCCAAATCTCGTGCATAGTAATCTCTTGGAATTTTTTCTTCTTGCTTATCTTCCCTTTCTTGTTCTTGCTCATTGCCAGAAAGTTCAGTCTCTGAAACAGACTCTACATGCTCTGCAGGAAGAGTTATATTTTCTCCTTCCTCAGAAGGCTGGCTCTTTTCTGTATCAGTTAGGGTTGAGCTCCCCCCCCCCCCGAAAGTTGAGTTTCATTTGCCAGAGGTTGCTCACTCGCCCCTTCTTGAGCTAAAACAGGAGACGTTCCAAACACCACTGCTCCCACAATCATAGAAACCGCTCCTACCGATAGTTTCCTAATGCTATAACGACACTTACGTTCTTGAACATTCCGATTCATACTGTTCCTCTCTATATCTATATCCCGATTTCTGAAATAAGACATTTACTCCAGAAAATGCACTTAGTTTGTCTTTTCTTAACTTTCTTTTACTACAGTTCATTTAAATGACAAAAATGAACTAAACAAACTATCTCAAATTGGTGCCAAATTTCCCCTCTCCTTTCTCCAATCAGACTCCTACCAATCTAGTTTATCTACCAGGACACCGCTGCAATTAAACTAAAATATCTCTTTATAAGCAAATTATTGGACATCAGCTTATGCTATTTACACCATACTTCCTGCTCAATCCTTATCGAACACTTTTTCAAATAGCTTTTCATAAGCATAAATACTTGTAGAAATAATGGGAAATATAATCAAGCTCACAATCAGAATCTTATCCAGCTTAAAGGGGACAATCCCAAATAAGTGAAGAAATAAATCAATCAGAAAACTGTCGAAAAAAACTGTCAAAAGTAGTTCAATTTGTCTTTTTCTCTGCTTTTTTGTCTTGAATGCCTTAAATATCATATTATTCCCCTTTTCTAAGCTTCAATCCCTTCTCTCTATCTGTCATTTCGCATAGCTGCTACTATTTTTACAGCAATCTATCTTTAAATATACATAAAGATAAGATTCTATCACTTTTTATAAGTGTTAGCAAATTTATTATACCTCATTTCTAAAACGCTTTCAATACAGTGTGATATAATAGATTTTAGTTTCAAGAAACTCTTTTATATAATAATCTCCTTGAAAGTAGTTTCAGCTGAACATTTATAGTCCATAAAAAGAAAACAGAGATTCATCTGTTTTTATACTCAATGAAAATCAAAGACCAAGCTAGGAAGCTAGCCGCATACTGTACTTGAGTGCGGCAAGGCGAAGCTGACGTAGTTTGAAAAGATTTTCGAAGAGTATCAATGCACTATAAAACGCATAGTATCAAGTTTTCTTAATCCCCTGATACTATGCGTGTTTGTATTTTTTAAGATTTTGTGCTTAGAGTCGACTCCTTATTTTAGATATTTAAAAGAAATCTCACTCCCACAGAGCCAGTTGTAGACTTGGTCGTTGACAAAAACATTCATGGCTTCATGAGCATACTCGGGCATGATGCGATAAGCCTTATCACAGGTCAAACGATTGTAAATCGCAAACTGGGTAATAGGATAGCAAACATCGTCGTCCAAGCCCGTAATCATCTTAACCTCACCCTTGATACGATGGGCAAGATTTTTCACATCGATATAGGCAAGGGTAGCCATGATTTCCTCCTCTGTTTCATGAAAAGGATCGTGAAACTTGAAATAACGGAAAAGTTCGTCGTAAGCCTCGCTAGTGTTCCCAATCTCAAGCACTCGTCTAAAGTCTGACAAGAAGGGATAGATGGCAACTGTTTTCTGAATCCGAGGATTGAGCGCTGCCGCAACCAAGGCTAGAGCCCCACCTTGAGAGGCACCATAGCTAGAAAGACGCTTCTCATCAACCTCAGGCAGACTAGCAACCATTTCAATCAACTGGTAAATATCCAGATAAACATCCTTATAAAAGAGGTGATCCCGACCTTCCACAGCCCCACGGATGATATGCCCCTTAACCGTATTTCCTAGAGGAGAACGCAAGCCGTCTTGTGAGTAACCTGACTGACCCCGCACATCCATTGAGACAACACCGTAACCAGCCACGGTGAAGGCCAGCATGTCGGCCCAGTCCCAACCACGTCCCATATAACCATGGAAATGGAAGATTATCGGAACCTTCTTCTCACTCTTTGGAAGAACGACGCGTGCATAGACCTTGCCTTCCTTGCTTCCTTCAAAGGTTAACTCATAGCACTTGACTTGAGGAATGTGGAAATTTCTTTCCTCCAACTGGTAGGCTGGTAGAGTTGAAACTTTTTTCACTTCCCCATCCCAGAAAGCATCAAAGTCTTCTGGAACCTCATCCCTTCCTAGATAGGTCTTCATTTCTTCTAACAAAGCTGGATTTTTCATAGCATGCTCCTTTTATTTTGTAATCGTTACCACAACTGTAGCATATCTATGTAATCAATGCAAGAAAGAAGGGTAAATAGAAAATGAATTTAGATTCTTTACTTTTAGGATGATGGGCTGAAAGTAGTTTTAGAAACGAAAAAAGAGCACTTCGCTCTCTCTTCTGTTTATACTAGTTTTTTGCTTCTTTCTTTTGGAAAGTGGTTTGGTAATTTACTTTAATCGTTACTGTCATGTGAGAGTCCTCGTTTCTTTTTGATGACTCTAGTATAAAGGCCAAACCTGAAAGCTAGCTTAAGTTTTCCTTAGAGAAAGCTTAATCCAGATGTTCTTTCTTTTCCAGATGAAGGGCAATCATGCGCCACTCTGGATCTTCTTGCCAAGCTTCTATGTACATAGTATGGCTAACGAAAAAAGAGCATTTCGCTCTCTCTTCTGTTTATACTAGTTTTTTGCTTCCTTCTTTTGGAAAGTGGTTTGGTAATTTACTTTAATCGTTACTGTCATATGAGAGTCCTCGTTTCTTTTTGATGACTCTAGTATAAGGGGCTAACCTGAAAGCTAGCTTAAGATTTCCTTAGAGAAAGCTTAATCTAAATGTTCTTTCTTTTCCATATGAAGGGCAATCATGCGCCACTCTGGATCCTCTTGCCAACCTTCTATCGAACTAATGTAGCTAGCAACCTTCCTGGCTTCTTCTAAAATCGGAAAATCTTCGATAATATCAGCCACTTGGAATTCTGGAAGTCCTGATTGTCTGGTTCCAAAAATCTCACCAGAACCACGCATTTTCAAATCTTCCTCCGCAAGAACAAAACCATTGGTAGTTTCTGTCATGATGCGCATGCGGTCTTTCCCAGAATCCGTCTTAGGATTGGCAACAAGAACAGCATAGGACTGCTTGTCCCCCCGACCAACTCGACCTCTAAGCTGGTGAAGCTGGCTGAGCCCGAAGCGATCGGCATCCATGATGATCATAACTGTCGCATTTGGAACGTTAACCCCGACCTCGATAACTGTCGTCGAAACCAGAATATCCGTCTTTCTCTCTTTGAAATCCTGCATGATTTGATCTTTTTCATCACTCTTCATCTTACCATGTAGAAGAGCCACCTCTGCCTTGCCTGCAAAGTGAGCTGTCAACTCCTCTGACAAAGCGATAGCATTTTTCAAATCCAGAGCTTCAGATTCTTCAATCAAGGGAGAGATGACATAGGCTTGTGAACCTTTTTGAATTTCCCCCTCTAACCAAGTCAAGACCTGAGGTAGTTGCTCATGTTTGATCCAGCGCGTCACAATAGGCTTCCGACCCGCAGGCATCTGGTCGATAATGGAAACATCCATATCGCCAAAGGCTGTGATAGCCAAGGTCCGTGGAATGGGAGTCGCCGTCATCATGAGGACATCAGGATTGTCGCCTTTTTCTCGTAAAATACGCCTTTGCCCCACACCAAAGCGGTGCTGCTCATCGATGATAATCAAGCCCAGACGAGCATAATCCACCCCATCCTGTATCAGAGCGTGGGTTCCGATAATCAAATCAGCCTCACCCTTGGCAATAGTCTCCAAGACTTCTCTCTTTTCTGCAGCTTTCAAGGAACCTATCAAAAGAGCGAGTTTTAGGTCTGGGAAGAGACTCTTCAAACTATCAAAGTGTTGCTCTGCAAGGATTTCTGTTGGTACCATGAGGGCAGCCTGATAACCAGCTGTCACTGCTGCAAACATAGCCAAGCCAGCAACTACTGTTTTCCCGCTCCCCACATCTCCTTGCAGGAGACGATTCATGTGGTGGTCCGACTTCATATCGGTTAAAATTTCCAGCAAACTTTTTTCTTGAGCTGGGGTCAGGGCAAAAGGTAGATTTTCTTTAACTGCTGTCACCTTTTCCTGAGACCAATTCAGAACCAGACCGCTTCCCTGAACTCTATTTTCAGACTTGAGCGTCTGCAACTGCATTTGGAAATAAAAAAGTTCCTCAAACTTGATACGGCGAAGAGCCTGCTTGTATTCTGCCAAATCCTTGGGGAAATGCATGGCACGAACGGCCTGACAACGGGACATGAGTTTGTATTTGTCCAGCAAGGACTGGGGAAGATTTTCTTCTATCAAGAGGTCCAGTCCCTGATCAAAAGCTGTCTTGATAACCTTGACCAGACTGGCCTGACTGATTCCCTGAGCCAAACGATAGACAGGCTGGAGGTCATCTTCTACCTGAGCCAGAACCTTCATCCCAGTCAGACTAGCCTTGGCTCGGTCCCATTTTCCAAAGACAGCAAGGGTTGCTCCCAACTCTATCTTATCTGCTAGATAGGGCTGGTTAAAGAAATTCACCGCAAAAACAACTTCTCCCTGCTTGAGGCTAAAACGCAGGCGATTACGCTTGAAACCATAATACTGGACACTAGCAGGAGTCACGACTTGACCAGATAGGACAGCCTTCTCCCCGTCTTCTAGCTCCAGCACCTGCTTGGTTTTGAAGTCTTCATAACGGAAAGGAAAGTAGAGCAAGAGGTCTTGCAAATTTTCAATTCCTAGTTTGGCGTATTTTTCTGCTGACTTTGGTCCCACACCAGGTAAGACATGCAAGGGTTGATGTAGATTCATGCTCCACTCCTTTCTTTTCTAATAATATTCTCTCGGAATGCGGTCGCTGAGAAGACAAACCACCTCGTAGTTAATAGTGCCGCGGTAGGTCGCTACCTGAGTAGCTGTGATTTCCTTGTCCCCGTTGGTGCCAATCAGGGTAACTTTTGTTCCTAGCGGGTAAACCTTAGGCAGACGAATAGTGATTTGGTCCATAGAAACTCGTCCAACAATTGGGCAAGCTTGGCCATCTACCAAGACAGCGAAATTTTGCATATCTCGTGTCCAACCATCTGCATAGCCGATTGGCACCGTCGCGATGACTTGCTCGCTATTCGCTTGATAAGTTGCTCCATAGCCCATGCAAGCTCCAGCTGGAACTGTCTTAACATGAACCAGAGCAGACTCCAAGGCCAAGGCTGGAGTCAAGTCATAAGGCAAGTCCAAGACCTCTCCGCTTGGGTTTAAACCATACATAGCATCTCCCATACGGACGGCATTGAAAATGGTATCTGCATGCCATAGAGTCGTTGCAGAATTGCTAGCATGAACCAAGTCTGGAAGACCTTTCATACTGGCCAAAATATCTTTAAACCGTTCTAACTGGGCATTAAAGTAGTCATCTGATTTCTCGTCTGCAGTAGCAAAGTGGGTAAAGATCCCTTCAACACGAGCGCCGTGTTGTTGGAGTAAGTCTTGAGCCTGCTCAGCCTCACGACCCTCTCTAAAACCAATCCGTCCCATTCCTGAATCAATCTTGAGGTGAACTGTCAAACCAGATAAATCTACTTCCTTATCTAAGAGTGCTTGAATCCACTCCAGTCCAGCCACTGTCAAGGTGATGTCATATTCTTTAGCAAGAGTAACAGCTTCGATTTCAGACACTCCTAAAATAAGGATTGGCTTGCTGAGTCCAGACTGTCTGAGTTCAATGGCCTCATCAATATTGGAAACGCAAAAGCCATCAACATCATCTTGAATTGCCTTGGCAACGGCAACAGCCCCATGACCATAGGCATTAGCCTTGACTACTGCAAATTTGAGCGTTCCTTCAGGGATATGAGCCCCCATTTGCTGAATATTTTGTCGAATAGCTCCCAGATGAATCAGAGCCTTGGTTGGTCTATGTGGACTAGTTTTCATGATTTTCCTCCAAAATGACACTGGCTGTCACAAACTGATCTGTATGGCTGATAGACAGCCAAATCTTTCCTGAAAATGGTGACTGACTAAAATAAGGCGCCCCGCGTTCATTGTTTAAGACTTCCAAATCCTGAAAACCGAGCTTGCCAATACCCGTTCCCATAGCCTTGGAAAAGGCCTCCTTAGCCGACCAGCGACCTGCCAAATATTCGATTTGTCTGCGCCCTTTAAGACTGTTAAATCGCTCCATTTCCTTAGCTGTCAGCACGCGCTTGGCAAATCCTTCATGTCGTGTAACTGCGCTTTCTATCGAAGCCAATTCTTCGATGTCAATTCCGTGTCCAACTATCATTCTCATCAAAAGGAGTTGAGATTCCCCAACTCCATCCTTTTCACTTATTTTGTCAAGGTAGCATAAATCTCTTCTACCAAGGCCTCTGTATTTTCCCAACCTAGGCAAGGGTCAGTAATAGAGCAACCAAAGACCTCTGGTTGGTTTTGGCGACCATCTGCTAGGTAAGATTCAATCATAAAGCCTCGAACCGTCTTTTTGATTTTCTCATTCCAATCACGATTTTGCAAGGTCTGGCGAACAATTCGAATCTGCTCCATATATTGCTTGCCTGAGTTATCATGGTTGGTATCAATGAGGATAAAAGGATTTTCAAGTCCCATGGTTTCATAGCGTTCAATGGCTTGGAGTAGGTTTTCATAGTAGTAATTCGGCATATAATTGCCATATTCGTTGACTGCTCCACGGAGGATAACATGGGACAAAGGATTTCCTGAAGTCTCAACTTCCTGCCCATGATAAAGGAAGGTTTGCTTGTTTTGAGCAGCATAGATGGCGTTAAACATAACACCCAAATTTCCAGAAGTTGGATTTTTCATCCCCACTGGTGCATCAATCCCAGAAGCCACAAAGCGGTGCTCTTGGTCTTCCACAGAACGAGCTCCAACGGCATGATAGCTGACCAAGTCATCCACCAAGATTAGATTTGACGGATAAAGCATCTCATCTGCCGTCGTCAAACCAGTCTCTGTAATCACGCGGTAGTGCAACTGGCGCACAGCCTGCAAACCGTTAATCAGGCTTGGAGCCTTAGAAGTATCTGGCTGGTGCACCAAGCCCTTATAGCCGTCTCCATTGGTACGAGGCTTAGCAGTATACACGCGCATAACCATGAAAATCTTGTCCGCTACCTTCTTTTGCAAGGCGGATAAACGGCGAGCATATTCCAAGACCGCCTCTTCATTATCAGAAGAGCAAGGACCAATCACCAAGAGGATACGGTCATCTTCCCCTGAAATAATGTCTGCCAATTCCCTGTCACGGCTTTCCTTGAGTCTCAAGGCTTCCGCAGACAATTGGGTTTCAGCCTTGATGACTTCCATATCGATTTCTTGACCTTTTTCAATAAATGCCATCTTATTCTCCTAACGTTTTGTAAATTTCTCTGACAAGAGCTTCTGTGTTATCCCAACCTAGGCAAGGGTCTGTGATAGACTTGCCAAATACTTCTGGCTCATTTTGTCGACCATCTTCCAGATAAGACTCAATCATAAAACCACGAACGAACTGCTTAATTTTTTCATTCCAAGCACGGTTAATCAAGGTCTGGCGGACAATTCGGATTTGTTCCATATACTGTTTGCCAGAATTGTCATGATTGGTATCAATGATGATAAAAGGATTTTCCAAGCCCATTTTCTCATACTGGGCAATGGTGTCAATTAAATTGTCATAATAGTAGTTGGGAATATTTTTTCCATACTCATTAAGAGCACCACGAAGAATGGCGTGTGAAAGCGGGTTCCCAGTTGTTTCCACTTCTTTTCCTAGGAAAAGGAAACTCTGTTTGTTTTGAGCAGCATAAATCCCATTAAACATAACATTGAGATTTCCAGAAGTTGGATTTTTAAACCCAGTCGCGAAATCTGCTCCACTTGCCACAAAGCGATGTTGCTGGTCTTCAACCGAACGAGCACCAACTGCCATGTAAGAAATCAAATCATCCACAAGCGGAAGATTTTCAGGATAAAGCATTTCATCAGCAGTCGTCATACCTGTTTCTGTGATAACACGATAATGAAGATGGCGAACAGCTTTGATTCCGTTGATGAGGCTTGGTGCTTCTGTCGCGTTAGGCTGGTGAATCAAGCCCTTGTAGCCATCTCCGTTGGTACGGGGTTTGGCTGTATAAACACGCATAACCATAAAGATACGGTCTGCTACTTCTTCTTGCAAAGCTGCCAAACGCTTAGCGTACTCAAGAACAGCTTCTTCATTGTCAGATGAGCATGGCCCGATTACCAAGAGAATCCGTTGGTCTTCTCCACGTATAATGGCTTCTAGCTCTTGATCGCGCTGTGATTTTCTCTCCAAAGCTTGGCCTTCTAATTTTGATAAGGCACGAACTTCTTCAATGTTTATTTTGGGACTTTTTGCTGTAAATACCATAACTCATCTCCTTATAAAGCAAACGGATACCAAGTAAAAATTTACTTTTCACAAGGTATCCGCCTCTAAACTATCTCATTTTATTGTCTTTTACCGTGACAGTTTTTAAACTTCTTACCAGAACCACATGGGCAAAGTTCATTGCGTCCAATCTGGCTCAAATCCAAATCTTCTGGCATACTTGCTTGGTGAGCAGCGATATTGCGAGTCGCTGTTGTACTGATATGGCGTTCTGACTGTGGTCTTTCTTGCTCATGAATTTGTGCTTTCATCATCAAACGTGTCACATCAAACTCAATCGAACCAATCATGTCATTAAACATACGGAAACCTTCTGCCTGATACTCAACAACAGGGTTGTTCTGAGCATAGCCACGAAGTCCAACCGCGTTACGCAATTGATCAAGGGCATCGATATGATCTGTCCACTTGTTATCCACCACTCGTAGAATCAAAACTTTTTGGAATTCTTTAACTGCTTCTTCATCGCGTAGTTTTGAAACCTGACTATCGTAAACCTTCAAGGCACGTTGGAAAAGCTCTTCCTTAATAGCCTTATCAGACAAACCTGACAAGTCTTCCATCGTAATAGAATCTTCTGGAAGCAAGTTGTACTTAGCAAAGTTCAAAATCGCTTCTAGTTTTTCATCTTGTTTGGCACGCGCATGACCATCAACGACACGTTCAATCGTGCGTTTGATCATAGACTGAATTTCAGGTGCCAAGTCACGGTCTGCAGTAATGACATCGTAACGTTGAGCATAGATAATCTCACGTTGTTCACGCATGACGTCATCGTATTGAAGGACTTGTTTACGGGTATCGTAGTTATTTCCTTCAACACGTTTTTGCGCTGCTTCAACCTGACGCGTCAACATACGAGACTCAATCGCCTCTTCAGACATGTTGAGACGTTCAAAGATTCCCTTCAAGCGTTCAGAACCAAAACGTTTCATCAAGTCATCTTCAAGAGAGAGGTAGAATTGTGACTCACCTGGGTCTCCTTGACGACCTGAACGTCCACGAAGCTGGTTATCGATACGACGACTTTCATGACGTTCTGTACCAATCACACAAAGTCCACCCAATTCACGAACCCCTTCACCAAGCTTGATGTCGGTACCACGACCGGCCATGTTGGTTGCGATAGTAACAGCACCACGTTGACCAGCATTCATGATGATTTGGGCTTCTCTATAGTGATTTTTGGCATTCAAGACTTCGTGAGGAACGCCAGCTGCAACCAATTTCTTAGAAATGTAATCACTGGTTTCAACCGCTACTGTACCAACCAAGACAGGCTGACCTTTTTGGTAACGAGCCTTAACGTCTTCGACAACCGCCTTAAACTTAGCCTCGATACTTGCATAAAGAAGGTCTGAGTGGTCAATACGTTGAACAGGACGGTTGGTTGGGATTGGAATAACACGAATGTTGTAGATTTCACGGAATTCTTCTTCCTCAGTCTTACCTGTACCCGTCATACCAGACAATTTCTTGTACATACGGAAAAGGTTTTGGTAAGTGATTGAGGCAGATGTCTTGGTTTCATCCTGGATTGGCACACCTTCTTTGGCTTCAATAGCTTGGTGCAAGCCATCAGAATAACGACGACCTTCCATGGTACGACCTGTAAATTGGTCGACAATCAAAATTTCTTGCTCTTCGCTCACCACATAGTCAATATCGAGAAGCATGATGTAGTTAGCACGAAGGGCGTTATCGATAAAGTGAGTCAGAGCTACATTTTCGATGTCATAGAGGTTTTCAAGCTTGAAGTAGCTTTCAGCCTTGTCAATCCCTGAATCAGACAAACCAATAGTCTTAGACTGCACATCGATGATGTAGTCGTCTTTGTCCAAAGATTTTACATAGTGGTCTGCCATGTGGTAGAGCTGACTGGTTTCAACTGCGTTAGCACCTGATACGATTAAAGGTGTACGGGCCTCGTCAATCAAGATAGAGTCAACCTCATCGACCAAGGCATAGTTGAGCGGACGTTGTACCATGTTTTCAGCACGAACGACCATGTTATCACGAAGGTAGTCAAATCCGATTTCTGAGTTGGTTGAGTAGGTAATATCACACTCATAGGCTTCTTTTTTCTCCATTGGAGATTTGGCAGCCAAGTTAATCCCTACTGACAAACCAAGCCATGAGTACAATTCACCCATCTCAGTCGCATCACGTTCTGACAAGTACTCATTGACCGTAACTACGTGAACCCCTTTACCTGAAAGGGCATTGAGGTATACGGGCATAGTCGCAGTCAAGGTTTTCCCTTCCCCTGTACGCATCTCTGGCACGTCACCATGGTGAAGAACGATCCCCCCCATAACCTGAACCTTATATGGGAAGAGACCTAGGACACGTTTGGCACCTTCACGGACAACCGCAAATGCTTCATAAAGTAATGAATCCAGTGATTCTCCATTTTGATAACGTTCTTTAAATTCAACTGTTTTTGCTTTTAGTTGGTCGTCAGTCAAAGCAGCCATTTGGTCTTCGTATTTGAAAACCTTGTCAGCCATCTTTTCCAGACGACGGATTTCTCCTTTATCATTTTCGATAATTGTTTTTAAAATATTAGCCATGTTTTTCCTTACTTTAAATTCCGAATATTTTAGAATGTTCTTTTAATTTTAGCACAATTACTGATTATTTTCAAGGAAGAATCCCCATTTTGAAAAGGAAAAAGAGGCTAGTTTCCAAGCTAACCTCTCTGACTTTTATGATGCTTTAATTGCCAACAAAAATCGGCAAAATCGCAAATAGGATAAATAGATTTATCCAAAGAGAAAAACAGCAGATGAGTCCAAAAACAAAGAGACTGACTTTCTTGGACAGCAAGGCCATCAAAATAGACAGAATACCAAAAACTAGCAAGACTTTCTGTATGCTGAAGAGGTCAATCTTTCCCCCCAGAATCGGACTGCCCCAAGGAAGAAAGAAGAAAGCAATCCAGATCAACAGAACTAAACCAATATAGACCTTAGAATAGCGTGTAATAAATGATTTTAGATGTGCCATAAGCCACCTCCTAGGATTGTATATCCTTTAAATATTGTATGTGTCCATTTTCGACAACTAATACATCTGTACAAAGGTCTGAAATATCTTCCGATATGTGTGACGTCAGGATAACCAGACCATTTTCTTTTTTCAGGTAAGATAAAATGACCTGTTTGGTTAACCTCACACTCTTCTCATCCAAAGCATTCATGGGTTCATCGAGAAAGAGTATAGATGGTTCGGCAATAAAGGCTTGAATCAAAGCTATTTTTTGCTTTGTTCCTAAGGATAAATGACGGTACTCAACGTCTTCAAATTCCTGTAAATCATAATATTGGATCCAATCGGCAATTCTTTTTTCCGTAACTTTAGATGAAAAATACCTTAACAGTTCCAAATTTTCTCTAAGGGATAAATGAGATAGAAACTCTACCTTTTCAATTAAAATCCCTGCATCCTGAATATAATGATTTTTTATCCCGTAGACTTTCCCGTCTTGAAGAACTTTTCCTTTATCAAGCTTAATATAACCAGCAAGTATCTTTAAAAGAACTGTCTTACCAGATCCATTATCACCTTTAAGACCATAAATATTTCCTGATTGAAAGACCAGATTTAACTCATTTAAAATAGGTCTTTTCCCATAAATTTTCTGTCCATTTATAATTTCAAGTCTCATCGTTTATCCTTTCTTAAATTTCTCTTCCAAGCGACTAACAATCAAGATAACTAATAAACTTAAGAGTACTAAATACACTGTTACAATATGATCCATCATCCATTCTTGTCCCACAAATGCTAAAAAATAGAGAAAAAAGGAAAAACCAGCGCCCGCACTAATAAGTGCTATCAGATAAGACAGTAGTAAGTACAAGATCATTAACTGAGCAAGTAAAAAGAAAAGTGCGACTGTTTTGAAATGAATTCCTAGAGGAAGTAAACCAAGGAACCAGACAAATAAATCTTGAGTAAAAAATTTAGAAATGACAACCAATCGTTTCCTTGTATAATCGAAAAAGGAGGTTGATTGATAGCGGATCAAGTGATGGTAATGGTCTGCCAAATCAGTTTCAAGTAAAATGACAGAGAGCCATCCTACCATGAAAAGCGAAAGATTTAACAAGAGTTTGGGGATTTCTAAATTCGCTTCAGAATAGTCATTATAGGAAAAGATTGAAATCAATTCCCTCTTGAAAAAGAGAAAAACATCCTGCTTTTGAACCGCTATTGACAATAGATAGTTAATCAAAATCATCATCAGAACTATACGAAGTAGTAAAACGATCTTTCTCTTTAGCCAAATATTGTTAAAGTTCTTAAACATTATCTTCATATTTTTTAAGTACCATATAGGGGACAATATAAAGGATATAAGGAGTAAAGAGTCTCATCAAACTTACATCCCCATAGCTAGCTTGCATCAAACTCGTCATAGGAACCATATAGTATGGCAAGATACTATAGAGCATCATAGAACCAAGCCAAAGAAACATCAAATAGGCAATTGCCGAACGAGTCACATTCCCTAAATAATCAACTATTTTAAAAAAATAGACTGCATTGATGAAAATACCGATTAGTAGGACACAAGTAAAGAACAAATAGCTTGTTATCTCTCCATCTAGGAGTCTTTGTAAACTACTCCCATCAGAAAATAGAGAATTCCATTCAAGAGGAGAAAAAGTCCCAAAGAAATAAGTTAAAATTGCAATTATCAGCACAGTCACTAAATATATCACACAAGGGATACTTGCAAGTTGAAAAGTCAACTTTCTTTTTAACCCTTGATAACTCACTTCTCTTCCAATACTCAATCGTAAAACTTTATTTTTCAGCTCAATATATTGAAAACCTAGCAAAACAATGATGATTGGAATAATAAATGATTGATAAAAACCTAGATTGAACTGGAGAATACGAAAATCTAATGCTGATTTTAATAAGTCATTTTTAATTGCTTGTCCATCGAATTTAGCTAGATCGGGCGCATGAATATCAAAAAAGAAATAAGTCATCAAAACATCACGATAGACTAAAGCAAGAAAAAGCAAAGTAAGCAAGACATAAACAAATTTATGCCTTGCCAAAGTTAAGAGAGGAATCTTCATAAATTATACCTACTTTACTTAATTATGTATGGACTCTAATTTCTTTATCCCCAAAACCACGTTTCAAACCAGATAAGTTGAATCCAACTCCAAATCAAAGATATAATAAATCCAGAGTTTTTCGGTAAATTCTTCAAATATTTTTTAAAGCCCATGACTTTTTCCCTCCTTTTTGATATAATAATACCACCTTTTTCTACGTTTTTTATAAATGTAGAAAATATTCACATTTACCTAGGAGGAACAATATGAGATGGGATTATGGACAAATTTTTAAAGAAATTCGAAAGTCAAAAGGATTGACCCAACAAGATGTATGTGGACAAGTCATACATCGAACAACTCTAACAAATATTGAACACGGTAAAGTTATTCCCAGTTTTGAAAACATGGTATTTCTTCTTGAACAAATTGATATGAGCTTAGCAGAATTCAAGTATATATGCAACGAATACCATCCTAGTGAAAGGCGAGATATTATTGTAGAGAGCCAAAATCCGTCTACTTTTCAAGATACTAGAAAAATGGTTGAACTCACTGAGAAGTGTCAAAAATATCTTAAGACACATCACGATGTTCCTATTCAAAATATCTATCGTCATACAAAAATTGTCACAGAGTTACGAACTAAAGGATTCAAAAACAACCACGTCTTGAAAGATTTGTATGAAGAAATTTGGGACTATCTTGAACCTATGGATACATGGTACATTAGTGATTTGAAATTACTTGGAACCATTCTCTTTTTCTTTCCTTCTGAAAATCTTCCCCTTCTTATTGATAGAATTATGAAAACCATCGAGAAATATAAATACTTCCGAGAAACAAAAGTATTTTTATCATCTTTTTTAGCCAATCTCTCCACTGTATATTTTCAACATCATTTATTCAAAGAATGTGAAACAATCACCCTACAACTTTTGGTATTAGCAGAAGAATTAAAAATATACGATATTCTTGGATTTTCTCAAGTACGCTTGGGAATACTACAACATAACTCCGATTTGATTGATAAAGGAATAACCTTATTACGACTAACCAAAGAAGAGTCATTAGTTAAAATACTCGAAAAAGAAATTAATGATTTTTCAAACCTATAATTTATAATAATTCTTATCGTTTTATTGTAGTAGATTGGAATAGAATGTGAACGAATCAATCAGGGGATCTAAAGCATTTTATACCAATGTTTTATAAGTTGTATTGTATTATTCCATATTCAATCCACTATACAAGACGAACACTTCTCTCAGGTTTCACGATTAAAATAAAAACGACTGTATCTATAGCTCCATAAACAAATCATAGATACAGTCATTTTTTAGTTCCTACACCTTCCTTTATTCACGCCTTTAGACTTCCCTAGTTCTCGTCTCAAGCGAAGCATTTTTTTGAAACAGAAATAAGTTAACCTATTCAGACCAATAGCTAGCAGAATAAAAAGAAACCAAATGCCCCATAACTTGATATCTGTCAAATTTCTCAAGACGATATTGAAAAACAGAACTGAAACAACTGCCCAAGCAAGGCTAAAAAGAGCATAGAGGGGAATGTAAAACCAGTAAAAATAGTAAAAAATTGGGAAAAATTTACTTTCTCTATTATCCTTTTCAATCCAGCTGAAAAAGTAAAACCAGGGAAATAAGATTATAAATTTAAACAAATGTTTCATCGACACCTCCTTTTTGATAGCGTTTTCTATTATTTTATTATATCAAAAAAATCTGGAAATGTCATTCCAGATTCTACTTTTTTATTTACGCTTTCTTGCGATGAGATGGATTGGAGTTCCCTCAAAGACAAAGGCCTTGCGGATTTGATTTTCCAAGAAACGCAGGTAAGAAAAGTGCATAAGCTCTTCTTCGTTGACAAAGATAACAAAGGTTGGTGGTTTGGTTGCCACTTGGGTCGCGTAGAAAATCTTAAGACGTTTTCCTTTGTCTGTCGGTGTTGGGTTGATGGCAATGGCATCCATGATGACATCGTTCAAGACAGCTGATGGAATACGTGTGTTTTGACTTTCACTGATTTGCTTGATCATCTCAGGAAGTTTGTGGAGGCGTTGCTTGGTCAAAGCGGATACAAAGATAATCGGGGCGTAAGGCAAGTATTGGAACTGCTCACGGATATCTTCTTCCCAGTTTTTCATGGTGTGGTTGTCTTTTTCAAGTGTATCCCACTTGTTGACCACGATAATCATCCCTTTACCAGCTTCATGGGCAAAACCTGCGATACGCTTATCGTATTCACGGATGCCTTCTTCCGCATTGATGACCATCAAGACCACATCAGAGCGGTCAATAGCTCGCATGGCACGCATGACAGAGTATTTCTCAGTATTTTCATAAACCTTACCAGACTTACGCATACCAGCCGTATCAATCATAGTAAATTCTTGGCCATCTGTATCTGTAAAGTGGGTATCAATGGCATCACGTGTTGTTCCAGCAACAGGACTAGCAATAACACGGTCTTCTCCCAAGATAGCATTGATCAAGCTTGATTTTCCGACGTTAGGACGACCAATCAAACTAAACTTAATGACATCTGGGTTTTCTTCTTCATATTCATTTGGAAGATTTTCTACAATAGCATCTAGCACATCCCCTGTACCGATACCATGGACAGATGAGATAGGCAATGGTTCACCCAAACCGAGGGCATAGAAATCATAGATATCATTTCGCATCTCAGGGTTGTCCACCTTGTTAACCGCGAGGATAACTGGTTTGTGGGTCTTATAAAGCTTACGGGCTACGTATTCGTCCGCATCGGTAATTCCTTCCTTACCAGACACCACAAAGACGATAACATCAGCTTCTTCCATGGCAATTTCTGCCTGGTGCTTGATTTGTTCCATAAAAGGAGCATCGACATCATCAATTCCTCCTGTATCAATCATGCTAAAAGAACGATTGAGCCACTCACCCGTTGCATAAATACGGTCACGTGTCACTCCTTCGACATCTTCTACAATGGAGATTCGCTCACCAGCGATCCGATTAAATAGGGTTGATTTCCCAACATTGGGACGTCCTACAATGGCAATAGTTGGTAGGGCCATAATTTCTCACTTTCTACAATAACTTCTTCTGTTCAAGATTTTTTCTAGTTGAGCTTGGTTCAGCTTGACCAAACTGTTCTGCTAGGCGCTGACTCCAGCTTGTGGTCGCACGCGCCCCAGCATAGTCAGCCTGTACACGGTCATAAGCCTCAATCACATCAACTGTTTGTTCCTGATATTCTTCCTCAAAGACAACATTCTCCAGTGGTAGTCTTGGCTTCACATCATGATGTTGATTTGGCACACCTAGTGCCATCCCAAAGACAGGATAGGTGTAGTCAGGCAGGTTAAAAAGTTCTGCAACTTCTTCTGACTTGTAACGCACCAAGCCAATAATGACACCACCATAGCCCAAGCTTTCAGCTGCCAGCAGGGCATTTTGACCAGCAAGAGCTGCATCGACCGAACTAATCAAGAGACTTTCTACACCTTGAGGTTGGAAGGTATCAGTATGAAGTTGGGCTCCCTTTTCTGCTCGGTTCAAGTCTCCGACAAAGAGGAGGAAAACAGCTGACTGACGAATGGCTTCTTGAGGTACCAATTCATACAAGGCATCTTTCTTCTCTTGACTTCGTACCACAATCACAGAGTAGGATTGGAAATTCTTCCAAGACGAGGCCATTTGGGCCGCTGTCAGGATTTCAGTCAAGTCTTCCTGAGGAAGGATTTGCTCCTTAAATCTTCGAACAGACTTATGAGCTTTCATCAGTTTAATCGTTTCTGTCATCGACGGTTTACTCCTTCTAAACGAGTCTCCTCAGCCAAATAACGGATGCGTTCCATGACCCGTCTGGCTTCCCAGGTTTCGTCATTTCCATTCTTCCCTTTAGCAAAATGCTTCTCCAAATCTTCAAAGTTGAAGTTGGATGTGAAAAAGGTCGGTAAATTTTCCTGCATCCGATATTGGAGAATGACCTGCAGGATTTCGTCACGCACCCAAGCTGTTGATTGCTCGGCACCAATATCATCTAAAATCAGGACTTCAGACAGTTTAATCTCATCTACCAAGGTCTTGACATTACCATCACTAATAGCATTTTTGACATCAATGACAAAGCTAGGATAGTGGAGAAGAGTGGAGGAAACACCACGTTTTTCTGATAAATCATGAGCTAAGGCAGCCACCATGAAACTTTTACCCACACCAAAGTCTCCATACAAGTAAAGACCTTTTCGAATAGCTGGATATTGCTCCACGAATGCTAATAACTTTTCAAAAACTGGTAAGCGCCCCAAATCATCCAAGTCTACTTGAGCCAAACTAGCTTTCCTGAGACTGGCTGGCAGATTGATTAACTTGAGACGGTTCTTAATAGCCGCTTCTTTTTCCGCCGCAATTAGTTCAGGAGTTTCTTCATAAGAAACGTCCGCATAGCCATGATTCATGACTAGTATAGGCTTGTAGCCTTTGGCAATATAATCCGTATCACCACGAAGAAACTTATCACGCTCGGTGATGTACTGATTAAACTTGGAGATACTGCGTTTCAATTCCTCTGGAGTCAAGGATTCTTGCTGGATAAAGGCCGCAACATCAGGGTCCTTCATGATTTTCTGAACCAAATCTTGATAATGAAAACGGCTAGGTTGACGTTTGAGCACGTCTCCGACACTTTCCATCTAATCTCCTCCTTTTTCTAATCGAGCTAATAGTTCTTGTTTCTTACGTTCTAGTTCCAGACGAGTTTCCTCGCTGGTTTCATTCTTATAATCTGGATTGCTCCACTTGGGTACATTGGACTTGGTAGGACTCGGTTTACTAGCCTTTTGAGCCTGATTCTTCTGCCCTCTCTCACGGATGCGCAAGACTGCCTCTTCTGCCGAATGTATCTTTTGATAGGCATAGTCATTGGCCACTTTCATGGCATATTTCTCATTGATGTTTGCTGAATCCACCTTATTAAAGGTCAATAAGAGAATGATATTGATGACTTCGTCCAGCAAGCCCAAGCCAGCCATCTGTTGCAAGAGTTCTCTTTCTGTTTGGGTAATGGTTCCCTTACGTGTTTGCTTGATTTCTGCCAAGAACTGCAGGGCAGTTTTACTTTTTGCTTCCTTGATAATGGTTGCTTCCTTAGGACTAAAATCAGAAGAAATCGGTTTTTGAGCGATTTTTTCCCGCATGCGTTTGGTTGAAATGACCTGGGAAACAGCTGTTGACTTAGCCAATTGATAGGTCTCAAACCAAGTCCATTTCTTCTCCTCGGCAATGGCAAAGAGGTTTAAGACATCGGACTGCTCATCCGCAAAGCGAAGGCCATCTCTAGCCATAAGCTGACGAAAATGGTCCAAGTCAAAATCGTTGGCCACTTTCTTCTTGAGACTAAGGTCTTCTTGACTTCCCAGTTCTTCCAAATCTGGAAAGACTTGATTGAGCGAGATAGGTATTTCTTCTCCCTCAGCACTCTCAACTTTCAAATCCTCCACAGCTGCATCGCCAATCTTTTTTTCCAAGAGTCTACGATAAACAGGGTGTTCCAAAAAATCCTGACTCGAAAGAGGAGCATGGAGGGCTAGCTGATAAACTTCCCCCTTTTGATAGAGGGTCAAGAGATTGAAAGCAGATAGGATTTTCAGGGCTTTTATCAATCTATCCATTCCAAAATTGAGATGGTTGAGAATACTTGAAAAGAGGTATTCCTTTCTGCCATTATCCCAAAAACTGATTGTATAAAGATAAAGGCTCAGTGCCTCCTGACCGATAATCGGGAGGTAGCACTGTACCAGAGATGAGGTATCTTGCGACACCCGATTATTCTTTAGATAAGAAAAACGGTCAATTGGCTTCATTTATCTTTCCTTTTTCTTTTTAGAGGACTGGGTGATTTGTTGGAGTAAGCTCTCTAACTCACTGACATCCTTAAAACTACGATAGACACTGGCAAAACGTACATAGGTAATCTCATCCAATTCAGCCAACTCCTCCATGACGAGTGAACCAATGTCCTCACTTTGAATTTCGTTTTCATTTCGACCACGGAGTTTCTGTTCGATACGATTGACTACCATGTTGATTTCATCACTTGACACAGGACGTTTCTGGGCTGAGCGGATAATCCCATTAAAGATTTTATCTCTGGAGAATTGTTCCCGTGTGCCATCTTTTTTAACAACCACTAAGGTTCTTTCTTCTACTCGTTCGTAGGTTGTAAAACGGTGCTGGCATTCATCGCACTCACGTCTTCTACGAATAGTGTTCCCTTCTTCTGCTTGGCGACTATCGATAACACTTGACTTGGTAGCCCCACATTTTGGACAACGCATCCTTTCCCTCCTTATCGTTTTCTTTTCATTATACCATTTTTTAAACGATTCCCAAAACAATTCTTCTTTTTGCTTGACAAGTTTTTTGTTTTGTTGTATTATTTAATTAAGACAAATAGATAAAAAGAAAGGAGACCAAGATGTCCTGGACATTTGACAACAAAAAACCCATCTATTTACAGATTATGGAGAAAATCAAGCTTCAGATTGTTTCCCATACACTGGAACCCAATCAACAACTTCCGACCGTGAGAGAGCTAGCTAGCGAGGCAGGGGTCAATCCAAACACCATCCAAAGAGCCTTGTCAGACCTCGAACGAGAAGGATTTGTCTACAGCAAGCGCACAACTGGACGATTCGTAACTGAGGATAAGGAGCTAATCGCCCAATCGCGCAAACAATTATCGGAAGAAGAATTGGAACACTTCGTTTCCTCCATGACCCATTTTGGCTATGAAAAAGAAGAACTACCAGGCGTAGTCGGCGATTATATTAAAGGAGTTTAAGCCTATGTCATTATTAGCATTTGAAAATGTATCCAAATCTTATGGAGCAACACCAGCCCTTGAAAATGTTTCCCTTGAGATCCCAGCTGGAAAAATTGTTGGTCTCCTTGGCCCAAACGGCTCAGGAAAAACAACCCTGATTAAACTAATCAATGCCCTCTTGCAACCAGATCAAGGACGCGTCCTTATCAACGACATGGACCCAAGTCCAGCAACCAAGGCCATCGTAGCTTATTTGCCAGATACAACCTATCTCAATGAGCAAATGAAGGTCAAAGAAGCCCTAACCTACTTCAAGACCTTCTATAAAGATTTTAATCTTGAACGCGCCCATCATCTGCTTGCAGACCTAGGCATTGATGAAAATAGTCGTCTCAAGAAACTATCAAAAGGAAACAAGGAAAAGGTACAACTGATTTTGGTTATGAGCCGTGATGCTCGCCTCTATGTTCTGGACGAACCCATTGGTGGGGTGGACCCAGCAGCCCGTGATTATATCCTCAATACCATCATCAACAACTACTCACCAACTTCTACCGTTTTGATTTCTACCCACTTGATTTCAGATATCGAGCCAATCTTGGATGAAATTGTCTTCCTCAAAGACGGAAAAGTCGTTCGTCAAGGCAATGTAGACGATATTCGCTATGAGTCGGGTGAATCCATTGACCAACTCTTCCGTCAGGAATTTAAGGCCTAAGCAAAGGAGATTATTTATGTTTTGGAATTTAGTTCGCTACGAATTTAAAAATGTTAACAAGTGGTATTTAGCCCTCTACGCAGCCGTGCTAGTCCTTTCTGCCCTTATCGGGATACAAGCACAGACCTATAACAATCTGCCTGTCAAAGAAAGTCAACCTACTATGCTACTTTTTCTAGCCCTCGTCTTTGGTGGCTTGATGATTACACTTGGGATTTCAACTCTTTTCTTAATCATTAAACGCTTTAAAGGCAGTGTCTATGACCGACAAGGCTATCTGACTTTGACCTTGCCAGTTTCTGAACACCATATCATCACAACCAAACTAATCGGTGCCTTTATCTGGTCGTTGATTAGCACTGCTGTCCTAGCTCTAAGTGCTGTTATTATTGTGACCATAACGGCTTCAGAATGGATCCCTCTTTCTTATGTGATTACATTTGTAGAAACACATCTCCCTCAGATCTTTCTTACAGGTATATCCTTCCTACTAAATACCATTTCCAGTATACTCTGCATCTACTTGGCTATTTCCATTGGACAGCTTTTCAATGAATACCGTACAGCACTCGCTGTTGCAGCCTACATTGGTATCCAAATCGTCATTGGATTTATTGAACTTTCCTTCAATCTTAGTTCTAATTTCTATGTCAATTCACTTGTAGGACTCAATGACCATTTCTATATGGGAGCAAGTATAAGTATTGTTGAAGAACTCATTTTCATAGCTATCTTTTACCTCGGAACCTACTATATCTTGAGAAACAAGGTTAATTTGCAATAGTTTTAAAGTCTAGCGACAATAACTCGCTAGACTTTTTTCGTTCTCAGGACTTACATTTTTATATGAAGTATTTAACAAAAAGGAGTATAATGACTTTAAAACTGATTACATGTATATTGATAAGGAGGTTAAGTCTTTATGCTGAGAAGATTTGTTACTAAGAAACACCTCTTACTTTACTTCTTTTCTATTGCCATTACTTGGCTGGAAGCAATTATCACACCAGCCCTTGTTCAAAATATTGTTGCTAGTTTTACCAATCAAGAACTAGGCCTTCTTTGGAAAGTTTTGATTTTAGGAATCCTTGGTAATCTCATCCTCTTACTGGGTTTAGCTGGGAAACGCTATTACTACGCTCGTTTGATTACTGATTTCAAATATGGAATCAAGAGTGCTATTTTCAAGCGATTTTTAAACAGTTATGAGATTGATGAAAAGGATATTTTGTCCAACCTAGAAAACGACGTCAAGCAACTAGAAGAAAGCTATATTGAGCCAACGGTTATCATCATTTCTTCTCTTGGCTTCACAACTGTGTCCATTCTCTATGCCCTATGGACCAATTTTTACTTGGGCTTGATTTTCATCCTCTTCTACTCCTTTCCTGTACTCTGCAGTGCGATCGGATCAAAGCGTTTGGATTCACTTTCTGAAAAGCGGTCCACTGTTAACCAGAGCTACTTAGCAAGCTTGACAAATTTTATTGGCGGTAGCCAACAAATTCGCCATTATCATGGGCAAGACTACTTTTTTGCTCGCTATCAAAAGCAATTACAAACCAGTCTAGATGCCGAAATCAACTATGAAAAACAACGCACTTTAAACAGTCTCTTGATCAATAGCATCGATGCCTTTTGTTCTGTCACACCAATCGTCATCGGTGGATTTATGACCTACTATAATTATTTAGATGCGGCGAGTTTTGTGGCCATCTATCTAGTTTCCCATAATATCGGCTATCAATTTCAAGAGCTAGCCTACTTTACCAACACCCGAAAAGCGAATCGAACTCTTCTCAACAAATACCAAAAACTTTTGGGCCAGTCTAACTTCATCTCGCCTAGAAGCATAGAAAATATTTTCCCTATCCAGCTTAACACCATCTCCCTAGAAAAAGATGGGAATATCCTCCTGTCTCCGATTTCCATGCACATCAAGCAAGGAGAAAAAATCGCCATTATCGGGGAAAGTGGCTCTGGTAAAACAACCCTGCTCAATATCATTCATAGAGAAGAGACACCAACAAGTGGACAGATTAGCTTTGCTGGTCAAAACCTGTCACGTAAAGAAATCACAAGCTTTAGTTCCTATATCCTCCAAGATAGCCATTACTTTGACACGCTATCTCTGGACGACAATATCCTTCTAGGACTGGATAAAAAAGAAGAAATTTTAACTCACATCCTCAAAAAAACAGGATTAGAACATTTGAAAAATCGAACACTTAGCAATGACAGTCTATCTGGTGGCGAGAAACAACGCCTTGAAATCGCCCGCGCCCTCTACCATGATAGCCAACTCATCTTAGCAGATGAAATCAAGGCCAATCTTGACTCGGAAAATAGCAGAAAAATTAGCGACTTGCTCTTCTCCCTACCTCAAACAGTCATTGAAGTCATTCACCACTACACAGAAGAGGACTTAAAGCACTATGACCAAGTCATTCACTTAAGCAAAGAAAAGTAGTATTCTTCGAAAATCGCTTCAAACTATGTCAGTTTGACCTACAAACCCAACACTTTGCTTTGAGCAACATGCAGCTGACTTTCTAGTTTGTTCTTTAATTTTCATTATCCCTTGTGCATTTCCTTGAAATTTTCTGAAAAAAGAGTAAACTGGTATTCAAGAAGTCTATTTCGTGGAGTTTAGGATGAAATTATATGTTCAATTAATGATTCTCTTTGTGATTTCTCTAATCGGAGAGGGGATCTCTAGTTTCTTTCATTTGCCCATACCAGGCAGTATTATCGGTTTGATTATTCTCTTTCTAGCCCTGCAGTTCAAGTGGCTGAGAACCAGACATGTCAACATGGTTGGGAATTTCTTGCTGGCCAATATGACCATTCTCTTTTTACCGCCAGCAGTGGGAATCATGGAGAAGTTTGATGTGATTGCTCCCTATCTTTTGCCCATTGTTTTGATTGTCTTTTTTGCAGCAGTCATCAATATTATCCTTATTGCCTTGGTGGTTCAGTTTATCAAGAGACGATTTGAGGGAGATTATGAGAAAGGAGATGCCAAATGAGTGAATTTGTTTCCAATCCCCTGTTCGGGCTTGCCCTATCTATCCTAGCTTATCTAGTGGGAATGCTGATTTACAGACGTTTTCCCCATCCATTGACAACTCCCCTGCTTTTGTCGGCTATTTTTATCATTATTTTTCTTAAGGTGACAGGTATTTCTTACCAAGATTACTACCAAGGTGGGGTTTATCTGAACAACTTGATTGTTCCATCGACCGTGGCTCTAGGGATTCCCCTTTATAAAAGTTTTCATTTGATGAAGCACCATGCACGAAGTATTCTCTTAGGTAGTCTGCTAGCGGTAGTGGTTAATACCTCTTTCACAGCTCTTGTAGCTAAGATTTTTGGCATGGACTTTTTCCTAGCCATTTCTCTCTTTCCTAAGTCAGTAACAACCGCCATGGCAGTAGGAATTACAGAAAAATTGCAAGGTCTGACGACCGTGACCTTGGTGGTTGTAGTGGCGACTGGGATTTTAACCAGTGTCATCGGACCAACCCTTTTGAAGTGGTTGAAAATTGACGATCCAGTAGCTGTTGGTCTTTCCCTTGGAGGAACAGGCCATGCAGTCGGAACAGGGACAGCCTTCCGATACGGCTCTGTAGCAGGAGCTATGGGTGGTTTGGCTATCGGTGTCACTGGTATTCTCTATGTCTTTGTCAGCCCTATCGTAGCCAGTTTGATATTGAGTTAATACTCTTCGAAAATCTCTTCAAACCGCGTCAACGTCGCCTCGCCGTAGGTATGGTTACTGACTTCGTCAGTTCTATCCACAACCTCAAAACACTGTTTTGAGCAACCTGCGGCTAGTTTCCTAGTTTTCTCTTTGATTTTCATTGAGTATAAAAAGCAAGGAATTCGAGCAATCTCATTATGGTAGTGATATGGGGGTCTAACTTCTCATATTTATACATTTCTCCAATCAGTTAGTTGATTACAATCGAGATTTTCTATACTCTCCTTATAAGATTTTCGCATAAGATGAGACAGCACACGCTGAAGACGTCTATGTTATTTAGATTTAATGCAATCTTTTAAAAGAGTTTTGATAATCTATATTTCTTATTTAGTTTAGTTGATTTCATATCACTTCATATCACTATACTATAATGCTTATCCAAATGATTACACTATCAAAATACCCTATTATTAGATGCTTACGAAACAGATTTTTATACTCTTCAAACCACGTCAGCTTGTCCTTAGTGTGTATATGTTACTGACTTGGTCAGTTCCTAAACCTCAAAACATAGTTTCGAAGATCCTTCCGCTAACTTCCCAGTCTGATTTCCATTGAATATTAAAGATACTTTATCACATAAAGAGGCTGGATGAAAAGTCTTCACAATCAAAAAACGCATACTATCAGGTCTTGAAAAATCCTGGTAGTATGCGTTTTTTGTGAGCTGACTTATTTCCTTTCACTATATCGCAAAATGAAATAAGAACGGAAAACGATGGGATTTTGGAATTCAAATCAATTTATAAGAATGTTTTAGAAGCAATATTATCCTATTCCAGATTCAGTTCACTATACAATCAAGTTTTCAAGTAACCTATTTACATAATGTGTAAGTAATTAGGTTCGTGATTCCACTCTTTTCATCTCTAAAAAACCTCGCTTTCGCGAGGCTCTTCTATTTATAAGCTAAGGCACGTTTAAAGGTTTTCCAGATTCCTAAATCATCTGTTTGCAGAACGAGACTAGCATACATGCGTCCGATAAATCCTGTTGCTACCACCGCAAAAATCACTGTAATAGCTAGCGAAATCCATGCTTCTGCTCCCCCTGCATAGCCATTAATGGTTCTAAATGGCATGAAGAAGGTCGAAATAAAGGGAATATAAGAACCAATCTTCAAGATGAGATTGTCACCAGCTGCACCCAGAGCTGTCACTCCAAAAAAACCACCCATAATCAAAATCATCAAAGGCGACAAGGCTTTTCCTGCGTCCTCCGGACGAGAAACCATAGAACCTAGAAAGGCCGCCAAGACGACGTACATAAAGAGACTAACCAAAATAAAGAGCAAGGTATTCAGTGAGAAAGCATCTCCCAAGTGATCTAAAACACCAGACTGAGCCAAGAATGGCAAATCTTTAAATAACAGAATGGCAGCGATACCACCTACAACATAAATCCCAATATGCGTTAAAATCACTAGAAATAGAGCCATCATCCGCGCATAGAAATAGTGACTTGCCCTTATGCTAGAAAAAACGACTTCCATAATTTTGGTGCCTTTTTCACTGGCAACTTCCTGAGCCGTCACACCCGCATAGGTAATCAGAATCATATAAAGAAAGAATCCTAAGGCGCCTGCTGCAATTGTTTGAATAAACTTTTTATTTTCCTTGGCTTCATCAATCTTTTCTGTGAATTGAACTGTCTGCGCTAAGCGTTTTTCCTGCTCTTGAGACAAGGAGGCCGTTGAACGATTAAGCTGATTTTGCAGCTCATTGAGTGTACCTGTAACTGCAAATTTAATTCCATTTTCAAGCGATGTTTCGCCATGATAAACTGCCTTTAGAACACTATCTTCTTGATCAATAGTCAAATAGCCTTTTAATTTTTCATCTTTAATCGCTTCTTTGGCACTTGCTTCGTCTTTATAGTCAAAGTTAATACCATTTACATTCTTCAGTCCTTCTGCCACAGATGGCACTGTTGTCACTACTGCCACTTTATTATTTTTAGCCATTGAAGAGCCTTGAAGATGCCCAATTCCTACAAAGATTCCTAAAAAGAGGAACGGCGAAATCACCATAAAGAAGAAACTCCACGATTTGACATGTCGAAGATAGGTTTCCTTGATTACAACCCACATATTTCTCATACTTCCACCCCTGATTCTAGTTTAAAGATTTCATCGATTGTCGGCGCTTGTTGGTCAAAGGTTGCGATATATTGCCCCTGAGTCAAGATTGGGAAGAGTTCCCTTCCAGCGCTCTCATCCTCCAAAATCAATTTCCAACTGCCTTGTTTGGTCAAGCTCACCTGTTTAACATGAGGAAGTTTTTCCAGTTCTTCCTTGCTTCGTTCACTTGCAACAAAGAGACGCGTTTTCCCGTATTGATTGCGGACATCCTGAACTGGTCCATGCAAGACCACACGGCCATCTCGGATCATGAGAATATCGTCACAAAGTTCCTCGACGTTGGTCATAACATGGTCAGAAAAGATAATGGTTGCCCCACGTTCTTTTTCCTGAAAGATGACTTGCTTGAGCAATTCAGTATTGACTGGATCCAAGCCACTGAAAGGCTCATCCAAGATAATCAAGTCTGGTTCATGAATCAGAGTAATAATAAGCTGAATCTTCTGCTGATTTCCTTTTGACAGACTCTTGATTTTATCAGTCAGCTTCCCTTTCACTTCCAACTTCTTCATCCATTGAGGGAGTTTTTCCTTGACCTCCTTGGCATCCATACCTTTTAGAGTCGCCAAATAGCGAACTTGTTCAAGAACTGTCAATTTAGGCATGAGACTGCGTTCTTCAGGCAGATAGCCAATCCGAGTGTAGGTCTCCTGACGAATATCCTGATTATCAAGACTAATTTCTCCTTGATATTCTAAAAACTTCAAAATACTGTGGAAAATCGTTGTCTTCCCAGCACCATTTTTTCCGACTAGTCCCAAAATACGACCTGGTCGCGCTTGAAAGTCAATACCAAACAAAACTTGCTTGGATCCAAAACTTTTCTCTAGACTTCTTACTTCTAGCATCTTTAACCTCCGAAATTTCTTTCACTCATTATACTCTTTTTTGATAGCCTTTACAATGATTTCTGTCCATTTTTAGAAGACTAATGCTATGTAAAATATGGCATGGAGCGTTTTTAGTGATAAATCCATTATACAGTAGCAAACTTAATTTATCCACTCTGCTCCTCAACTGTCTATTTTTGATCCTGAATTGTTATTTGAGTAACTCCTTTTTCCCCATAAAGTTCTCTTCCTCTAAAACTTCTGGAAAAAAGCGAATAATTTCTTGACAACATTTTTTATAAGAAACAAGTTCATCTGTCATTTCAAGAAGGAGTAATCCTTTATCTACTAATGGACGGAACGGAATTCAACCGCCTGTCCGATATGTTTTCTAAGGAACATATCTACTATGCACATCCCTATACCTCTTGGGAAAGGGGAACTAATGAGAATCACAACAGGCTTATTCGTAGATGGTTACCTAAGCCTAAGGGAACTAAGAAAACGACTCCCAAAGAAATCGCATTCATCGAAAAATGGATTAACAACTATCCTAAAAAATGCTTGAACTACAAGTCGCCTAGAGAAGACTTCTGGATGGCTAACTTGAACTCGAAATTTAGCAATAATTCATTCACCATCTAACTATATTTAGTAATTATTTCAGAACTGATTCATATTAAAATTAACTAACGATTCAAAGGATTCATACTAGACATAAATTACATCCATCAGATAGAGACCCTTATTATTTTTAGATTTTAGCTTTTCTAGCTTCAGAATACATCTAAACTTTAGGGAATATGACTATTCGAAAGCTCGAATGCATCAAAATTATCTCAGATAAGCTATTCGAAACTTAGAATGCTTTTAAATTTATGTAATTGCGATTATTCTAAACCTAGAATACATGTAAACTTTAGGGAACGGACCTATTCTAAGTCTCGAAGGACTATTCACTATCCATTCCTCATCAAAAACACTCATTCCCCCTTTCTCCTCCAAAATATGGTATAGTAGAAATATACTATCTATGAGGAGTTTACATGTCACAGGATAAACAAATGAAAGCTGTTTCTCCCCTTCTGCAGCAAGTTATCAATATCTCATCGATTGTCGGTGGGGTTGGGAGTTTGATTTTCTGTATTTGGGCTTATCAGGCTGGGATTTTACAGTCTAAGGAAACCCTCTCTGCCTTTATCCAGCAGGCAGGCATCTGGGGGCCACCCCTCTTTATCTTTTTACAGATTTTACAAACGGTCGTCCCTATCATTCCTGGGGCCTTGACCTCGGTAGCTGGGGTCTTTATCTACGGTCACATCATCGGGACAATCTACAACTATATCGGTATCGTGATTGGCTGTGCCATTATCTTTTATCTGGTGCGCCTCTATGGGGCTGCCTTTGTCCAGTCTGTCGTCAGCAAGCGCACCTATGACAAGTATATCGGTTGGTTAGATAAGGGCAATCGTTTTGACCGTTTCTTTATCTTTATGATGATTTGGCCCATTAGTCCAGCTGACTTTCTCTGTATGCTGGCTGCCCTGACCAAGATGACCTTCAAACGCTATATGATTATCATCATTCTGACCAAGCCCTTTACCCTCGTGGTTTATACCTACGGTCTGACCTATATTATCGACTTCTTCTGGCAAATGCTTTGACACATAAAAAATCCGTTTGGTTTCCCAAGCGGATTTTGTGCTTTATTTTGAAACTTCTTTTGCAAGGACAAAGTTTCCAAGAGTAGCAGAACCATTTCCTGCGACTGCTGGCGTCACGATGTAGTCACGCACATCAGGTACTGGTAAGTAACCATTTAGAAGAGATGTAAATTTCTCACGGACACGGTCCAGCATGTGTTGTTGAGCCATAACCCCTCCACCAAAGACAATCACGTCTGGGCGGAAAGTCACTGTCGCATTGACCGCAGCTTGAGCGATATAGTAGGCTTGGACATCCCAAACAGGGTTGTTGAGTTCAATGTTTTCCCCACGAACACCTGTACGAGCTTCCAAACTTGGACCAGCTGCATAGCCTTCCAGACATCCCTTATGGAAAGGACAAACACCGTTGAATTCTTTTTCAATATCCATTGGGTGTCTAGCAACATAGTAGTGACCCATCTCAGGGTGACCCACACCGCCGATAAACTCACCACGTTGGATGACACCTGCACCGATACCTGTACCGATTGTGTAGTAAACCAAGTTTTCGATACGACCACCAGCATTGTTACGGGCAACCACTTCACCATAGGCAGAGCTGTTTACGTCTGTAGTGAAGTACATTGGCACGTTGAGGGCGCGACGAAGGGCACCAAGCAAGTCCACATTTGCCCAGTTTGGTTTTGGAGTCGTTGTGATAAAGCCATAAGTTTTTGAGTTTTTATCAATATCAATCGGACCAAATGAACCAACTGCAAGACCAGCAAGGTTGTCGAATTTTGAGAAGAACTCAATGGTTTTATCGATTGTTTCGATTGGAGTTGTTGTTGGAAATTGTGTTTTTTCTACAACGTTAAAGTTTTCATCACCGACAGCACAGACAAACTTTGTACCGCCCGCTTCCAAGCTTCCATATAATTTTGTCATGATAAACCTCTTGTTTTTATTTTCTTTATTATAGCATATTTCGAAAGGCTAAATTTCTCTATTTTTTAGATTTTCCTCTGTAAATCTTACCATTCAAGCAAAAACGAACAAACATGTCATTTGTTCGTTTTCGCATTAGAGAGGATTGATTAGATTTTCACTTCGATCACAGCATCCCCCTTCGCAACTGAACCTGTTGCGACTGGAGCTACTGAAGCGTAGTCAGCTGTATTTGTAACGATAACCATTGTTGTATCATCAAGTCCAGCTGCAGCAATTTTATTTGAGTCAAAGGTTCCAAGAACATCGCCCGCTTTAACCTTATCACCTTGGGCAACTTTTGCTTCAAAACCGTCACCGTTCATAGACACAGTGTCAATACCAACGTGAATCAAAACTTCAGCACCATCAGTTGTTTTCAAACCAAAAGCGTGTCCTGTTGGAAAGGCAATTGAAACTTCAGCATCAGCTGGTGCATATACCACACCTTGACTTGGTTTCACAGCGATACCTTGTCCCATAGCTCCACTTGAGAAGACTGGATCATTAACATCAGCAAGAGCTACAACATCACCGACGATAGGAGTTACAAGTGTTTCATTTTGAAGCGATGCTGGAATGTTACCAGTTGTTTCTTCTTGGATCAAACGTTCTGTCGCTACTTCAGTAGCAACTTCTTTTTCATCCTCATAACCAAACATGTAAGTTAGGGCAAAACCAAGTACAAATGATACAGCTACCATAAGAAGGTATAGTGGAAGTTGTCCATTACCAGCATAAAGCATTGTACCAGGGATAATAGTGATACCACTACCAGTACCTGCAAGTCCAAGGATTGAAGCCAATCCACCACCGATTGCACCAGCAATCAATGAAAGGAAGAATGGTTTACGGAAGCGCAAGTTAACCCCGAAGATAGCAGGCTCTGTAATACCTAGGAAGGCAGAAAGAGCAGCTGGGAAAGCAAGTGTTTTTAGTTTTGGATTTTTAGTTTTAACACCAACCGCAACAGTCGCAGCACCTTGAGCTGTCATAGCAGCTGTGATGATAGCGTTGAATGGGTTAGCATGGTCAGCAGCAAGCAATTGAACTTCAAGCAAGTTGAAGATGTGGTGCACACCTGACACGACGATCAATTGGTGAACCCCACCAATCAAGAAACCACCAAGACCAAATGGCATGCTGAGGATCGCTTTTGTAGCGATAAGGATGTAGTTTTCAACTACGTGGAAGACTGGTCCGATGACAAAGAGTCCAAGGATAGACATGACCAAAAGTGTCACGAATGGCGTTACCAAAAGGTCAATGACATCTGGAACAACCTTGCGGACAGCTTTTTCAAATTTAGCTCCGACAACCCCGATGATGAAGGCTGGAAGAACAGAACCTTGCAAACCAACAACAGGGATGAAACCAAAGAAGTTCATAGCTGTTACTTCACCACCTGAAGCGACTGCCCAAGCGTTTGGAAGTGAGCCAGAAACAAGCATCATACCAAGAACGATACCAACGGCAGGATTTCCACCAAATACACGGAAGGTTGACCACACAACCAAACCTGGCAAGATGATGAAGGCCGTATCTGTCAAGATTTGTGTGTAAGTTGCAAAGTCACCTGGAAGTGGCATTTCAAGAGCGTTGAAAAGACCACGCACACCCATGAAGAGACCTGTCGCTACAATAACTGGGATGATTGGAACGAAAACGTCACCGAAAGTACGGATAGCACGTTGGAACCAGTTCCCTTGTTTAGCAGCTTCTGCTTTCATGTCAGCTTTAGATGATGTTGGCAAGCCAAGCGCAACAACTTCATCGTACATTTTGTTAACTGTACCTGTACCAAAGATGATTTGGTATTGACCTGAGTTAAAGAAAGCACCTTGAACTTTTTCCAAGTTCTCAATCACTTCTTTATTGATTTTTCCTTCATCTTTGACCATGACACGAAGACGAGTCGCACAGTGAGCTACACTGTTGACATTTTCACGTCCGCCCAAGGCATCGATGACTTTTTTTGCAATTTCCTGATTGTTCATTTGCAAAAATCTCCTTATATAAAATTTTGTTATTGTTTGAAAGCGATTTTATTCGCCCTACGACTATTATTTTATCATGTTTTAGAAATATGTCAAGCGTTTTGCAGAAAAAATATTCTATCCACTTAGTGGGCACGCCATAGATTGATTGTTTTTGACTGTTTTAGCAGGCATTTCTTAAAAAAATAAGTTTGGAATCTTGTTTAAAAGGATTTTGCTTCACTTTCTTTCATTTTTTTGTAGATAGATGATTGATTTTCTGGTTTTAATTTGTGATAAACGCTTGACAGCTTTTCCTCTTTTTTAACATAAAAGGCTTGCATTTTTTATCGAAAACGGTTACTATTAAAAGTGATAAGATTTTTGGAGGAATGAATGAATGGAATGGACAACTGAGCGTCGTTACAGACTTTATCAAGATTGGACGCAAGAAGAAATTCAACATATAAAAGAAAATATAGCACAATCTCCATGGCATACTCATTACCATGTTGAGCCAAAAACAGGACTTCTCAACGATCCAAATGGCTTTTCCTACTTTGATGGCAAGTGGATTGTTTTTTATCAGAACTTTCCATTTGGTGCAGCCCATGGTTTAAAATCTTGGGTGCAATTGGAAAGTGAGGACTTGGTTCACTTCACAGAAACTGGTGTCAAAGTTTTACCTGATACTCCATTAGATAGCCACGGTGCCTACTCTGGTTCTGCCATGCAATTTGGTGATCAGTTATTCCTATTTTATACAGGAAATGTCCGCGATGAAAACTGGATCCGTCACCCTTACCAGATTGGAGCTTTGATGGATAAGGATGGTAAGATTACCAAGATTGACAAGACCTTGATCGACCAGCCAGCAGACTCAACTGACCACTTCCGTGATCCGCAAATTTTTAACTTTAAGGGGCAATATTATGCTATCGTTGGTGGACAGGACTTGGAGAAAAAAGGTTTCGTCCGTCTCTACAAGGCTGTCGATAATGACTATACAAACTGGCAAGCCGTTGGCAACCTTGACTTTGCTAACGACCGTACTGCCTACATGATGGAATGTCCAAATCTGGTCTTTGTAGGGGAACAACCTGTCCTTCTCTACTGCCCACAAGGATTGGATAAGAACGTTCTAGACTACGATAATATCTTTCCAAATATGTATAAGATTGGGGCTTCCTTTGACCCTGAAAATGCCAAAATGGTAGATGTGTCTCAACTTCAAAACATGGACTATGGTTTCGAAGCCTATGCAACTCAAGCCTTCAACGCTCCTGATGGACGTGCTCTAGCTGTTAGCTGGCTTGGCTTGCCTGATGTTTCATATCCATCTGACCGTTTTGACCACCAAGGAACCTTCTCTTTGGTCAAGGAACTCACTATCAAAGACGGCAAACTCTACCAATACCCAGTCGCAGCTATCAAGGACCTTCGTGCTTCTGAAGAAGTCTTCTCAAACCGTGCTCAAACCAATAACACCTACGAACTCGAGCTCAACTTGGAAGCTAATAGCCAGAGCGAGATTGTCTTACTTGCTGACAAAGAAGGCAAGGGACTTGCAATCAACTTTGACCTTGTAAATGGTCAAGTGACAGTGGATCGTAGCCAGGCTGGTGAACAGTATGCTCAAGAATTTGGGACAACTCGTTCTTGCCCAATCGATAATCAGGCTACTACTGCTACAATCTTCATCGATAACTCTGTCTTTGAAATTTTCATCAATAAAGGAGAAAAAGTATTTTCTGGTCGTGTCTTCCCACATGCGGACCAAAATGGTATCCTGATCAAGTCTGGAAACCCAACTGGAACTTACTATGAATTAGATTATGGTCGCAAAACTAACTGATGTCGCAAAACTCGCAGGCGTCAGCCCTACTACCGTTTCTCGGGTTATCAATAAAAAAGGCTATCTATCTGAAAAAACCATTCAAAAGGTCAATGAAGCCATGCGAGAATTGGGCTATAAACCCAACAACCTGGCTCGTAGTCTGCAAGGAAAATCAGCTAAGTTAATCGGCCTGATTTTCCCAAATATTTCCAACGTTTTCTACGCAGAATTGATTGATAAGCTGGAACACCAACTCTTCAAAAATGGCTACAAGACCATCATTTGCAACAGTGAGCATGATTCTGAGAAGGAACGCGAGTACATCGAAATGCTGGAAGCCAATCAGGTGGACGGCATCATTTCGGGTAGTCACAACTTGGGAATCGAAGACTACAATCGCGTGACGGCACCAATTATTTCCTTTGACCGCAATCTGTCACCAGACATCCCTGTCGTTTCTTCTGACAACTATGCTGGTGGGGTTCTCGCAGCCCAGACCTTAGTCAAGACAGGCGCCCAATCTATCATCATGATTACAGGGAATGACAATTCTAATTCGCCGACTGGACTACGCCACGCTGGCTTTGCTTCTGTACTCCCCCAAGCTCCTATTATCAATGTTTCCAGTGACTTTTCTCCCGTCAGAAAAGAAATGGAAATCAAGAATATTTTGATGCGACAAAAACCAGATGCCATCTTTACTTCAGATGACTTAACAGCTATTCTGGTCATTAAAATCGCTCAAGAATTGGGCATTTCTGTCCCAGAAGAGCTCAAGGTCATCGGCTATGATGGGACCTACTTTATCGAAAATTACTATCCTCAACTCGCGACCATCAAACAACCTTTGGAAGAGATTGCCTGCCTCACTGTTGACCTACTCTTGCAAAAAATCGAAGGCAAGGAAGTCGCAACAACCGGTTACTTCCTACCAGTTACTCTATTACCAGGAAAAAGTATTTAATACTCAATGAAAATCAAAGAGCAAACTAGGAAGCTAGCCACAGGCTGCTCAAAGCACTGCTTTGAGGTTGTAGATAAGACTGACGAAGTCAGTTACATATATCTACGGCAAGGCGAAGCTGACGTGGTTTGAAGAGATTTTCGAAGAATATAAGCACAAGAAAACTCAGACCAATTCGTCTGAGTTTTTTATGATCTTAAATTTTCTAAATAACGCTGGGCTGTCTCTAGGTTAAAGGTTTTATCTACGATGAGGCGCTCGACTAGGGGAGCTACCTCGGATTCACTGGCACCTGCTAGGAGAGCTAAGGATTTGGCCTGCAATTTCATGTGGCCTTGCTGAATTCCTGTGCTGACTAAAGCTTTCAGGGCTGCAAAATTTTGTGCAAGACCGATAGACACGATAATCTGGGCCAATTCTTTGGCAGAAGGATTTCCCAGTAGCTCATGACTGAGGGCTACACGAGGGTTAAGGCCGATAGAGCCACCCTTGGTCGCCACAGGCATGGGCAGGGTCATCTCACCAACCAATTCTTCTCTTTCAAGATCCAGCGTCCATTGACTAAGACCTTGGTAATGTCCATTTCGACTGGCAAAAGCATGAGCTCCCGCCTCAATGGCACGCCAGTCATTACCAGTGGCAATCAAAATGGCATCAATACCATTAAAAATCCCTTTATTGTGAGTAGCGGCTCGATAAGGATCAGCCTGCGCAAACTGACTAGCCATGGCTATCTTCTCCGCAATTTCTCGTCCTTGATCCTTTTGACTGCTCAAGTAGCGAAAGGCGATACGACAACTTGCAGTCACCAGAGAATCGGTCGCGTAGTTGGACAGGATTCCCATAAGACTCTGTCCCTGGCTGAGTTCTTTTAAGACTGGTTTCAAGGCTTCCAGCATGGTGTTGAGCATATTGGCACCCATGGCTTCCTGGGTATCGACATGGAGATAAACAACGAGAAAGTCTGTTTCGCCTTTGATCTGCTCTACATGCAAATCACGCGCCCCGCCCCCACGTTTAACAATGGAAGGATAGGCTTGATTGGCAAGCTCCAAGAGCTCCGCTTTCTTGCTGGCAATCTTCTCTTGCGCTAGTTTAGGTTTGGCAACTTGATAAAGGGCTACCTGCCCAATCATCTGTCGCTGATGGACTTGTGTAGTAAAACCACCTGCACGCTTGATGATTTTGCTGGCATAGCTAGCCGCAGCAACCACTGAGGGTTCTTCTGTCACATAGGGAACAGTGTATTCCTGACCGTTGACAAGTACCTCCGGAACCAGCGAATAAGGCAGTGAAAAAGTTCCCACTACATTCTCACTTAGCTGGTCTGCGACAGTCAAACTCATCTGTTCATCCTGCTCCAAACTGACTTGTCTCTCAGGACTAAGGAGCGCCTGAGCTTTTAACAGCTCGAGGCGCTCTTGGTATGATTTTTTAGAAAATCCATTCCAACTTATCTTCATTATTTTTCAACCTTGCTATAACGGCGTTGGTGGTCCACAATTTCAACCAAGGCAAAATCTTGATTTTCATAGCCAGCAAACTGGGCAGAATTTGTTTCATCTAAGTCTACTTCCTCAAAGAAAACTTTTTCATAGTCTGCAACAGACAGGGCAGTTCGTTGATTGAGCTTGTTCAAACGGTCCTTATCCAGATAAGCTTCATATCCTTCAACCAATTCACCACTAAAGAACTCAGCCACAGCCCCACTTCCGTAACTATAAAGGGCAATTTTATCCCCAGCCTTCAGGCTATCTGTATTTTCCAAGAGAGACAAGAGTCCAAGGAAGAGGGATCCTGTGTAGATATTCCCCACCTTCTGACTGTAGAGAATAGACTGGTCAAAGTGCTTTTGCAAGAGGTCTTTTTTCTCTTGAGGCAAGTTCTTATCCATGATTTTTTTCAAGCCTTTTAGCGCTAATTTAGGATAAGGCAAGTGGAAGCAAACCGCTGCGAAATCATCCAAAGTAAGCTGGTAGCGTTTTTGGTATTCAAGCCAAGTCGTTTTCAAACTATCCAAATATTGTTGGGTAGAATAGACACCATTTACATAAGGAGTTGTTGAGTAATTTGGACGCCAGAAATCCATGATGTCACGGGTCTGAGCTACATTGTCATTATTAAAGGCCATCATGCGTGGATTTTGTGTAATCAACATAGCCACACTGCCGGCACCTTGAGTTGGTTCTCCTGGAGTTTCAATACCGTATTTGGCAATATCACTGGCAATGACCAAGACCTTGGACTCTGGAGAATTTTCCACATGCAATTTGGCATAATGAAGGGCAGCTGTCGCTCCATAGCAGGCTTCTTTAATCTCGAAACTACGAGCAAAGGGCTGGATACCCAGCAAGCCATGCACAAAGACGGCCGCAGCCTTACTCTGGTCAATTCCTGACTCGGTAGCCACAATGACCATATCAATTTCTTGTCTTTCTTGCTCAGTTAAAATAGAGTCACTTGCACTAGCCGCCAAGGTCACGATATCCTCAGTTAGGGGCGCAATACTCAATTCCTCGAGTAAGAGTCCTTTGCTTAATTTTTCAGGGTCAATGCCCCTCGCTTCTGCTAAGTCTTGTAATTTCAAGACATATTGACTGGTCGCAAAACCAATCTTATCAATACCGATTGTCATATTTACCTCTGTTTTATCATTCATGTAAAAAATCGTTCAGTACTATTTTATCACAAATGGCAATAAAAGAGAGAAAAAAGACTTGATTCACCAAATCAAGCCTCTTATTGGTCATAATTTTAAAGAATGATCAGTTGCTAGAGAGTTCACCAACATAAGTAGCTTTATAAGCCCCATTCTCAGTTATCAGTTCCTGGAGGATTAAATTTCCTGAGTAAGTTCTTCCCATCTCATCTACAAATTCTTGATAAAACTGACTGGTCGGAATTTCTCTGACATCCTTATCAAATGTCTTGTCAAGTGTTTTACTAACCTTTTCGGCAATCAACTGATTCTCTTGCCATCCACTTTGAAATTCTGAGCCTGAACTAGACACCATGGCTGGGATAACCAACAAGGTCAGTAGACTTAAAGACAATAAGGAAAATAGTGATTTTTTCATGATTTTTCCTCCTTTCTATATATAGAATAGCATAGATAGAAAGCCTTGTCACTATATTTATCTTATTTTTAAGAAAATTCTTTTATTTCTGTAGACTCTACGATACTCGATGTGTTTTTATATAATGATACAGTCTGAGAATCACTGTTCCGCTAGCCATTCCAATGGAAATGACCAGAGCCAGCATAACAACTAATGTTGCACTTGCCAGCGCTTTATTATAGTCCCCTGTCACAAAAAAGGCAGTTGTCCGATAGGAGAGATAACCCGGAACCAAGGGTGCCAAGATGGCCAAGATAAAGACCACAGCAGGTGTCTTATAAAGAATACTCAAAATCTGGCTGACACATGAACCGATAATGGCCGCAATGAAGGTAGCCACAATAACATTGGTCGGTTCCTTGAGCAAGAGATAGATTAGCCAGACAGCCATGCCCAAAATCCCTCCAGGTAAGAGCATAGAGCGTTGCACATTGAGTACGATTAGAAAAGTGATAATGGCAAGAAGACTTGCTACTGCTTGTAATAAAAAGGTTGTTAGTGTCATATTAGTTCATCAATACCAAGGCGACAGAAGTTCCTGCCCCTAAAGCAAGGGTAATGAGCAGGGATTCAAACATCTTGCTCATACCAGAGTTTATGTGGTTGGTCATAATATCACGGACCGCATTGGTCAAGGCAATACCTGGTACAAAAGGCATGACCGCACCAGCTATAATCAAATCTGCTGTTGAAGGAAAGCCTGTGTAGCGAGCCCAAAACTGGGCAATCATCCCAAAGACGAAGGCTCCAGCAAAGGCCGTCACAAAAGGAATTCGGATAAACTTCTCCACATAGAGGGAAAAGGCAAAACCAAACAAGGTCGCCACTCCTGCCCCAAGTGCGTCGTAGATATTTCCACTAAACATAATTGAAAAGAAAGGGGCACTTAAGGTCGCAGCCAAAGTTACCTGCAACTTAGTATAGGGAAGGGGTTGGGCTTGCAAGGCCGTCAATTGCTTGAAGGCCGTTTCTAAATCAATCCGCCCCCCAACCAGTTGACGAGAAATCTGGTTCACATCGCAGACTTTTTCAATGTTATAAGAAGAGGAAGTCACGCGCTTCATGCGCGAAATATTGGTATTTTCAATCGAGAAAAAGATAGCGGCAGGCATGGCAAGGACATTGCAATCCACAATCCCCTGCGAATGCGAAATCCGAATCATGGTATCTTCTACACGATGAATCTCTGAACCACTTTTGAGGAGAATGGTTCCTGCTAGCATAATCACATCGATGACGGCATTTAATTCTCTTGATTCTTCCATGCTTTCCTCCTTTTATCAACTCTTTCTATTCTATCACAAATCCGGACTCAAAAAAAATCTTTGCCATGAAAACATGACAAAGATTCGTTTAATTACGAGAATTTTCGTGGTTCCCTTCACTACTTGATTGAGTAGTAGCAGGTGAATTCTCTCGTTGATTTCCTTGTTGGTTCCCCTGACTTGGTGTCGTAGTAGAACCTTGGTTTCCACGTTGGGCTGGTGCTGATGATGACGTTGACGGCGGTGTTTTTGGTTTGTAGATTGAAATCTTGACACGCGTCTTAGTCAAATCAACCTTTTCACCTGCTTTTGGACTTTGCTCTACAACAGTCCCCTCAGCAGTTCCATCAGGAGCTGTCGACACTTCTACAACTTCAATATTGGCTTCCTTAATCCCAACAATTTGAACGAGATTGTTTTTAGTAAATTCGAGACTAGATCCTATATAACTTGGCATAGCAACGCTAGTTACTTTCTTAGCAACGGTTAAGGTAATCGTTGAGGCCTTGCTCAAATCATAGGTTGTTCCGGCAGCTGGACTCTGTCTGAGAACGGTTCCTGCTTCGCTCTCACTTGATTCTTCTTCCTCAATCTTGATGAGATTTTCAGGAACCTTCTTCTGCTTGAGTTCTGCTATAACATCTGTCGATTTCCGGCCGACATAATTACTAATTTGGAAAGATTGCTTGCCTGATGAGACAACCAAATTGATTTTCGTTCCTTCTTTTCGACCAGTTCTAGCGCCAGGATCTGTACGGATAATCCGCCCCTCTTCCACCTTTTCACTGGCCTCTGACTTCTCCTCGCCAATCTCAAAATTGGCTTTCTTGAGGGTTTCCTTGGCTTCCGCAACTGTCTGACCTGCCACATCTGGAATGGCAATGGTTGCAGGAGTTCTGGATAGTATCCAAATAAGAGAAGCTGCCACCAACACAATGCTGGCCAAAAAAATCAGGTAACGCATCTTAAATCTACGTTTTTTCGGTGCTTGTGGTTGGTAAGTTTCCTCTGTCACAGCCTGGCTTGTTTTTTTGATTGGTTTGTGTTCTGTCTGCGCTTGAACCTTAGGAATCGAAGTCAAGGTGCTCTGGGATACTTTTGGTAGAGTCTTGGTGTCCGCCTTAGTCGCATCATCAAAGACCAGCTTTGGTTCATTGCGACGATTATAAGACAAACTACTAGACAAGTCCACATACATTTCAGCTACTGATTTGTAGCGATCTGTCAATTTCTTAGCAGTTGCCTTGATAACAACATTCTCCAAAGCCTGGGGCACAGATGGATTCTCAGCAATAACGGACGGCAGGGGCTTTTGGAAATGCTGGAGGGCGATGGTCACCGCACTATCCCCGTCATAAGGAATATGACCTGTCAGCATCTCATAGAAAATAATCCCCATGGCATAGATATCACTTTGTACAGTCGCCTTAGAGCCACGCGCCTGCTCTGGTGACAAGTAATGCACCGAACCCAGCATCGAGTTAGTCTGAGTCAGACTCGTCTCAGCAAAGGCTACTGCAATCCCAAAGTCTGTAACCTTGACAGTCCCATCTGGTGTCAAGAGGATGTTTTGAGGTTTCAAGTCCCTGTGAACAATTCCTCTGGTATGGGCCAAGCGCATGGCGAGAAGAATTTGTCCCATGATACGGACGGCTTCTTCATTAGAAAGAGGATAGTGTTCCTTGATATAGCGTTTAAGGTCAAGTCCAGCAACATACTCCATTGCAAGATACTGTTGACCGTCTTCCTCGCCAATATCTGTTATCCGAACGATATGAGGATGGTCTAGATCTGCCATAGCTCTCGCTTCACGCTGAAAACGAGCTACAGCTATCGGGTCCGTCTGGTAGTTGGTCCTCAAGACCTTTACTGCCACTTCTTCCCCATCTAAGATTAAGTCTTTGGCTAGGTAGACATCCGCCATGCCTCCTCGACCAATCTGTTTGACAATCCGATAGCGTCCGGCAAAAATCTTGCCGATTTGGATCATTCTGCATCCTCCTCGTTCATAGAAACAAGGGCAACCGTAATGTTGTCTAAACCTCCTGCATTGTTAGCAAAACGAACAAGTGTCTCCGTTTTATCTGCCAAAGGAATATCACTGGTTACAATATCACGAATCTCACTACCTGAAATCATGTTGGTCAAGCCGTCACTATTGAGCAAGAGATAGTCGCCTGACTCAAGGATAACTGTCCCAAAATCAGGCTGAATTTCATCTTTTTGCCCAATAGACTGGGTGATAATATTTTTTTGCGGATGAGCTTCTGCCTCTTCTGGTGTCAATTGACCAGCCTTGAGCAATTCATTGACCAAAGAATGGTCGCTCGTCAACTGATGGTATTCTTCTCCACGAATCAAGCCGATACGCGAATCACCAATATGAGCATAGATAGCCTGATTATCAATAATAGCAAGGACTTCCAAAGTAGTTCCCATGCCTCTGTAAGCTTCATCCTGACCAAGCTGGTGAATCTTTTGATTTTCAATTTCTAGGTAATGGGCGAACCATTCACGCACTTCATTGACTGTATCGATTTGGGTGTCAACCCAAGCTATACCTAGGTCTGTTACCGCCATTTCACTAGCGATATTCCCTGCGCGATGACCTCCCATCCCATCAGCTAAAATAATCATAGTACGCCCAGCTCTATTGACATAGTGGTTGACATAGTCTTGGTTATTTGTCCGTTTCTGACCAACATCTGTTAATAATGAAATTTCCATGTGTCAGTTCCTTCCTAATTAGATATCTTGCGAAATTGACTGATAAAGAATCCATCACTTCCATACAATTCAGGTGTAATGAGGATACAGCCGTCTTTCATGATATCCTTACATTCATGTTCTAGTCTTACCTGCTCGAACTCAGGATGACTTTCTAAAAACGCCTCAACGACTTGAAAATTCTCCTCTGAGACAATAGTACAGGTACTATAAGTTATTATACCACCTTTGCCTAGTGTTTGACAAACACTACCTAATATTTCTAGCTGAATTTCCTTTAAGGACGCGAAATCTGCCGTTTCTTTATTGTATTTGATATCTGGTTTTCGGCGTAAAAGACCGATTCCTGAACAGGGAGCATCCACTAAAATCTTATCAAAGGAATTTTGACTAAAAAACTCATGCACCTTTCTGGCATCTAATTTTTGCGTTTGAACCCGATCTGCAACTCCCAGACGTTGGGCATTTTCTTGGATTAAGTCCAACTTATGGTCATATAAATCCAGAGCAGTAACCTGACCTGTCGTAAGATAAGAGGCTATATGGGCTGTTTTCCCACCCGGAGCCGCACAGGCATCAAGCACTCGCTCATCACCTTGTAAATCAAGCGTCGGAGCAACCAGCTGACTAGACTCGTCTTGAATGGTAATAGCTCCCTCCGCAAACAAATCATGGCCTGCAAAATGCCCTTGCTCCTTAACCAGACCAGTGGTTGCTAAAAGGGAATTATTCGCCTCCAACAAGGCTTGGATTTCCTCTTTTCTGCTTAAATCAGTCACACGAATACTGGCCTTGTTGCGCACCAAAAGACTTTCAAAAATAGATTGCGCTCGCTCTTCGCCGTATTCTTCTTTGAGCTTGGCAACTAGCCAAACTGGGAGAGAATAGGCAATGGAATCACGCTTGTTTTTTCGCTTGATGCTAGCAATATCTGGCCAGCCTTCACGCAAGATACGGCGAAGGAGGGCGTTGACCAATTTTTCACTGCCTTTTTTACGGATTTTGGCCAATTCCACTGCTTCGTTGACCACAGCATGATCTGGAATTTTGTCCAAATAGCGGAGCTGGTAGGCACTCATGAGAAGCAGGACATAAAGCCAGCTGTCTAACTGATCTCTGTCCTCGATAAAGTGGGATAGGTACCATTCCAGAGTCAGTTTACGGGCTACCGTTCCATAGACTAGCTCGGTCACCAAACCCTTGTCTGTTGCCGAAAGTTGACTTCCCTTTAGATGCTTATTTAGGGCAATATTTGAGTATGCTTGGTTGATAAAAACATCCTCTAGCACTGCTAGGGCTAAACTTCTAGCCGTTTCTACTTTAGTCACCAAATCGTTCTCCTACTGTCAATGTGCGTCCAACTCCATTGAGGAAGGAAGCAATATCCATCTTAGGCTTACCAGCTGGCTGCACTTGCTTGAGGGATAGAGCTCCTTCTGCCGTTGCGACAATCAATTCTTTCTTGCCGATAGAGAGGATTTCTCCTGGATTTCCCTGACCTTCTACTGGTAGAGCTTCATAAATCTTAAAGCGGTCGCCCTTAAGGAAAGTATGAGCAATAGGCCAGGGGTTCATGCCTCGGATTTGGTTAAAGAGTTGACGATTGCTTTTATTCCAATCCAACTTTTCTTCCTCGGGTTTGATATTTGGCGAGAAGGTAACCTGACTTGGATCCTGCGGTTCTGGTTTGATTTCCCCAGCAATGTAGGCAGGCAAAGTATCCAAAAGCAAATCGCGACCAACTAGCGCCAATTTCTCAAACAAGGTACCGACATTGTCCTCATCTGTGATCGGAATGCTACGACGAGAAATCATATCCCCTGCATCCATTTCCTTAACCATTTCCATAATGGTCACACCAGCTTCCTCATCCCCTTGAATCAAGGCATAATGGATAGGCGCACCACCACGGTGTTTTGGAAGAAGAGAAGCGTGAACGTTGACAGCAAAGTCCATACTATCAAGGAGCTTACTTGGGAGAAACTGCCCAAAAGCAGCAGTCACAATTCCATCTGCTCCTAGCTGCATAATAGTTTCCATCTCTGGACTTCCAGATAATTTTTCAGGTTGGTAGATAGGAAGTCCTGCCTCTTTGGCAGCTTGTTTAACTGGGGTTTCCTGAATCACTTTTTTACGACCAACAGCACGGTCTGGCTGGGTCACAACGGCTAGAATTTCGTAACGATCATCTGTCAAAAGCCCTTTTAAAACTGTTGCTGAAAAGTCGGGGGTCCCCATAAAGATTAATTTTGTCATATCTTCTCCTTCTTATAAAAATTGCTGTGGCTCATGGTCAATGCTGAGACGGAGCTCACTATTTTCCCGTTCTTGAGTCAGGGCCAGAACCTGATTTAGAGTCGGCCCCAGCTTATCTTCTAAACGGTATTTAATTAAAATCTGGTAATGATAGAGGTTGTGGGTACGAGCAATCGGTTTGGGCGTTGGCCCAAGGATGTTACTGATTTCAGACAGGCCTGAGCGCAAAATGTTCATAACTTCATAGGCACGTTTGACCACCTCTTCTTCTTTCTTGTGAGAAAGGGTAATGCCAATGGTGAAATAGTAAGGTGGATAACCAAGTTGCCGTCTGATTCCCATTTCATAAGCGTAAAAGCCTTCGTAGTCCTGGTCTTTTGCAAATCGAATAGCGTAGTGCTGCGGATTGTAAGACTGGATCAAAACCTGACCAGCTTTTTCAGCCCGACCTGCTCGACCTGCCACCTGAGTCAAGAGCTGGAAGGTTCTCTCAGAAGAACGGAAATCAGGCAGATTTAAGGCCGTATCCGCATTTAGAACTCCGACTAGAGTCACATTGGGAAAATCCAATCCCTTAGCAATCATCTGAGTTCCTAGTAAAATATCTGCTTCCCCTCGACCAAACTGGTCAAGCAGAGCTTGGTGACTGCCTTTCTTACGCGTTGTATCCACATCCATGCGCAAAATACGGGCCTGCGGAAAGAGTTCTGCTAGCTCGTCATAAGCCTTCTGAGTTCCCGTCCCGTAGTAACGAATGCTACGGCTCTTACAGTTAGGACAGGCTTGAGGAATGTCTTTCGAAAAAGCACAATAATGGCAGTTCATGGTCTTGGTATCCATGTGCAATGTTAGAGAAATATCACAGTTGGGACAAGTATCCACCGTCCCACACTCCCGACACATGACAAAGCTAGAATAACCACGGCGATTGAGCATGAGAACCACCTGCTCTTTTTTAGCCAGACGGTCTTGGATGGCTTCTAGCAAGGGAGGTGTAAAGTTTGACGTCTCATTTTGTCCGATATAGTCTCGAAAGTCAATCACTTGAACCTCAGGGATTGTAGCCAAAGGATTGGCCCGTTGGGTCAGACGTAAGTGTTGATAGACGCCTTTGCCAGCTCGCGCACGGCTTTCCAGACTTGGTGTTGCAGACCCAAGGACCAAGGCAGCTTGATTGTACTGGGCACGTAAAAGAGCCACATCTCTAGCATGGTAGCGGGGATTACTGTCTTGCTTATAAGTCGCTTCGTGCTCCTCATCGATAATCATAACACCTAGATTTTTCAGCGGAGCAAAGATGGCCGATCTGGCACCAACAACAACTTGAGCGTCTCCACGCTCGACCTTGCGCCATTCATCATACTTTTCACCATTGGATAAGCCTGAGTGAAGAATGGCCACTTTCTCACCAAAACGAGCAATAAAACGCTCCGTCATCTGTGGAGTCAAGGAAATCTCAGGCACTAACAAGATGGCTGTTTTCCCCTTATCCAAAGCTCCTTGGATTATTTGTAAGTAAACCTCGGTCTTCCCACTTCCTGTAATCCCTTGAAGGAGGAAGGGAGGCTGATGACTGCCAATAGCACTCACAACCGCATCACGCGCCTGTCTTTGCTCTGGATTCAATTCCAAAGGCTGACTTGCTTCAATGCCTTCAAAATAAGCAGCCGAGCGTTGAACTTCCTTTTGGACTATGGTCACAGCACCTTGTTCCACAAAGAAGTTGACTTGCTCCCGTGAATAGAACTCTAGCAAACTAGCCAAGGAAGCACTCTCAGGATGAGACAGTAAATAGTCTCTCAGTTCCAACTTTTTCTTAGCACGTGTAGAAATCTCTACATCTTCTAATTGAGCAAGATTCACCTCATACCAAGACTGGGTCTTGACCTTCTTTTGATCGACCGCCTGATATTCCAGACCAAGCAGACCTTTTCTAGTCAAACGCATCATTTCAGCTTGCTTACCTAAATCTAGAGAAGAAAAGGCAAGCGAATCTTCTGAACCAAACAGACGATCTCGGTCTTCCTGACTCAGACCTTCCTTAGGATAGAGAATTTTGTCATAGCTGGAGTTCAGAAACCCTGGTAACATAGCCTTGAGGATGGAGATCTTGTAGGAGAAGACAGATTTACGTAACTCCTCAGCCAGCCAGAGTTGTTCTTGCGTGAGAACAGGAGAAAAATCCAGTACCTCGGCAATATCTTTTAAATCTTGACTTACCCCTTCTTCATCCACTTGAGACTCCAAACCAAGAACAATCCCTTGAATCAGGCGATTGCCCTTACCAAAAGGCACATGAACCCGCATCCCAACTTCCAGCATTCCCTCAAATTCCTCAGGAATCCTATAACTATAGGGCTGGTCCGTCTGCATCAAGGGCACATCTACAATAATCTTGGCTATGGCCATCTTCTCACCTCCTCCTTGTCAGTACATTCTTGCAATAGAAAAAATAAGATTGAGTCCCCCCAACCTTAAATTTTTTCACCATCTTCTTTTTCTTTAGCGATTTGCTCTTTGATTTTCTTTTCTTCTTCTTCTTTGCGACGTTTTTCTTCTTCGATACGGCGACGCACCGCTTCACGTTTTCCTTCTGGGTCTGGGTGAATTGTAACGTTTCCTGATTCGATTTCTTCTAAAGCGCGAAGAGTTGATTTTTCAGACTTGAAACCTTGAGTTGCTGGCGCACCTGCTTCTAATTCGTGGGCACGTTTTGCTTCCAAGATTACGAGTGAATATTTTGAAGGAACCTTGTCAAGCAAGGTATCAATAGAGGGTTTTAACATCATTTGCTTGTACCTATTTTCTAAATTTTATCGGGTAGTTGGAGATTTCGGTAACATCTCCTGATAGTGACCAATGACACGATCCACACGGAAGTGCTCTGCTTCGATCACACGTTTGACACGCTCAGCAGCTAGGGGCACCTGATCGTTGACAATCGCATAATCATACTCACGCATAAGAGCAATTTCTTCCTTGGCTTTTTCGATTCGTTGGGCAATTACTTCTGCACTGTCTGTTCCACGTCCTACCAAACGATCTTGCAATTCATCCAAATCTGGTGGTGTCAGGAAGATAAAGACAGCATCTGGAACCTTTTTCTTGACCTGAAGAGCACCCTGAACCTCAATTTCAAGGAAAACATCGATTCCCTTGTCCAAGGTTTCATTGACATAGGTCAGAGGAGTTCCATAGTAGTTGCCGACATATTCTGCGTATTCCAACATCTGTCCTTGACGAATCAGCTCTTCAAACTCTTCACGAGTACGGAAGAAATAGTCAACACCGTCCACTTCTCCAGGACGTTGTGCGCGTGTCGTCATTGATACAGAGTATTGAAATTGGTTTTCAGAACTCTCAAAAATCTCTCTTCTAACCGTTCCTTTTCCAACCCCTGAAGGACCAGAAAAAACGATTAGTAAGCCTCGGTCTGCCATTGTGTCTCCTTTTAGTCCGTCTGTGAAATAACATTTCTCTAGAATAATGGCAAAAAGCCAGATTATCCTTTACAGTCTTTCTATCTAGTGTAACAAAAAAGCAGTAATTTTTCAACTGCTCTTTCTTATTTATTTAGCATAATCTACTGCACGAAGCTCACGAATCACGGTTACCTTGATATTTCCTGGGTAATCGAGATTGTTTTCAATTTTCTCACGAACTTTGTGAGCCAAGATTGTGACTTTGTCGTCCTTGATTTGTCCTGGATTGACCATGATGCGGATTTCACGTCCTGCTTGAAGGGCAAAGCTATTTTGTACCCCTTCAAAGCCGTTAGCAATTTCTTCCAAATCATGGAGACGCTTGATGTAGCTTTCAAGAGACTCACTACGAGCTCCTGGACGGGCTGCACTCAAGGCATCTGCCGCAGCGACGATCACTGCAATGACGCTCTCAGCTTCAACATCACCGTGGTGACTAGCGATCGTATTGACCACAACTGGGTGTTCCTTGTACTTACGGGCCAATTCCATACCGATTTCAACGTGGCTACCTTCAACCTCGCGGTCAATAGCTTTCCCAATATCGTGAAGGAATCCAGCACGACGAGCAAGAGCCGCATTTTCACCAAGCTCGCTCGCCATGATACCAGCCAACTTAGCAACCTCAATCGAATGACGCAAGACATTTTGTCCATAAGAAGTACGGAACTGCAAACGTCCCATAATCTTCATCAAGTCTGGATGAAGGTTTGGCGCACCAATCTCATAGGCTGCTGCCTCACCGTATTCACGGATCTTATTATCAATCTCTTGACGGTTTTTCTCAACCAACTCTTCGATACGAGCTGGGTGGATACGACCATCTTTGAGCAACATTTCCATAGTCATACGGGCAATCTCACGACGAATCGGATCAAATCCTGACAAGGTCACCACTTCTGGTGTATCGTCGATAATCACATCGACCCCTGTCAAACTTTCAAAAGTACGAATGTTACGACCTTCACGACCAATAATGCGTCCCTTCATAGTATCATCTGGCAGATGAACTGTTGAGTTTGTTGACTCCGCTACATATTCACCAGCGATACGTTGCATAGCTTGAACCAAGATGTCCTTGGCCATTTTGTCAGAACGTTCCTTAACCTCTTGCTCAGCTTCACGAATACGGCTAGCAATCTCCTTGGTCAAGTTTTCCTCTGTCTGTGCCAAGATAATATCTCGTGCTTCTGCCTGAGACAGGGCACCAATACGCTCTAGTTCTGCTTCTTTTTGTCTTTCGACTTCCTCTAATTGCTCTTCACGCGCATCAAGGTTTTTCGCTCTATCAGAAATACTTTGTTCTTTTTGTTCAAGTGTTTGTTCTTTACTCGTCAAATTGTCGTCTTTACGGTCAAGGCTAGTAGCTCTCTCGGTCAAACGACTTTCGATTTGTTTGAGTTCTTGACGTTCTGATTTGAATTCAGCGTCCACTTCTTCACGGTATTTTCTGGCTTCTTCTTTGGCCTCCAATAGTGCTTCTTTTTTAAGAGACTTGCTTTCACGCTTGGCTTCATTAACAAGTAAATCCGCTTCACGCTCAGCTTGTCCACGTAAATTAGTTGCTTCTTGTTCAGCATTTAAAAGCATCAACTCTGCAGCTTCCTGAGATGATTTCATCTTAGCTGAGATGCTGACATATCCAATGACTAAACCAATGATGACGGCAAAAACAGCAATCGCAAGCGACATGATTTCCATGTTTTTACCTCATTTTATTGTTATTCCGAATGACATACATTCTTTTACATTCTACCATAAAAAAGTGATTTTCACAAACCTAAAATAGAATATGTTTTGGGGAATTTGGTGTTTATTTCACTAAAATACATCTGTATAATCCTTATTACTTAAAAACAGTTGTTTAGTAGAGATTTTAGAAAAATCCCACCTTTCAGTAGACTTAGTAATGATCTTTGAAAGACAAGAAAGCCACGCTATTTCCATCCATCATATAAATCAATCGATTTTCTGCATCAATACGACGTGACCAAGCTCCTTGGTAGTCATACTTGAGTGGTTCTGGTTTACCTATTCCTGTAAAGGGATCACGTTGAATATCCTTGATTAGTTTATTGATTCTTTTTAACGTTTTCTTATCCTGATTTTGCCAGTAGCAATAATCTGCCCAGGCATCTTCTGTAAACTTGAGCAGCATTTCTTACTCCTCAATAACATGGACCTGAGTACTTCCAGCACGAACTTGAGCCATTCCTCGCAAGACCTTGTCCGATAACTCCTTGTTTTGAGCAATTCTCAAAGTTTCTTGAATACTATCCCACTCGCTCTTTGAAAGGACTACAATGTCCTCGTCTGGATTTTTATTGACCACCGTTAAAGGCTCAAATTCATCATTTACCTTTTTCATGTAGTCCTTTAAATGATTTCGGAATGTTGAGTAAAGAACTGCTTCCATAACCATACCTCGTTTTACCTCTTTTCCACTATTATACACGAAAAGAAAGAATTTGTCAGGAACTTGTACAAGATTTTCTTTTCTATCTATTTATTCGTAAAAAATCTCAAAAAGTCCACCTTTCAGTAGACTTAGTTTGTTTCTATTCTTATCGGCACTCTTCCAAAATTCTGGTCTGCTATACTTGGATTTCCTAGTTGGTAAATCTGGTCTGCTTTTTGGGTCATAGCATCCCAAGGTTCTCTGCCAATTCGGCTGACTAGATTGACCTGTCCCTTCAAGGACTTGAGGTGTTGCCTGCCTTTTTCAGTAAAGCCAAGGACATGAATGGATTCTGGCAAGTCATTTTCTCTAGCCTGCACCAAGATATAGGTCAAGAGGCGTCTGACACGCGCCTTGGTGTAGCGTTTGGTCGCAACCGCCTCGACCAATTCGTCAACAGACTGAGCTTTTTTGATAGCTTCCTTGATGCGCACTGCCATTTCTTGATTGACCTGATAGATAGTGGTTAGGTCTGGATTGGACAAGATTTGATAATGGAGCAAGGGAAAATAGTCTTCCCAGTTCACCTTACTGGCCTGCTCAAAAAGGGTAACAGAAGGCATAAAGCGTTCTAAGAAATCTTGGTCCTTCTGGTGCTGACGGAGGGCTGTTGCCGAGGCAAAGTCCACATCCTTGTCCACAGAATGATAACCTGCCCCCTGACGCTGAATTGGATGCAGTTTGATTTTACGTCCTGCAACTGCCTTGGCATAGGCCAGAGCAAGGACATGATTAGGCGTATTGCCTGAAAAATCAAGACCTGCAAATTCCTGCCACATGGCTTGGGTTTTCTGTGGATAGGAGAGGGCATCTGGCAGATTTTCCACAAATTTCTCCATCTCAGTAGCTTGCTCTGTGTATAAGTCAGCGATTTTCTGGTAATCCAGAACTTCCTCTGTCCCAAAAGCTAAAGTATCAATGCCCAACCGAGCCAAGATATCCACAGCTCCTTGACCGAAGAAATCCGCAGCCTGAACACTGACTAAAAAGGGCAATTCCACTACCAGATCCGCTCCATTTTCCAGTGCCATCTGGGCCCGTGTCCACTTGTCAACGATAGCAGGCTCTCCACGTTGCATGAAATTTCCAGACATGGCTACGATTTTCAGTCCCTCAGCCTGATCCAGCAGGTATTTATGCCCATTATGAAAAGGATTAAACTCCGCGATAATACCTGTGATGGTCATAGTGATCTCCTACTTCTGCGCGACAAAAAACCAACGGGTACTTGTCTCTGTCGGCTCCTTGTCCTCAAAGTCTGCATAGAGTTTGAAAGACTTAAATCCAGCCTGTTCCAGCAAAATATCATAGGTCAAGACTTCATAGGTCCGCTCCTCATGCACCTCATCGTGACGACTAAAGGAGCCGTCAGCCTCCTTGACAAAGAAAGTCAGCTCATGCACGATGGAGTGAGGCGCCGCGTCCTCATAGGTGTCCCAAAGCATAGCGAAATCTTCCGCATTTTCATGGTAGGAATAGCCTGGAAAAACCTCATCCGTCTGGTAAGTCGAATGCACATCAAAGATGAAAACTCCGTCTTCGTTGAGGGCATTATACACTTCCTTAAAGACGTCCCCTACTTCCACCTCATCCTGCATGTAGCAGATTGAGTCTGAGTAACACGTGACAAAGTCGTATTGACCTGCCTTAGACAAATCCAGCATATTGCCTTCCATAAAATCAATCTTTTGTTTGGCTGAAGAAGCTCTCTTCTCAGCAATCTTCAACATATCCGCACTCAAATCAAGCCCAGTCACATCAAAACCAGCTTGAGAAAAGCGAACAGACTGGATACCTGTTCCACAAGCCAATTCCAAGAGTTTCTTTCTCTCCTTAGTTTTTGGCAAATGACGCAGCGAAAAATCAGTCCATTTGTCGTATAAACTGTCATCCATGACCGCATCATAGACCGCCGCAAAAGTTTCATAAGTTGCCATAATCATGATACCAAGAGCCTACATGGCAAACACCACTCGCCCTCACCTTTCTATCCAATTTTCTAAAATAAGCAAAGAAACCCAGTTGACTACAACTAAGTTCATCTTCTAAGCAAGAGCTTCTGAAATATCTACTGAATTTGCCTCATGCCATAGTTTTTCTAGGTTATAGTGGGCACGCATTTCTTCTGAGAAGATATGCACAACGACAGCACCGAGGTCTAGCAAGACCCATCCCCCAGCTGCATCGCCTTCGATATGGCTGCCTTTAAAACCAGCTTCCGCTACTTTTTCACGGATATTGTCAGCGATAGCATCCAACTGACGGCTATTCATTGAACTAGTAATAACAAAGTAATCCGTCACGCTAGTCAAATCTTGTACATCAAGTGCGAGGATATCCTCCGCACGTTTCTCATCAGCCGCTTTCACGACTAGTTCTAGTAATTCTTTTTCGTTCATTTAGTCCTCTTTCAAATAGTACACAAAGGCGTTATAGGTTTCAAGAGTTTGGGGATAGATGGGGAATCCCTGATGAGCTAGATGCTCTACGGTACGAGATGTTTCATAGGCCACTGCCTTATCAAGCGATAGACTTGCAATCTCACGCGCCACATTTACTCCAGGAAAGGCTCGATTGTGCTCGATATAGTCTGCGACGTAGATGACCTTATCAAGATCTGTCATCTGACCAGCCCCAACTGTATGGATTTCAATGGCTCGTATAATTTCAGAATCATGCAAATCCAAGTCTTCTTGAATCTTGTAAATTCCGACCATACCATGCCAGACATTATTGCCCCAGTTTTTGAGGTCAGGGTCTAGCTGATAACGGTCAATCAAATCCAGAAATTCCTGATCTGACAACTTCTTAGCATAGTCATGAAGAAGGCCTGCTAGACCTGCTTTCTCGGTATCGACTCCAAATCGCTGAGCTAATTCCATAGCGGCACGCTCCACACCTAGACAATGGGTTAGACGTTTCTCAGGTAGAAGCTCTGCCATTTTTTCCAACAAAGCCTCACGAGAGCAGTTGATATGGTCTTGATAGGCCATCAGTAAAGCCCCTCCTTCTCGATATAGTCTAGCACTGGCTGAGGTAGGAGAAAGTTGGGTTTCCGTCCTTGGGCAAGGAAGTCACGCACCATGCTGGATGAGATATCCATGAGAGGTACATCCACCCAGATAACTGGATAGGAAGTCCCTGCCTTGTAGCGTGGGCGCTGAACTCCCACAAACTGAACCATATCTACCAGTTCATCAATTCGGTACCACTTGGGCAGATAGTCCACCATGTCGGCACCGATGATAAAATAATAATCTGTATCTGGATTCTTCTCAGTTAGAAGCTTCATGGTGTCGTAGGTGTAAGAAATGCCCTTGCGCTCCAACTCAATGGTTTCAATGGCTAGTCCTTCAATCCCCTCAATCGCCAACTCAAGCATCTTGAGACGATGGTGTTCAGGGATGGTTTCCTTTTTATCTACATGAGGAGGTTGGTATTCAGGCATGAGCAGAACCTGGTCCAATCCCAACTGCTGGCGTACTTGATCCGCAACAATAAGATGGGCATTGTGAACAGGGTTAAAATTCCCCCCTAAAATCCCAACTTGTTTGCGTTTTTTCTCCTTGATTTCTGGCTCCAACTCTATCTTAGTAAAGGGAGTCAATAATTCGATTGCCATAGGCTAGTCTCCTTTATTTCTCTGTAAAAAACAGTTGTTTGGAGTATGGGGGTCAAATTTCTTTGACTTTTTTAGAAATCTTGCGATTCTCTTTCTTGCTGGATTGTTTAAACAAAATCAAGATGCGTCCGATTTTTTGGACTGTATCCACACCGATTTCTTCTTCCAAAATTTCAGCTACTTCGTGGATATTTTCATCGGTGTTTTGCAAAAGAGTAACCTTGATCAATTCACGGGCATCAAGAGCCTGACGGACGCTGGTTTTGATTTGGTCGTTGAGTCCATTTTTCCCGATTTGGATGATGGGTTTGAGGGTGTGTGCCTGACTGTTGAGGAAGGCACGTTGTTTTGATGTTAATGACATAATTTTCTTCCTTGTTTTTTGATAGTTATTTTAGGTGGTGAGGGACGGTCGGAACTAATTTTCCAAAGATCTCATCTTTGAAAAATGGATTTCCTGACCTCACAATTGAGCCTTGGTCTCAATTATGCCCCTTGCCAATCTACAGATTGGCAAAACACCACGGCAATAACTATCTTTTTATGAGCTCACTTTGTTCGCTCAGTGATTTTGTTTTAAATTATTGCTTTTCGTGTGACGACGGCAACGCCTTCTGGTGCCCAGACGGCGACTTTGGCGGTGCCTGTTACGCGGATCCAGCCTAGGCCTGAGATGACTAGGTCTGTCTTTTCCTTGATATTAAAGACATGTTGGACCAATTTTGGAAAATCTTCTTTTTCCTTGCTATTTGGTGGTGTCAAAAGGCTTCCGACGTGCTTATCGTAAAAGGCACTAGCACCTTCTAACTTGGTACGATGGAGTTTTAATTCATTGTCAAAGAAGGCTGTGAAACCTTGCTTTTCTCCCGCAATGAAATCAAATCGTCCGAGACCACCTAGAAATAGGGTTTGTTCAGGATTGAGCTGATAGGTTTTAGGTTTGATTTCCTTTTTAGGGCTGACATACTTGAGGTTTTTAGCCGTCAAGTAGTGGGCCATCTGGTGACGGTGGATGATTCCCGGCGTATCGTAGATATAAGATCCGTCGTCAAGAGGAATCTCAATCTTGTCCAAGGTTGTCCCTGGGAAGCGTGAAGTCGTGATGACATTCTGGTTACCCGTGATTTCTTGGATGATGGCATTGATTAGAGTTGATTTTCCAACGTTTGTCACACCGACCACATAGACATCGCGGCCCTTACGGTAGTGTTCAATCTTGTCAATGACTTCCTTAATGGCATGTTTGTTTTGGGCTGAAGTTAGGACGACATCGACTGGACGAAGACCTTCTTCGTGGGCACGTTCCATGAGCCACTGGCTAATCTTGCCTGGTTTAACAGACTTGGGCAAGATATCTTTTTTATTTCCCACCAAGAGGACATCATTGCCCGATACAAAGCGTGGCAAGCCTGGGATGACAGAGCCATTAAAATCAAAGATATCAATGACATTGACCACTAAGGCATCGCTGTCTCCCACCTCGTGCAAGAGCTTGAGGAAATCATCGTCTGTCAACTGGACATCCGTGATTTCATTGTAATGACGGAGACGGAAACAGCGTTGGCAATAGACTTCGCCAATCTCCAAACCTTTTTCAAGTGCCGACTGGGGGGTAAAACCAAGACCAGACTTGTCTGTCGTCTGAATGGTTGCTCCACAACCAATACAGAGAATTTCTTCCATAGTTAAATTCCTTTTTTATATGTAATCGGTCCGTACTTTTCAGTGATTTTTCGCATGACACGACGCTCACGAGCTCGGTTAATCTGCGTTTTAATCGAGTCATGTTGGACCAAGGGTTTGACTAAAATCGAGCGAATGCCAGCACGGTGAGCTGCTCGTATATCTGTCATGAGCTGGTCGCCAACCATGACCACTTCACTTTTCTCATAGTGGAATTCCTTCATGGCACGGTCAATTCCAAATGTGAAGGGCTTCAGAGCCCAATAAACGTAATCAATCCCAAACTTCTCAACTGCACGTTGGACCCGTTTTTTGGTGTTATTTGATACCACAATGATGCGAATACCCACGTCCCGAAGGTCATGTAGCCATTGTTTCATCTCTGGCGTACCATCAGGATTGTTCCAAGCAATGAGAGTATTGTCCAAATCGACCAAAACAGCCTTGATTCCCTGCGCCTGCAGGCTTGGGACTGTCAGATCATAAACTGCTTCCACAGCAAAATCTGGCATGTAATTTTCAATCGCCATTCTGGCTCCTTCTCTTTTATTTTCTAGTAATTTTCTTCATCCATTGAGATAAGGCTGCCCATAAAATCAAGCTAGCCATTAAGATATAAATCCAAGCATTTGGCTCTTCTGTAAATGGTAGAGGAACATTCATTCCGAAGAAACCTGTAATAACCGCAAGTACTGCTAGTAAGACGGAGATAATAGTCAAAATTGACAAACTATCATTCAAGTTATTGTTTAGGATGTTGTTGTAAGAAGCTGAGAGTTGTTGCAAGACTTGAGAAATCAAGTCTGTCATAGACACCAACTGATGGGCTTCAATCATGGCATCATCAAACTGCTCTCGTTCGACATCATTAAATCTCCGATAAAGAGCATGGCCCTGGATATGTTCCAAGAGGAGTCGATTTTGTTTTGCTGCTGCTGTCAAGTAAACCATACCAGTCTCCAAGTCAGAGAGGGCGAAGAGATTTTTCTTTGTTGTAGTTTGACGTAGCAAGGCACTAATTTCGTCCTTACTTTTATCCATCTCTTCAATGACAGGATAATAAGCGTTACTGATAATCTCTAAACCAGAAAAGAGAAACTTGTAAATAGAAAGCGACTCATGGCTATCCAGATAAGCTGACATCTGATCAATGACATAAGCATTCTTATGGTTGCTGATGGTAATCATTCGTTGTTTTTCAACGATAAAGGTCATCGGAATCGCTTCATAATATTCTTTGTCTTTTTCTAAATCAAGAACATTATAAATAAAGGTTACCGTCTCCGTTTCACGGTTATAATCCATATGAGCTCGTTCATTTCTATCCAGAGCATACTCAATGGTTTCCTTGTCCAATCCATAGATGTCAGAAAGATCTTCCATATTTTTAATCTTATCCACATCAAGGTCTATCCAGGTACAACCATTGCCCAACTGCTTTTCTAAAACCATCTTTTCTCCTTTATTAAAATTAAACTCTTTCTATTGTACCACAAATTACTTAAAATAACAGGTCTAGTCTGTGCGTGAGAAATTGCTAACAACTGTGATATTTCGGTTAGGAACAAAGTGAAGAGCTTGCTCCTCGCTACGAAGCTGGGTCGTACGAATTCCCACGCTGACGACCTTGCCCGATACAGTAATAGGACCATTTGTCAGAACGACCTCATCTCCCACATCCAGTTGACGTTCAAAAAGGATGAAAAAGCCATTGATGACATCAGACAGAAAACCTTGGGCTCCCATCCCAATGGCCACCCCAGCAATCCCAGCTCCAGCCAACAAACTAGATACAGGTAAGCCTAAAATCGATAAAATACAGTAGAGTAAAAAGAAATATAGCGTATAATTAAACACATTTTCTAGTAAACGCGCAATAGTCTTTTGGCGCCCGACATCATGATGAGACATTTTTAGAGAAGGTTTGACAATTCTCTGAACCATGGTATGAAGCATTTTTTTAGCAATATAAAATACAATCAAAAGCAGTAAAAGAGAAATAATCTTGGTTAGAATATTCTCGATAATGGTTGTCACATCTAGCTTTTCAATATAAGCTTGAATAAATTTTTGCATATAAAACTCCTTTATTTCATTATACCATATTTTCATCAGTCTCATTCTCCATAAATATTCAAAAAATAGACAGAAAATTCTTGATTTTGTCTATCATTTATACTATAATCATAATCACTACACAAAAAGGAGATTATTATGAAAAGAATCATTCATGCTTGGAATAAGGCAAGCCTTGTCAAGCGTATCTTGATTGGTATGCTTTGTGGGGGAATCCTAGGACTGACCCTTCCTAATCTCTCAGGAATTGGGCTACTCGGGGATTTATTCGTCGGAGGTCTAAAAGCTGTTGCTCCTATCCTAGTCTTTGCCCTCGTTGCCAATGCCCTTTCCCAACATCAAAAGGGGCAAGATAGCAATATGAAAACTGTTGTTTTCTTGTATATCCTAGGAACTTTTGCTGCTGCTCTTGTCGCTGTTGTAGCTAGTTTCATCGTCCCTATTGAAATCACCCTAAATAGTGCCAATACTGAAATTGCACCACCAGATGGGATTGGGCAAGTCCTCAGCAACCTCTTGCTCAAACTGGTTGACAATCCAGTCAATGCCCTCATTACTGCCAACTACATCGGTATCCTATCTTGGGCAGTTGTTTTCGGGATTGCCATGAGAGAGGCCAGCAAAAATAGTAAAGAATTGCTAAAAACTATCGCTGATGTGACTTCTAAAATTGTCGAATGGATCATCAACCTGGCTCCATTTGGAATCCTTGGTCTTGTTTTTAAAACCATTTCTGACAAGGGAATCGGAAGCCTAGCCAACTACGGTATTTTATTGGTTCTATTAGTAACAACTATGCTTTTTGTTGCCCTTGTGGTCAACCCTTTGATTGCCTTCTTCTTTATGAGACGCAATCCTTACCCTCTAGTTTGGAACTGCCTCCGTGTCAGCGGTGTAACAGCCTTTTTCACTCGTAGTTCTGCGGCTAACATTCCTGTCAACATGAAACTCTGCCATGACCTTGGACTCAACCCAGATACCTATTCTGTTTCTATCCCACTTGGTTCTACTATCAACATGGCTGGAGCAGCGATTACCATTAACGTTTTGACCCTTGCTGCAGTTAATACTCTTGGAATTCCTGTTGACTTTGCCACAGCCTTTGTCCTCAGTGTAGTAGCAGCTATCTCAGCCTGCGGTGCTTCTGGTATTGCTGGAGGTTCCCTCCTTCTTATCCCAGTTGCTTGTAGCCTTTTCGGTATTTCTAACGATATTGCCATGCAAGTTGTCGGAGTTGGTTTTGTGATTGGGGTCATCCAAGACTCATGTGAAACAGCCCTTAACTCTTCTACAGATGTCCTTTTTACTGCCGTTGCCGAATACGCAGCAGCCCGTAAAAAATAAGCAAGAAGACAAGCCTGCTCAGGTTTTGTCTTTTGCTCTTTTATTCTAACTTATACTCTTCGAAAATCAAATTCAAACCACGTCAGCTTCGCCTTGCCGTACTCAAGTACTGCCTACGGCTAGCTTCCTAGTTTGCTCTTTGATTTTCATTGAGTATTATCAGGAAATTTTTATGTCTATTAGCCAACGTACGACCAAGCTCATCTTAGCTACCTGTCTTGCCTGCCTTCTTGCTTATTTTCTCAATCTTTCCTCAGCAGTTTCGGCTGGAATTATCGCTCTCTTGAGCCTATCTGATACGCGTAGAAGTACCTTAAAACTGGCCCGCAATCGGCTCTTTTCCATGCTTCTGGCTCTGGTTATCGGGGTTTTGACTTTTCACTTGAGCGGATTTCATATCTGGAGCCTTGGCCTCTATCTGGCTCTTTATGTTCCCCTAGCCTACAAGATGGGCTGGGAAATTGGCATCACACCAAGTAGCGTTTTGGTTAGCCATCTCTTGGTGCAAAAATCAACCTCTCCAGACCTTCTAGTCAATGAATTCCTTCTCTTTGCTATCGGTACAGGATTTGCCTTACTGGTCAATCTCTACATGCCTTCACGAGAAGAGGAAATCCAGCACTACCACACGCTGGTGGAAGAAAAGTTAAAAGATATCCTCCAGCGTTTCAAATATTATTTATCCAGAGGGGATGGACGCAACCGAGCACAGTTGGTAGAGGAATTAGACACACTTTTAGAAGAAGCCCTCAGACTGGTCTATTTGGATCACTCTGACCACCTCTTTCACCAAACCGACTACCATATCCACTACTTTGAGATGAGACAGCGACAAAGTCGTATCCTGCGAAATATGGCCCACCAAATCAACACCTGTCACCTAGCTGCCAGTGAAAGCCTGATTTTGGCCCAACTCTTTTCAAAAATTGCTAGTCAACTAAGCCAGACCAATCCTGCTTCTGATTTGCTAGATGAAATTGAACGCTATCTGGAAGTCTTCCGGAACCGCAGTCTGCCCAAGACAAGAGACGAATTTGAAACCCGTGCCACCCTTCTTCAACTCCTACGTGAAGCCAAAACCTTCATCCAAGTAAAAGTTGATTTTTACCAAAAATATGGACAGTAAAAAAGAAAACCACTAAAAAACAGAACTTGCTAGCTCTTTTGAAAAGTAGTATAATTATTGCATGCACAATCATCTTGTGATGCAGAGACTGTCCGTAAATGGACTTTCTTCTATTTACAACTCTAAAAAGAAAGGAGATACTATGACCTATTTGGAAAAATGGTTTGACTTCAATCGGCGTCAGAAAGAAATTGAAAGTCTCTTGGAAGAGACCATTGCCCAGAAGAGCGAGCAAAGTCTGACCTTGAAAGAGTTTTACCTGCTCTACTATCTGGACTTGGCTGAAGAAAAATCTCTACGCCAGATTGACCTGCCAGATAAGCTTCATCTGAGCCCGAGCGCTGTTTCTCGGATGGTGGCTCGTTTGGAAGCTAAAAATTGCGGTCTGCTCAGTCGCATGTGTTGCCATCAAGATAGACGCTCTAGTTTTATCTGCCTGACAAGTGATGGGCAAAAGACACTGACCTCGCTACAAAAGGCTGTCGAAGCAAGCTTGGAAACTGGTTTGGATTTCTTGATTTGAGATGATTTTAGAAAAAAGTTGCGTGCGCAATCATTTTTCTTGACATTCTCTTCTACAAGGAGTAAAATAAAGTCATCATTAAACAAAGGAGTTTTAAACATGATTGAAATCACCTATTTAGATGCCAGCAAGAACGAAAGAACTGTGACTTTCGAGTCTTATGAAGACTTTGATCGTTCGCAGCAAGCTTGCCTTATCGGCGTCGCAGACTACTACCCTGTCCAAAAATTGACTTATAAGGGTCATGATTTGGACTACCATGGGACTTATGGAGACATCTTCTTCTATCTCAAGAAACAAGATTTAAGCCAATATAACTAAAAAAGGAGAAATACAATGGCAAAAGCAATTACAGATGCAACATTCGAACAAGAAACAAAAGACGGTTTGGTCTTGGTAGACTTCTGGGCAACTTGGTGTGGTCCATGTCGTATGCAAGGTCCAATCTTGGATAAATTGTCTGAAGAACTTTCAGAAGATGTCTTGAAAATCGTTAAAATGGACGTTGATGAAAATCCAAACACAGCTCGTGCTTTTGGAATCATGTCTATCCCAACTCTTCTCTTCAAAAAAGACGGCCAAGTTGTCAAACAAGTTGCTGGTGTTCACACAGCAGAACAAATCAAGGCCATCGTTGCTGAATTGAGCTAATCGCACTAGAGACCAAGTACTTTCTTTGGTCTCTTTTTTCTTGCCCTTTGCCATTTTTCAAAAAATATGCTAGACTGTAGATAGAATATTACGATGTTTGGGACACGCCATCGCTAAAAAAAACCTTGACTTGGTATTTTTTAGCTCCCTCATGGGAGCTTTTTGCGTGCTCTGAACATTTCCCATTTTGGAAGGAGTACTATGAAACGTCAATCTGCCTTGGTCGTCTTTAGTGGCGGTCAAGATTCTACAACCTGCCTCTTTTGGGCTAAAGAACACTATGAAACAGTCGAAGCCGTTACCTTTGCCTACGGCCAACGCCATCATCTCGAAATTCAAGTCGCTAGAGAAATCGCTAAGGAACAAGGGATTCGTCATCATATCCTAGATATGTCTCTGCTGGGGCAAATCACTGAGAATGCCTTGACCTCTGATTTGGAAATCGAACAAAAAGAGGGTGAGGTTCCCAATACCTTCGTTGACGGTCGCAACCACCTCTTTCTGTCCTTTGCGGCAGTCCTTGCTAAGCAACGAGGCATTACAGACATCGTGACAGGTGTCTGCGAGACAGACTTCTCAGGCTACCCCGATTGTCGGGATGTCTTTATCAAATCTCTCAATGTTACCCTCAACCTTGCTATGGATTACGACTTTGTTATCCAAACACCTCTCATGTGGCTAGACAAGGCTGAAACTTGGGAATTAGCCGACCAACTCGGTGCCTTTGACTATGTTCGTGAAAAGACCTTAACCTGCTACAACGGGATTATCGGAAGTGGCTGTGGAGATTGCCCAGCCTGCCACCTACGTCAACATGGTCTGGATGTTTATCTCTCACAGAAAGGAGAGGCCTAATGTTTTTTGCACCCAAAGAAATCAAACAGGAAACCGGGGAGTCTCTTGTCTACAATCCTCACAGAACCTTGGTATCAAAAGAATTTACCTTTGATGCTGCCCACCACCTCTTTCACTATGAGGGAAAATGCAAATCCCTGCACGGCCACACCTATCATCTGCAGATTGCTGTCAGTGGATTTTTAGATGAACGGGGTATGACCTACGATTTTGGAGACATCAAAGCCATCTACAAGAACTACTTAGAGCCCCACTTGGATCATCGCTATCTCAATGAAACCCTGCCCTATATGAACACGACTGCTGAAAATATGGTTTACTGGATTTTCCAAACCATGAACCAAGAGTTGCCAGACGAGCGCGGTCTCCATTTGGAATACGTTCGCCTCTATGAGACTCCGACTGCCTTTGCGGAGTTTAGACGGGAGTGGTTAGATGACTAGGGAACGTGTCCTCAAACTACCAGTTCTGGAAATTTTTGGTCCAACCTTTCAAGGCGAAGGCCGTGCTATCGGGCAGAAAACCATGTTTGTCCGCACTGCAGGTTGCGACTACCACTGCGACTGGTGCGATTCTGCCTTTACATGGGATGGCTCTGAAAAACCGACTCGTATGACAGCTGATGAGGTCATTGCTGCCTTGGATAAATTGGGGAGCTACGACTATGTAACCCTATCTGGGGGAAATCCTGCTATCCTAGCAGCTAACATGGCCGAACTCGTCACCAAACTCAAGGAACGCGGTGTCACCCTTGCTGTCGAGACTCAAGGTTCTCGCTGGCAAAATTGGTTAAAAGATATTGACCAGGTCACTCTGAGCCCCAAACCTCCTTCATCCAAGATGGAAGTCAACTTTGAGACCTTGGACTTTATCGTTTCCCAACTGGATCCAGATAAGGTCACCTTTAAAATCCCTGTCTTTGACGATGCAGATTTGGCCTTTGCCAGAGGAATACAAGAACGCTACCAACCAGATGTTCTCTTTTTATCAGCAGGAAATCCTGAACCCAAGACTAGAGGCAATATTGTCCAAGACCAACTGGACCGCCTCAAAGAACTCTGGGAACGCATCGCTGCCGACGATAGCTGGGGCAATGTCCGCGTCCTTCCTCAACTCCATACCCTCCTCTACGATAACCAACGTGGTGTTTAAGATTAGAAAGAAAAAATTATGTCACAACAAGAAGAAATGAAAAACCTCAGCCTACTAGGCAACAAAGAAACCAACTACATTTTCGAGTATCAACCAGATGTCCTCGAATCCTTTGACAATCGTCATGTGGAAAATGACTATTTCATCAAGTTCAACTGCCCTGAATTTACCTCACTTTGCCCCATCACTGCTCAGCCAGACTTTGCAACTATCTATATTTCCTACATCCCTGACAAGCTCTGTGTTGAGTCAAAATCCCTCAAACTCTACCTCTTTAGTTACCGAAATCATGGAGATTTTCACGAAAACTGTATCAACACCATCGGTAAAGACTTGGTCAACTTGCTAGACCCTCGCTATTTGGAGGTTTGGGGAAAATTCACTCCTCGCGGTGGCATCTCAATTGACCCCTACTACAACTACGGTAAGCCAGGAACTAAGTATGAAGGCTTGGCAGAACAACGCCTCTTCCAACACGATCTTTATCCAGAGAAAATTGACAATCGTTAAACTCATACTCAATGAAAATCAAAAAGTAAACTAGGAAGCTAGCCGCAGATTGCTCAAAGCACTGCTTTGAGGTTGTAGATAATACCGACGAAGTCAGCTCAAAACACTGTTTTGAGGTTGTAGATAAGACTGACGAAGTCCGTCACATATATAATCCAAGGTGAAGCTGACGTGGTTTGAAGAGATTTTCGAAGAGTATCATACGAAAAAACCCTGTTCCTCAAGATGAGGAGCAAGGCTTTTTGAGTTTCAATTATTCTTCTGTTCCAAGGAAGTTTTTCGCAACGAGGGCTGCAAGAACTCCACCAACAATTGGTGCAAGGATGAAAATCCAAACTTGTTGAAGGGCTGCACCACCTACCAAGACAGCTGGTGCCAAGCTACGTGCTGGGTTTACTGAAAGTCCAGTGATGTTCAAGCCCACAAGAATCATCGCCATCAAGGACAAACCGATTACCAAACCAGCAATCGCGCCATTGCCCTTACTTGCTGATGTCACAGTCATGATAACCAAGACAAACAAGAAAGTTGCGATAACTTCAAACAAGAAACCACCAAAGACAGTGACACCGTTTGCCAAGGCATTTTCACCAAGACTAGCAGTTGACATACCTGAATTTGCCAAGAGGAAGAATACAAATCCAGATGCTAAGAAAGCACCAACTACTTGACCAAGGATGTAGTTTACAATTTCTGAAGATGACAAACGTTTGTTTACAAACATAGCAATCGAAACAGCTGGGTTCAAGTGAGCACCTGAAATAGTTCCGATTGAGTAAGCTGCAACTACGATTGCCAAACCAAAGGCAAAGGCAATCCCTAGGTGTCCAAGACCTTCAAGACCATTTCCAAAAACAACAGCTCCTGTTCCGATGAACACAAGCATGAACGTACCGATTAACTCAGCAACAAATTTTTTCATTTTCTTTCTCCTTTTTTCAAAAACTAGATACTAGTCTATCAAAAGAGGGAAAGGGTTTCAAGAAAATTGATTGGAAATTTTCAGGATAAAATTCTATAAAAACGGTAGTGTTTATTTGAAACATTTTTTCCAAAGGTATATACTATTAACATAGTTCAGATATGTTGTTCAGTCCCTAATTTGAACTAATTTTTACAACTTTGCTGTTCTTTTATGAACGTTTGAATGGTATCGTGGATACCAAGGAGGAATCATATGTCTAAAGTTGCTATTGTCACAGGTGCAGGTCAAGGAATCGGTTTTGCAATCGCAAAACGATTGGTTCAAGATGGCTTTAAGGTAGGAGTCTTAGACTACAATCCCGAAACAGCTGAAAAAGCTGTTGCCGAATTATCAGCTGAAAATGCCTTTGCTGTCGTGGCCGATGTTTCGAAACAGGCCGAAGTTGCACAAGCATTTCAAAAGGTTGTTGACCATTTTGGTGATTTGAATGTTGTCGTAAATAACGCTGGTGTTGCTCCAACTACTCCTCTTGATACAATTACTGAGGAACAATTTACACGCACTTTCGGTATCAACGTTGGTGGTGTCATTTGGGGTTCACAAGCTGCACAAGCGCAATTTAAAGCACTTGGCCACGGAGGTAAAATTATCAACGCAACCTCTCAAGCCGGTGTAGTCGGTAACCCAAATCTAACTGTTTATGGTGGAACCAAATTTGCTGTTCGCGGAATTACGCAAACATTAGCACGTGATTTAGCAGACTCAGGCATCACTGTTAACGCCTACGCACCAGGTATTGTGAAAACACCAATGATGTACGACATCGCTCATGAAGTTGGTAAAAATGCAGGAAAAGATGACGAGTGGGGTATGCAGACATTTGCAAAAGATATTACTCTAAAACGTCTATCTGAACCAGAAGATGTGGCTGCTGCTGTCAGCTTCCTTGCAGGACCAGATTCAAACTACATTACAGGACAAACCATTATCGTTGATGGTGGTATGCAATTCCATTAAGATACACAAAAAGAGGTTGGAAAATGATTCAACCTCTTTTATTAGTTTTCATTATTAGTTAGGAGGATACAATAGAAACTCTCTCAATAGGCAATATTAGCTTATCCCTAGTATTGAAAAGACTGGATAGCTTCTTTCAAGTCATCTTGTAAACTATTTCTCTGGTCAAGTTGGACATAGACTTCCAACAGACAGGATCTGAAGTTGGAAAATTTATAAAAATCTTCCCTTTCTTCTATCGGAAAATCAACAGTTTTTATCCAAGAAGCTACCTGTTCTTGCGCTAACTTCCCTTGTAAAATAGTTTCATAGATCACTATTGCTAAACGCCAATCTTCATCATCTGTAAAACGAATGGGAATTCTTTTAAATAATTGACCAAGTATCTCAAATACTTCATGAATTCTGTTTTTAGGAAAATCTGGATGACAAACCACCTCTGTCAGTAAATCAGCTCCATGCGCAAAAGAATGAACCCAACCATACTGACTTGAAAAACCCGTTGTATCCTTTTCTTTTGAAAGATAATACAAGCCTTGATTTAAAAGAACATTGCGAATTTCTGCTTTTAATCCCTGATAAAAAATCGATTGCTGGTTGGCATCAGCAGACAAGAGATTTGCATAAATAAGCGCCCTAAAAGAACGTTCAAGGGTTGGCAGACCTACCTTATCAATTTCTTTATCTAGTCCTCCATCAGCTAAGACAACCTCAGCAATGAAATGAAATTGCTCCTGTGTAAATAGCTCTTCCTGAATCCCTCTAGCAAAGCTTGTAAAAACAAGATCATCGCGAATTTCTGGAGAAGAATCTCCCAAATGATCAAGCAACCATTAGATTTCTTCCTCATGATAACTTGGTTTTTCTTCTGCTATTTTTCTAAGTAATTCTTGATACATGGGCAATACCTCTACATTTCTAGCAACTTGATATAATCTAGACCCCATTTCTCGACAGCATCTAAAACAACTCTGAATTCCTGCCCCATTTCAGTTAAGCTGTACTCAACTCGTGGTGGAACTTCGGCATAGACCTTTCGTTGAACAATCTTATCCTTTTCTAATTGACGGAGATGACGGGTCAAAATAGTTTGAGTAATCCCAGGCAATAATCTCTGCAATTCTTTAAATCGTTTGGTACCCGTACTCAACTGATAAATGATTACCAGTGCCCATTTCCCCGTTAAAACCCTCTGCGTTGTCGCAAATGGACAAATACCATACTCACTCACTTTATTTGTCATAAAATATCTTCTTTCTATTTTTTAAAAAAAATTTATCTTTTAGTATCAATAATAGTACTACTTTTGATACTAGCTATCGAAAAAGTGTCTACTTGTTTTTTTGTTTGTAATTGTTACAATTATATCATAAAAAAGAAATGGAGAATATATATGTCAACAAACTTAGAAATTTTCAATGCTTATAACCAAGCTTTAATTGCTGGTGACTTTCCTGGTGTCTTTGAAACGATGGCAGACGATATTGTCTGGCATCAACCTGGTACTCATAGTATATCTGGTACAGTTGTTGGTAAGGACAAGCTAGGATCTCACTTGGCTACATTTGCTGAGAAAACCAATGGAACCTTTAAGGTGATAACAAATTGGGTTTCTGACAATAAGGATTTAATCGCAGCCAATGTTACTTTTCTTGGAACACGTGCTGATGGTACTGAACTCAATATGAACGGAATTGACCTCTTCCGCATTGAAGACGGAAAAATCAAAGAAGTTTGGCTCTTCTCTTCAGATCAAGCTGAAGAAGATAGCTTTTGGGGATAATTTAAGAGGCTAGGACAAAAAACTTTGATTTTAGGAATTCTTTATTATAAATTTTTAAAATCGATAGATTAGAAAAAAGCGAATAAGACAGAATTCTGAGTATCAGATAACTCGTTTTGTTCGCTTTTTATATTTAAGGTTAAACTTTTGTCCCAGACTCTTTTAATTTACTCTCCCAACTGGGCACTGTAGGCGATAATCTGGTCAACCGTGTCTGACAAGAATTGAATGGTATCACGGAGTGGTTTGTCTGTTGAAATATCGGCTCCGATAATCATGGCTGACTCAAGCGGTGTCTTGCTACCACCTGATTTGAGAAGATTGAGCCAATCTTCAGCTCCAGTTTCTGAGTTTTTAAGATGGAGGTAACCTGCAGTCGAAATCACAAGTCCAGCTGAGTAAGTGTAACTATACAAGCCCATGTAATAATGAGCTTGGCGCATCCAAGTCAAAGCTGCATCATCATCGATTTCAATGGCATCTCCCCAGAAATCGGTCAAAACTTCCTTCATAATGCTGTTGAGTTTGCTTGCTCCGAAAGTTTCTCCTTCTTCAATCAATGTATACACTTTACGCTGGAAGGCTGCTTCTAAGAGGTGGGTGATGAAATTATGGAAGTAGGTGTCTGTCAAGCGGTGAGCCAGAGCGAAGCGTTTTTGACGTGGGTCATCAGATTGGTTCTCTAAATAATCACTGAGAAGCAATTCATTGAAAGTTGACGGTGCTTCGACATAGTAGGTCGACATGTGAGCATTAAAGTAGCTTTGATGATTATCTGAAAAGATGAATTGACCAGAATGCCCGATTTCATGAATCAAGGTATAGACATCGCTCAAACGGCCTGTCCAGCTCATGAGGACATAAGGGTGCACACGATATGGATCCGCTGCATAACCACCAGAATCCTTGCCACTATTGGCAGCAAAGTCCACCCAGCGCTCTTCTTGATAACGAGCAACTTCCTGACAATATTCTTGCCCCAAAGGTTCTACCGACTTCATGACCAAATCATAGGCATCGTCAATAGTCACTTCAGGATTGAGGGCGCTATCCAAGTCCAATTTCCAGTCTGCCAAGGTCATCTTTTCAAGACCATTGACCTTGGCAACATGCTTGAGGTATCTCTGAGCAACTGGCGCAAAATCCTTCATGATGAGGTCAATCTGGCGGTCAAACATGGCACGGTCCACTTCTTGCTCAGCTAGAAGATAATCAAAAACTGAGTCGTAGCCCTTCATATCTGCCAGTAGTTTTTCAGACTTGACTTGGGCTAGATAGGCTGCTGCAGCTGTATTCTGGTGCTTACGAAGTCCCTCTGAGAAGGAACGGAAAGATTTCTCACGAACCTCAGCGTCCTCATGATTTTGGTAGAAATTCTCATAAGTCACAAAGCTGTTTTTATATCTCTTGCCCTGGGCTTCAAAGTCAGCCATTTCAAAATCCCCAGCTCGCATCTTAGTATAAATGTCCTGCGGACTGTAGAAAACTTCACCGAGATTGGTCAATGCCTTCTCCACATCAGCCCCTAAGTAGTGGGCTTTTTTGATTTTGGCCTGACGAATAGCTGCCGTCAAGTGAGGCAATTCCCCCAAACGGTCCAAGACTTCCTCATCAGCTTCCACTAAGGCATCGTCAAAGAAGGTCAAGGCTACACTGGCATCTGTTTCAAATTCCATCCCAGCTTGGGCGATATTGGCAAATTCTTCATTGCTATAATCTGTCGTCTGAGGCATAAAGCCATAGTTGCCAATATGGCTCATCTGAATGTAGATTTGTTCCAATTCCGCAAAGGCCTTTTCAAAATCCTCAAAAGTATGAAGATTGCCCTTGTAATCACGACTAAATTGGTTGATGTCTTCACGAGCCTTCTCGATCGCACGTAAGAAATCCTCACGATCTTGGTATAGGGCTGTTAAATCCCAAAGTTCCTTCTCTGGAAATTCTGAACGGTGTTTTTGTTCCATTTTCTTCCTCTTATTTCTCTAATTCTAATAAAACACTAAGGGCTGATAGGGCATAAAGTGGTGCTGTTTCTGCTCGCAAAATACGAGGACCAAGTCCTGCCAATACCGCTCCTTTAGCTTCAAAACTCTCAATTTCTGCAGGTGACAGGCCACCTTCTGGACCAAAGATAAAGAGCAATTTGGCTCCTTTTTCAAGACCAGAGACTGCTTGCAGAAGCGCAGCGGCTTCACCTTCTTTGGCTGATTCTTCATAGGCTACTATGATAGAGTCAAATTGGTCCAGTTGAGCTAGAAAGTCTGATTTTTTCTCGAAAAGCTGGATACTTGGAACAACATTACGCTTACTTTGCTCCGCTGCTCCAAGGGCAATTTTTTCTAGTTTTTCAACCTTTTTACCCAATTTTTTGCCATCCCATTTGGCGACCGACCAATCGGCAGGAAAGGCCCAGATTTGACTGGCACCCAGTTCGGTTACTTTTTGAGTGACAAACTCCAGCTTGTCCCCCTTGGGAAATCCAGATGCAATGGTCACTTGAACGGGCAGTTCCACATTGTCAGTTAATTCTTGGACCAACTCAAACTGACGGGCTTCCACATCCAGCACACGCGCCAAACGCTTGATACCATCATCAAAGACCAAAGTAACCTCATCATCTTCTTTCAAGCGCATAACCTGAAACATATGCTTGCTGGTTTCCTTGTCCTCGATGGTGACAGGAGAGACTGCACTGCCTTTGACAAAATACTGTTGCATGCTAGCCTCCAATCACACCGGAAATATCCTTGGTTTTCTTAAAGACACAGGCATTCCATTCCCCTTGAATCATGTGGGTTTCAAGGAAAAATCCAGCTGACTCAGCCGACTCGCGCACCATGTCCCACTTGTCCTTGATAATGCCACTCATGATCAGGTAGCCTTCATCCTTGACCAAGCGATAAGCATCATCCGTCAGATGAACGAGGATATCCGCCAAGATATTAGCTACAATCACATCTGCCTCAATCTCAACTCCCTTAAGCAAGTCTCCTGCTGCTACATGGATGTTTTCCATACCAGGGTTTAGCTCAATATTTTCCTGAGCCACACGAACCGCCACATCATCTAGGTCGTAGGCGAAAATTTCCTTAGCACCCAGAAGCGAGCTGGCAATAGAGAGAACCCCTGAACCAGTCCCCACATCTAGCACCGTTTCGCCACCACGAAGGACCTGCTCCAAGGCAAAGAGGCTCATCTTAGTGGTTGGATGGGTCCCCGTACCAAAAGCCATACCTGGATCCAGCTTGATAATCTTCTCTCCCGCAGTCGCCTCGTAGTCTGTCCAAGATGGCACGATGGTCAAATCATGAGTGATACGAGCTGGTTCATAGTATTTCTTCCAGTTGTCTGCCCAGTCTTCCTCAGCCAAGGCAGTTGTCCCCATCTTGACCTCACCCAAATCCATAAAATCTGCCAATTCTGCTAAGCGAGCCTGCAAGTCTGCCTCAACCGTTGCTATATCAACCGTATCAGGGTAATAGGCTGTCACTACGATTTCTTCTTGTTGCTCAATCTCTGGGAAAATTTCACCAAAACGATCCACATTCCCCACATAGTCCATACTGTCTTCGATTGCGACTCCTTGAGCTCCCAGCTCAATCAAGAGGTTGGAAACCAACTCCTCCCCCTCACGCTTAACCGTAACTTTTAACTCTTGCCATGTTTCCATTTAATTTTTCCTTATCAATCTATTAATTCTTCCAATTCTTTTAAAGTTCTTCCATCCTGATTTTTCCAATCAGTTCGACCGTTCGTTTGCAAACCCAGCAAAAAAGCCGCTGCATAAGAAGGGCTAGAAAAGAGTTGTTTTTCTTTCAACACTCCATCTTGAATGACCTGTGAAGCTATTAAATTCTGACGCATTTCTTTTAAACTTGCTGGGAGGCTTGGAGAATCCATTATTTCTACTTGACTTCCTTCTAAAACAACAAAACCTTCAGTTGTCTGTTCACAAGTTGCTTCTATTACTTTGTTAGATTTCTTAGTTTTACGCTTTAAATAAAGATAAGTGGAATGATTATCAATCAAATCTTGACTAACTTTCTTTGTCATCGGAACAAAAACACGATAACCTAAAGTTCCAATAATCATAAGCGTATTTTCAATAATTTCATCCAGTTCAGATTCCTTTTCCTCAGTTACATTACCAGGATTTGGATCATTCCCATTTTTCACAATGTAGCGACCAGCTTCTTTAGCAAGTTGAGTAAATTTATTTTCCAAATAGCTAATTTCTGTTGGACCGAAAGAATTATTTTGAGTTGTTAGAATGATGACATCATTAAAATAATCTGCATGAGTATCACGGGTATGCTCTTGAATTCGCAACAATACCCCTTCACCATTTTTCCGAGTTGTCGCCTGACCAATATAGGTCATATCTTTCTGCTTATCTTCATCTCGACCAAATAAGAAATAAATACCACTTTGTTTCATTTCATCACGTGACTTCAAATCTCCCAACTGAATACGAGGTATTTTGTAAATCACTCCCGTCCAATTTGACAAAGTACATTTTATTTTTCCAGTCACTTCACCATCCATGAGAAACATATTGATATTTTTGCTTCGCTTTTCCATTTATCAAACTTCCTCCATATAATCTCTCACCCTTTCTTGCAACTGAGGTACAACTTGACTGGAACTAAGAAATTCCTCGACATTCATTAACTGATAACCCTGTCCCTCATCTCCAAAGACAATCTTGTCAAACTGGGCCTGTGTCAACAGACCGACTAGAAATACAGATTGTTTATCCGCAAAAAGCATACTTGGATAAACCTTACTCCATAGCAGACAATCCTCAGTCAGATGAATTCCCAGTTCTTCATAAACTTCACGCGCCACGCACTCAAAAGGACTTTCATCCCCCTCGCGTCCCCCACCGGGCAGTTCCCACATATTGGGCCAGGGAATGCTTGCCTTATCATCGCGTAAGATAGTCAGAAGCTTATCCCCACAAAACAAAGCAATCTTACAGCCTGTGAAATCAGAAATTTCTATTTCCATATTAGACTCCTTCGGTTAATTCCTTTTCCAGCTCGGCTAACCAGTTTTGATAATAGATTTTCTCATCCCGTAACATCCGACTGCTATTCATTTTACGTCTAGCAATCTTCATAGCCTTGTGAGTTTGAACTACATCTTTCTTTACCTTAAATTGATACCAAGCTTGAATGACCTGCATATCTGCTGTTTTTATAGATAAAAAGGATTTGACCCCTCGAATACTTGCATATTCTTCCGCTTTCTTATTATCTCCTTCCATCAGAGCAACTTGAAGAAGGTATATTTGAGAAATAGTTTTAGACATTGAATTATCTGTTTTCTCTAACACAGACTGAAACTGTTGCTTTGCAAGTTCTATATTATCATCCAATATGAATACCAACCCCTGAAGAGTCTGAACACTTTCTGCAAAACTCCCTCTCACCTCCTCATCAACAGGCATGATAAAGTCTTTTAAATCATATTCTTGAGGAGCCAGCAAAGTTTGAGCAGAATGCCTCAACACCAAGTAAGCGTATTTGGTATTTTCAGGGTGTTGTAACAATTCCCAGATTTTCGCTCCATCGGTAATGTCGACTGGCAAAGCGTTGTTTAGGAAGAAAGACAAATTAAGAAAAATCCAAGTACCAGCAAAATACCAGCTTTTTGTCAAAAATCCAAACAATATCGCCAATAAAATCAAACCAAGATGAACCATCAAGCCTCCTGAAAGCATCATGATGATTCTTTGATCACTTTCATCTTCTTTTAATCCAATATACTGAGCACCAACATTTTTCAGAACGGCTGTTCGACTCAGATGAAACTTGCCTGACTTTTTGGTCAAAAGAAAGTTTCCTAATCCAAAAGCCACCAGGCGATAGCCTGTCAGGTAACCGCAAAATGCATGACCCAACTCATGAAGAATAAAGATTAAATACATGCTTAGAAGAGCAAATGCATAACCAAAAGTAAAGACTAAAACTGCGGAATATCCCAGCTCTGCAAATGCGATTGTTCCACAAGCACAAGCCAGCATAATAAAGACAACAGCTAGCACATAAACCAAATAAATCCCAATTTTCTTCATAAAATCTCCAACCAACTCCTAGTATCTCGGATAAGGATAAAACTCTCCTTCTTCCAAGCCAACTTTTCCTTCTTCAAAGACTTCTTGGTTCCATTCCATGACGAATTCTTCTGCTTCTGGGTCTTCCAAAAAGTCCATGAGGGCATCCAGCCCAACCTCGGCAGTATCTTTAAGGAATAGCGTAAAATAAGCTAAAAATTCGCGAGAAAAGCCTTTTTTAGGTAAGTAAGGAATGACCGTCAAATAGTCTTCCTCATTGACGGTTGACTTGGCAGGATTGTAGAAAAGGACTGCTTCTTCAAAGAGAATGTCATCTGATGAAACCTCTCCATCTTCATCCACCATCTCCACACCTTTAGAGTTTTGCGCTTCCAATAGAAAACTCACTTCTACCGCGTGATTGCGCTTGTCCCAACTAATCTCAAAGTCAAAGGGAAAATTCTTGTCCAACTCTTCCTCTAAAACATCTAAAAATCCGTATGTTGCCATTTTGTCCTCTTTCTATGCGACTCTTTAATCGCCCCGATTGCTCGGAAATATGCTAAAATAGATACTACCATCTTACCACATATACATCAGAAAATCCACGTTAGAAAGGACTGCTATGCCAGACAATCTCGCGCTTCGCATGCGCCCTAAAACAATCGACCAGGTCATCGGTCAGGAGCATCTGGTCGGCCCTGGAAAAATTATCCGCCGCATGGTGGAAGCCAATCGTCTGTCCTCCATGATTCTCTATGGACCTCCAGGAATCGGCAAGACCAGTATTGCCTCTGCCATCGCTGGAACTACTAAGTATGCCTTTCGTACCTTTAATGCCACTGTTGATAGTAAAAAACGACTACAAGAAATTGCCGAAGAGGCTAAATTTTCTGGTGGTCTCGTCCTATTACTAGATGAGATTCATCGTCTTGACAAGACCAAGCAAGACTTTCTCCTTCCCCTCTTGGAAAGCGGTCTGGTCATCATGATTGGGGCTACGACTGAAAATCCTTTCTTCTCTGTCACCCCTGCCATTCGTAGCCGTGTTCAAATTTTTGAGTTGGAACCTCTGTCTAACCAAGACGTCAAAGAGGCCCTGCAGATAGCTCTAAGTAACCCTGAGCGTGGTTTTGATTTTCCAGTAGGACTAGATGAGGATGCGCTGGAGTTCATCGCAACCTCTACAAACGGAGACCTGCGCTCTGCTTTCAACTCATTGGACTTGGCTGTTCTTTCTACCCCTGAGAATGACGAGGGCATCCGCCATATCACCCTCGACATCATGGAAAATAGCCTACAGCGAAGCTACATCACTATGGATAAGGATGGAGATGGCCACTATGATGTTCTCTCAGCCCTGCAAAAGTCTATCCGTGGCTCGGATGTGGATGCCAGTCTCCACTATGCTGCCCGCTTGATTGAGGCTGGTGATTTACCTAGTCTCGCTCGTCGCTTGACTGTTATCGCCTATGAAGATATCGGTTTAGCCAATCCTGAAGCCCAGATTCATACCGTGACTGCTCTGGATGCCGCCCAAAAGATTGGTTTCCCAGAAGCCCGCATTCTCATTGCCAATGTCGTCATTGATTTGGCACTTTCTCCAAAATCCAACTCAGCCTATGTAGCTATGGATAAGGCACTTGCTGACCTCAAAACATCAGGGCACTTGCCTATTCCGCGACACCTGCGTGATGGGCACTACAGCGGAAGCAAGGAACTGGGGAATGCCCAAGACTATCTCTATCCACACAACTATCCTGGAAATTGGGTCAAGCAAGACTATCTACCAGAAAAAATTCGTAATCATCACTATTTCCAAGCAGAAGATACTGGTAAATATGAACGGGCTTTGGCTCAAAGAAAGGAAGCCATCGACCGTTTGCGAAAAATCTGAAATCCTTTTCAAAAAATTGCACTTTCCTCTTGATTTTTTTTGAAAAAGTGGTATCATATAAACATAGAAACGCTGTGGTGTACGACTTCACACTTAAGTGTTGACCGACTATTTTTTGTATTATTAGGGAAACAAAAGTCTTCTAACAGCATGTAGGCCGTCTCACACGGAAACAGCTTCAGTTAGAGCGAGTTGCCCACCTGCTTAATTGCGCGGGTTCAATACAAACCGTGAAGTTTCGGCACCAATACAGCTTTTTTCTTCGCCTCCTTAGCTCAGCTGGCAGAGCAGCGGACTCTTAATCCGTGGGTCACAGGTTCGATCCCTGTAGGGGGCATCTAAATACAACAGGAAAAGTCTTATAATATAGGGCTTTTTTGCATATCTGTTCTACTTTTGGTCAACCAATGGATATTAAAGATATAATTTTGTGAACACCCTTTCCAGACAGCTCTAATCTGATTGCACTTAAAATTTTAAAAAATTTAAAACAAAAGTCTTGCTTTTCTTTTTATTTTTGATATACTTGTTCTTGTATCTGATACACGTTTATAAAAAGGAGCTCAGATGGATACAAAATTCTCAGTTGCTTTGCATATCTTAACAATGATTAGTGAAAGCAAGGAAACCTTAAGTTCTCAAGCACTAGCTACTAGTGTCGGGACCAATGCTAGTTACATTCGAAAAGTGATTGCCTTATTGAAAAATGCAGATTTGATTCATTCCCAGCAAGGAAAAACTGGCTATCAACTCAATAAGTCTCCAAAGGAAATGACTTTACTAGAGATCTACTATGCTACTCAAGAAATCAATCACATTAGTTTATTCCCTGTTCATCAAAATAGTAATCCCGATTGTCCCGTTGGAAAACATATCCAAGGAGCAGTTTCACCGCTTTTCGCTAGTGCCGAATCTCAATTAGAGAAGGAATTAGCTAATCAAACTTTAGAAGATGTCATTGACAATCTATATAAACAAGCCAAACAAGTCCGAAACTGATTTGATAGCAAGTCAGTTTTTACTAAAAACAATATGTACTTGTATTAGATACAAGTTCATTTAATTATATTAAAAAAGAAAAGAGAAAACACATGAAAGTCGCACAACACACTACTTATAACAAAAACAATATCACACTGAACATCACAGAAGTCGCTAAACCAAGTATTACAGACACAGAAGTTTTAATCAAAGTCACCGCAGCCGGGGTTAATCCTCTCGATAACATGATCTCTCGTGGTGAGGTCAAGATGATTGTTCCTTACAAACTTCCTCAAACTGCTGGTAATGAGGTCGTTGGAATCGTTGAAAGCATTGGCAAGCAAGTTGACAACTTTCAGATAGGAGACCGAGTTTTTGGCCGTCTGCCACTTGATCATATTGGTGCCTTTGCAGAATACCTAGCTGTCGATAGCCAAGCCTTAGCCAAGGTTCCAGACTATCTATCAGACGAGGAAGCTGCTGCTGTTCCTCTTACTGCCTTGACCATTATGCAGGCTCTTGACCTCATGGGCGCTCAAGCTGGGAAAACGATCTTTATTTCTGGTGGTACTGGAGGTGTCGGTGGCATGGCCATTCCGATTGCCAAGGCGAAAGGTTTGAAGGTCATTACCAACGGTTCTGGAGATAGCGCTGAGCGTGTATTGAACCTAGGAGCAGACCGCTTTATCGATTACAAAACAGAGGATTATACAAAGACTGTTAGTGAGGTAGATTATGTCCTCGATACTCTCGGTGGAGCTGAAACTGAGAAACAAATGTCTATCATGAAAAAAGGTGGACAGCTTGTTTCCCTTCGTGCCATGCCAAACGGTGCCTTTGCCAAACGCATGAATCTACCAAAATGGAAACAAATCTTACTTGGACTAGCGGGTCGCAAATTTGATAAAATGGCGGAAAAATATGGTGTCCACTACCATTTTATCTTTGTAGAAAGCAATGGCGCTCAATTACAAGAGGTAGCTGACCTCTTTAGCAAATTAGAAATCAAACCCTCTATCGATATAGTTTATCCATTTGAAGAGGTAAATAGCGCCTTAGACAAAGTCGCTAATGGTCGCTCTCGTGGTAAAACAGTTCTCAGCTTTAAGAAATAAAAAGGAAAACACAATGTCATATCTTACAACAAAAAATCAATACATCACTGTCCAAGGAAACCAAATTGCCTATCGCGAACTCGGGAAAGGTAAATCAAAACTACCTCTTCTGATGCTGGTCCATTTGGCAGCAACTCTCGATAACTGGGATCCAAAACTATTAGACTTAATCGCTGAAAAGCACCATGTCATTGTAGTCGATCTTCCTGGTGTTGGAGCTAGTCAGGGCAAAGTTGCTTCGACGATTCCTGGAATGGCTGAGCAGACAATTGACTGTGTGAAAGCGCTTGATTACGATAAAATCAATCTTCTTGGCCTTTCTATGGGAGGTATGATTGCCCAAGAAATCATCAGAATAAATCCCACTCTAGTCAATCATTTAATCTTGGCTGGAACAGGACCTCGAGGTGGAAAAGAGGTCAATAAGGTAACAGGGAAAACCTTTAACTATATGTTTAAAGCGGAACTCGAACGCATCGATCCTAAACGCTATATCTTCTATAATCATGATGAACAAGGGAAAATTGAAGCTTTGAAAGTCCTAGGACGAATGGGGATGAGAACAAAGGAATTTGCGGATAAAGATATGAACCTACCAGGATTCCTAACTCAACTCAAAGCGATTAAACGTTGGGGGAAAGATTCTCAAGACGACCTAAAATTTATCACCCAACCAACCTTAATCGTCAATGGTGATAAGGATATGCAGGTTCCAACGGAAAATTCTTATGATATGCATGAGAAAATAAAAGATAGTAAGCTGATCATCTATCCAAATGCTGGCCACGGTTCGATTTTCCAATATGCAAACGAATTTTCAAAAGAATTAAAAGCTTTCTTGGAGAACTAATATGGTCAAAACAATTCTGATTACAGGTGCTACTGACGGTATTGGTAAACATTTGGCAAAGAAATTGGCCAGTGAAGGCCATCATGTCATCCTCCATGGTCGAAATCCCCAAAAACTTGAGCTAGCGCTTCAAGAGGTTCGTTCAGTCTCCTTGAGAGGCAGAGTTTCTAGCTACCTTGCAGATTTTTCAAAATTAGACGACGTTTATCGATTTGTAGAGGAAATCAAGCGAGACTTTCAAAGTATTGATGTCTTGTTTAACAACGCAGGTCTGTATGCTGGAAAAGAACGAAAAGCGAGTGCTGAAAATGTCGAGTTGACATTTATGTTATCTGTTCTAGTTCCCTATATATTAACAACTGAGCTAAGTTCCTTGTTAGAAAAAGCGTCTGACGGCCGTGTCATTAATACTTCTTCCTATATGCATCATTTTGCCAAGGTCAAGGATTTAGACTTTGGATTTGAGAACAACTATAATCCCGGATTGGCCTATAATAATTCCAAACTCTATACCATTTGGATGACACGTTATCTGGCAAGAGACTTCTTTTTAAAAGGTTCAAACATCACCATCAATGCCTACCATCCAGGTTTGATTTCAACCAACTTGGGGAGTGATTCCAGTGATGAAAAGACTAAAAAGTCTCTCTTCGGACGCTTGATGAAGTCATTTTCCAAAAATCTAGACGAGGGAATTGAAACAGGCTACTATCTTACATTATCAGAAGAAGTCACTGGTTTGACTGGCTACTATTTTGATGAGAAGAAAGTGAAATCTGTTTCTGAAAAAGGCTATACTTTTGAGAAAGCTCAAGATTTAATCACTTACTGTAATGATAAAATTGAGTTATTTAAACAGAAATCTGCTCTGCTTAATTAGAAAAAGTTCTCTTTCCATTTTGCTAGAAAGAGAACTTTTTCTTTAGGAGAAATAACTTATACTCTATGAAAATCGAAGAGCAAACTAGGAAGCTAGCCGCAAGCTGTACTTGAGTACGGTAAGGCGACGCTGACGTGGTTTGAAGAGATTTTCGAAAAGTATTAATTTTTAATCGATTCGTGATAGCTTAGCTGGCACCGTTAAGTAATAAGTTGCAGTCAAGCTTGCTTCACCTTGATTGACAAAAATCTCGATGGAATTTTTATCTAGAACAACTTCCAATTCTTTAGCTTCAATATCTACATACCGTCGACTAGTGTCCTGTTCTTCTTCACCTAGAATTTTTTGAACAAGATGGCTACGATCAATGTAAACTTGCTGCGCATTACTGTCATAACCAAATTCAAGATAATCTGTATCATTTCCTAAGTGGTAATGACAATCTTTATCTATTTGGATTTGATATTGGCCTTTTTTAACAGGGAATTGTCTTAGTTTGCCATCTTCCAACCTTAGAATTCTAGGTAAAGTCATGGCACATGCCCACTTGTGTTCTTGGTCATGGGTTGGAAGGGTACGCCCCCATGTCTGCATCCAAGCAATCAGGATACGACGATTTTGATCGTCCAACAATGTTTGAGGCGCATAGAAGTCTTGCCCATGATCAATTTCTTGAACTGATTCTGGGATAAAACGTTTTTCTCCCCAATCTACCTTACCCGTAAACAAAACCGATGAGTTGATGTTATGATATGAGTCTCCCTCACGCTGATAACGCATAGGTGACATAATAAGGCAATCCTTCCCATCTAACTCAAAGTAATCTGGGCATTCCCACATAAAGCCTTGGTGTTCTATCCCTTTTAGAAAGATGGATTCGAACCGCCATTCTACTAGGTTATCGGATCCTAGTAGAACGATACAGCCCACATTATCCTTGTGTTTGGCAGCTACTACGGAGTAATAGCGTCCATCTTTTTCAAAGAGTTTTGGATCACGGAAATCAGCTGCAATTAACTCATCTGGCAAATCTGCTCCAGTTGCGACTGGATTTTGTTCAATCTTTTCAAAGTGAATCCCGTCGTCTGAAAATGCCATATTTTGCACTTGACGAACACCTGTTTCTTCTTCGATATGACCAGTATACATAAGCCAGAGGCGATCATCCTTGACAATGGCAGAGCCTGAGAAACAACCATTGCGGTCATAATCTTGGTCAGGAGCAAGTGCCACTGGCAAGTGCTCCCAAGTCACCAAGTCCTTACTTTTAGCATGTCCCCAGTGCATAGGCCCCCAAACACTATCATATGGATAGAATTGATAAAAGAGATGGTATTCTCCACGAAAATAGACAAATCCATTTGGATCATTGATCCAACCAATCTCAGCTGAAAAATGTTCTTTAGGCTTATACTGAGTATTTACGAGATGTTTATTTTCTGCTATAAAACGATTGGCTTTTTCTACTGTGTATTTCTTATCTCCCATAATCAACCTCTAGTTTTTGTTTGCTTGGTATTGGTCGTAGTATTTTTGTTTAATAGCGAGGTAATCTGAAAGTCCGTATTTTTCAAGCTCTTTCTTGTAATCATCCCACTCAGCATCAATATTGCCATTTACAATCCATTCAGCGCGCTTGCGGTAGATATAGTCATTCATATCTGCCTCGATGTGGGCAATCTTATCCAGATCTTCCTGTGTCATAAAGACTCTTGGATAGTTATTGTCATTGCTCATGTAAGGAACATAATATTCTTTGATAAGATCCAAACGCCATTTGGCATCATCTGGCATAGTTGTCACTTTACCATAGTATGAATCTAGAATAGCTAGTGGTCCTCCTACTTCAGTCTTTTGACGAAGTTCTGCTGGTGCAGTTCCGTTTAGCGGTAAGTGTTTGAGGCTGTTAGTTGCTTGGTCAAATTCAAAGATATTTTGTTGCTTGTCATCTCCGTAAGTTCCCCAGTTATTTTGCACAGATTGGAGTGGAGCGTATTGTGCATCAATCCATTTAGCTGTCAATTCTAGGTTTTTGTTTACACTGGTAATAACCATCTTGTCACGTGCAAATCCCATACCGTTTGTACGAGCTACGTGTTTTTGACCACTTGGTCCAGCAAGTACTGGTAAAACATCATAACTTTCGTTACTTCCAGTAACATTACTCTTATCCCATGTAAAGTAAACACCAAATTTCTGATCATGACCTTTAGCAATGTAACTATTCCAATCATGTTCGAAAGCTTCTTTATCAATCAAGCCTTTTTCTTGCAATTGACGGATAAATTTGACACCTTCTTTATAGTTATCATTATCTGCTGTGAAGTCAACTTTGCCATCATTTCCAACTACTAAATGATCATCGTTATCCCCTATACCAAATGCAGCAAATAGGAATTTAAAATCTTCGTTTCCGTTACCACTAATAAATGTAAATGGAATTTCATCAGCCTCTCCATTTCCATTTGGATCCCCGTTTTTGAAAGCTTCTAGGACTTTAATCAAATCATCAGTAGTTTTTGGCATTTCAAGACCAAGTTTCTTAAGCCAATCTTTGTTAATCCAAGCCATATCGTTGACACTATGGATAGATTCTTTGCCTTCTCCAAGCTCCTCAATCCATGGGAATGAATAGATGTGTCCGTCAGGTGCTGTCATCAAGGCCTTGTATTCTGGTTTCTCATCCAAAATTTTCTTAAGATTTGGCATGTATTTATCAATCAAATCTTCAACTGGAATGATAACACCTTTCTTAGCCCAGTTCATCAAGTCCACATCTGAAGCTCCGTCGTTGTGGATAGCATCTGGTAGATCACCACTAGAAATATCCAAGTTACGTTTCTCTGCAAAGTCGGACTGGTAGTTGGTCCAGTCAATATGAACGCCAGTTTCCTTCTCCAAACGTTGCAAAATCAATTTTTCATTTGGGTCTTTGGGTGCTAACGGTGAACTGGCTGTCATAAACTTCAATGTTTTCTTTTCTTGAAGCGGGAATGTTACACCTTCCAACTTATAATCTGGACTTGAAGCTGTATTTTTTGAGCCGCAGGCTGCAAGTACTGCTAAACTAGCTGTCAACAAAACTGCTGATTTTGAGAATGTTTTGAATTTCATGAGAAAACTCCTTTTATTTTTTCTTTTTTTATCCTTTAAGTGAACCAGCCATAATTCCTTTATCAAAGTATTTTTGGAAAAATGGATACATAACAATCAATGGCAAGCTGGAAATGACAATAGTTGCGTATTTAATCAATTCAGCTAAACGTTTCATTTCATTCATAGTCGCTTGTGCTCCAATCATGTCTTGACCTGGTTGGCTCTGAATGAGAATTTTACGAAGTACTAGTTGCAATGGTTCCAAGTTTGGATCCTTGATATAAATCATTGCATCAAAGTATGAGTTCCACTGTCCTACAAAAGCATAGAGGAAGAGAACAAACATAATTGGTTTTGCAAGAGGAAGCATGATTTTGAAGAAAATCTGTAAATCATTTGCACCATCAATGACAGCAGCTTCAACTAACTCTTCAGGCAATCCTTGGAAATAGGCCCTAGCAAGAATAATATTCCAAACATTGACAGCACCGGGAACGATGATAGCCCATGGAGTATTAAGCATGCCCAAATCTTTTACTAGTAAGTAAGTTGGAACTAAACCACCACCAAAGAACATGGTTACAATCAAGAAATAATTAATCCAACGACGTCCAACCAAGTCTTTCTTAGAAAGAGGATAAGCTGTAAACACAGATAGCAAGACTGTTAAAGCCGCAAAGCCAAAAGAGTATAGTAGAGAATTGATAAAACCTCTTAGAATAGATTGGTCACTGAATACACGCTGGTAACCTTCTACCGTCCAATCGGCTGGATTAAAGCTAATCCCTCTACTAACCAGAACCTTAGGATCCATAAAGGATGCTACGACGATATAAAGTAAAGGAAGTAAGGTTATCAAAACGATAAAGACAATAATGATTTTATTTAAGAGTAAGATACGTCTATCAAATTTTGTATCCATAATCGAATTTTTCATACTTTCCTCCTTAAATTCCTTCACCATTATTCATGCGTTTAACGATTTGGTTAACCGCGACTAGCAATACTACGTTAATCACTGCATTAAACAAACCAACCGCTGTTGAGTAAGAATAGTCTCCTGATACAAGACCAACTTTATAGACATATGTAGAGATAATTTCAGAAGTTGGCAAGTTCAACGATGTCTGCATCAGGAATGCTTTTTCATATCCGACATTCATGATTCCACCTGCAGCTAAAACAAATTGGATAACCATAATAGGCTTAAGAGCTGGAATATCAATGTGCCAGATTCGTTGGAAGATATTGGCTCCATCCAGTCGGGCTGCTTCTACTAAGGCTGGATCTACATTTACCAATGTTGCCGTGTAGAGCGTTGAAGCCCATCCCATTCCTTGCCAGATACCACTAAAGATGTATAAGGGTCTAAAGAAGTCTGGATTTGTCAAGAAGTCAGCCTTCATTCCAAACATAGAGAGAAAATTGTTAATTGGTCCTCCCACTGAAAAGAAAAGGAAAATCATACCAACGATAACAACGACTGATATAAAGTTTGGTGCGTATAAAATGAGCTGAATTCGTTTTTTGACTTTTTCACTCAAGAGTTGATTGAGCATAATAGCAAGAATGATTGGTGGTAAAAAGCCAAGCAATAAACCATAGATACTTAATTTTAAAGTATTGGCTAACAAGATACCAAAGTTGGGAGAGGATATGAATTTTGTAAACTCAGAAAAACCAATCCAATCACTCCCTAAAATTCCTTTTAAGGGATTATAATCTTTAAATGCGATTAAAACCCCATACATAGGGATGTATTTAAAGATAAAGGTTAAAACTAAACCAGGGACAGTCATCAATAACAAGAGTTTTTGTTTCTTGATTCTTTCCCAAAGAGAAACTTGCTTCGCTTTGCTATTCATAGCAACCTCCTTTTTTGAAACGTTTCATTTTTTGTTTTAAAAAGATAACGCTTGGCGCTGTCTATTTATTTTGTTTTTGAAACGTTTCATTTTTGTTCTAAAAAAATAAATCTTTTTTATCTGAATTTATTCTATCATTGATAGCGCTTTCTGTCAAGACTTATTTTCATTTTTTGTTGTTTTTCCTTCAACAAATTTTACTGGTAGGATGGTCTGCAAATTAACAGCCTTTCCTTCGATGATATCAAATAGGATTCGTACAGCTTCTCTAGCCATTTCCTCCAGGGGTTGCTCAATTGTTGAAAGTAGATAATCTCTATCTCCAGCCATTTTAATTCCATCGTATCCAATAATTTGGACATCATGAGGAATACGTTTGCCATTCTTTTCTAGAATTTCAGTCACATCCAAAGCTGTAAAATCGTTGATTGTAAAAATTCCATCTATAGAAGGATTTTCTTCCAAGAAACTCTCTAGCTTTCCATGATAGTCAGTAACTGTCTCATCCAAATCAAAAATACTAAGAGGTATTTTATGCTCTTGGATATACTTTTCAAATGAAATTCTACGACGTTTAGTTTCATTAATGGTTGTATTATGTCCGCCCACAAAGGCTAAATGCCGACATCCTTTACTAATTAATTGTTTAGCTGCTTCTCTTCCACCTGCATCATTATCTGATGAAACACAAGGAATGGCAATATCTGAGTATGTGCGGTCAATACTAACAAAGGGAATTCCTGACGTCAAGTAATGTTCAATTGGACTATATGTAATGGCAACCACTCCATCAACTTTATTATGACGCAACATCTCCAGGTAGTCTTGCTCTCGATTTGTACCATTTATAGAACATAAGAGTAATTTATTATTCCTCTTATAGACTTCATTTTCCACATGCATAGCAAATTCTGAAAAGAAGGGATGCCAGATACTTGGTACAATGATTGCAATCGTTTCTGTTCGATTTTTTTTCATTCCTCTAGCATAGTAATCTGGAATGTAATTCAAAGTTTTAATCGCTTGTTCCACTTTTTTCAAGGTTACTTCTTTAATGCCTTTTTCTTTATTAATCACACGTGAAACTGTTCCAACGCTAACTCCTGCTTCTAAAGCAACATCTTTCATGGTAATTGATTTTCTTTGTTCTACCATATTATCACCTCCTTTCAATATATAGTATCATGCAAACGCTTTTTAAGCAACTATTTCTCAATCATTTTTGACCAGATCCTTTTTCCTATCATGAATAAAATCACTCCAATTGGCTTTCTAAAATCCCTTCAATATTCATATATAGGAATCTACCTACCACAGGAAAAGACTTTTTTACTTCCTATCTACCCTTTTTTCATGATGTATCTCCGTTCAGATGCTTCAACCATTTGAACGATTTCAAATCCTTCTTTTTGGTAAAGATTGTAAGCTGTTTGATTTGACTCGAAGACATTTAGAGAAATACTATCTATGTCTCCATTTTCAAAGACCAAACTAACAAATTTCCTTAAAGCCTGGCTACCTAAGCCTTGCCCCTGTTTCTGGGGGTTGATAAAAAATCTTCCAATATGAAGATTGCTGTCTTCTTGCCTGATTTTCTGGATAAGCCCCACAAACTCTTGTCCTTCAAAGATTGAAAAGATCCCTTCCAACTCTTGCAAAACTTGAATTGTCAAGGGAAAAGGAATCATTGTTCCCATCCATTGTTCTTGAAAGGATTTGCCAAGGGAGTTGGACCATCGGCAGACGAGCTGAGCATTTTCTTTGCTCACATTTTCTTCAAAACGAATTGTCATCTTGACCTCACCATCTTATCTATGTTTCTCCATTATACTACTTCTCCTATTTTTTACGAATAGATAAGTATGATTGATATTTATTTTTTTCTTGTCGGGAGCATTCTCGCTTCCTTTCTTGGTTTGGTCATTGACCGCTTTCCAGAGCAATCTATTATCTTTTCAGCTAGTCATTGTGATTCCTGTCAGACTCGCTTGCGGCCCTTAGATTTGATTCCGATTCTCTCGCAGGTGCTCAATCGCTTTCGCTGTCGCTACTGCAAGGCTCCTTATCCAGTCTGGTATGCCCTTTTGGAACTAGGCTTAGGACTCCTCTTTCTAGCTTGGTCTTGGGGCTGGATTTCCATAGGACAAGTCATTCTAATCACTGCTGGTTTGACCTTGGGCATCTACGACTTTCGCCATCAGGAATATCCCTTACTGGTCTGGATGACTTTCCACCTAATCCTCATGGCCTGCTCTGGCTGGAATCTGGTCATGATTTTCTTCCTTGTCCTTGGAATTTTGGCTCACTTTATTGATATCCGAATGGGCGCAGGGGATTTTCTCTTTTTAGCTTCTTGTACTCTCGTCTTTAGCTCAACAGAATTACTCATCTTGATTCAATTTGCTTCTGCGACAGGCATCCTAGCCTTTCTCCTACAAAAGAAAAAGGAAAGACTTCCTTTCGTGCCTTTCCTCTTGTTCGCTGCTTGTGTAATTATTTTTGGTAAGCTACTGCTTGTTTGATAAAGTCCTCAATTGGCTCTCCTTCATGGAGAGCTTTTACGATTTTTGAACCGACGATAACGCCATCTGACACCGCATTGAAGCGTTCTACATCGGCTTGACTAGATACGCCAAAACCTGTCAATACTGGGATATCAGCTACTTGATGCAGTTGAGTCAAGTGCTTGTCCAAGTCTGCACGGTAATTGCCAGATTTCCCTGTCACCCCATTGATGGCAACGGCATAGACAAATCCTTCTGCCCCTTCAATCAACTCTTTCTGGCGCTCAATTCCTGTCGTCAAACTAACTAGGGGAATCAAGGCCATGTCTGTATCTGCCAAAAATGGTTCTACAAAGTTGGCATGCTCATGAGGCAGGTCTGGAATAATCAAGCCCTTAACCGCTGTATCTTCCAAATCTTTGACAAAGTTCTCCACACCGTACTGAAAGAGGGGGTTGAAGTAGGTCATGATGACAAGTGGCACCTCTGTTTGAATGGTTTTCAAGGTTTCAACCAAAGCCTGGGTAGAGGTCCCGTGGGCTAAACTGCGCAAGCCAGCTTCTTCGATAACAGGTCCATCTGCAACAGGGTCTGAAAAGGGAATACCCACTTCAATAGCCGAAACACCCAAATCTTCTAAAAAGTGTATTGTTTCTCCTAGTCCATCCAAACCTTTTTCGTGGTCCCCAGCCATGATATAAGGAACGAAAATTCCTTTTCCAGTTGCTTTTATAGCGTTTAATTTTTCTGTTAGTGTCTTAGGCATGAGCTTCTCCCTTCTTTGCTGCATCTGCTTCCAAGCGGTCTTTGACTTGAACCACATCCTTATCCCCACGACCTGATAGACAGACAATCATAGACTTATCCGGTCCAAGTTCTTTGGCCAACTTCACCGCAAAAGCGATCGCATGGCTTGATTCCAAGGCTGGGATAATCCCTTCCACACGAGACAAGAGTTGGAATCCTTCCAAGGCTTCTTCGTCTGTCACAGGGACATAGCTGGCACGTTTAATATCGTGGTAGTGAGAATGTTCTGGACCGATACCAGGATAGTCCAAACCTGCTGAGATAGAGAAGGCTTCAAGAATTTGACCATGGGCATCTTGGAGCACATCCATGAGAGAACCGTGAAGGAGACCCGGACGACCCTTGGTCAAGGTAGCTGCGTGGTGCTCTGTATCCACACCAAGTCCTGCTGCTTCAGCCCCATACATAGCTACAGACTCATCTTCTACAAAGGGATGGAAGAGCCCGATAGCATTAGAACCACCACCAACACAGGCTACTAGGGCATCTGGCAGATCTTGACCTGTCATATCGCGATACTGTTGTTTAGCTTCTCGACCAATGACACTTTGGAAGTCACGAACGATTTCTGGGAATGGATGAGGTCCCAAGGCAGAACCAAGGATATAGTGGGTATCATCGATATTAGCCACCCATGAACGAAGGGCTGCATTGACCGCATCCTTGAGCACGCGCGAACCATCTGTCACTGCCTCAACCTTGGCTCCCAAAAGCTCCATACGGAAGACATTGAGGGCTTGGCGTTTGACATCTTCCTCACCCATGTAGATAGTACATTCCATGTTAAAGAGGGCTGCAGCAGTTGCAGTTGCCACACCGTGCTGACCAGCACCTGTTTCAGCGATAATTTTCTTTTTGCCCATGCGTTTAGCCAGAAGAACTTGTCCCAAGGCATTGTTAATCTTGTGGGCCCCTGTATGGTTAAGGTCTTCACGTTTAAGATAAATCTTGGCTCCGCCGATATGCTGGGTCAAGTTTTTTGCGTAGTAAAGGGGAGTTTCACGTCCCACATACTGACGCAAAAGTTGGTTTAATTCCTCTTGGAAACTTGGGTCTGCCTGACTTTCACGGTAGGCCTTCTCCAATTCCAAAACTGCTGTCATCAATGTTTCTGGGACAAAACGTCCGCCGAATTTTCCGTAAAATCCATCTTTATTTGGTTCTTGATATGCCATTCTTTACCCTCTCTATAAATCTTCTAATCTTTTCATAATCTTTTTGTCCATCTGTCTCCACTCCGCTTGATACATCTACTGCATAGGGAGTAAAGTGTTGAATTGCTTTTACTACATTGTCTTCATTAAGCCCACCTGCGATGAAAAATGGCTGAGCTAGTTCTGTCGTATCCAGTTGGCCCCAGTCAAAGGTCTGGCCACTCCCTGCCACTGGAGCATCAAAGAGTAGATAGTCTGCCTGAGAATCGGGTACATGACCATCTCCATCCACCTGCACAGCCTGAATACTGGCACAAGGCAAATTCTCAAACAAATCATCTGCCACCTGACCGTGAACTTGAACCAAGTCCAAGCCAACTTTGTCAATGACTTCTAGCAGTTGAGCCCGACTTGGTAAAACAAATACACCAACCTTTTTGACATCCGCAGGAATATGCTTTGCCAGCTCAGCAGCCTGATCCAAGGTCACCTGTCTTTTACTAGGTGCGAAGACAAAACCGATATAGTCGGCTCCTGCTGACACGGCTGTCTCCACCGCTTCTTTGGTCGATAGTCCACAAATCTTAACCTTTGTCAATCTGCAACTCCTTAATTCTCTGGGCTACATCTTCTGCCTGCATGAGAGCTGTTCCTACTAAAATTCCGTTAAAGAATGGTGCTACTCGTTCCGCATCCTGCCCTGTGAAAATAGCAGATTCAGAAATGTACAAGCAATCATCTTTGAAATGTTTAGCCAAATCTACACTGGTCTGCAAGTCGACTTCAAAGGTGGTCAAGTTGCGGTTATTAACCCCAATAATCTCAGCACCAAGTCTGTGGGCCACTTCTAGTTCAGCTAGATTGTGAGTTTCCACCAAGACTTCCAGACCAAGCTCAGTCGCGTAGTCGTACAGTTCCTTGAGGCGTTCTTCTGACAAGGCTGCGACAATAAGCAAGATGACTGTCGCACCTGCATTTCGAGCACGGATGATTTGCTTTTCATCGATGATAAAGTCCTTGTTGAGCGTCGGAATCTGCACCTGACTGGAAATCTCCCGTAGATAATCCAAATGTCCTTTAAAGAAAATCTCATCTGTCAAAACCGAAATCATCACTGCGCCATTTGCTTCATAAGTCTGGGCCTGTTGCACAATATCCACATCGAGATTGATATCTCCCAGACTAGGGCTAGCTTTCTTGACTTCTGCAATCACCTGCAAGCGGTCTTGATGATTCTTCAAAAATTCTGCCAAGCGATAGGTCTGGCGCAAGGGCTGGATTTGCTCCAGCTCCATTTGCTCGACTTCACGCGCTTTCTGCTCCAAAATTCGTGATAAAAATTCCTGACTCATTTTTGGTACTCCTGTAACAGTCTGAGTTTTTCAAGGGCCTTGCCACTAGCAATCACTTGACGAGCCAAGGCAACTCCTTCCTTGATGCTAGCTGCCTTACCATTGGCATAGAAACCAAGACCAGCATTTAAAACTGTCGTTTCCAAGAATGAACTTGGTTCATTTTTAAGAACGCTGAGCAAAATTTCTGCATTTTCCTGAGCATTCCCACCACGAATATCTTCGATAGCGTAGCCTTCCATCCCCAAATCCTCTGGAGTAAAGCTTGACAAGGTGATTTCGCCATTTTCAAGAAGTGCAATCTTGGTTGTCCCGTTCAAGCCGGCTTCATCTAGCCCTTCTGGTCCAGCAACTACGACAGCACGTTTGCGACCCATATTTTTCAAAACCTGAGCTGTACTTTCTAGAAGTTCTGGACGACTAATACCAAGAAGCTGTGTTTCCAAAGCCATTGGGTGAATCAGGGGACCAGTCAAGTTCATAATCGTTGGAATTCCCAACTCCAAACGAGCTGGCATGATGTATTTCATAGCTGGGTGCATATTTTTAGCAAAGAGAAAGACGATTCCAGTTTTATCAAAGACCTTACCTAGTTCAGCTGGTTTGAGGTCTAGGTTGATGCCCAAGGCTTCTAGGACATCTGCAGAACCAGATTTAGAAGAAATCGAGCGGTTACCGTGTTTTGCCATATGAACACCACCACCAGCCAAGACAAAGGCTGCAGTTGTGGAAATATTAAAACTGAAAGACTTGTCCCCACCTGTACCACAGTTGTCCATGGCATCATGAATTTCAGTTGGAATATGTTGGGCATGCCCTCTCATGACTTGGGCAATGGCTGTACGTTCTTCAGGTGTTTCTCCCTTCATCTTAAGAGCTAAGAGGAGAGAAGCAATCTGCGCCTCCGTTACACGTCCAGTTACGATACGCTCAATGACATCCGTCATTTCCACACCTGATAAATTTTCAAATTTTGCTAGTTTTTCAATAATCTCTTTCATCCTAGTTTCCTCACTTTACAACCTTCTCGATAAAATTCCGAATAGAAGACAAGCCATCTGGCGTTCCAATACTCTCTGGATGGTACTGGAAGCCATAAATTGGAAGTGTTTTGTGTTGAATCCCCATGATAGCTTGGTCATCAGTCGAACGAGCTGTCACTTCAAAGTTTTCTGGCATTTCTTCAATCAAAATACTGTGGTAACGCATGACTGCACGGCCAGCCTCGATGCCTTGATACAAAACAGATGGCTCTTCAAAGTTGATATTGCTCTGTTTCCCATGCATGACTTTGGGAGCCAAACCTAGCTTCCCACCAAAGACTTCTGCAATGGCTTGGTGGCCCAAACAAATCCCAAGAATCGGCTTCTTACCAGCAAAGTCACGAATCATGTCTTCCATCTTTCCAGCATCAACTGGCCAACCAGGGCCGGGCGAAAAGACCAGACCATCTGCTTTTTCAGCTTCTTCATACAGCTTGGGATCATCATTTCTCAAAACCTGAACTTCTGCAAAATTCCCAATGTATTGGGCCAAGTTATAGGTAAAAGAATCATAGTTGTCAATCAATAAAATCATGGTCTTAGTTCTCCAATTCTAGTCATAGATTTAGCCTTGTTAATGGTTTCTTGGTATTCGTTTTGGGCGATAGAGTCATAGACAATCCCTGCCCCAGCCTGAACATAGGCTGTTTGATTTTTGAGAATCATGGTTCGGATGGCAATGGCGAAATCCATATCACCCGTCGCAGACAAGTAGCCGATTGCTCCTGCGTATACGCCCCGTTTTTCCGTTTCCAGTTCATAGATGCGTCTCATCGCTCGAATCTTTGGTGCTCCAGAAACGGTTCCAGCAGGAAGTGTTGCTTTCAAAGCATCCATAGCAGTGAGTTCTGGAAGCAAACGCCCCTTGACCACACTGGTCAAATGCATGACATAACGGAAAAGCTCCACTTCCATATACTTGGTTACTTGGACACTGGCCGTTTCAGAGATGCGGCCAATATCATTTCGTCCCAAGTCTACTAACATTCGATGCTCTGCTGTTTCCTTCTCATCCGAAAGCAGGTCTGTCGCCAAAGCCTTGTCTTCTTCATCCGTAGCTCCTCTTGGTCGCGTACCTGCAATCGGATTGGTTGTCACGATGCCATTTTTGACAGAAACCAAACTTTCTGGACTAGCTCCGATGATTTGATAATCCCCAAAGTCATAGAAATAGAGGTAATTCGATGGATTGGTCACGCGAAGATTTCTGTAGAAGTCAAATGGATTTCCAGTAACCTCTGCTGAGAAGCGTTGACTAAGCACGCATTGGAACATATCTCCATTTCGAATCAAGTCACGAGCGGTTTCCACCATTTCCTCAAACTTCTGAGGAGCGATATGGGGTTTGAAGTCTAACGGAGATAGATCCAAGTCTTCAAATTCATTTGGAGCAGGAATGCGTAATTCCTCAAGCACTTGGTTCAAGGCTTTTTCCAAGTCTTCTTGACTACGCTCACTATAGAGAGCATCCTCGATGACATGGATTTTTTCCTTCTTGTGGTCAAAGACCATGTAACTCTCATAGACAAAGAAATGCATGTCTGGCGTTCCAATTGTATCTTCAGGAATTTGACCAATTTCTTCATAAAGCGAAATCATATCGTAACCAACAAAACCAATGGCTCCCCCACCAAAAGGTAGGTCTGAATGGTGCTGGCTCTTATGAGTCACTTCATAAAGGAAATCCAAGGGATCCCGATCAATCACTTGACCATTTTGATAAAGAACTCCACTTTCAAACTTAATCTCAAAAACTGGATTATAGGCTAAGATAGAAAAACGAGCGGTTTCCTTGTCTCTCGGAATACTCTCTAAGATAACCTTGTGTTGCCCCTTTAGGCGCATATAAGCCAAGATTGGTGATAAGACATCTCCATGAATGATTCGTTCCATTGTAATTTCCCTTTCAGTTCTACTTCTAGTCCGTGGCGACTGTATGAAAAATCCCCACGCAAAATAACTTGCGTGAGGACGAAATTCGCGGTGCCACCTCAATTATAGGATTTCTCCTATCTCTCATTCCTGTCTCAGAAACCTCCTGTAACAGGTTGTGCGATAAAGGGCACTCCCTTGAGAATTATGTTTTCTTCTCTCGTTTCAGATGGACCCAACCTTACAGCTTTCTCTGCTTGTTTTCAGCAACCACAAGCTCTCTGTGAGAGAAAAGACTGTAATTTTTCCATCTATTATTTTTTAGCTTCTAGGTAGTCCGCAATTGCAGCTACGTCCTTGTCTCCACGGCCAGAGACATTGATAATGATAATGTCGTCTTTACTTAGTTTCGGTGCACGTTTAACTGCTTCTGCAATAGCGTGCGAACTTTCAATCGCTGGGATAATTCCTTCAGTCTTGCTGAGAAGGAGGAGAGCCTGAACAGCTTCTTCATCCGTCGCAGCCACATATTCCACGCGACCTGAATCTTTGAAATAGGCGTGTTCTGGTCCAACCCCTGGATAGTCCAAGCCAGCTGAGATAGAGTAAACTGGAGCTAGCTCTCCATCTTCCTTAAAGACTGCATAAGTCTTCATGCCATCAACAATTCCGATACTACCTTTTGTCATAGTAGCTGCGTGCTTGTCTGTGTCAAGTCCATGACCAGCAGCTTCGACTCCAACCAATTTAACTTCTTCATCAGCCACATACTGAGAAAAAGCGCCAATGGCATTGGAACCACCACCTACACAAGCAATAACGTAGTCTGGTAAACGACCTTCTTTTTCTAAGATTTGACGGCGAGATTCTTCACTAATGACCTTTTGGAACTCATGAACAATGGTTGGATATGGGTGAGGTCCCACAGCAGATCCCAGAACATAAAAGGCTTCAAGGTCATTCATCCATGCTCCAAAGGCTGCATCAACAGCATCTTTGAGGGTACGAGTCCCTGTTTCAACTGCGTGAATAGTTGCTCCCATCATCTCCATACGGAAAACATTGAGACGTTGACGTTCCACATCCTCTGCTCCCATGTAGACATCACAGGCCATACCAAACTTGGCTGCAGCCGCTGCTGTCGCAACACCGTGCTGACCAGCTCCTGTTTCCGCAATCACTCGTTTTTTGCCCATACGTTTGGCCAAAAGAATTTGTCCTAAAACGTTGTTGAGCTTGTGAGAACCAAGGTGGTTAAGGTCTTCGCGCTTGAGATAAATCTTAGCACCACCTAAGTGGTCTGTCAAACTTTCTGCAAAATAGAGCGGTGTTTCGCGACCTGAATAATCCTTCAAGTAATGGCGAAATTCTGCCAAAAATTCTGGATCATCCTTGTACTTGTCAAATGTCACTTCCAACTCATCCAACAAAGCTTGAATCGGCTCCGGTACAAAACTACCACCAAATTGTCCAAAATATCCCTTAGTTGTCATAAAATTTTTCCTCTTTCTGTATTGATTTCAAGATATGAAAAAGCCCACACACAGAAAATTACTCTGCGTGAGGGCGTTGGTAACGCGGTGCCACCTCAACTATAAAGGGACTATCCCTTTACATCTCTGCCTTGTCTAACAACAAGTTGCACTGTAAGGTGTGCGCACCGAATTTTCATTGTTTCAAATTCATTTTTAAAATCAGCCCACTTTCACTACTTCCAACCACCTGTTCACAATCACCACAGGCTCCCTGAAGATCAAAAATAGTTACTTTTCTGATTTGTTGAACTTATTTTAATACTTTGTTTTTTCTTTGTCAAGACTTTTTTACGATTTTTTTGATAAAGCTAGCACTTTTTCAGAAACTGTTTTGAAAGTCTCAATGATATAGTCCACTTCTTCATCGCTTAATTTAGTGTGAAGAGGGAGCGTAATTTCATTTTCAAAGAAGGCATAAGCCTTAGGATAATTCGCCATATCAAAGCCAAGATTCTTATAGGCTGTTAAGAGCGGAAGCGGTTTGTAGTGGACATTACTTGCAATTCCTGCTTTGGCCAATTCTTGAATGATAAGACTGCGTTCTTCTAATCTCGCTCCTTCTACATGGGTGATGTAGAGGTGGCGTGAAGATTCGACAGTATCAGTCTTATGTGCCAATGGATGGATACGAGAACCTGAAAAACCACGATCATAGCGGTCCACTATCTCCTTACGACGTTCTAGTAAACCAGGGTAACGGTCCAATTGTACCAAACCAAGGGAAGCCATGATATCGGTCATATTGCACTTGTAGGCTGGTGTGACGATATCGTATTCCCATGACCCCAGTTGCATCTTGGCAAGAGCATCTTTGGTTTGACCATGAAGGGAAAGGATTTGAAATTCCTTGTACATCTCTTCGTCATCAATCGCTTGATTGGCCTTCCAAGTCGCACTTCCACCTTCTGCCGTTGTAAAGTTCTTAACGGCATGGAATGAGAAAGAAGTAAAGTCAGCGATAGAACCAGCTGGTTGTCCTTTATAAGCAGATCCCAAAGCATGGGCACTATCAGAAACAATCACGATACGGTTAAAGGCCTTTTGCCACTTGCTTGAAGCGGTAAAGAGATCACGTTTCTTCTCCACTACTTGGAACAAACGGTCATAATCGCAAACAATCCCCGCGAGCTCTACTGGGATGATCACCTTAGTTTTCTCAGTGATAGCTTGCTCCAGCAAGTCATAGTCCATCTCAAAAGTATTTGCTTGAATATCCACCATGACAGGTGTTGCTCCTACGTGCGTGATGACACTACATGAAGCTGTATAGGTCATGGCTGGAACGATGACTTCATCACCAGGTCCAACTTCCAAGACGCGCAAAATCAACTCAAGAGCGGCAGTCGCAGAGTTAAGACAGACAGTCTTAGGCGTCTGTGTGTATTGAGACAAGCGACGCTCCAGTTCTTTTGTCTTAGGACCTGTTGTGATCCAACCAGAACGCAGGGTATCCGCTACCTCAGCAATTTCTGCTTCTGTAATATCGGGTGGTGAAAATGGAATATTGTAATTTGGCATTGATTTGCTCCTTTTATCTGTACTCATTTTCTCATGACTACTTTATTTTAGCACTTCAAACACGGTTTGAAACATGATTTTGATGTCTCCAAGGAAACTAAACTCTCGGAGATAGGCGAGGTTATAGCTCATCTTTTCAGGAAGGACGTGTTCGACATAGGCTTGGTCAACCGACAGACCTTTCTCCGTCATTTGACTGATGATAGCATCCTCATCCTTGTAGTTGATGCTGGCTGGAGAGGTAATTCCTGCTGGTAAGAGCAAGGTCGCCATCATTTCAGGGCTATACTGCTCTGTGTAGCGTGGCACTTCAGGTCGTGTACCGACAAAGGACATTTCGCCTTTAAGGACATTGACCAACTGAGGCAATTCGTCCAAACGCACACGGCGGATGAAATTGCCAACCTTGGTAATACGACTATCGTTAGCAGAAGTCACCAGACTCCCTTTTTTATCCGCATCCGTCACCATGGTACGGAACTTCCAAATCTTGAAAGGTCGATTGTACTGGGTCACGCGCTCTTGCTTGTAAATCACTGGCCCCTTGCTATCCAACTTGATCCAAATGCTCAAAATGAGAAAGATGGGAGAGGTCAGAACCAGTACAACCAAGGCCAAAACCCAGTCCAAACAACGCTTGAAAATCAGCGAACCCTTCCTTTTAGAGACAAGCTGGTAGTAAGACTCAACCTCGCTTGATTTCATTTCCACGGGCAAGTCTTCCCATTTCAGCATGCTGTTTCTCCTTTGTTTTTATTATACTATTTGTCAACATTTTTCATTATACCACAAAATGGAAAAGGCGGTGAAAGAAATCTGTAATTTGAAGGATTTCCTTCTTACACTCAATGAAAATCAAAGTACAGCTTTTAGGTTGCAGATAAAGATGACCTGGTTTTAAGAGATTTTCAAAGAGTATTAGGCCATTGCCCCTGCCTGCAAGCTATACATCTTGTGATAGGTTCCTCCCAGAGCCAAGAGTTCTTCATGGGTTCCACTCTCTATAATGCGCCCCTTGTCCAATACGTAGATACAGTTGGCGTCTTGGATGGTCGAAAGACGGTGGGCGATGGCAATGGTTGTTCGTCCCTGTCTCATCTTAGCCAGAGAAGCTTGAACCAGACTTTCTGTTTCAGAGTCAATATTGGCTGTCGCTTCATCCAAAATCAGAATTTTAGGCTGACTGGCTACTGTTCTAGCAAAGGCCAGAAGCTGACGCTGACCAGTAGAGAAGCTCGACCCACGCTCGGAAACAGGGGCGTCATATCCCTGAGGAAGTTCTTGAATAAAGGAATCTGCATCCACGAAGGCTGCAGCAGCCTGGACCTGCTCATCACTAATGTCTTGGTACATGGCGATATTGGACTTAATGGTCCCATGATAGAGGAAGGGTTCCTGCAAGACCAGCCCGATATTTTTTCTCAGTTCTTCTTGACTGTAGTCCCTAATATCCACATCATCCAAGAGAACTCGCCCTGACTGAAATTCATAAAAGCGCATGAGGATATTGATGATAGAAGATTTCCCTGAACCTGTATGCCCCACAAAAGCAATGGTCTCACCCTTATTAACGGAGAAGGAAATGTCATCCAGAATCGGATGTTTGCCATCATATGAGAAGCACACATGTTCAAAACGGATATTTCCTTCTTTGACTTTAGCCTTCCCATCTTCTTGAAGTGGCTCATAGGTCCTCTCATCGATTAAGGCAAAGACACGTCCTGCAGACACCATAGACGTTTGCAGGGTTGAAAAGTTTTGCGTCACCTCAATCAAGGGGTCAAAAAGGCGGTTGATGTACTGGATAAAGGCATACATGGTTCCAGCTGTTATTCCCAAATAAAGTCCACGATAGCCAAAGTAGGCCATCAAGACAGCATAGCCTAGAAGTTTCAGCAAACTCATGGCAGGTCTCAAAAAGAGGGCATCCAAGGCTACAGAACGGTTGGCATAGACCAAGTGTTCTCGGTTGATCTCATCAAATTCCGCCTGCAGGCGCTTCTCTTGATTAAAGGCCTGGATAATCCTGATTCCCTCGATGTTTTCTGCCAGCTTGCTATTGATATCTGACAAGAGACTTCTGGTTTTCTCAATGATTTTCACTGATTTTTTCCGATAGAGATTGACCAAAAGGAAAATCAAGGGGAGAAAGAGCAAGACTAAAGTCGTCAAACGAAAATCCAACACCAACATGGTATAAAGGGTTGTCAGAAAGATGAAAACTGCTGAGATGAAGCTAGATAAAATCCCTGAAAACATATCGCTGATGGTCTCAGTGTCATTTGTCAAACGAGAGACGATAGATCCTGCTGGCGTCTTGTCAAAATAAGACATGCCCAATTTCTCCATATTGTCAAAGGCATCCCGACGAATATCCCTAACAATACTGTAAGACACCCGCGCAAAGAGAAGATTGCCGACATACTGGACCAGAGTTTGTAGGATATAAAGGCCATAGTAGGCCAGCAAAACGGTCACAGCGAGTTGGTTGAGATTGCTGAGATACTGGTCAATAAAGTGGGAAGCGACAAGGGGAATGACACTTTTTATGATTGTAGTCGCTAGGAGAAAACTAAGTGCCAAAAAAGTCAGGAGTCCATAAGGCTTGAGATAAGACATCAAGCGCTTCAATACAACCCATTGTTCTTGTTTATTCTGCATCTTCTTCTCCTTTCATTTCCAGCTGCTGAGACTGGTAGGTTTGAGCATACCAGCCATCCATGGCTAGTAGGTCTTCGTGCGTGCCTCGTTCGATAATTTGACCATTTTGCAGGACTAAAATCAAATCTGCATGGACAACTGCACTCAGGCGATGAGCCGTAATAATGGTTGTCTTGTCCTTTCGCGTCTCCTTAAGGTTGTCGATAATCGCATACTCTGTCTTGGCATCCACGGCCGACAAAGAATCATCCAAAATCAAGATATCAGGGTCTAAAATCATAGCTCGACTCATGGCCAGACGCTGCTTTTGACCTCCAGAAAGACTGACTCCTTTTTCACCAATCAGCGTATCAAATCCCTGAGGCATGGCTACAATGTCTTGGTAAACTTGGGCTAGCTTGGTCGCTTCCTCGACCGCTGAAAGTGGTAAATCAGGATTCCCAAAGCGGATATTGTCTAAGATTGAAGTCGCAAAGAGGAACTGGTCTTGAGGAACATAGCCCATAAGACTACGAAGATCTGTCAGACGATAGTCACGAATACTATGACCGTTTAGGTAAATATCACCCTTATCCACATCGTATTCACGCAAGAGGAGCTTGAGCAAGGACGTTTTCCCAGAGCCTGTCTGCCCGACCAAGCCCAGAGTTTGCCCTTTTTCTAAACTAAAGTGAATATCCGTCAGTGTTTCCTCATTTTCAAAGGCAAAGCTGTCAATAGCGTACTCCAAACGCCCATTTTCGATACCATCTAGAGGAAACTCAGGGTCTTGTACAGGTGATTCCTGAGACAAAAGTTCCTCAATCCGCTGATAGGAAACCTTCCCTCGCTGAGTGATATTAAAGAGAAAACCGATTGCCATGAGAGGCCAAACCAGCATATCCAAGTAGCTGATAAAGGTAACTAGATTCCCAACGGTAATCTGCCCCTCCTGAACCATCAAGGAGCCAACCAAAAGCGTTAAAACATAGGAGGAACCAACAAACAAGAGAACCATGGGGTCAAAGAGACTATCGTATTTCATGGTTTGGAGGTTCTTTTGGAAGGTCAATTCATTGACTGCCTGAAAGGACTTGAGCTCGTCCGCCTGGTAACCGAAAGACTTGGTCACTTTAATACCTGATACGGACTCCTGCACCTTGTTATTGAGTTCGGAAAAGGCGGCTTGCGATTCGCCAAAGGCCTTGTGGGTCTTTCTCCCTAGACGACTGGTCGCATAAGCCATGAAAGGCAGGGGAAGAATGGTAACCAAGGTCATCTGCCATGAAATGCTAAAGAGCATGGTCAACAAGGTCACTAAAGCTGTGATTGATGCATCCACCGCAGACATTACTCCTCCACCTGCTAGACGAGTCAAGGCATTAATATCATTGGTTGCGTGTGCCATCAGGTCCCCCGTCCGATAGGTTTGATAAAAAGCTGGAGACATTTTTGTGAAATGCTCAAATAAGCGAGAGCGCATAATCTGTCCCAGACGGTAGGAAGTCCCAAGAATATACATACGCCAAACATAGCGCAGATAGTACATCCCAAAGGCTGCAAGCAGCAGGTAAAATAGGTCAAGAAGGAGGGCCTGCTGGGTTAATTGTCCCGATGTGATGGCATCAATGACCCGCCCCATAACCATAGGGGGAATGAGATTGAGGACGGAAACCAAAATCAGGGCCACAATCCCGACTAGATAACGGCGTTTTTCTAACTTGAAAAACCACCAAAGTTTTTGAATAATGGACATAAAATCCCTTTCTGATTGCAAATGGAAACCTGAGGCCAATACTCAATGAAAATCAAAGAGCAAACTAGGACACTAGCCTCAGGCTGCTCAAAGCACTGCTTTGAGGTTGTAGATAGAACTGACGAAGTCAGTAACCTACATACGGCAAGGCGACGTTGACGCGGTTTGAATTTAATTTTCGAAGAGTACAAGACCCCAGGTTTTTCTTATTCATAGGTTACGACTGTGACCGCACCCTTGTCATACTCAGCGATAAAGATATTGGCAACATTGTCATGCCCTTGCTTGCTGAGATTATCAAGCAGCCACTCTTCGCTACGACCAATCGATTCCAAAACATCTACTTGGATCACACCGTCAGTCACAACTGGATACTTAGGATTTTCATCTCCCATTTGTACCACGATGAGTTGGCCATTTTGCTCCTGCACAGCTCGTTTGACTTGTTTCATCTGGAAAATCCCTTGGCTACGAAGCTTGAGGGCTACATCCGCTGCAGACAAGCCAACTGAACGACAGGCTTCTGGGTCAATCTTCCCATTTTTAATGAGGAGAGTTGGTTTTCCATCAATCAAGCGTTTGACAAAACGAACATTGTTATTGAGCCACTTGAGGGTCAAAACTAAAATCGTCCACATCATCAAAATCACTGCATACTGGAGAATACTGATAGAACTATTGTAAATCACCCCACCAATGATACCACCAAGAACATAGTTCTGAATTTGGTCTGTCGCAGAGTTAGGCGCCAAGTTTCCCTTTCCTGTCACATTGATAACAAAAACAAGCGAGAATAGACCCAGAGCCAGTTTGATTAAAATTTCCATATAGTTGAGTGTCATTTGTTTACCTCCACCAATTCAATAGCATCTGTTCGATTCAATTCTAATTTCTCTAAAAGATACTTGTCTGGTTGGCTTCCGTTCATGGCGCGGTAGAAATTTGAACCTACCTTGACAAGCGCTCCATCAGTGGTTGCAGAAGTATTGACATAAACTTCTGATTTATCCACTCCCAAGTCTTTGGAAACAACCTCTATGAAATGAAGGGAGGTTTGAAATTGATTGTTAGAGGCTTGATTGGTCTGGTATTTTGAAATTGTCACCAAAAGCATGGCTACTAAGGTCAAGGCTAAAATCATGACCAATTCCCGAAACTTAGTCCCCTTTTTATCACGATAAGCCTTAAAAGCAAAAAATCCTGTGATAGCTAGGAGCACAATCCCAAAGCCAATCATGATGCCATTTTGCTGACTAATTTGACTAAGCACATAGTCATATGAGTAAAATTTCATTTATTTTCACTCCCTTTCATAAAATCATTCTTACATTATAAACAAAAGAGAGTGTTTTTTCAAACCATACGTTGGGGAAATAGACCTTTTTTTGGTATAATAAAATCTATAATCTGAATGAAAAAGGTAACTTTATGAAACTCATCTCATGGAATATTGATTCCCTCAATGCAGCCCTAACTAGTGACTCAGCTCGTGCCAAATTGTCCCAAGAAGTACTACAAACTTTGGTCGCTGAAAATGCTGATATTATCGCTATCCAAGAAACCAAGCTTTCTGCCAAGGGTCCTACAAAAAAACACTTGGAAATTTTAGAAGAACTCTTCCCAGGCTACGAAAATACGTGGCGCTCTTCCCAAGAACCTGCCCGCAAAGGCTACGCTGGTACCATGTTCCTCTATAAGAAAGAACTCACCCCCACTGTCACTTTCCCAGAAATCGGTGCCCCTTCTACCATGGACTTGGAAGGTCGTATCATCACTCTAGAATTTGATAAATTTTTCGTGACCCAAGTTTACACACCAAATGCTGGCGACGGTCTCAAACGCTTGGAAGAACGCCAAATCTGGGATGTCAAATATGCTGAGTACTTGGCTGAACTAGACAAAGAAAAACCAGTCCTTGCGACCGGTGACTATAACGTAGCCCACAATGAAATCGATCTTGCAAATCCTGCTAGCAACCGCCGTTCACCTGGATTTACCGACGAGGAACGTGCTGGATTTACCAACCTCTTGGCAACTGGATTTACCGACACCTTCCGCCATATTCACGGCGATGTTCCAGAACGCTACACTTGGTGGGCACAACGCAGTAAGACTTCTAAAATCAACAATACAGGCTGGAGAATCGACTACTGGCTGACAAGCAACCGCGTGGCTGACAAGGTGACCAAGTCTGATATGATTGACTCAGGAGCTCGTCAAGACCATACACCCATTGTCTTGGAGATTGAACTCTAAGGAGAAAACGAATGGACTATCAAGCCGTCATTCCTGAATTTGTAGTATCTGACATCGAAAAATCACGCCACTTCTACTGCGACTTGCTGGGATTTTCTGTCGAATACGAGCGTCCAGAGGAGAAATTTCTCTTCCTCTCGCTTGAAGACTGCCAACTTATGCTAGAAGAAGGCAGCGCAGAAGAATTAGCTCAGCTGACCTATCCTTTCGGGCGCGGTGTCAATATTTCCTTTGGCATTGCAGATGTTCCTCGACTCTATCAGAAAGTAATCGAGTCTAACTATCCTATTCATCGTCCTTTGACTAAAAGAGAATTTCGAGTTGGCGAACAATATATCTATCCTCATGAATTTGCAGTTTTGGATCCAGATGGCTATTTTTTAAGATTTAGCGAGTAGAAACATAAAGACTGAAGAAAAAGGCATATTGTCAAGTCTTGAAAAATCTTGATAATATGCCTTTTATGATGGAAAAACCTTCTAAATGTTAGTCAATAAGTTAATTCTTGCCTTTTTTTATTATATTTGTTCGTTTTTCAAACCAAAACACTAACAAAATATTTGATTTCTAAAGTTATTTAGTGTAAAATAAAAACATTGGCTCAAGCCTATTTGAAATTGAATATCATTTTACTTGTTTATGTCGTGAATTGGCACGACGTTTCTACAAGGTGCCGGAACACCTAACAATAAGTAAGTCAGAAGTGAGGTATGGTCGTTTTTGCCATGCCTATTTGGGGGACTTACTTAGAGATTAAGTAGGTCCTTTTTGAATATTTTTAATATTTCCCTTAATTAGTGCGGACGGGAGCAACTTCCTTCGGAATTTCATCCCTAATTTTTGAGCCAAAAGTCTCAAAAATTCCGTCATAGACAATAACAAACTTATTGTCTATGATACCACTACAACGGGAAATATTTGATAAGACTCGCTTCGCTCGTACTAGTTTTATCAAATATATAGTACTAGCAAACTGGATCCCCATAGAAACATTTAACCAACAAGTAAACTGGCTTTTAGACTTTAGGAGGTCTTATGAAATTATTAGAAGAGCGCATCCTCAAGGATGGGCATATCTTGGGTGATAACATCCTCAAGGTGGATTCCTTTTTAACCCACCAAGTTGACTTTAGCTTGATGAGAGAGATTGGTAAGGTTTTTGCGGAAAAATTTGCTTCTGCTGGCATTACCAAGGTCGTAACCATTGAAGCGTCTGGTATTGCCCCAGCCGTTTTTACAGCTGAAGCCTTAAACGTTCCCATGATTTTCGCTAAAAAAGCTAAAAACATCACTATGAACGAAGGAATCTTAACTGCCGAAGTTTACTCCTTTACCAAGCAGGTAACCAGCACCGTTTCTATCGCTGGAAAATTCCTCTCACCAGAGGACAAGGTTTTGATTATCGACGACTTCCTTGCTAATGGCCAAGCTGCTAAAGGCTTGATTCAAATCATCGAACAAGCTGGTGCCACAGTCGAAGCTATCGGTATTGTGATTGAAAAATCCTTCCAAGATGGCCGTGATTTGCTTGAAAAAGCAGGCTACCCTGTTCTATCACTCGCTCGTTTGGATCGTTTTGAAAATGGTCAAGTCGTATTTAAGGAGGCAGATCTCTAATGCAAACTCAAGAAAAACATTCACAAGCAGCCGTTCTTGGCTTGCAGCACTTACTAGCCATGTACTCAGGATCTATCCTGGTTCCCATCATGATTGCGACAGCCCTTGGCTATTCAACTGAGCAATTGACCTACCTGATTTCTACAGATATCTTCATGTGTGGGGTGGCAACTTTCCTCCAACTCCAACTCAACAAATACTTTGGGATTGGGCTACCAGTCGTTCTCGGAGTTGCCTTCCAATCAGTCGCTCCCTTGATTATGATTGGACAAAGCCATGGTAGTGGCGCTATGTTTGGTGCCCTTATCGCATCAGGGATTTACGTGGTTCTTGTTTCAGGCATCTTCTCAAAAGTGGCCAATCTCTTCCCATCTATCGTAACAGGATCTGTTATTACCACGATTGGTTTAACCTTGATCCCTGTTGCTATTGGAAATATGGGAAATAACGCTCCAGAACCAACTGGTCAAAGTCTCTTGCTTGCCACTATTACTGTTCTGATTATCCTCTTAATTAATATCTTTACCAAAGGATTTATCAAGTCTATCTCTATTTTGATTGGTCTGGTTGTTGGAACTGCCATTGCTGCTACTATGGGCTTGGTGGACTTCTCTCCTGTTGCGGCAGCACCACTTGTCCATGTCCCAACTCCACTCTACTTTGGGATGCCAACCTTTGAAATCTCATCTATTGTCATGATGTGTATCATCGCAACGGTGTCTATGGTTGAGTCTACTGGTGTTTATCTGGCCTTGTCTGATATCACGAAAGATCCAATCGATAGCACGCGCCTTCGCAACGGATACCGCGCAGAAGGCTTGGCCGTACTTCTCGGAGGAATCTTTAACACCTTCCCTTACACAGGATTTTCACAAAACGTTGGTTTGGTTAAATTATCAGGCATTAAGACTCGCCTGCCAATCTACTACGCAGCTGGTTTCCTGGTTCTCCTTGGACTCCTTCCTAAGTTTGGTGCCCTTGCCCAAATCATTCCGAGCCCTGTCCTCGGTGGTGCTATGCTGGTGATGTTTGGTTTTGTATCTATTCAAGGGATGCAAATCCTCGCTCGTGTTGACTTTGCTAACAATGAACACAACTTCCTTATTGCAGCAGTCTCCATCGCTGCAGGTGTCGGACTCAACAACAGTAATCTCTTTGTCAGCATGCCAACAGCCTTCCAAATGTTCTTCTCAAACGGAATCGTCGTAGCCAGCCTACTAGCCATTGTCCTCAATGCGGTACTAAATCATAAAAAGAAATAAGAAAAAGAGGTGCGAGCCTCTTTTTATGTTATATCCTTACCTGTCTATCTTCTGACCGTTGGCCTGTGACAAACATAGTAAAGGTTGCCTTACAGACATTTCTGCCCTCTTGATTGGTGATATCCACATCCATCACACAGGTTGTACGACCTTGATGGACACATTCTCCTTTAATGGTCAATACATCGTCGAGTTTTCCTGCCTTAAGGTAGTTGATAGAGGATTGGAGTGTCACCCCATCAAGTCCCAGCGAGATAACCACCAAACCACTGATTTGGTCACATAGCGTGAATAGATAGCCACCATGGGCATTGCCATAGTAGTTGAGCGACGAGTTCACTACTTTGGTCGTCACCACAACGTGACCATCTCTCATTTGTTCAATTTCGTAATTTTCAAAGGCAGATATAGCGTCAAAATGAAAGTCTTTCATCGTTTCCTCCTGATATTTCAAACGACACTATGATACTACTTTTTATAGGACTGTGCAAGGAGAAAGCACCTAGTCTGGCAAAATTCCGACCTGCTCCACAAAGCGCATAAAGGCTGTCTGCCCTTGTTCCGTCTGCTTGTAGACTCCTGCATCCTCAAGTACACGCGCAAAGATAGTACCCACAGAGTCCTTGACGATTTCAAGGGCTTTTTCTTTATCTGTTATGTCTGGATATTGGCCTCTAAGTTGGTCTGCCCATTCCTGATGATAATCGGCAACTGTATCAGCTTCTCCTACAAGATAGCTAGCGACTTGCTCTACTTCTTCTTTTAGACGTGGTGGCAAGATGGCCAAGCCCATGACCTCAATCAAGCCGATATTTTCCTTCTTGATATGTTGGACATCCTTGTGAGGATGATAGATCCCGTCAGGATGTTCTGCAGAAGTCTGATTGTCTCTCAAGACTAAGTCCAACTCAAACTGTCCATCACGCTTACGCGCTATAGGTGTGATGGTGTGATGCGGTGTCCCATCTGTCTCTGCCAAAATCTGCACTGCAGGATCTGAATATTGCCGCCATTCTCGCAAAATCTTATCAGCCAAGTTGATCAAATCTTCTTTGGAATCCGAAGTCAAACGCAACACTGACATTGGCCACTTGACAATCCCAGCCTTAACCTGCTCAAAACCAGCAAATCGGAAGGTCTTTTGCAAGAGAGCTAATTCCATAGGAAATACGTGACGACCTCCCTGATAGTGGTCATGAGTCAGAATAGAGCCCCCCACAATCGGCAAGTCGGCATTAGATCCAGCAAAATATCCTGGAAACTGCTCTACGATAGCCAACAGACGTTCAAAACTCTGACGACTAATGGCCATGGAACGATGCTGGCCATCTAAAAAGATACAATGCTCATTAAAGTAAGCATAGGGCGAATACTGGAACCCCCATTCCTGACCAACCATTTCAAAACGGATAATCCGGTGGTTGCTGCGAGCTGGGTGGTTGACCCGACCATGGTAACCCTCATTCTCTAAACAAAGTTGACACTGAGGATAATTACTAGCTTGCACCAACTTGGCTACCGCAATCTCTTTCGGATCCTTTTCAGGCTTAGAGAGATTGATGGTAATTTCAAGTTCTCCATAATCAGATGGAACACGATAAGCGATATTTTTAGCAATGGCCTTGAGTTTGATGTAGTCATTTTTCCGACTGAGTTGATAAAAATCCTCTATCGCTTGCTCAGGAGAGTAGGCGTAGGTTGCCCAAAAGTCACGATTAACCTGACTCGGACAAGGAGTCACCAAGTCCATCAGTTCAGTACCAAGGATTTCACGCGCAGTCTGACTATCTTCAATCGTCTCTAATCGAACGGCTTCCTCAACCAGCTGATCCTTGAGGTCAATCACTTTATCCAGATTGGTCTCAACTTCCAAAACACCGTCTCCCACTCGTGCCAAAACACGATTAGTCAGGTAGATTCGATCCATTTCCTCAAAGGTACTTTCAAAAATGACATGTGTTACAAATTTATCTACTAAGGTCACTATAGAGCCTCCTTTTGACTAGTCAAGGACGCGAGTGCCACCTGCAACTTCAGCGATATAGAAGCTTGGAGCGTAGCCAACTACTTCCTCGTAGTGTTTTCCAACAGCTTCCTTAAAGGCTTCAACAGTATCTTTTTGCACCAAGGCAATAGCACATCCACCAAAACCTGCCCCTGTCATACGAGCACCGAGAACACCTTCTTGTGCCCAAGCTGTGTGAACAAGAGTATCCAATTCCAATCCAGTCACTTCATAGTCATGCTCTAGGGAAACGTGTGACGCATTCATCAAACGACCAAATGTTTCCAAATCTCCTGCTTGAAGGGCTGCTTGAGCTTTAAGGGTACGTTGGTTTTCAAGCACAGCATGGCGAGCACGTTTCAAACGATTTTCATCTTTAATCAGATAGCTATATTGATCAAAGGCCCACTCGTCCAATTCACCCAAGGTCTGAATATCTAAAGCAACTTGCAATTCTTCCACTGCTTTTTCACATTCAGCACGGCGTTCATTATATTTAGAATCCGCCAATTCACGACGTTTATTGGTGTTCATAATAACAACGACATTATCCTTCAAATCAAGTGGCACCAAGTCGTATTCTAAAGTATTGGTATCTAAGTAAATAGCACGTTGGTCAGCTCCCATACCGATAGCAAACTGGTCCATAATGCCAGAATTCACTCCGATAAAGTTGTTTTCTGTTTGTTTTCCGATTTTAACCAAATCGAGACGCTCTAATTTTAAATCAAAGAGATGCTCAGCCACTACTCCTGTTAAGAGTTCAAGGGATGCTGAAGAAGACAAACCAGCACCATTTGGGATATTCCCATAAACATAAAAATCAAAACCTTTGTCAATCACATGCCCAGCTTCTTGCAAGAAATGAAGAACTCCTTTTGGATAATTGGTCCAGTTGTGCTCTTTTTCAAACTTGAGGTCAGCGAGAGGCACTTCGATAATGCCCTTGTCCTCAAAGTTAGCTGAGTAGAAACGTAAAACTTGGTCGTCACGCTTACGCGCTGCACCGTAAGTTCCCAAGGAAATAGCAGCAGGAAAAACGTGCCCACCGTTGTAGTCTGTGTGCTCACCAATCAGATTGATACGACCTGGTGAAAAGAATGTTTGGTCTGCTTCTTGACCAAAAACGGCAAGAAAGTCTTTACGAAGTGCTTCTGCAGTAAGATGTTGTGTCATATGAATTCTCCTTTGACTGTCCGTTAAGTCACCTTAACGTGTAATCGTTTTCTTCTATTGTATCCAAGGGATTTCCCAAGGTCAATCCTTTTTACTAAAATTTTACTAAAATATCAGTAAAAGGCAGAAAAATATGATATACTAACCTTAAAAAGGAGGATTTATGGCTACCTTAAAAGACATTGCACAGCTAGCCTCTGTCTCTATCGCGACCGTATCCCGCGTCCTCAATCGCGACCAGAGCCTATCTGTTACAGAAGAAACCAGACACCGTATTTTAACCGTTGCTGAAGAGCTGGGCTACACCAAGCACCTCAAGACAGGCGAGTCCCACAAACCCAAGCAAAAGATTGCCATTATCCAATGGGTCAGCGAACAAGGGGAGCTGGACGACCTCTACTACTACCAGATTCGCCTAGGCATAGAAAAAAGAGCCCAAGAACTGGACTATGATATCTTGCGCTATTTTAATGACCATCCTTTTACACTGAGCGAGGAAGTCATCGGGATTCTCTGCATCGGAAAGTTTAGCCGAGCTCAGATTTCTGCCTTTGAAGAATACCAAAAGCCTCTTGTATTTCTAGACAGCGATACACTTTCCCTGGGACATACCTGCATTATCACGGACTTTTATACTGCCATGAAACAAGTTGTCGATTATTTTCTCATCCAAGGGATGGACCATATCGGGATTCTAACAGGGCTTGAGGAAACAACCGACCAAGAAGAAATCATTGAGGATAAGCGGCTGGAAAATTTCAGAAACTACAGTCAAGCAAAGGGAATCTATCATGATGAACTAGTCTTTCAAGGAAGCTTTACTGCCCAGTCTGGCTATGACTTGATGAAGGAGGCCATTCAGAGTTTAGGAGACCAACTCCCACCAGCCTTTTTCGCAGCCAGCGATAGTTTGGCTATCGGTGCCCTCCGTGCCCTCCAAGAAGCTGGAATCAGCCTGCCAGACCGCGTCAGCCTCATTTCCTTTAACGATACTAGCCTGACCAAGCAAGTCTATCCTCCCCTCTCCAGCATCACCGTCTATACCGAAGAAATGGGCAGAGCAGGCATGGATATTCTTAATAAGGAAGTACTCCACGGTCGCAAAATCCCTAGCCTTACTATGCTGGGAACCAGACTGACATTGAGAGAGAGTACAAGGAATGATTAGGATTACAAAACGACCTCTAGCAAGGCTGTTTCTCTAATAATCTCTATGATTCTGCTCCAACTCACACCTTTCGCTTATGTGCTTGGTGACTTTCTAGGTCTGCATCAACTTCAATGGTAATATTTTGAAAGCCACAATTTTTGAGGAAAATTCGAATAGATTCTTTACAAGTTTCCATATGCTCCATCTCTTTTAAACAAACATGGACAATGGCATTTTTTTCCAAACCATCCATAGTCCAGAGATTAAGCTGATTGATACTAGCGACATGGTCCAATTCTGCTAAATCCGTCTTGATCTTCTGGATATCTACTCCTTCTGGCACTGCATCGAGGAATATCTTGAGCGTGCTCCAAAAACGTGGAAGGGCTTTTGACAGAATAAAGAAGGAAATAACAAGAGACAAGAGCGGATCCAAGATATACCAATCGGTAAATCGAAGAACAATGGCCATCAGGATGACAGTCACCCAACCCAAGGTATCTTCCAGAAAGTGCAGGCTGAGAATGGATTCGTTCTTGGTTTGTCCTTTGCGAATGACGAGACTCGCTAGCACATTGATAGTAATCGCAATAATTCCTAACCAGAGAATCCCCTCATCATTGACCGGTTGTGGATGAAAGATTTTCGCTATATTTTCCAAAATGACCAAAACGGACCCTGTCATAAGAATCACAGCCGTTACCATGGCCCCTAAAAGGCTAAAACGCTTGTAGCCCAAGGTATAGTGGCTGTCTTCTTCACGATTGGAGATACTTTCCAAAAAGGCTGAGATCCCAATAGCAATCGCATCTCCCAAGTCATGCACCGAGTCAGCAAGAACTGCACTAGAACCAAACACTCCACCAGCGATAAACTCGACAATGGAATAAGTCAAATTTAAGAAAAAAGCTAGCCAAACAGTATATTTTGCCTTCATCTTTCTCATTCCTTTGTTATAATAGATTTATGAACATCTTGTTCATTATCATTATCCACTAAAACTCAAAGAAAGGATAGAAGCAAAAGGTCAGCTTTATTCAGTTCTGAACAATTTGCCTCAAGTGTCTATATGACTAAGATTGACCGCCGTATCAGCAAAACAAAAAAAGCCATCTTTCAAGCTTTTCTACAACTTTTGAACGATAAGGGCTACGAATCCACTACTGTTCAGGATATTATTGATCTCGCAGATGTAGGACGTTCTACTTTTTACTGTCACTATGAGAGCAAGGAGCTGCTTCTGGACGAGCTTTGCCGCTACCTATTCCATCATCTTTTTGAAAGAGAAAAATCCATTTCAACTAAGGTTTATCTCGCCCATCTCTTTCTTCATTTTCAGAAAAACCAAGACCATATCACCAGTCTGCTATTCTCCAAAAATGACTACTTCCTTCGCCAACTTCATAAAGAACTGGAGCACCATGTCTATCCCATGTTGGCTGATGAGTTGAAAGAATCTCACCCAAGTCTGCCTGTTTCTTATCTCCAACACTTGGTCGTGACCAACTTTATCGAAACCTTGACCTGGTGGCTCAAAAAAGGGCAAGACTTCACAAATCAGGAAGTTGTCCAGTTTTATCTAGACCTTCTCATTTCTAAAGACTAAATACAGACTAGAGCTCAGTTGCCTTATGCCCAGGCTACTGAGTTTTTATCTTTTCGACAATAAAAAAGCCCAGACGACATTGTCTGAGCGTTCTTCTATATAATCGTTTAACAAAGTTGAGTTTGACATTTTCAAACTATTTCTTCAACAAACCTTGTTCTTGTAGAAACTCCTTGGCTACTTGTTCTGCTGACTTGCCTTCAACACCGACTTGGTAGTTGAGCTGGCTCATCTGGCTTTCAGTAATTTTACCAGCCAATTTATTGAGAACCGTTTCCAACTCTGGATGTTTCTTGAGAAGAGCTTCTTTCATTAGTGGAGCCCCTTGATAAGGTGGGAAGAGTTGTTTGTCATCTTCCAATACCTGTAAATCATAACGTGCCAATTCCGCATCAGTCGAATAGGCATCCGTGATTTGAATATCACCTGACTGAATTGCCTGATAGCGAAGGGCTGGCTCCATGGTCGCTACATTAAGCTTGAGACCATACATTGATTGCAAGCCCTTATTTCCATCTTCACGGTCATTAAACTCAAGTGTAAAGCCTGCCTTCAACTGCCCTTCCACTTTTTTCAAGTCCGAAATGGTCTTCAAGCCATATTCTTGAGCAATCTTTTTCGGAACAGCTACAGCATAGGTATTTTGATAAGACATGGGTTTGAGATAGGCTAGATGATCCTGTTTGGCAATGCCATCACGCGCCACATTATAAACCTGCTCTGGCTCATGACTTACTTTCGGTGATGGTTGAAGTAAACTTTCAGTCACCGTACCAGTAAATTCAGGATAGATGTCAATATCACCTTTTTTCAGAGCTTCATAAAGGAAACTTGTCTTCCCAAAATTCGGTTTAACAGTCGCGGTCATACTGGTATTTTCTTCAATCAGCAACTTATACATATTGGCCAAAATTTCTGGTTCCGGTCCCAATTTCCCAGCAATGATCAAGTTCTCTTTCTCTTTTTGAACTAAGAGGGCTGGACTATAAGATAGACCGAGCAATATTGCCACCAAGGCAAAACCAGAAAAAATCATCCGCAATTTTGCTTTTTCCATCACTTTTAGTAGGAAGTTAAAGGCAATGGCCAGCACTGCAGAAGAAAGTGCCCCAATCAAAATTAGACTGGCATTATTACGGTCAATTCCCAAAAGGATAAAGGAACCCAGCCCCCCTGCACCAATCAAGGCCGCCAAGGTTGCTGTACCGATAACCAATACTGCTGCTGTCCGAATCCCAGACATGATAACAGGCATGGCAAGTGGAATTTCAAACTTCTTGAGACGTTCCCATCTAGTCATCCCAAAGGCAATCCCAGCCTCTTGCAGACTCGGATCAATTCCCTTGAGTCCAGTGATGGTATTTTGCAAAATCGGGAAAATCGCATAGATCACCAGAGCTGTCAAAGCCGGCAAGGTTCCAATTCCCATCAAGGGGATAAAGAGCCCCAACAAGGCCAGTGACGGGATAGTCTGGAAAATCCCTGCAAGCTGCAAGACCCAATCCGCCAATTTCTCATGATAACGAAGATAAACAGCCAAGGGAATCGCTATAAAGATAGCCAGCAACAAGGTCAAAAGTGACAACTGCAAATGTTGAGATAGAGCTGTCAACCAATCACTAAAACGATCCTGAAAAGTTGCAATTAAATTAGTCATGAACACTACCTCCAAACAAGTCTGCTACAAATTCTGTGGCAGGAGCTTTTAAAATCGTCTCGGGATTCGCCACCTGACGAATCTCTCCATCCTGCAAGACAGCAATACGGTCCGCCAATTTCAGAGCTTCATCCGTATCATGGGTTACAAAAATAGTTGTCATTCCAAACTCTTTATGCAATTCTTTTGTCAGAATCTGCAACTGTTTTCTCGAAATAGCATCCAAGGCTGAAAAAGGTTCATCCATGAGGAGAATCTTAGGCTGACCAATCATGGCACGAACAATACCGACCCGTTGCTGTTCTCCACCAGATAATTCACTAGGCAAACGATGCCCATACTCAGCTACTGGTAAACCAACCTTTGCCAAAAGCTCTTCTGTTTTCTGAGCAATTTCTTCCTTAGTCCAGCCCTTCATCTCAGGAATCAGGGCAATATTTTCCGCGACCGTTAGATTGGGAAAGAGAGCAATAGCCTGTAAAACATAACCAGTAGAAAGACGAAGTTCACGCTCATCATAGTCTTTGATGCGCTTGCCATCCATATAAATATTTCCATCAGTCGGTTCCAAGAGACGGTTAATCATCTTAATCATGGTCGTCTTACCTGAGCCAGATGGACCAACTAAAACCATAAATTCCCCATTCTCAATCCGTAAATTGACATCTCTCAAGACATCTTTTTCTGTGTAACGTAAAGCTACATTTTTGTATTCAATCATTCTTTGTCCTCATTTAAAACTTCCCTCGATTGGTCAAGTCTTCTACCTTAGGCATGACTTCCTTATTGTCCCAATGCTCCACAATTTTCCCGTTCTCTAAACGGAAGATATCGTACTGGGCATAGGCAACTCCGTCAATCTGAGTCTGACCATAGCTAACCACATAGTTTCCTTGTCCTAAGAGTTGGAAAATAAAGTCAAGAGTGGCCTTTACTTATAAACAGCTAATTTGATCTATTTTAATCCTCATTTGCCTTCTCTTTCAGATTCGCCAAAATCCTTTCTTGAAAGGCTTCAAACTGACGAATTTCTTCCTCTGAAAATCCTTTGTAAAAAATCGTATCCAATTTCTGACTGACACGATGCCCCACTTCTTTCTGGGACTTGCCCAACTCTGTTAAAACCAAATACTTCTTACGCTTATCTTTTCCACATGGACTAACAGTTACAAGATTTTGTTCCTCTAGCTTTTTTATCATAGTCGTCAGCGTATTATTCGCAAGCCCAGTCGCAAGCACAATATCTGTCGCAGTTGCGCAGCCAGTTTCACTATTCCATAAAACCGCTAAAATCTTCCCCTGCTCACTCCGATAAAGAGCTTCAGGGTCTTGGCTCAGTAACTTTTGAAAAATCCGCCCATTCAACAAACGAATATGATGGGCTAGCAAATGACTATCTTTCATAACACCTCCAATTTATTTCGATATCGAAACGAATGAAATAATTGTAACACTTGTCCTTTCAACTGTCAACTATTTCGATGTAGAAATAATTTTTGTTAATGATTCACACCACCATACTCCGGCTCAACTAACTTTTAACGAGAGTTTCTAAACTCCTTCGTCCTCCAGTCTACAAAAGCCTTCCATCCGTACTATCCTATATTTTATGAGGGGATACGTTTTTCCTATCAGACCATTTATTTTAAAGATAGAAGTAAATCTTAATTGCTTCCATCTGTTCTTTTATAGTATATTGAAGTTGGACTAGGGCACTGTATCTTCTAAAACATTGATAGAAAGCGATTTGAATTTCCCAATCAATTTGTTCGTATTTAATTTCACCTTACCCTATCTTTCCCATAGCACCCTTCAAACAGCCTATCCCCTACCGTTTGACGATTCCCCCCTTCTCTCCACTTCCATTACAGAAGTTTCATCACTACTATGGTCTCGGCTAACTTCTCATGATTCCTTGTTACTACTATTTGAACGCTCACGAGATAGGTCTTACAAAAAAATGCTTTGATCCACAATGGAATCAAAGCATTTTAAAAATATTCCCATACATAAGCGCAGAAGCTGCGGTTCCTCTGTACTTGGTTTCTTCTCTCTTGATAAAACGAGCCAAGTTGAGCAACTCAGGCGCCGGATGTTTGGGATTCTTGAGCAATTCACGATTGACCAGACCTGAGAGACGAACTGCCAGCAATTGCTCATTTGTAGTAGGCAGTTTTTTAGCAGTCTCTAGGAGAGCAGCAACTAAATCTTCACTCAAATCATGTCGAGCATGATTGTAAAGATCTTTTATAAGGCTTTCTAGGTTTGGTTCTACCATCTCTACCACCTCCCTTATGGTTTAATAATGTTTAATCAAATCAACTGTTGAACGATTCAATTTCTTCACCAATGCTTGCAAGAAAGCTTGCGCTTCTAAGAAGTCATCCATTGCATAGAGGGTTTGATGAGAGTGGATATAACGAGCGCAAACACCGATTGTTGTAGATGGGACACCACCATTTTTCAGATGGGCTGCGCCAGCGTCCGTTCCGCCTTTACCACAGTAGTATTGGTACTTGATACCAGCTTCTTCAGCTGTTGTCAAAAGGAAATCCTTCATTCCTGGGAGAAGCAAGTGACCTGGGTCGTAGAAACGAATCAAGGTTCCATCTCCAATCTTGCCTTGACCCCCATAAACATCACCAGCAGGTGAGCAGTCAACTGCTAGGAAAACTTCTGGGTCAAACTTAGTTGTGGAAGTATGAGCACCACGAAGACCAACTTCTTCTTGGACGTTAGAGCCAAGATAGAGTTCATTGCCAAGTTTTTGACCTGACAAGGCTTCAGCTAGCTCGCTCACCATGAGAACTCCATAGCGATTGTCCCAAGCTTTTGAGATGATATTTTTTTCATTGGCTGTTAAGATTGCAGAACTATCTGGTACGATGGTGTCGCCAGGACGGATGCCAAAGCTTTCTGCCTCAGCCTTATCCGCAAAACCACCATCAAAGACGATATCTGCAATAGCAGGCATGGTTGGTCCACCCTTTCCACGAGTCAAATGTGGAGGAACAGAGCCTGAAATCACAGGAATTTCACGACCATCACGAGTCAGAAGTTTGAAACGTTGGCTGCTGACTACCATAGGGTTCCAGCCACCGATTTCTACGACACGGAATGTACCGTCTGGCTTAATCTCGCTGACCATAAAACCAACTTCATCCATGTGAGAAGCGACCAAGACACGCGGTGCATCTGCAGCTTCTGAATGTTTGATACCAAAAATACCACCCAAGCCATCTGTCACCACTTCATCCACGTGCGGTGTTAACTTTTCACGAAGATAAGCACGGACAGGCGCCTCATGACCTGAGATCGCAGCTAGTTCTGTTACTTCTTTGATTTTTGAAAATAATGTTGTCATTTCAGTTCCTTCTTTCTTCCATCCATTTTACCACTTTTTATAGGAGAAGGATAGTGGGAAGGTGGATTTCTAAGTTAGTATCTTAGTCCTGCTCTATCTTAGAAAAAGATTGTATTTTCTTGCATGTGAGGTAAAATCTAAGAACTATTCCAAGATTAACCCAACTATTAATTCCCAAACAAAAAACAATTCAATACTATATTTGTTCAATTTTTTCATGAAATTTGCAGAAAATAGTTGACTTCGCCTTCTTCTTTCTTTAAAATAGTACAAAAATAGGTAAAGGAAAAAATCATGACCAAAACAATTCTTGTTACAGGTGGAGCTGGCTATATTGGCTCCCATACCGTTAAAGCTCTTTTAAATGCTGGCTATCAGGTACATGTTCTAGATAATCTCTCTACAGGAAATCGTTCGGCTGTGGATAGTCGTGCTAGCTTTAAACAACTGGATGTTTATGATGCTAGCGCCCTAAAAGCTTACTTAGAAGAAAATAAGATTGATGCTGTTCTTCATTGTGCAGGTGAAATTGTTGTGAGCGAAAGTATTGAAAATCCAAGTAAATACTTCACTGCCAATGTTGCTGGTATGAACCAAGTTCTCAAAGTCTTATCTGAAGTTGGTATTCAAAAAATCATGTTCTCTTCGACTGCTTCTCTCTATGGTAATAACTGTATTGACAAGCCAGCTACTGAAGATACCCTGCTCGACCCTGTCAACCCTTATGCAGAGACAAAACTGATGGGCGAACGAATGATTTACTGGATGGCCAATCGCTACGATTGGAAATATGTCATTTTCCGTTACTTTAATGTAGCTGGGGCTGAAATGGATGCTTCAAACGGTCTGCGCGTGAAAAATCCAACTCATATCATTCCAAATATCAACAAGACCGCATTGGGACAAAATGATAGCCTGAAAATATTTGGAGATGACTACGATACACGTGATGGTTCATGTATTCGAGATTACATTCATGTCTTGGACCTTGCACAGGCTCATGTTAAAGGAATGAACTACCTATTTCAAGAAAACAGTTCTTCTCAAATCTTTAACTTAGGAACTGAAAAAGGCTATACTGTCAAAGAAATCTTTAAAACTGCTGAAGAACTACTGAATCAAAAAATACCACACGAAATTGTTGCTCGTCGTGCTGGTGATCCAGCCAGCGTCCTAGCAGATGCATCAAAAGCTAAACAATATCTTGACTGGCAAGCTAGCTACTCCCTCGAAGATATTATTTTATCAGACTATCGTTGGCGAGTTAAAGAGGGGAATAATATTTTGGAATAAGATAACAGAGGAGAAAGTCCTAGTGCTCTCTCCTTGTTTTATTTATTAAATTGTCAGAAAATTTATTGACAGATTAAAGAAATCGTGTTACAGTAATATCCGCAGGTATCTTTCGGTACCAAATCTACATGAAAGGATGGGGTATGAAACTTTCTCATTATTTAATTGGCTTACTTCTACTCCTAGTCTTTCTCTCTATTAGCATTGGAACCAGTGATTTTTCATGGGGAAAGCTCTTTGCTTTCGACCAGCAGACCTGGCTTCTCTTTCAAGAGTCCCGTCTCCCAAGGACCATTAGCATTCTCCTGACTGCCTCTAGTATGAGTATGGCAGGACTTCTCATGCAGACTATCACTCAAAATCAGTTTGCTGCTCCAAGCACAGTTGGAACGACTGAAGCTGCCAAACTGGGAATGGTGCTGAGCCTCTTTGTCTTTCCGTCGGCTAGTCTGACCCAAAAGATGCTCTTCGCTTTTGTTTCATCCATCGTATTCACCCTCTTCTTCCTAGCCTTTATGACTATTTTTTCTATAAAGGAAAGGTGGATGTTGCCTCTGATTGGGATCATCTATAGCGGGATTATCGGTTCTGTGACAGAAGTTATCGCCTACCGTTTCAATCTGGTTCAGAGTATGACAGCTTGGACCCAGGGCTCCTTCTCCATGATTCAGAATCATCAGTATGAATGGCTCTTTTTAGGCCTCATCATCCTGATAGCCGTTTGGAAATTATCCCAAACTTTTACCATCATGAATCTGGGCAAGGAAGCCAGTGAGAGTTTGGGGATTTCTTACTCCCTACTTGAAAAACTGGCTCTCTTTCTGGTTGCTATAACGACTAGTGTCACCATGATTACCGTGGGTGGCTTACCTTTTCTCGGAGTTATTGTTCCCAATCTTGTTCGCAAGCGTTATGGAGATAATCTAAGTCAGACCAAACTTATCGTCGCACTGGTTGGAGCCAATCTAGTTCTGGCTTGCGATATCCTATCCCGAGTTCTGATTCGACCCTATGAGTTGTCTGTCAGTCTTCTACTAGGAATCATTGGTAGCCTCGTCTTTATCCTACTTCTATGGAGAGGGGGACGAAAAGATGCAGTTTAAAAGCAAACATACCAAGCTCTTCTGGCTTCTCATTATTCTGGCCATCGGAGCTTGTCTCCTCTACTTTTGGCCCATCACTCACTTGTCAGCCTTTGCTTGGAAGTTGCGTTCCCAAAAAATCATCGTTTATCTCTTGGTAGCCATCGCGACAGGGATTTCGACCATTAGTTTTCAAACCCTGACGGAAAATCGCTTCCTGACGCCTAGTATTTTAGGAATCCAATCCTTCTATGTTTTGCTACAAACTCTGCTACTGGTTTTTGAAAGCAAGTTTCTTCAACTTGGGAAGTCTCCTATCTTAGAATTCCTAGTTTTGCTTCTGCTTCAATCCCTCTTCTTTCTTGCCTTACAAGGCTACTTGAAGACACTGATGAAGCAAGACCTGGTCTTCATCCTGCTGATCTGTCTAGCCCTCGGAAGTCTCTTTCGAAATATCAGTACCTTCCTCCAAGTCCTGATGGATCCAAATGAATACGATAAACTACAAAACAGTCTCTTTGCTTCCTTTCAGCATCTCAACACTTCCATCCTAGTCATCGGCTCTTTGATTATCCTTGCTTTGACCATCTTTTTCTTTCGAAAAGCAGTCATTCTGGATGTCTTGCACCTACAAAGAGAAACAGCTCAAATATTGGGACTCGATGTTGAAAAAGAACAGAAAGAGCTCCTCTGGGGCATCGTACTTTTGACCTCAACAGCAACTGCCCTAGTGGGACCTATGGCCTTCTTCGGCTTTATGCTGGCCAATCTCACCTACCTAATCGTCAAAGACTATCGGCACAAGTTACTCTTTATCGTAGCCATTCTGGTTGGATTTATTAGCTTGACCTTGGGGCAGGCCCTGATTGAACGAGTCTTTGCACTGGAAATTCGCATCAGTATGATTATCGAGAGTGTAGGGGGGCTCCTATTCTTTATTTTACTCTACAGGAGGGCACGTCGGTGAAACTGGAAAACATTGACAAATCCATTCAAAAACAGGATATTCTGCAAGACATTTCACTTGAAGTCAGTCCTCAGAAACTGACAGCCTTCATTGGTCCAAATGGTGCTGGAAAATCGACTCTCCTCTCCATCATGAGCAGACTGACCAAGAAAGATCAGGGAATTCTCAGTATCAAAGGCCGTGAAATCGAGAGTTGGAATTCACAAGAACTGGCTCAAGAACTGACTATCCTAAAGCAGAAAATCAATTACCAAGCCAAATTGACTGTTGAAGAACTGGTCAGTTTTGGACGTTTTCCTTACAGTCTAGGTCGACTGAGACCAGAAGACTGGGAAAAAATCCGAGAAACTATGGACTATTTAGAACTGACCAACTTAAAAGACCGCTACATCGATAGCCTGTCTGGAGGCCAGCTCCAGCGGGTCTTTATCGCTATGGTACTGGCCCAGGATACAGACTTTATCTTGCTGGACGAACCACTCAACAATCTCGACATCAAACAAAGCGTTAGCATGATGCAGATTCTTCGGAGACTGGTGGAAGAACTCGGAAAGACCATTATCATCGTCCTCCACGATATTAACATGGCCAGCCAGTATGCGGATGAAATTGTCGCCTTCAAGGACGGCCGAGTCTTTCGCAAGGGAACAACAGATCAAATCATGCAAGCTGATCTGCTCAGTCAACTATATGAAATTCCTATCACGCTAGCTGATATCAATGGCAAAAAGATTTGTATCTATAGCTAGTAACATAGAAGCTCAAGTTAGAGAACTTTCAGTCTCTTAGTCAATAAAACCTAGAGACTCCCTAAATCGTTATCACATTTTAAAAAGGAGAAATTATGAAAACATCCCTTAAACTTTATCTCACTGCCCTAGCGGCCAGCTTCTTGCTCCTACTTGGTGCATGTAGTACAAACTCAAGCACTAGTAAGACGGAGTCAAGTAGCTCTGCTCCAACAGAGGTAACCATTAAAAGTTCACTAGGTATAGTCACACTTTCAAAAGTCCCTGAAAAGATTGTGACCTTTGACCTCGGTGCTGCGGATACTATTCGCGCTTTAGGTTTTGAAAAGAATATCGTCGGAATGCCTACAAAAACTGTTCCGACTTATCTAAAAGACCTAGCTGGAAAAGTTAAAAATGTTGGTTCTATGGTTGAGCCAGACCTAGAAGCCCTTGCTGCTCTTGAACCAGACCTAATTATCGCTTCACCACGTACCCAAAAATTCGTAGATAAGTTCAACGAAATCGCTCCGACTGTTCTCTTCCAAGCAGGCAAAGATGACTACTGGACTTCTACCAAGACTAATATCGAATCCCTAGCAAGCGCCTTTGGTGAAACTGGTACACAGAAAGCCAAGGAAGAATTGGACAAGCTAGACAAGAGCATCCAAGAAGTCGCAACTAAAAACGAAAGTTCTGACAAAAAAGCCCTTGCTATCCTCCTCAATGAAGGAAAAATGGCTGCCTTTGGTGCCCAATCTCGTTTCTCTTTCTTGTATCAAACCTTGAAATTCAAGCCAACTGACACTAAATTCGAAGACTCACGCCACGGACAAGAAGTCAGCTTTGAAAGTGTCAAAGAAATCAACCCTGACATCCTCTTTGTCATCAACCGTACCCTTGCCATCGGTGGTGACAACTCAAGCAACGATGGCGTCCTAGAAAATGCCCTCATCGCTGAAACACCTGCCGCTAAAAATGGAAAGATCATCCAACTAACACCAGATCTCTGGTATCTAAGCGGAGGCGGACTTGAATCAACAAAACTCATGATTGAAGATGCACAAAAAGCCTTGAAATAAGCTGCTTTAAACTCAATCACATCTTTACATGATAAAACGCATCCTATCAAGCTCACTCAAACCTGATAGGATGCGTTTTTATCATTTTATTAAAACCTTTTGCCCAACCTCATTCCCCTTCTTGATTCCGTTTAAGGGAAAAATGGTCTGGGACGGGGTCCTTACCTGTTTTCGACCATGGATGGCAACGTAAAATTCGAGCCAAACCCATCAAAACACCCTTGAAGCCATGTTTTTCAATAGCCTGAATCATGTAGTTGGAACAAGTCGGCTCAAAGCGACAAGAGGGTGGAAAGGCTGGTGAGATAAACCGTTGGTAAAAGCGCACAGGCGCTATCAAAATTCGTTTCATTATTTCTTGGTTACAGCCATGGTGTGTAGTTGGCTGATTTCTTTTTTATTAAGACGACGGGATTCTCCCGGACGGAGTCCTGTCAAGTCTAGGTGTCCAAAACGAGTCCGTGATAATTTGTCTACTTGAAGGCCGACAGCTTCAAACATCTTTTTAACCTGGTGATTACGCCCTTCATGGATAGTCAACTGCACCACAGAGCGGTTTTTGACTGGATCCACTTTGAGAATCTCATAGACAGCCGGCTTGGTTTTCTTACCATCAATCTCCAGTCCACGGGTCAAGGGGCGGAGATTATCCTTATTGGCCACACCTTTAACACGCGCGACATAAACCTTGTCAATCTCATTACGAGGGTGAATCATCTCATCCGTAAAATCCCCATCATTAGTCAAAATCAAAACTCCTGATGTATCCCAATCCAAACGACCTACAGGGTAGATGCGCTCCTTCACGTTAGGCAAGAGGTCGACAACAGTCTTACGCCCCTTGTCATCTGTCACACTGGAAATGACACCGCGTGGTTTGTTAAGCAGATAGTAGACCTTTTCTTCGTTGTAGATAGGCTGGCCTTCAACTTCGACCTTGTCGCCTGACTTGATGGTCGTTGCTAGTTCACGTACCACTTGGCCGTTAACCGTCACCAAACCTTGCTTGATCAGCTCTTCTGCTTTTCTCCTACTGGCCACACCTGCGTGGGCAATATACTTATTGATTCTCATCTTCTTCTATCCTTTCACCAAATAATTGGCTTTCTTGGGCTTGAATCTCAAGCTCATCAATCACTGGTAATTCTTCTAAATGGTTTATCCCCATGTAATCTAGGAAATAATCTGTAGTCACATAGAGGTTGGGACGACCCAACACTTCTTTTTTCCCGTCTTCTCGTATCAAGTCAAAGGCCTGCAACTTTGCCAAAGCCCCACTCGAGTTGACCCCACGGATGGCATCAATCTCTATCCGTGTGATGGGCTGTTTGTAGGCAATAATGGACAAGGTCTCAAGGGCAGCCCGAGATAAACTCTGGTTGATAGGTGCCTTAGAGTATTCCTTCAAAATCTCTGCAAATTGAGGCTTGGTCACCAATCTATAAGCGCCCCCAGTCTCAATCAGATCCAAACTGGAATCTGGGTCCTTTTCATACTTCTGGGCTAATTTTTCTAAACTCTGTTGGATGCCTGTCGGTGGCAGAGAGAGGAGTTCAGCTAACTGGCGGACTCTAATCCCATCTTCACCCGCTACAAACAAGAGCGCTTCTATTTTTGCTAAAGTACTCATCTTTCCTCTCTATCAAGTCTAGCTTTGGGCCACTTGACTTTCTTCCTTCTTTTCCATGAGATAAATATCTCCGAAACTTTCCTCTTGCACGAGGATCAGCTCCTGGGTTTTGATTAACTCTAGGGTTGCCAAAAAGAGGGTGATGACCTCTTGGAGATTCTGGGCTTCCTTAAACAAATTCTGCAAGCGCAATTGATCTCGTCCAGTCAAGGACTCTTTCACGATAACCATCATGTCCTCAATCTTATACTCATCCCGCAAGATAGTCGTGTGATTCTGTGCAAACTCCTCTTTTTTCTTGGCTAGGATATTTGAAAAAGCCAAAAAGAGGTCAATGGTCGTCTTGTCATGCACAAGCTCCGCATCTTCGTAAATCAACTCTGTCGGCGCTTTGGAATAATACTGGGCCCGATCTTGATGCTTGGCTTCTAAGTGCTCCCCCAAGAGCTTGAACTTGCGGTATTCTTCAATTTGAGAGAGGAGATCCTGCTCCAGGTCATCCTCCAAATCGGTCACTTCCGCTACCTTTGGAAGAAGCTTGCGGCTCTTGATCAGCATGAGCTGACTGGCCATAACCATATACTCACCTGTCACTTCCAGACGCATGGCCTGCAGAGTTGAGACATAGGCTAGATACTGTTCAATGACTTCTGTGATAGGAACATCGTAGATATCCATCTGGTACTTAGAAACCAGGTGCAAGAGCAAGTCCAGGGGCCCTTCAAAATCTTTTAATTTAATATCCATTATCTATATTTTTCTAAGGTAAGGACTGTTTTTAATCCTAATTTTTTTGCAATTTCGTACAAATCGACCTTGTTTTCTATTTGTCTTAGAATGAACTGTTCACGTAAGGCTTGAGCTGATAATGATGGAAAACCTTTCTCCTTGACAAAAGACTCTAGCTGACGAAAGGCCCACTGACGGGAATAGGCTTTCCCTCCCCTTTCAAAAAGATAGGTCTGGCTCATCAAGGGCTCTAATTCTGAAAGCAAAGTTGTGGGAATGGTAACAATCCTCTGTTGGGAAGCCTTCTTGATTCGCAACACCTGAAAATCCAGATTGATATCCTCAACCTTGAGAGCTAAAATCTCACTCGGTAAGAGCCCCATTTCTAGAATTAAGAGCGCTAGCAAGCGACCCTCTGGAACGTCACTTTCTTGCCAAAAAGAGTCTAGGTCTAACAGTTCCGGCTTTGCGGTCTTCTTTTCAGCTTGTTTAGCTAATTCCAAACGATAAAAGTTATCCACTTCTCCTTTTTGATAGAGAAAGTAGAGAAATTGGTTACAGGTCGAAGTCTTTCGCTTCTGAGCGCTGATTTTTAGATTGACTAGCTGGGCTTGGTAAATCTTGAGACTGGTCTCAGAAATCCGCTCGCCTACAATGTCTAAAAATTGCTCCAAATCATACCTATAGGACTGCTTGGAATTGGCAGACAGACCCTGCTTTTCCTCTAAAAAGTCTGAAATCCTGTCTTTTATTTGCATCGAATCTCATATTCCTTACTAAAGTCATGCAAGAGGGCATTGACTGCCTTGAGGATAGACTTGCGCGTAATAATCCCTTGGAAAATACCAGACGCATCCACAACCGGCAAGAAGGACTCATCTACCAGCTTGTGCAAGACCTCTGTAATAGTAAAATTAGGCGAGACGACCGCTACGTCCGTTCTCGTCATATGAACAATATCCGTATCCGCCATAATTTCTTGACTCAAGTCATGCTCCATCTGATAAGCCATAATATCTCTGAGCCCAATCGTCCCAACAAACTGTTTTTCATCTGTTACAACAGGAACACGGGTATAGGTCATCTGACTGAGCAAGAGTGTCGCATGATCCGCATTGTGGGTATCAATCAACACAGCTAGATTTTCAGCAGGAGTCAAAAAAGTTTCTTCTTGCCCCAACAAGAAAGTCTCAAACTCCTTGGCAATCATCGGCTAAACTCCTTGGACAAGCCCGGATACACCTCATGGTCTCGTGTCAAAAAGTCCACTTTAAAATAACTGTCATCAATCTCCACACGAGCATAGAGACATTCTCTGACGGTACCACGTGGTTGACTGATGGAACCTGGATTTAGAAAGAGGGTCTTGCCTTCCATCCAAGAACTTGGCACATGCAAGTGACCATAGAGACAGATATCGGCCTCTTCTTCCTGAGCCCAGTAGTCCAACTTTTGAAAGTTGAAATTGATGTCAAACAAGTGACCATGGGTTTGGATAATCTTGGTCGATCCAAGCTCAGTCACCAGACGTTCTGGATAGCCTGCATAGAAGTCCATATTCCCTTTAACAACACGGATGCCTTCCCAAAGGGGAGAATCGGGACGCAGTTCAGAATCGCCGTTATGAAAAACGGCATCAACTTTGCCCACATAGCGATCACGGATTTCTTCCACAATCAAGCTATCGCCATGGGAATCGCTCATTACAATGATGGTTTGCTTTGCCATGATGGAAATACCTCCAAAAGTTTCTTAACGGCTAAGGCACGGTGAGATTGGCTATTTTTTTCTTCAAGGGTTAATTCAGCTGAGGACTTGCCTGTCTCTCCTACAAGGAAGAGAGGGTCATAGCCAAAGCCATTTTCACCCTTGGGTTCAAAGTTAATGTAGCCAGGCCAGTCTGCTTCAACAACCAAGCTTTCCTTGTTTGGACTGGCTACGACTAGGGTTGTATGGAATTGAGCCGAGCGGTCCTTGAGTTCAAAGACCATGGCCAATTCGTGCAAGAGTTTGGCATTGTTTTCACGGTCAGTAGCTCCCACTCCTGCGAAACGAGCTGACCAGACACCTGGCAAGCCACCAAGGACATCGACTTTGAGACCTGAGTCATCTGCCAAAACCATCTTGCCCGTTAATTGGGAAATGGTTTCTGCCTTGAGACGGGCATTTTCTTCGAAGGTCATGCCTGTTTCTGCTACTTCAGGCAAGTCAGGATAGTCATTGAGGTTTTCCACATCGTAGCCTAGCTTGTCAAAGATAGCTCGAAATTCCTTGGTCTTGCCTTCGTTTCGAGTCGCAATCAATAAGGTTTCTCTGACCTTGTTTGTCTCAAAGAAATCATGAACATTGACCCCTTCTTTAGGCAATTCTACATGCAGGAGTTGCCCATTTTCAACCAAGAGCAAAGCCCCCTGACGTTGGATAACTTCCACATTTCGTCCCATTTCTTGGTTGAGGATATCTACCACAAAAGACAATAAACGGTAGAGAGAACCATAGCGTAAAACAGTAACAGAAACAGGAAAACCTCGATCCTCATCTCGAAATCTTTGGGCAAACTCCAATAGAGGAAAATCCAAGTCATCATCCGTCAACGTCCGGACGCCACCAAAAATACCATAGGACCCGACATACCAGTCCTGTTCATCCTTGTATTCATAAATTTTATTTGTCATAATTCTACATGCTCCACATGAATCTCTTTTTCCAGCCATTCTTCACCAATTTGTGCAAAACTTTGGCTGCTGGCTGTTGTGTAAAAACGGTGATGAAGTGGTCCAGCATCGCGACCACGATTGATTTCAAAATAATTAAGTAAGACTGAGATATCCCGTACACACTCTGCCCCACTATCAATGAGCTGAACTTTTGGCCCCATGACATTTTGAATAATGGGTCTGAGGAGCGGATAATGGGTACAGCCCAAAATCAGGCTATCCACCTTTCCAACCAAGGGACGCAGGGTTTCATAGACCACTTTCTTGGTGACACTGGTTGACAGAGCACCCGACTCAACCAAGGGAGCAAACTTGGGACAGGCCAAACTCTCCACCTGTAAGTCTGGATCCAGATCATGAATTTTCTGACGATAAATGTCTGATTGTACCGTCATGGGCGTTCCAATGACCCCGATTTTCCCACCTTGGCTAGACTTGATAGCTGCCGAAGCTCCTGGCAAAATCACACCCAGGACTGGTATATCTAGTTGAGCCTTGATTTCTTCCCAGACGACCGCAGTCGCAGTGTTACAAGCAATGACAATCATCTTAACATCCTTGGTCAAGAGAAAGTTGACCAACTGCCAAGTATATTCACGAATTTGCTCAGCAGGACGGGGACCATAGGGCGCCCGTGCCGAATCTCCAATATAGACGATTTCTTCATGGGGAAGCTGGCGCATGAGCTCGCGCACAACGGTCAAGCCCCCGACACCCGAATCCAAAAAACCAATTGGTCGATTATCCATACAGTCTTCTTTCTAGTCTTTTTTCTGATTGATAGTTCATTATGATTACCGTTCCTTATGAACTGAATAATGACAGCCTCATCAACAACTATCTCTCTTAATCATAATCAAATATCAATAGAATGCAAGGAAAAAGTCTCATCCCTAAACCATAGCCAACATAGTGAGAAGTCTGGAACTTTCATCCCAGACTTTTCCTTATTTATTTTTTCTTTTTATTGTTGGCAAGGGCTGCCTTTTGTTGGCGGATGATTTGGTGGTAAACTTGTTGTACCTTAGCTTCGCTTGGTTTTTGACCATTTGCACTCAAAAGAGTACGAACTGCTTCAGCATTCAAACGTGGGTTGTCAGCAAATTCTTTTTCGATTTGCTTACGAACCAAGTACATTCCTCCAAGAGCTCCTCCTAGAAAAGCTAGCACAATCAATACAATTGCTAAAAGTAAATCCATCATTTTTCTCCTGTTTCTTTTTGAGTCTCTTTCATTATACCACAAACTAGCCACCCTGACTAGTTTGTTTTACGCTTTCAGGGAGGGAATAGACAGCAAAAAGAACCCTTCTTTTCTGCAAAAGAGGGCTCCTTGCTGAGTTTATACTCAATGAAAATCAAATAGCAAACTAGGAAGCTAGCCGCATGCTGCTCAAAACACTGTTTTGAGGTTGCAGATAGAGCTGACGTGGTTTGAAGAGATTTTGCAAAACGCAAGAAATAAAAGACTGAGACACTAGATCTCAGCCTTTTTCTTTATCCCAAAACCAATTCATCACTGACCAAACTTTGGCCACTATTTTTCTGGAAGAGATGCATGAGGTCTTCAACTGTCAGATGCTTTTTCTCTTCTCCTTTTACATCCACCACTATCTTGCCTTGATAGAGCATAATGAGACGATTTCCGTACTCAATCGCATGGTTCATATCGTGGGTAATCATCAAAGTCGTCAACTGATGGTGTTCCACAATCTTTTGCGTCAAATCCATCACCATTTGACTAGTTTTCGGGTCAAGTGCCGCAGTATGTTCATCCAACAACAAGAGCTTAGGTTTCACCAAGGCTGCCATGACTAGGGTCAAGGCCTGTCTTTGTCCTCCTGAAAGGTATTGAGTATCTACTTTCAAGCGATTTTCAAGGCCAATATTCAACTCTTTCAAGGCTTCTTGGAACTGGATTCTATCCTTCTCCTTCACGCCCCAACCAAGCCCTCTCTTCTGCCCGCGTCTCAAGGCAATAGCCATATTCTCCTCAATCGTCAAACGAGAAGCTGTTCCCATCTTAGGATCTTGAAAAACACGGGCAATATCCTTAGCTCTCTTTCTTACACTCAGATTTTTAATGGATTTCCCTGCCAGTAGAAGGTCCCCTTCGTCCACCGATAGATTGCCAGCCAAGATATTCATCAAAGTGGATTTCCCTGCTCCATTTCCACCAATCACAGAGATAAAATCTCCCTCTTCAACTTCTAAATCTAATCCTTTGAGGACATGGTTCTCATTGACCGTCCCTGCTTCAAATGTTTTGTGAATATTTTCAAGTGTTAACAAACTTGCCATAACTTTCTCCTCCTATTCATTTCTCAATTTCAGACCACGAATCTTTAACCTCTTTTGCAATTCTGGTGCAAATAAAACTAAGGCTAGCAAAATTGCATTAAAGAGACGAACTAGGTTTTGATCTAGATTTGGAATTTCATAGATATTTAAAATAATCAAACGGTATACAATAGCACCGATTCCGATGGATAATAAGCGGCCTCCAATGGTCAAGTCGTGTATCAAGACTTCCGCAATAATCACTGCACTCAAACCAACAACGATGGTTCCTGTCCCAGAAGTCACATCTGAAAATCCATCATTTTGGGCAAACAAGGAACCACATAGGGCAATCAAGCCGTTTGAAATCATGTAACCAACAATCTTCATGGTGTCTACATTGACCCCATTGGCCTCACTCATCGGAATATTGTCCCCAGTCGAACGCAAGACCAAGCCAATCTCTGTTTTCATCAAAAGAGTCAAGACCAAACAAACAAGTAATAGACAGGCCAAACTAAGTGAGAAAACAGCTTCTTCATTTGTCAGTCCCAAGCTAGCCAACTGTTTAAAGACAGTTGCAGAATCTCCCAAGGAAAGATTGGGCACACTTCCCATGATTTTAATATTGATTGAATAAAGCCCTGTCAAGGTCACAATCCCTGTCAAGAGAGCTGGAATTTTCATCTTGGTGTGGAGCATTCCTGATACCAGACCTGCTACCATACCTGCCAGCACAGCAAGTACGGTCGCAATCCAAGGATTTGTCCCTCCCTGTATCTGAGATACGACGACAGCCGCCCCCAGTGGAAAGGCTCCTTCAGCAGTCATATCCGCAATATCCAAAATACGGAAAGTCAAGTAGACCCCAATAGCCATAATCGACCACAACAAACCTTCTGATAAACTAGATAATACAAAATTCATCTCAAACCTCCTTATTCCTTGCCTTCTAACTTACTAATATCAATTCCCAATGCATCTGCCATTTCTTGATTGGTATGTAATTCCAGTTTTTCAGGCAACTCAACTGCTATATTTTCTGGCTTCTCACCTTTTAAAACACGAATCAGCATGCGAGCTGTCTGTCTTCCCAATTCTTCATAATTAGTTCCGTAGTTATACAAGCCGCCAACAGCAATCATTTCTGTTGAACCACCGAATACTGGAACCTTGTGTTTAATAGAAACCTGCTTGACTGTTTCCATGGTTGATGAAATGATATTATCCGTTGGTACAAAAACCATATCCACCTCTGCCATCAAGCTTTCTGCTGCCGCCTTGACGTTGTTACTGTCCAAGACTGTTTTTTCAACAACGGTAAAGCCTTTTTCTTCCAGAAGGCGCTTAGCTTCATCCTTTTGGACAACTGAGTTTGGCTCGCTCTGAGTATAGAGGATTCCAATCGTTTTAGCTTTTGGCAACACTTTCTTTATCAAATTGATTTGGGTTGAAATGGCATCTGATGACTGATCGCTTGTCCCAGTTACATTGCCCCCAGGATGTTCTCTTGACTCAACCAACTTGGCACTGACAGGATCTGTTACCGCTGAAAAGATAACCGGTGTCGTTTGTGTTGTATTAGCCAAGCTCTGAGCAGAAGGCGTTGCGATAGCTAGAACGACATCACTAGATTCTGCTAGTTGCTGGGAAATCGTTTTTAGATTTCTTTGTTCTCCCTGTGCATTTTGCAAATCAATCTCGATATTTTTCCCTTCAATATAACCTTGCTTGCCCAGCTCATCCACAAAACCTTCTCTAGTAGCGTCTAGAGACTGGTGGGTAATAAATTGTGAAATACCGATACGAAATACATCTTTTTTCTTATCTGCCTTCAACTGATGCAAACTGATCAGAGAGGTTAAGAGGATCCCCACTACCAAGAGGGGTGCTAGCAATTTTCGAACAACTTTCATAATGAAACTCCTTCTCAGAAAAGATAATACTCAATGAAAATCAAAGAGCAAACTAGGAAACTAGCCGCAGGCTGTACTTGAGTACGGCAAGGCGACGTTGACGTGGTTTGAATTTGATTTTCGAAGAGTATAAAACAAAAAACCGCCTAGATAATACCTAAACGGATGCTTGAAAAAATCTAACAAGTTATAACTTTGCTAGTCCATTTAGATATTCATCTATATGGACCACAATCAAAAATCTTAGCCACATAGATACAAACAAATTGCTTGAACTGTTTGCATCCATGGTGACATGTCTACAAACACTATCTAAAGTAGCTAAAGTAAAAGTTTTGATTCATTGTTACAGCTTGTCTTTTATTCATTTCTTTTTCTGCTTTCTTTTTTGATGTTTCCTATCTTACCACCTTTTTCATCACCTGTCAAGAATATTTCAGAATTTTTTAAAATTTTTCGAAAATTCTTTCAAGCCGCTTTCAAAGTTTTTTCAAATCAGTCCAACAAAAAAAGGTTTATAATTTCCATAAAAATTGACATGGAAATTATAAAACCATTATTAGTTTAACCCTTGTTGGTAACGCGCCAATTCGGCTTGGTTAGCCCAAACATAGTGACCTGGACGGATTTCTACCATAGATGGCTTATCAGTCTCATAGTCGTGCTGACTTGGATCGTAAACCTTCAAGACCTTCTTACGTTCCAAGATTGGATCTGGGATTGGTACCGCTGAAAGTAAGGCTTGAGTATATGGGTGAATTGGATTGTTAAACAATTCTTCTGTTTCTGCAACCTCTACAATAACACCCTTGTAAATAACTGCGATACGATCTGAAATAAAACGAACAACCGACAAGTCATGGGCGATAAAGAGATAGGTCAAGCCAAGTTCTTTTTGGAATTTTTTAAGCAAGTTCAAGACTTGGGCACGTACAGAAACGTCCAAAGCTGAAATGGGCTCATCCGCAATAACAAAGTCTGGTTGCATGACCAAGGCACGGGCAATACCGATACGTTGACGTTGACCACCTGAGAATTCATGAGGGTAACGAGTCAAGTGCTCAGCAAGAAGCCCCACTTCACGGATAATACTTTTAACCTTCTCTTTACGTTCTTCCTCATCTTTGAACAGATGATGATTGTAAAGACCTTCAGAAATAATATAATCAACAGTGGCACGTTCATTCAAACTTGCTGCAGGGTCTTGGAAAATCATCTGGATACGACGAATCAATTCCGCAGCTTGTTCACGCGATTTCTTACCATTAATCTTTTGACCATCAAAAATGATATCACCATTACTTGTATCATTTAGACCAATGATGGCACGACCAATAGTTGTTTTCCCACTACCTGACTCACCAACAAGCGAGAACGTTTCTCCCTTGTTGATAAAGAAGTTGGCATTTTTAACCGCGACAAACTTCTTACTTCCTTCACCGAAGGAAATTTCTAAATCTTTGATTTCTACTAATTTTTCAGACATTTCCTTCCTCCTAGTCTGCCAGATGGGCAAATCCCATTTTATCACGAATCTTATCGTGGAGATTTGCAATCACAGCTGGTTTTTCTACTTTTGGAGCATCCTCATGAAGAAGCCAAGTTTTAGCCCAATGCGTCTCTGATACTGAGAATTGAGGAGCTTTTTGTTCGAAGTCAATCTGCATTGCATAGTCAGAGCGCAAGGCAAAGGCATCCCCTTTCAGGTCAGTATAAAGTGACGGAGGTGTTCCTGGGATTGAGTAAAGATCCCCTTTATCATCAGCAAGCTGAGGCAAGCTAGACAAGAGACTCCATGTATATGGATGGCGAGGGTCATAGAAGACTTCTTCAACAGTTCCATACTCAACGATTTCTCCTGCATACATAACCGCTACCTTATCCGCAATACTTGCCACCACACCAAGGTCGTGGGTAATAAAGATTGTTGTGAAATGGTACTCGTTTTGTAAAGATTTTAGCAAATCAATAATCTGAGCTTGAATAGTTACATCCAAGGCAGTCGTTGGCTCATCACAGATTAAGACATCAGGTCGGCAAGCAAGGGCAATCGCAATAACGATACGTTGACGCATTCCTCCAGAATATTGGAATGGGTATTCATCAAAACGTCTATCTGCATCTGGAATCCCAACCTTATTCATGTAGTCAATGGCCAATTCTTTCGCTTCTTTAGCTGTCTTTCCTTGGTGTTTTACAATAACTTCTGTAATCTGACTACCAATTGTTTTAATGGGGTCCAAACTAGTCATTGGATCCTGGAAGATAGTCGCAATCTTAGCCCCACGAATTTGTTCCCAATCTTTGTGAGAAGACAAGGCTGTCAAATCCTGACCACGGTAGTCAATACTACCTTGGGCAATGCGACCATTTTCTTCAAGCATACCTGTGAAAGTCTTTGTCAAAACAGATTTCCCTGATCCTGACTCACCTACCAAGGCTAATACTTCTCCTTCAACTAGTTCAAGGGAAACGCCGCGAATGGCTGTCAATACTTTGTCACGAACGTCAAATTCCACGACAATATCGCGAGCAGTCAAAATTACATTTTTTTCTTTTGTCATTTCTACTCCTATCTATGTGTACGTGGATCACTAGCATCCGCTAAGTTTTGACCAACTACGAAAAGGGACAAGGATACCAAGACAAGGGTTGTCAATGGAATCCAGAACAAGTAAGCATTAGTTGTTACGTTTTGTGAATAATCTGAAATCAAACGACCCAAACTTGGCACTGTAATTGGTAATCCAAGACCGAAGAAAGACAAGAAGGCTTCGTATGAGATAAAGCTTGGAAGCATTTGAGTCATGGTTGTCACAATAACAGATACCAATTGAGGCATGATGTTTTTAGCAACAATCTTCAAGGTTGGTGTTCCCAAAGTACGTGACGCCAAGTTGTATTCCAAATCACGGTAACGCAAGATTTGCACACGGATCATGAAGGCAATTCCAATCCATGTCGTCACACTCATGGCAAAAATCAGATTCCAGAATCCAGCTCCGATTGAGTAAGTCAAGACAATAACAATCAAAAGAGATGGGATGTTTGAGATGACGTTATAAACTTCCATCATCACACGGTCTACTGATTTTGAAATTCCCCAAATACCACCGACAAAAACACCGATAACCAAGTTAATCACTGTCGCAATCACAGAAATGAGGATAGAGTTACGAGCTCCGAACCAGACACCGTCAAAAAGAGATTTACCGTTACTGTCTGTACCGAACCAATGCTCAGCATTCGGCTTGATATAACGAGCGCTAAAGTCGTTTACCTTGCTGACATCATTGAAATCAAACTTAGAAAACATTGGGTAGATGAAACTCATCAAAATGATAGCTACCAATATTCCCAACATAACTACAGTTGATTTTTTCTTCATAAATTGTCTAAACACTGACTTCCAGTAAGAATATGCTGGCGCATCAATAGTTTCAGAGGCAAAATCGTCACGTTTTACAAACTGAAATTTTTCTTTATCGATTGTAGACATTATTTGCCTCCTTTCTCAGTCAATTTAATACGTGGATCAATAATGGTCATCCAAATATCTCCTAAAAGAAGGGAGAAGATAGAAATACATGTAAAGATGAAGACAAGACCAACGACCATGGAGTTATTAGATGCTTTTACAGAGTCAATCAACATTTTACCCATACCTGGGAAGGCGAAGACTGTTTCAGTAAGGGTTGCACCACCGATAACCCCAATAACGGCACCAGGAATTCCTGAAACCAGCGGAACCATGGCATTTTTAAAGATGTGTTTGTTTGAAATTTCTTTTTCAGACAAACCTTTTGCACGAGCAAAACGAACAAAGTCTTGAGATTGCAAGTCAATCATGTAACGACGAATCCAAATGGCTGTACCAGGAGCACCCAACAAACCAAGGATTACTGCTGGTAAAACGTAAGAACGCCAATCTCCAGCTCCCAAGATAGGGAATGAATCTGGTAAACCAATTGAGGAACCAAGCAATCGAACAATATAAACAAGGGCGATTGTTGGAAGTGCCATCAAGAAGGTCAAAGCCCCTGTTGAGAAGCTATCGATCCAAGTGTTCTTGAAACGAGCCATGGCTGAACCAAGTGGCACGGCAATCGCATAAGAAATCACCAAACCAATCAAACCAGCAATAGCAGAGCTGACAATCATAGATGGATATTGGTAATTACTTTCAGTCGCTGTGTAAGGATCATCTTTCCCATAGCTAGCTACTTCACGAGAGTCAGCCTGACTAGGTGACTTGTAGGTTCTTGAGTAAATATTCACAGAAGACGTTTTCTTACCTGTTGGGAACTGAACTTGGGCAGTTTTGGTTTGTCCTTGACCTTGAGTAATAACCTGAAGAACTGGTGTATTAGCATAGGTTGGATAAGAGTCACCTAAATTGATATTCACAAAATTTTGATGCACAAATGGGAACTGACTGTTGAAGTACAAGAGATATTTATGTTTAGTACCCGAACCGACCAATGACCATCCGATAGCTGGATCATTTTCAAAACGAAGATAGCGTTTCAAGTCTGGGTTTTCAGGGTCTTGAATTTTATTTGTATGGTCAATGTCAATCAAGTTAGCATAGAAGTGAAAAACACGTTCAAAAATTGGAATTTCACGAGTAGCATAAAATTGACCACTTTCAGTAAATTCTCCCAAAGTCCAACCATGACCTAATTGATTGATGTACTTTTCATAAATAGCTTTATTGGTCGCATTTGCCTCTACTGTTACAGAAGAATCCATGCTACTTGCCTTTTCTTGCAACTCTTTAGTATCGTAATACTCAATGTAGCCCATACGCTCAAACACAGTATTTTCATAGTTATCACGTTTATCAGCCGTTGTCGCAATTTTATTATAGTTAGGATCCTGCTTGAAAATCAATTTTCGAGGAACCAAGGTATAGATAATCGTGTAGGTCAAAGTCGTTACTAAGAAAATCGAAACCAATGACCGCAAAACACGCATAAAAATATATTTTTTCATATTATTTCCTTTAAAAATCCCAAAAGAACCTTCTCCTCATGGAGAGAAAGTTCTATTAGAAATTATTTACTTCACATGACTTGCCAATTCTTTTTGAGCTTTCTCATTTGATTCAGCTTTTTCTTTCAACCATTTTTCACGAGCTTTTTCATACTCTTCTTTTGTTACAACCTTATCTTGTAATTGAATATATTTAAAGTATAGTTCCGAACCTTTATCCCCAGATTGTGCAAACACATTTGTAAACGGAACAATTCGTGAAATTACTGGTGCTGCTCCAGTAGAAGCCATAGCAGGAATGAAGAGGGAACTATCTGTCAACCATGCTTGAGCTGCAGCATATTTTTCATAGCGTACATTCAAATTACTTGTCTCTTTAGCGGCTTCATCAACTAATTTATCGTATTCTTTCAAACCAACTTGAACTACTGCAGAACTATTTGGATTATCAAACCCTAAGTAAGATTTTGTCGTTTCACCACTGGTTGATTTCAAAATATCAAGATAAGTAGATGGATCTTCAAAGTCTGGATTCCATCCAACTGCTCCAGATAAATCCCAATCTTCTGCAGCAGCATTTGCAGCATAATAAGTAACATTATGCAACTCGTCAGTTGTCATTTGTTGAATATCAATTACGACATTTTCAGCACCAAGAACCGTCTCTATAGATTGTTTAAAGGATTGAATACGTGCAACAAAATTTTTGGCTGTTTGGTCTACTGGGATATCCAGATGAATAGGAAATTGTACACCCTCTGCTTCTAAAGCTTTCTTAGCTTTGGCAAATTCTGTTTTAGCTTTGTCAACATTAAATAAACCATCCTGACCATCAGCTAAATTCACACCTTTCCACTCATCTCCGTAGGCAGGAAGTTGAGCAGCAACTAAATCACCAAAAGTCTTCTCTCCAGCTGAAACAAAATCTGGTTTCACGAATAAATTCCGAACTGCTAAAGTAGCTCCGTCTTTACCATTTATTTGAGCAGAGTATGACGAACGATCAAAGGCAAAGTTCAACGCTTGACGAAAATCTTTATTAAGTAATGCCTTTTTAGTAGAGTTTTTTTCTAAATCGGTTGACTTAGAAGTATAAGTGTAACTTTGACGATCAATATTCACACCCAAACCTGCAATTCCAGCTTCTGGTTGGGTATAATAGATATTATCTTTGTAGTCTTCTTCAACTTTAGCATAGTTAGAACTAGTAGGAAAAAGGCGAGCTTTACTATAAGCTCCATTTGTAAAGTTACGTTCCAGCGATTCCTGGTCAGAACCATCATAGTATGCTAGGGTAACAGTGTCTATATGAACATTTTCTTTGTCCCAATATTGCTCATTTTTTACAAATTCCACAGAAGATTTTGCAGTCAAAGCTTTGAGCAAGAATGGTCCATTGTAGAGCAAAGATGTTGGATCTGTCGGTTTAGCGAAATCGCTTCCCTTTGATTTTTCAAATTCTTCGTTTAAAGGCCAGAAAATTGAATAAACCATTTTAGAATTCCAATATGGTTCTGACTGGTTCAAAGTATATTGAAGTGTATAATCATCAACCGCTTTAACACCAACTGTTGAAAAGTCTGTTGAAGTCCCTGATAGGTAATCCGCCAAACCTTTAACAGAATTTTCAGCTAGGTAAATGGCCTGTGATTTTTTATCTGCAGCGTGCTTCAATCCATTTACGAAGTCTTTAGCAGTCACTTCAGCGTATTCTTCACCATCTGATGTAAACCATTTTACACCCTTACGAATCTTATAAGTGTAGGTTAAGCCATCTTTTGACACTTCCCAATTTTCTGCAACTGCAGGAATAAGATTTCCATACTTATCATTAGAAAATAAACCATCAATACCATTTGAAGTTACTACCTTTGTACTTTGTTTACCTGAAACTAAGTAGTCCAATGTTTCTGGATCTGCTGTATAAACATAACCGTAAGCTTTTGGCGCTGATGAATCAGATGATTTTGAAGAACTGCATGCTGCAAGTACACCTGCTGCTAATAAAACAAGACCTGCCGTAGCAAATACACGACTTTTTTTCATTTTCTACTCCTCTGTTTATGTGAATTATAGATTGACAACCATTATATCACATTATCCATTAAAAATCAAACGAATTTTCAGAATATTTAGGCTTATTAACACAAATTTTTCATTTTTTCTGAATATATGATTCAAATTGTCGTTCGAAGTATCAAAGGCTACAGCGAAAATAGGAAATTTGACGCAGAAACTTTGGAGTTTAGGAAGACCTATAGTAAAACGAAATACAGACTGAACAATGTGATTTTGGAATTCAAATTAAATTATAACAATATTGTAGAAGTATCATTCTAGTATTCAAGATTCCGTTTACTATATCTTTTTCACACCAACCTTATTCCGAATTCAATTACTTTCGTGATTTACACATATAGATTAAGACTATCTTTTATACTTTAAAATTTCTCGCTACCTTATCCACTATATACGCCTTGCTATCACGTTCCTGTTAGTAGTGCCACGATTTCGCTATCCCTTCCTCTGACAATTCTTATTTCCTGCGTCAGACTTAAAACGATCTATCCCCAGACCATTTTAATCCACTACCTCACGATAGTCAGGCTTGGGGAGAGCTATTGTATTCACCGATAGTGGATCCCTACAGAGGACTTACACCTCAGATGCACAACATGCCCATCGCATAAAAAATCTCCTACCCAAGGTAGAAGAATTTTAATCTTATAAAACTTAATCTGTCATGTCCGATACCAAAGTTCGATGCTCCAATGGAATACTGCACATAACTAACAAGAAAATGAAACCTGACTGAATCCAGAAGAGGGCCAAGTCAAAGATTCCGTGTACAGCAACCACTGTAAGGAAAGATAGATAAAGACCGATAATCGGACGTTTCCCCGACTCCTGACTCATATCCATCATCAAGCGAACAGGAGCAACAGAATACAAAACTAATAAAATGGTCCCCACAATTCCGTAACTCAGAATCGTATCAATATAAAGACTGTGGGCATGTTCATGATAAGGAGCATGTATCCGAGGATAAGAGTGCATATAGGTCAATGGTCCTTCACCCCAAAAAGGATTTTGCTTAAACAAGGCCATCCCAGCATCCCAGATAGAAATGCGTTCTTCCATAGAAGAGTCTAAAGTACCCATCCGAACTCCCAAATCACTGGAAAAGAGGAAACTCAAACCAATCGCGAAGACCCCAATACTAAGCCAAAAGGCCTTCCAGTTTTTAATGGTCGTAAAGAGATAAATAATGGCTCCAGCGATAATAGCAGGAAAGGCAGTTCGATTTTGCGTAAAGTTCAAACCAAAGAGATTCACAAAGCCTGCAATCACACAGAATACTTTCAACCAATTCAACTTGGTCGTTGTAAACAAATAGAAGGCAATCATGATACAGAAACAACAAATAATTCCATAATAATTAGGGTTAAAGAAGGTCACTTCTGCACGATTCTGATGCCAGACCTGCATATTGGGGGAAAGAAAAGCATAGTTAAATTTCTTCACAATTTGGAAATGTTCTAAACTCGCAAAAGCAGCTGACAAGACGCTACCAAACAAGACGAGCTGCAAAATCAAGCGAAAGAATTTATGGGATAAAATCGACTGATAGTGCAAAAATAAAATAGCAAACAGAAACATTCCTACTGAAGCCACAAGACCCATCCAATTTTGTGCAAGAATGGATATAACAGTACTATAGCCAAGAAAAAGAAGCAGCATCGGATGCTCCCCCATTTTCTGAAGAATACTTTTCATGTCTCCTGTAAAAATCAAACTGATAATATATAAACAGAATACAACTACAAAAAGATAAAAGGGCAAAAAGATACTCAGGATAATTCCCAATAAAATCAGCTCTTTACTAGACAACCCTTTCAGCTTTTCAATAAAGCCTATTGATTTCAAAATGAATCCTTTCTCTCCAAATCAGTTGATTCAGATAATAGTAAGCTATCCTATATTGTACCACTTTTTTAGCAATTTGAAAACAAGGGAAACGTTTACTAAAATAAAAAAACTATTTTTGTAACTTCTCAAAGTAACTTCCACTTGCCTGACCAAAGTGGAAATTAGTCTAAAACGGATTTTTATGGTGGAATTAAGTGTGAGACGTTTGAGTTAGAAACGAGGTCTACTATGACAAAACATAAACA
>NZ_OXCQ01000028.1 GCF_900411395.1 Streptococcus sp. 596553 | reverse complement strand
TCAGCACTTAACAACAGAAGAGAAGAAAGCGGCGATTAAGAAGGTTGAAGACGCCTTGGCAGAAGCGAAACGCAAGGTCAATGAAGCGACTGACCAAGCAGGAGTTGAGAAAGCTAAGCAGGCTGGAGAAACAGCGATTAACCAAATTACTGCCACAGCGACGACCAACAGCACAGCTAACCAAGGAAACTCATCCACACCAGGTAATGGTGGCAACCAAGCAGGTTCAGATAGTAGAGGGGATACGGCTAGCCAAGGAGATAGACCAGCTCCATCTGATGATGGTAGTCCAGGCGGTTCAAACAACCAAGGTCAGCCTGCTACTTCAAGTACTCCAGCTAATTCAGGAGATTCGACGCATCAAGCTACTGATCAATCTACTCAACAGAGGGAAGTAGGAAATTCGACAGAATCAGAGTCTCCACAAGGGCTATCTGAAAGTTCTGTGACACCACCAGCTCGTAGCCGTAGAAGTGTAGCTTTCGCTGGAGGCGCTCAATCGAGTCAAGAGAAACAGGTTGATAAATCCGTCTTAAGAGATTTGATTCAAGACTTGGAAACTCGTTTGAAAGACTTGGATGGTATTGATCAATCTGTCATCGACGCTGCGAAGACTATTCTCGGAGAGGGTCAAGCAGCCCTTAGAAATGCTGACTTGACAGAGGCAGGCTTGAGAGAGATGACTGCCAAGGTCAAAGAAGTACTCGAGTCCTTGAAAGGCAAGCAAGCGACTAAGGATGAAGAGGAAATGAAAGAAACAAGCAAAGAGCAAGGTCATCTTCCATATGGTACCATGATTGGTAGCCTACTTGCCCTTCTTGGTCTCCTTCTCTTCCTCATCGCTCGTCGTAAGAAAGAGTCAGAACTCAAGAAATTGACTAAGGAATTGACTAAGGTTCTGCAAGACGGCGACCTTACAAGTGTAGATGTCAAAGCCCTCGACCAAGCACGAGAAGCTCTCGCTCAAGCAGTTGCCTTCCTAGCCAATGAGAAAGAGTCTGACCACACAGAAGATGAGTTGATTGAGAAACTCAAAGCTATTCTTGCTCAGTTAAGATAAGCAAAGTTTAGACGAGTCGGAAACTAGCTAGAATAGTGATTGATAGAATGTTGGAAAAACTCAATTTGAGGTGAACATTCAGAAAATCTTTCTCTGATAAAACGCATAATATCAAGCTTTTTAAGGCAAGGTATTATGCGCTTTTATCATTTTGAAACTTTTTGTTCCATCCTTTTTGTGATATTTTTCTCTCATTTCACAAACATTTCATATTTGGATTTTATAATAAGCTATAGTCCAGTTTTTACTATACTTTGATATTCAAATATGTTATACTATGATTATCAAAGTAAATGAAAGGGGTTACGAATATGACGCCAGAAGAAATGTATCTGACAGATCGATTGGACGTACAGATAGCTCATTTTTTAAAGAAAAGTGTTCAACATCGTAGACGCTATAAGGTATTAAAAATAACAGAAATCGTGGCAGGTTTTCTCATAGCGGTCTTTTGTGCTATTCCTATGCCAGGTGATCGCTACCGTTTGATTTCGGTTGCCTTGTCCAGTCTAGGCTTGCTGTGTGAGGGGATTCTCAATTTGTATAATGCCAAGGAACACTGGATTTCTTACCAAAAAACTGCGCAACTCCTGGAGAGAGAAAAATTCCTTTATCAATGCCAAACGGAGAAATATGCAGGAAAAACCAAGGCTTTTGCCCTATTTGTCAAGACATGCGAAGGTCTTATCTCAGAGGAAATCAACCAGTGGGAAAGCATCCAGTCAAAAGAAGTGGCAGCTAGTGCAGAAGCTCCAGGGCAAAAAGAGTAGGAGGTGGAGGAAATGTATCAATCCAGCTACCTATTGCCCTTGCTCTGGTTAAAAAAAGAAGCCGACAAGGAAAAGATGAGTGCGACCCAGTGCCAGATATTTTTCTTTTATTATCAACTGTTTGAACTCTTATTTGCTAGAGAAAGCGACTTGAGAGACTTATGTCTGAGAAGGCAAGGTTTTTATTTCTCGCAGTTAGAGAAAGATTTGCTTTCTGGAGTTTCCCACTTTCTAAAAAACTTGGAGGGAAAAGGAACTCTCAAGGCTAATCAAGAAGTATCAGCTCGCAAAGCCCTTTTTCTGGCCTTGACAACTAGCCAGTCAGATTGGCAGGAGTTAGCTTCTGTTTTTGATTTTTATCAGACTATCGGGAGACTTGAACATCCTTCTCTCTTGAGTTCTCAGGACAGACAATATCTGATGTGGATTTACCAGTCAGCTTTGGAGAAGGATTATAGTGTCAAGGTAATTGGCGACAAGCATTTTGTATTGAAGA
>NZ_OXCQ01000024.1 GCF_900411395.1 Streptococcus sp. 596553 | reverse complement strand
CGGATTTAGCTCGTAATCCTTTTACAAGACCAACCTTGATTGACTTAGATAAGGTATTTATGTTGGATAATACGGTCATTCCGACTTCTTATCTAGCCAGACGGCGACGCAATGTCTCAGAAGAATTATACGAGGAAGTTTTGGATCACTTAGTCCAACCACGGCTGATTTCGCTGAACAAGTCTGAGTTTATGCAACTCAATCCAGGAACTTATTAGGAGGTAGAAGATGACAAATAAAGCAGTAAATGACTTTATACTAGCTATGGATTACGATAAAAAGAAACTCTTGACCCATCAGGGAGAAAGTATTGAAAATCGTTTCATCAAAGAGGGGAATCAGCTACCCGATGAGTTTGTTGTTATCGAAAGAAAGAAGCGGAGTCTGTCGACAAATACAAGTGATATTTCTGTAACAGCTACCAACGACAGTCGCCTCTATCCTGGAGCACTTCTCGTAGTGGATGAGACCTTGTTAGAGAATAATCCCACTCTTCTTGCGGTCGATCGTGCTCCGATGACTTATAGTATTGATTTGCCTGGTTTGGCAAGTAGTGATAGCTTTCTCCAAGTGGAAGATCCCAGCAATTCAAGTGTTCGCGGAGCGGTAAACGATTTGTTGGTCAAGTGGCATCAAGATTATGGTCAGGTCAATAATGTCCCAGCTAGAATGCAGTATGAAAAAATCACGGCTCACAGCATGGAACAACTCAAGGTCAAGTTTGGTTCTGACTTTGAAAAGACAGGGAATTCTCTTGATATTGATTTTAATTCTGTCCATTCGGGCGAAAAGCAGATTCAGATTGTCAATTTTAAGCAGATTTATTATACAGTCAGCGTAGATGCTGTTAAAAATCCAGGAGATGTGTTTCAAGATACTGTAACGGTAGAGGATTTGAGGCAGAGAGGAATTTCTGCCGATCGTCCTTTGGTCTATATTTCGAGTGTTGCTTATGGGCGTCAGGTTTATCTCAAGTTGGAAACCACGAGTAAGAGTGATGAAGTCGAGGCTGCTTTTGAAGCTTTGATAAAAGGAGTCAAGGTAGCTCCTCAGACAGAGTGGAAGCAGATTTTGGACAATACAGAAGTGAAGGCGGTTATTTTAGGAGGGGACCCGAGTTCGGGTGCCCGAGTTGTAACAGGCAAGGTGGATATGGTAGAGGACTTGATTCAAGAAGGCAGTCGCTTTACAGCCGATCATCCAGGTTTGCCGATTTCTTATACAACTTCTTTTTTACGGGACAATGTAGTTGCGACCTTTCAAAACAGTACAGACTATGTTGAGACTAAGGTGACAGCTTACAGAAACGGAGATTTACTCTTGGATCATAGTGGTGCCTATGTTGCCCAATATTACATTACTTGGGATGAATTATCCTATGATTATCAAGGTAAAGAAGTCTTGACTCCTAAGACTTGGGACAGAAATGGGCAGGATTTGACGGCTCATTTTACCACTAGTATTCCTTTAAAAGGGAATGTTCGCAATCTCTCTATCAAAATTAGGGAGTGTACCGGACTTGCCTGGGAATGGTGGCGTACGGTTTATGAAAAAACCGATTTGCCACTAGTGCGTAAGCGGACGATTTCTATTTGGGGAACGACTCTTTATCCTCAGGTAGAAGATAAGGTAGAAAATGACTAGGAGGGGAGAATGTTTGCGACAAAAAGAGTGAATGGTGATTTGTTTTCAGGACTGATCACAGATGTAGATGAGGAAATCATGAATAGCGATCAGAATCGTCTTGATATTGACACTATTGTCATTCACCACAATGGAGGGTTGAGTGATGAAGGGGCTAGAAGTACTTGGTATGTCTCCACAGGGCAGGGCACATCTGCTCACTACCAGGTGACTCCTGATAAGATATGGGGATGTGTTGGTGAAGAAAGTGTCGCCTATCATGCTGGTGACTATGAGGTCAATCGGCGTTCGATTGGTATTGAACACTTAAATAACCGTGGAGAACCTGACTGGACTATTGCAGAGGAAACCTACTGGAACTCAGCACGTTTGATTGCAGATATTTGTGATCGTTATAATTTGCCAATCAATCGTGAGACCATCCATCCTCACCAGGAATTTACTGCTACAGATTGCCCTGGGGGGATTGATCTAAATCGACTCATCCAGATGGCGGCTGAGATTCATGCTGGCGATAGTTTCCAAGTCTCAAAAGAGGAACAGCCTCGAGATGGGAATGGAGAGTATCTAGTGCGTGTGGTAGATGATGATCTCTACATCCGAACAGGCCCAGGTCTGGCTTATCCTGACCAAGGTTTTTGTCCTCTTGGGACTTTTACCATCATGCAGGTAGAAGAAGCAGATGGCTATACTTGGGGCTTGTTGAAGTCGGGTAGGGGCTGGATCGCACTAGACTATACAGAAGAAATCAAATAGAAAAAGGAAGGAAGAATGAATGAAACTAAAAAGTAAAGAAGAGCGCAAAGGGGAAAAGGTTTTTCGTTACTCAATAAGGAAGTACCACTTTGGTGCTGCCAGCGTTGCCGTTGCTGCGCTGATGTTTTTTGCCAACGGGACAGTACAGGCACAAACACCTGACATTTCTCCAGCGACAGAAAGCGGAACGACTAGAACCAGCGCCCTTGTAAGCGATTCCTCGGGGGGGGGTATCTGAAGAGCTAAGTGAAGAAAGTTCTGTCACAGACCCCAGTCGCCTAGAGCGTTCTGGTCAAGGTAATCAAAAGCCTCAAGAGACATCTAATGAAAACCAATCTCTGACAAACGCTAGCGAGAAAGGCAAGGAAGAAAAGCCAGCAGAGGCAAACCGTCCTACTGTAGATAAGTCGCTAGCCCAGTCTGCACAATCCAAGCTACAAGCCTTGCTTGCCAATCTGACACTGGACTCTATGAAAGAACTTCACGCTCGTGTAGAAGCAGGTCTAGCACAAGCTAAAGCTGTCCTTGAAAATCCACAGGTTAGTCAAGAGGAGGTCAATGCCCAGACTCAAGCCATGAGGGAGCTGACTGAGGAAGTCAACAAGGCTTTGGCTGGTGGAGTCACTTCTCCAGCTGAGCTGGGAGAAGGAAGGAGTGCGACTCTGAGTGAACCGAGCCCGGCTCCTAGACGGGGGCGACGTGGTAGGGGATCGCTAACCTCTCCTGCAGCACCAGTGTCAACAGAAAACCAAGAAAAGGAGGAGACAGCGGAGGAGGCTACAGACTACACAAATGGGTCAGGTAGTTATCCTCTATCAGAAAACATCCATAAACTCCTCCAAGAGCTGAAGACCAGTACTGAAAATCCAGAACAAGTCCAAAAACTGAAAGAAGCATACGATAAACTAAATGAAGCACTTCAGACAAAGGAAGATGGGTTTGTTGACCAGGAGGTCTTTAATGCTGCTCTTGAGGAGTATAAAAAAGCTAGTCACCTGAAAAAAGATGCAGAGGAAACTGGAAAAACTAGGGGTCGAAGAAGTGTTTCTGGACTTGTCTATGGGCTGGCTACTGGAGGTCCAGGGAGAGAGAGAAGATCGACGAATTCGAACGGCAATGAAAAAGATAATGTAGCACTATTGAATGGTTCTGATCTGAACGACGTACCGTTGAAATTTATTGCTACTGTATCAACTGGAGGAATTCGCGAGTTTACATTAACAGGCTTTCCGGATACTGTTGGAGGTAAGAAATGGGCGACCATCACTACAACTTATTCTAATGATAGAAAAAGAGCCTTGATAACGGTTAAGGGTAAAACACCAAAAAATATATACGGACTATACAATGTAAACGTAGCTGTAACCTTAAATAGTGGACATGTAGAGAGTAAGAACCAGGAAGTTAGGTACCAACTTCCACAAGCGGAATTTGACTTATCTCCATTAGGGAATGGGCATACAGCTCAGCAAGATGTGGAGGGTAAAGCCAAAGCCAAGGGGAACGACAGGCCTTTACTTCAAGCAAAAATTCCTTTGCCACCAAATGGGAGCATAACTTCAGCTAATATTCCTAATAATGGTCAGCTGAGAGTCTTCTTGGTTCGAGGTGGAAGAAATGAAAAATTTGGCGATGTAGCAACTAATGCAGAGGGTTATGACATTGTTGCGTGGGGGATAGTTGGAGGAAACGGAACGGCACCAATCTATCCAACTCAATATCTAAAAGAATCTATAGGTGATCAACCCTTGCGCTTGGTTACTGCTTATGTTCAGCAAAATACAAATAATATAAGCAGCAGTGACTTTATTTCACCTCTTTCTAACGATTCTATCAGGCCGACGAATCCGGTGGATAGGGATGGAGCGATTACCTCTCTGGATAATACAGCGAATACGAAGAAAGCGTCATTTGACACGGTTCAGCACTTAACAACAGAAGAGAAGAAAGCGGCGATTAAGAAGGTTGAAGACGCCTTGGCAGAAGCGAAACGCAAGGT
>NZ_OXCQ01000003.1 GCF_900411395.1 Streptococcus sp. 596553 | reverse complement strand
ATACAACAGTAAACTTTAATAAAGGCGATGAAGAAGTTGAGCTTGATAAATCTACTCTGACATTAGTTGATAAAACTGGTAAAGAAGTGAAAGAAGTTGTAGTTCCAGGAGAAGGAACATATGTACTGAAGGATGGAGTCGTTGAATTTACACCAGAAAAAGATTTCGTAGGGAAAACTTCTGGAGTAACAGTTCAAGTGAAAGACGTCAATGGCAAAGTAGTTTCTGAAACTTATACTCCAACTGTTCGCCCAGATACTAGATATGTAGTTATTGAAAAAGATGGCAAAGAAACAGATTTACTTCCACCTAAAGATGGAACTAAACCTTCGGAACAAATTCCAGGATACAATGTTGTTAGAACTGAAATTGATGAAAAAGGAAATACAAAACACATCTACGAAAAAGTTACAACATCATTTGTAGATGAAAGTGGTAAACCAGTTTCACCAAGCGAAGAGGGTAACCAACCTAAGAAAGCTATCTCAGGATACGAGTTTGTTAAGACAACAACTGATAAAGATGGTAATGTAACTCACGTTTACCGTAAAGTAGTTAAGACAACAACATCATTTGTAGATGAAAGTGGTAAGCCAGTTTCACCAAGCGAAGAGGGTAGCCAACCTAAGAAAGACATTCCAGGTTACCGCTTCGTAGAAACTAAGAAACTTCCAAATGGAGATACTGTTCATGTTTATGAAAAAGTAACACCACCAGCTCCAACACCTTCACCTGTTCCTCAACCAAATCCAGGTAAGCAAAATACAACTACTTGGACTGATGAGAATGGAAATCCATTGAAACCAACTGAGCCAGGTTCTAAAGAACCGGGAACAATTCCAGGTTACGAATATGTGAAGACTGTGACAGATTCAAATGGAAATATCAGACATATCTTCCGCAAAGTTGAGATGCCAACTCCAACACCGGTTGAACCGACTCAACCAGCACAACCGGTAGAGCCAGCAACTCCAGCAATACCTGAACAGCCAGCTAAACCTCAAATGCCAGCAACACCTAAATACGTTGATGGTAAAAAAGAATTGCCTAACACAGGTACAGAAGCTAACGCTAGCCTCGCAGCGCTTGGACTTCTTGGAGCCCTAAGTGGATTTGGACTTCTTGCTCGCAAGAAAAAAGAGGACTAAAAACTCATAGTTTTTGAGAAGATGATTCGTCATCTTCTTTTTTTATTTCGGTGTTTTTACTTGCGTAAAAAAATTTTTTCTAGTATAATAGTTTATTGTGAGCGAACCTCACTTACCCCTTGCAAAGTCTTGGGGTCATTAGACCAAAAGGAGGAACATATCAATGGCTAAATACGAAATTCTTTATATCATTCGTCCAAACATTGAAGAAGAAGCTAAAAACGCTTTGGTAGCACGTTTTGACTCTATTTTGACTGACAACGGTGCAACTGTTGTTGAATCAAAATCTTGGGAAAAACGTCGTCTTGCATACGAAATCAAAGATTTCCGTGAAGGACTTTACCACATCGTTAACGTTGAAGCAAACGACGACGCAGCTCTTAAAGAGTTTGACCGTCTTTCAAAAATCAACGCTGACATTCTTCGTCACATGATCGTCAAAACTGACGCGTAAGAAGGTAAACTATGATTAACAATGTTGTACTTGTAGGGCGTATGACACGTGACGCTGAGTTGCGTTATACCCCATCAAATGTAGCAGTTGCGACTTTTACTCTTGCAGTAAACCGTACATTTAAGAGTCAAAATGGCGAACGTGAGGCTGATTTTATCAATGTCGTTATGTGGCGCCAACAGGCTGAAAACCTTGCTAACTGGGCTAAAAAAGGCTCACTTATCGGGGTGACAGGTCGTATCCAGACTCGTAGTTACGATAACCAGCAAGGACAACGTGTCTACGTGACAGAGGTCGTGGCTGAGAATTTCCAAATGTTGGAAAGCCGTAGTGTGCGTGAGGGTCACACAGGTGGAGCTTATTCTGCACCAACTGCAAACTATTCAGTGCCTACAAATTCAGTACCAGACTTTTCACGTGATGAAAATCCATTTGGAGCAACAAATCCATTGGATATTTCAGATGATGATTTACCATTCTAATGGACAACTAAAATTATAAAGGAGAAAAAACATGGCTCAACAACGTCGTGGCGGATTCAAACGCCGTAAAAAAGTTGATTACATCGCAGCAAACAAAATTGAATATGTTGATTACAAAGATACTGAGCTTCTTAGCCGTTTCGTTTCAGAACGTGGGAAAATCCTTCCTCGTCGTGTAACAGGAACTTCAGCTAAAAACCAACGTAAAGTAACAACAGCTATCAAACGCGCTCGCGTAATGGCTTTGATGCCTTTCGTAAACGAAGATTAAAGAAAAGACCCGGTTGGGTCTTTTTTTCAGGTCCGGGTGGACCTCTTTTTCAGATTCCAACGGGTCTTTTTTACGAGTTCTGGAATGAGAAGTCGAGTTGAATTTGGATGGATTTTTTTCATAAATATTGATTTTTTTCTCATCCAAGAACCTACAATAAAACTGAAAACTTTTTGAAAATAGGGGATTTCTCTACTTTATGGTATAATGGAAAGAGTTAGATTGAAAGAGGTAGTGAGATGGATGCCAAATTAAGATACAAGGCAAAAAAGATTAAGATTGTCTTTTTTGATATCGATGATACATTGCGGAATTCAAAGACAGGTTTTATTCCGGCTTCAATCCCAACGGTTTTTAAGCAATTACGTGAGAAAGGAATTTTGACAGGTATTGCTTCTGGACGGGGGATTTTTGGTGTCGTTCCAGAGATTCGTGAGCTCAAGCCTGACTTTTTTGTAACCTTAAATGGGGCCTACATTGAAGATAAAAAAGGTCAGGTCATTTATCAACATCAGATTGAGAAGTCAGATGTTGAGGAGTACATTTCTTGGACGAAGGAAGAGGGAATTGAGTATGGTTTAGTTGGAAGTCATGATGCCAAGTTGTCGACTCGCACCGATATGATTAGTGAAGCTATCAATCCAATTTATCCCGATTTAGATGTAGATCCTGATTTCCATGAAAAAGAAAATATCTATCAGATGTGGACTTTTGAAGATAAAGGAGATGACTTGCGTTTGCCTGATAGTCTCTCAGACAAACTTCGCATGGTTCGTTGGCATGAGCATTCGTCTGATATTGTGCCGATTTCAGGCTCCAAAGCGATGGGTGTGGAAAAGGTTGTGGAACACCTAGGCTTGAAACCAGAGAACGTCATGGTTTTTGGAGATGGGCTCAACGACTTGGAACTCTTTGATTATGCTGGAATCAGCGTTGCAATGGGAATTTCTCATGATAAGATCAAAGAAAAAGCAGATTATATTACAAAAACACTAGAAGAAGATGGCATTTTTGATGCCTTAGAAGGATTTGGTATGGTAGAAAAAGAATTGCATTTCCCACAAGTAGACATTGAAACAGTAGAAGGTCCTCTCGCGACTATTAAGACCAATCACGGGGACTTACGTATCAAGCTCTTCCCAGAGCATGCTCATAAAACAGTGGCTAACTTTGTTGCGCTTTCAAAAGATGGCTACTATGATGGGGTCATTTTCCACCGTATTATCAAGGACTTTATGATCCAAGGTGGAGACCCAACTGGAACTGGTATGGGTGGCGAGTCAATCTACGGCGAATCATTTGAGGATGAATTCTCAGAAGAACTTTACAATATCCGTGGTGCTCTTTCCATGGCCAATGCTGGTCCAAATACCAACGGTAGCCAGTTCTTTATCGTGCAAAACCAACACCTACCTTATTCTAAGAAAGAAATTGCTCGTGGTGGTTGGCCAGAACCGATTGCGGAAATCTATGCCAACCAAGGAGGAACTCCTCACCTAGACCGCCGTCACACGGTTTTTGGACAGTTAGCTGATGAAGCTTCTTACGTTGTCTTGGATGCCATTGCTGCTGTTGAGACGGGGGCGATGGACAAGCCAGTTGAAGATGTTGTGATTGAAACAATTGAAATCGAGGACTAAGATGAAAATCGGTGATAAGCTAAAGGGTCGTATTACAGGGATTCAGCCCTATGGTGCCTTTGTTGAGCTAGAGACGGGTGATACGGGGCTGATTCACATTTCAGAGATTCGGACAGGCTTTATTGAAAATATTCATGAAGCCTTGAAAGTCGATGAAGAGGTTCAGGTTCAGGTAGTGGATTTAGATGAATTTACAGGGAAAGCCAGTCTTTCTATCCGCACTTTGGAGGAAGAAAAGCACCAGTTTCCGAGACGGAGACGCTTTTCAAGCGACCGCTTTAACTACGGCTTTGCGCCCTTTCGACGAATGCTACCAATCTGGACTAGAGAAGCCCTGCACCATTTAAAAAAGAAGAAGTAGTTTAGAGTTTTATATTTTTTGTAATGTTAATATAAATCTGCTATAATAGAACCATGAAAGAAGAACAATTATTAAAATCAGGGGAGCGCATTAACCAGCTCTTCTCAACAGATATTAAAATCATTCAAAATAGAGAGGTTTTTAGCTATTCGGTGGATAGTGTTCTCTTGTCACGTTTTCCACGTTTTCCTAAAAAGGGCTTGATTGTGGATTTCTGCGCTGGGAATGGAGCAGTGGGGCTATTTGCTAGCACTCGTACTCAGGCACAGATTTTGGCTGTTGAGATTCAGGAGCGTTTGGCGGATATGGCTGAACGCTCTGTCCGTTTGAATGGTTTGGAAGAGCAGATGGAAGTCATCTGTGATGATTTGAAAAATATGCCTGCTTACATTCAGGGAAGTAAGGTGGATATGATTTTGTGTAATCCACCCTATTTCAAGGTGGATCCTCATTCCAACTTAAATGAGAGTGAACATTATCTCTTGGCGCGACATGAAATCACGACCAATTTGCAGGAAATCTGTCGTAGTGCCCAGAGTATTCTCAAATCTAATGGGCGTTTGGCCATGGTTCATCGTCCTGATCGACTTCTGGATATTTTGGATACGTTACAACGGCATAATCTAGCCCCTAAGCGCCTGCAGTTTGTTTATCCAAAGCGGGAAAAAGAAGCCAATATGCTCTTGATTGAGGCTATCAAGGATGGCTCGACAAGTGGCTTTAAGGTCTTGCCACCTCTCATTGTCCACAATGATGATGGCTCTTATACGCCGGAACTCGAAGAGATTTATTATGGATCATAAGGCTTTCATGTATGTAGTAGAATGTAGAGATGGCTCCTACTATACAGGCTATACGACTGATGTGAGAAGACGCCTCGCTGTGCACAATAGTGGTAAGGGAGCTAAGTATACTAGGGCTCGCTTACCAGTCAAACTTATCTATGCTCAAGGATTTGCCAGTAAGGAAGAAGCCATGTCGGCAGAAGCCCTTCTCAAGCGTAAGAAGAGGCCACAGAAGGAAAGATTTTTATCTGAAAATCAAGATAGAAATTTACTTATACTCAATGAAAATTAAAGAGCAAACTAGGAAGCTAGCCGTAGGTTGCTCAAAGCACTGCTTTGAGGTTGTAGATAAGACTGACGAAGTCAGCTCAAAACACTGTTTTGAGGTTGTGGATAGAACTGACGAGGTCAGTACCCATACCTACGGCAAGGCGAAGCTGACGTGGTTTGAAGAGATTTTCGAAGAGTATCAGTTATTTTGAAGAATCGTGAGGAGTCCTTTGACTCCTCTTACTTTTGTCAAAAAGCGAAAAAAATGCTACAATAAAGAGAATAAACAAAATGAGGTATTATCATGTCTAAGATTCTAGTATTTGGTCACCAAAATCCAGACTCAGATGCCATCGGGTCATCTGTAGCCTTTGCCTACCTTGCAAAAGAAGCTTACGGTTTGGATACGGAAGCTGTTGCCCTTGGAACTCCAAATGAAGAAACAGCCTTTGTCTTGAACTATTTTGGTGTAGAAGCACCGCGTGTTATCACTTCTGCTAAAGCAGAAGGAGCAGAGCAAGTTATCCTGACTGACCACAATGAATTCCAACAATCTGTATCAGATATCGCTGAAGTAGAAGTTTATGGTGTTGTGGACCACCACCGCGTGGCTAACTTTGAAACTGCAAGCCCACTCTACATGCGTTTGGAGCCAGTTGGTTCAGCGTCTTCAATCGTTTACCGTATGTTCAAAGAACATGGTGTAGCTGTTCCTAAAGAGATTGCTGGTTTGATGCTTTCAGGTTTGATTTCAGATACCCTTCTTTTGAAATCACCAACAACACACCCAACAGATACAGTCATTGCTCCTGAATTGGCTGAATTAGCTGGTGTCAACTTGGAAGAGTATGGTTTGGCTATGTTGAAAGCTGGTACAAACTTGGCCAGCAAATCTGCTGAAGAATTGATTGACATCGATGCTAAAACTTTTGAATTGAACGGAAATAATGTCCGTGTTGCCCAAGTAAACACAGTTGACATCGCTGAAGTTTTGGAACGTCAAGCAGAAATCGAAGCTGCAATGCAAGCCGCTAACGAAGCAAACGGTTATTCTGACTTTGTCTTGATGATTACAGATATCGTCAACTCAAACTCAGAAATCCTAGCACTTGGTGCCAATATGGGCAAGGTCGAAGCGGCTTTCAACTTCAAACTTGAAAATAACCATGCTTTCCTTGCTGGTGCTGTTTCACGTAAGAAACAAGTGGTACCTCAATTAACTGAAAGCTTTAATGCTTAAAATTTTGAGTATAAATTCAAATTAGGAAAGGCTAGTTTGCCTTATATCGAAAGGAGTTTCGGCTCCTTTTTTTCTAGGAGTGAAGCATGTTAGAAAATGGTGATTTGATTTTTGTGAGAGATGAGTCGGACATGGGAAAGGCCATCCAGACTTCTACGGGCAACTATAGTCATGTTGCCATTTATTTGGATGGGATGATTTACCATGCTAGTGGACAGGCGGGTGTTGTCTGTCAGAAACCATCAGACTTCTTTGAGCCAAATCACTTGTATGATATCTATGTCTACTCAGAAATGGATGTCCAGTCTGTGAAGGAAAGAGCTTGTAAACATCTTGGGGCTCCCTACAATGCTTCTTTCTATCCAGATGGAGCTGGTTTTTACTGTTCCCAGTATATAGCAGAAATCCTACCGATTTTTGAAACTATTCCTATGAAATTTGGGGATGGGGAGCAGGAGATTAGTGATTTTTGGAGGGAGTATTACAGAGAACTAGGTCTGCCTGTTCCTCTGAACCAAGCTGGGACCAATCCCAGTCAGTTGCCAACATCACCTCTGTTAGAATGTAAAGAAAGGAATCTTCATGATTCAGATTTTTAATCCATCTCGTTTGACGAGACAGCCATTTTTTGGAGAATTGATTCGTTATCTGGACCAGCATGATGATGTGATTTTACGGGAAATTAAGGCTCAATTTCCAGATGTAGCAGTTGACAAACTCATGGAAGAGTATATAAAGGCTGGCTTTATTCTACGGGAAAATAAGCGTTATTACCTTAATCTTCCTATGCTTGAATCACTCGATAGTCTCGAACTGGATCAAGAGATTTTTGTTAAAGAAGATAGTCCGACCTATCAAGCTTTGTTGCAGAAGAGTTTTGAGACGGAATTGCGCAATCAGACCAATGCAGCTATTTTAGTTGAAAAGACGGACTTTGCGAGATCAAAAATGACCCTGTCCAATTATTTCTACAAGGTCAAACATCAGTATCCTTTGACAGAAAAACAGCAGGAACTCTATGCCATTTTGGGGGATGTTAATCCTGAGTATGCTCTCAAATACATGACAACTTTTTTGCTAAAATTTCTCAAAAAAGATCAGCTTATGCAGAAACGCCGTGACATCTTTGTGGACAGTTTAGTTGTCCTAGGTTATATTGTCCAAAATGAAGATGGAAAGTATGAGTTGGCTATCGATTTTGATAAGGAAAAATTAACTTTCTATTTAGTGTGATTGCTTTTTCTGAGCACATTGTTTGACTTTATCTATCGATAAGTTTATACTAATGTAACCGATAACACATATCGGAATAAAACTAAAGGAGACAATCATATGTCACTTGAAAACAAATTGGAACAGGCAACAGGCGCTGTCAAAGAAGGTTTTGGTAAAGTTACTGGAGACAGCAAGACAGAACTTGAAGGAGCTGTTGAAAAAACAGTTGCTAAGGCAAAAGACGTTGTAGAAGATGCTAAAGGTGCTGTAGAAGGTGCCGTTGAAGGTTTGAAAAACGCTTTTAAATAAAGATAGAAAAAATCAAGGGTTTCGTTTCCCTTGATTTTTTTACGATCCTTATAAATAATTTTCTGCGACAGCTGCATCTCCTGGATAGGCTTCTTTTTTGCCTTGAACGATTTGGTAGCAATCGGCTCCCTTACCAGCAATAATAACTGCATCTAATTCGTGATTTGTGATAGCCATAGCTGCCTTGATGGCTTCTTGGCGATCCGCAATTTTTTCAACAGGATGATTGATGTAGCTACTAATTTCATCCGCAATGGTCATTGGGTCTTCATAGTTAGGGTCATCAGCAGTCAGAAAGACTTGAATCTCAGGATGTTGATTGAGGAGAAGTCCAAAGTCCTTGCGACGACTTTCTCCCTTATTTCCTGTCGAACCGAGAACCAGAGCAATCTTTCCAGTTTGATGAGTTTCAACCACATTGATGAGTTTTGTCAGACTATCCCCATTGTGGGCGTAGTCGATGAAGACCTTGGCTCCATTTTTCTGAGTGAGGACTTCCATACGACCAGGAACGCGGGTTGCAGCGATTCCTTTTTTGATGTCCTCAAGACTAGCTCCGAGACGGAGGCAAGCAAGTCCAGCAGCAACGGCATTTTCTTGGTTGAAGTGACCAATCAGTTGGATATCATAATCACCAGCCAGTTTACCCGTAGCTGAAAAGCTAAAGGCTTTGGAATTCTCGATTTGGTTATCAGACTGGCTACCATAGAAATCATGGTCTTGCTCTGCCACTTGTTCTTTCAAGACTGAGAAGTGGTCCATGTCGCTGTTAATGATGACTGCTCGGCTATTTTCCATCAAGAGACGCTTGTGGTAGAAGTAGTCTTCAAAGCTAGGGTGTTCAATAGGGCCGATATGATCTGGGCTGATATTGAGGAAAACTCCCACATCAAATGTTAGACCATAGACACGTTTGACCAGATAGGCCTGACTGGAGACCTCCATGATGAGGTGGGTGCGGTCATTTTGCACAGCTTGATTCATCATGTCAAATAGGTCAATGCTCTCAGGAGTTGTCAATGAAGACTTAAAGAAAGTCTTGCCATCTAAAGTTGTATTCATGGTCGAGAGCATAGCAGGGCGATGCCCTTGAGATAAGATGTTATAAGCGAAATAGGCTGCTGTTGTCTTACCCTTAGTACCAGTAAAGGCAAGGAGTTTGAGTTTGTCCTGTGGATTGCCATAAAATTCCATGGCAATCAAACTCATGGCTTTCTTGATATCGCTGACGATAATAGCAGGAATACCAACCTCATAGTCTTCTTCAGCCACATACCAACCGAGTCCTTGAGAGATTGCTGAAAGCAGAAATTCCTTCTTAAAGGCAGCACCCTTGACGAAAAAGAGACTCTTCTCCTTGGCCTTGCGACTGTCATAGCAGATGCTGTCAAATACGACATGGCTGTAGTTGTAGTGGTAGTATCCTTGGTCGATAATCTCGCGGAAGAGACCATCTTTCTTTAATATATCTAATACGGTTTCAATCTTAATCATACTTTCTATTGTAAACCGAAAGTCGTAAATTTACAAGTAACAAGGAAAAGTTTATAATGGAAGATAAGGAGTTTTTCCTAGTTATCAAAATTGAATGAGGAATCTATGTCGCACGAAAACAATCACCAGCAGGCCCAGATGTTACGGGGGACTGCTTGGTTAACGGCTAGTAACTTTATCAGTCGCCTGCTTGGGGCCATCTATATTATCCCTTGGTACATCTGGATGGGATCTTATGCGGCTACGGCCAATGGTCTCTTCACTATGGGCTATAATATCTATGCTTGGTTCTTGCTGGTTTCAACAGCAGGTATTCCGGTTGCAGTGGCCAAGCAAGTTGCCAAGTACAATACTATGCGAGAAGAAGAACATAGCTTTGCCCTGATTCGGAGCTTTTTAGGCTTTATGACAGGACTAGGCCTGGTTTTTGCTTTAGTCTTGTATGTCTTTGCTCCTTGGCTAGCAGACTTGTCTGGCGTGGGCAAAGACTTGATCCCAATCATGCAAAGCTTGGCTTGGGGAGTCTTGATTTTCCCATCTATGAGTGTTATCCGAGGATTTTTCCAAGGGATGAATAACCTCAAACCTTATGCCATGAGTCAAATTGCTGAGCAGGTCATTCGTGTTATCTGGATGCTTCTAGCAACCTTTATCATTATGAAACTTGGTTCAGGAGATTACCTAGTAGCGGTTACCCAATCAACCTTTGCGGCCTTTGTCGGCATGGTCGCCAGTTTTGCAGTTTTGATTTATTTCCTTGCCCAAGAAGGTTCACTCAAAAGAGTCTTTGAAACAGGAGATAAGATTAACAGCAAGCGTCTCTTGGTCGATACCATTAAGGAAGCTATTCCTTTTATCCTGACAGGGTCTGCCATCCAGCTCTTCCAGATTTTGGATCAGCTGACCTTTATCAATAGTATGAGTTGGTTTACCAACTATAGTAATGAAGACTTAATTGTCATGTTTTCTTATTTCTCTGCCAATCCAAATAAAATTACTATGATTTTGATTTCTGTAGGGGTTTCAATTGGGGGTGTCGGTTTACCACTTTTGACTGAAAACTATGTCAAGGGGGACTTGAAGGCAGCTTCTCGTCTCGTTCAGGACAGCATTACCATGCTTTTTATATTCCTACTGCCAGCAACGGTTGGAGTGGTCATGGTAGGAGAACCTCTGTATACGGTCTTCTATGGTAAGCCAGATAGTTTGGCTATGGGCTTATTTGTCTTTGCAGTTTTGCAGTCTATTATTTTAGGCTTGTACATGGTCTTGTCTCCAATGCTTCAGGCCATGTTCCGCAACCGCAAGGCCGTTCTCTATTTTATCTATGGTTCCATTGCCAAGCTAGTCTTGCAACTACCTACCATCGCTCTCTTCCACAGTTATGGTCCTTTGATTTCCACAACCATCGGTCTTATTATTCCTAACGTCTTGATGTATCGGGATATTTGTAAGGTAACTGGTGTTAAGCGCAAGGTGATTTTGAAACGAACCATTTTAACCAGTTTGTTGACCCTTGTTATGTTCATCGGTGTCGGTGCCATCCAGTGGATTTTAGGATTTGTATTCCAACCAAGTGGACGTTTGTGGAGCTTCCTTTATGTAGCTCTTGTCGGTGCCATGGGTGGAGGAGTATACGGAGTCATGAGTCTCCGTACTCGTTTATTGGATAAGGTGATTGGAAAAGCCCAAGCAGATCGCCTGCGAGTAAAATTTAGAATTTCTCAATAATTTTTTATAAATAAAAGGGATAATTTGAATATTTCTATCATGAAATGCTTGAATTATTCTCTTTTTTATTATTTTGTAGAATAATTTCTATAGTTTGTAGATGTAATGATTAATTTTTTTAAAAAACCCATTGACTAAATAAAATACGAGTTGTATAATAAAACAAATATTTAAATCAGGAGGTTCTGGAGATGAAAAAGTCTAAGGCCAAGTATGCAGCACTTGCAGGTGTCATGTTAAGTGCAGGTATTTTGTTAAGCGCCTGTGGAAATTCTAGCACTGCATCAAAAACCTATAATTATGTTTATTCAAGTGATCCATCTAGTTTGAACTATCTAGCAGAAAACCGTGCAACGACAAATGATATTGTGACCAATCTGGTAGATGGGCTCATGGAAAATGACCAATATGGAAATTATGTCCCATCCTTGGCAGAGGATTGGAGTGTTTCTAAGGACGGTTTGACCTATACCTACAAACTTCGTAAGGATGCTAAATGGTATACTGCAGATGGAGAGGAATATGCTCCTGTAACTGCCCAAGATTTTGTAACTGGTTTGAAATATGCGACTGATAAAAAATCAGAAGCCTTGTATCTAGTGCAGGACTCTGTTGCAGGTTTAGATGACTATATCACTGGGAAAACAAGCGACTTTTCAACTGTCGGAGTCAAGGCTCTTGATGACCAAACTGTTCAATATACCTTGACACGACCAGAATCTTATTGGAACTCAAAAACAACTTCAACCATTCTCTTCCCAGTCAATGCAGATTTCTTGAAATCAAAAGGGGATGATTTTGGGAAGGTAGACCCATCTAGTATTTTGTACAATGGACCTTTCTTGATGAAATCCTTTGTTTCAAAATCAGTTATCGAATTCAAGAAAAATCCTAACTACTGGGATGCTAAAAATGTCTTTGTAGATGATGTCAAATTGGCCTATTATGATGGTAGTGACCAAGATGCACTAGCTCGTAACTTTGTCGAGGGAGCCTATAGCTATGCCCGTCTCTATCCAAATAGTTCAAGTTTTGAAGGGATTAAAGAAAAATACAAAGATGATATCATCTACAGTATGCAAGATACCACTTCTTATTTCTTAAACTTTAACCTGGATAGAAAATCTTATAAATTCACTTCAAAAACAAGTGATGCTGAAAAGAAATCGACTCAGGAAGCAGTTCTAAATAAAAACTTCCGTCAAGCCATTAACTTTGCCTATGACCGTACGGCCTATGGAGCCCAATCTCAAGGAGAAGATGGTGCAACTAAGATTTTGCGTAACTTGGTTGTTCCTCCAAACTTCGTAAGTATCAAGGGAAAAGACTTTGGTGAAGTAGTAGCCTCTAAGATGGTGAATTATGGCAAGGAATGGCAAGGAATCAACTTTGCGGATGCCCAAGATCCATACTACAATCCAGAAAAAGCTAAGGCTAAATTTGCGGAAGCAAAGCAAGAGCTAGAAGCCAAGGGAGTAACCTTCCCTATCCACTTGGACATGACAGTTGACCAAGCTGTTAAAAAGGGTGTTCAAGAGGCAAATTCTATGAAGCAATCTATTGAAGCAGCCTTAGGTGCAGAAAATGTTGTAATTGATATTCAACAACTTTCTACTGAAGACTTTGATAATACGAGCTATTTGGCTCAGACTGCAGCTCAGAAAGATTACGATCTCTACAATGGTGGTTGGAGTGCGGACTATCTTGATCCATCTAGCTATCTTGATATCTTTAGTGTCAAGAATGGTGGGGTTCTACAAAGTCTTGGACTCGAGCCAGGTGAAGCCAATGACAAGGCCAAGGCTGTTGGATTGGATGTCTACACTCAAATGTTGGAAGAAGCTAATAAGGAACAAGATATTGCAAAACGCTATGAAAAGTATGCTGAAATCCAAGCTTGGTTAGTAGATAGCTCTCTAGCAATTCCAAATGTTTCACTTGGTGGAACACCAACATTGAGAAAAATCGTTCCTTTCTCAACACCATATTCATTAGCTGGTAATAAAGGGGTTGAATCCTATAAATACCTCAAATTACAAGATAAGACAGTCACAACAGACGAATATGCAAAAGCCAGAGAAAAATGGTTGAAAGAAAAAGAAGAATCTAATAAAAAAGCCCAAGAAGAATTGGCGAAACATGTCAAATAAGGATTTTTCAAGAAAAACGATGGTTTCGAAAGAAACTGTCGTTTTTATATAGAATGATGGAAAATTTGGAAGAAAAGTGCTTACATTTTCTCGTAGTTAATTGAATTTATGCTATAATAAATATAAGAAACTACGTTCGAAAATTTACCCAATGTTGATTGAAGTATGCACATGCTAGGGTAATGTTATAGGAGGGATGTCGTCTACTGGAAAAGTAAGATAAAATGCAACAAATGATAAGTTCTTCTTTATGTGAAGAGTTCTTATTTGCCTATTTACTAATCGTTATGGAGGTAACATCATGGGCGCTATTATGGAGTTTGCAACAGAAAAACAGATTGCATCATTTCTTTCAACTTGTCGCATTGAAGGGCAAAAGAATTTTCTGATGGCTTTCAAGAAAAAGACATGGTTGAAATCCTTTATTGATTTTTTCATTATAGGTGGTTCCTACTATGTTCAGTCGAGTGTGAAGCCTAAAATTCTGGCATTCACACCTAAGGGGATTTTCTTGATGGACATCAGTGATATAACTGAAAATCGTTCTAATCAAGTCGTAGAGATTCCTTGGAATCAAGTCAAAGATTTTACTTATCAGACAGTTTTGAATACAGTTAGGCTGAATTGGAACTATCAAAATGAAGCCTATATTTTTTCCGTGGATGTCGGTCAGATTAGTCAGCATGTGGGCCAATATCAATTTAACAAAGACCATTATAACTATTTAGCCCAACAGGATTTCTTTCGGTTAAAGTAAACCCTAGCAATCATTTTAACAAAAGAATCTGGAAGCTTTTCTGGATTCTTTTTAGTTTTACTTGATAAGTCTATAGTTTGAAACTATAACTAGCTCTTGAAAAGAAGAAAATGAGTTGATGAAAATAAGTGGTACAATAGTTACTATAGATTTGGAGGAATTGTATGAGCAAGGAATTACACATTAACACAATTTTGGCCCAGGCGGGTATCAAGTCAGATGAAGCGACAGGAGCTTTGGTGACACCGATTCATTTTTCGACGACTTATCAGCACCCAGAGTTTGGTCAGTCTACTGGATTTGACTATACGCGTACTAAAAATCCAACTCGTAGTAAGGCGGAAGAAGTCTTGGCGGCTATTGAGTCAGCAGACTATGCCCTAGCGACTAGCTCAGGAATGTCAGCAATTGTATTGGCCTTTAGCGTCTTTCCAGTAGGAAGTAAGGTCTTGGCTGTCCGTGACCTTTATGGAGGTTCTTTCCGCTGGTTCAACCAAGTGGAGCAGGAAGGCCGTTTCCATTTTACCTATGCCAATACAGAAGAAGAGCTGATTGCCGAGTTGGAGAAGGATGTGGATGTTCTCTATATTGAAACACCAACCAATCCCTTGATGTTGGAATTTGATATCGAAAAACTAGCAAAATTGGCTCATGCTAAGGGTGCTAAAGTGGTGGTGGACAATACCTTCTACAGCCCTATCTACCAACGTCCGATTGAAGATGGAGCAGATATCGTTCTTCATTCAGCAACCAAGTATCTAGCAGGCCACAATGATGTCTTGGCTGGAGTGGTTATGACCAATAGTTTAGAACTATACGAGAAGCTTTTTTATAATCTCAATACGACAGGGGCAGTCTTATCTCCATTTGATAGTTATCAATTGATTCGTGGTCTCAAGACCTTGTCTCTTCGTATGGAGCGCTCAACAGCTAACGCCCAAGAAGTGGTTGCCTTTTTGAAGGATTCTCCAGCAGTCAAGGAAGTTCTCTATACTGGTCGTGGAGGTATGATTTCCTTTAAAGTAGCCGATGAAAAACGCATTCCACATATCTTGAACAGCCTCAAGGTCTTCTCTTTTGCGGAAAGTTTAGGTGGGGTAGAAAGTCTCATTACTTATCCAACGACGCAAACTCACGCTGATATTCCAGCAGAAGTGCGCCATTCTTATGGTTTGACAGATGACCTTTTGCGCTTGTCAATTGGGATTGAGGATGCTAGAGATTTGATTGCAGATTTACGCCAAGCCTTGGAAGGATAAGACAAAGATGGGAAAATATGATTTTACAAACCTGCCCAATCGTTTAGGGCATCATACCTATAAATGGAAAGAGGCAGAAACGGATAGTGAAGTCCTACCAGCTTGGATAGCGGATATGGACTTTGTAGTCTTGCCTGAAATCCGCCAAGCCGTGCAAACTTATGCGGATCAATTGGTCTATGGCTATACCTATGCCAGTGAAGAGTTAATTAAGGAAGTTCAAAAGTGGGAGGCTACACAACACGGTTACCACTTTGACAAAGAGGCTCTTGTCTTTATCGAGGGTGTGGTACCAGCCATCTCAACAGCTATTCAAGCCTTTACAAAAGAAGGCGAGGCGGTTTTGATTAACACACCTGTCTATCCCCCCTTTGCTCGCAGTGTCAAGTTGAACAACCGTAGATTGATTACCAATTCTTTGGTGGAAAAGGATGGTCTGTTTGAGATTGACTTTGACCGACTTGAAAAGGATTTGGTGGAAGAGGATGTCAAACTTTATATTCTCTGCAACCCTCACAATCCTGGTGGACGTGTTTGGGAAAAAGAAGTCTTGGAGAAGATTGGTCAACTCTGCCAAAAACACGGTGTTTTCTTGGTTTCGGATGAGATTCACCAAGATTTGGCCCTCTTTGGTCACAAGCATCATTCCTTCAATACCATCAACCCTGACTTTAAAGAATTTGCTATCGTCTTGAGCAGTGCCACTAAAACCTTTAACATCGCTGGGACAAAAAATTCCTATGCCGTCATTGAAAATCCTAAGTTGAGAGTGGCTTATCAGAAACGCCAGTTGGCTAATAATCAGCATGAAATTTCAGGTTTGGGTTATTTGGCGACAGAAGCTGCCTATCGTTATGGGAAGGATTGGCTAGAGGAACTCAAGCAAGTCTTTGAAGACCATATTAATTATGTGGTGGATTTATTTGGAAAAGAGACTAAAATCAAGGTCATGAAACCGCAAGGAACCTACTTGATTTGGCTTGATTTTTCAGCTTATGACCTGACTGATGAAAGATTGCAAGAGCTTTTGAGAAATGAAGCCAAGGTTATTTTGAACCGTGGTTTGGATTTTGGGGAGGAAGGAAGTCTCCATGCCCGCCTCAATGTAGCTATGCCTAAATCTCTGTTGCAAGAAGTTTGTCAGCGAATTGTGACCACTTTTGCCAAATGTTAAAAATCCAGCCTTCTAGGAGAAAAGTCTTCCTAGGAGGCTATTTTCATAGGGGAAAATATGGTATAATAAAAAGATAAGGTAAAGGTGAAAATATGGCTAAATTGATTCCGGGAAAAGTCCGTATCGAAGGCGTTGCCCTTTATGAAACTGGTAAGGTTGATATCATCAAGGAAAAGAACAATCGGCTCTATGCTCGCGTTGCAGAAGAAGAACTGCGCTATAGTTTAGAGGATGATTTGGTTTTTTGTGCCTGCGATTTTTTCCAAAAGAGGGGCTACTGTGTGCATTTGGCGGCGCTGGAGCATTTTTTGAAAAATGATGAGCGTGGCCAAGAAATCTTGCAGGGTCTGGAAGAAGGTCATGAAGAAAAAGAGGCCGTTGAAACCAAGGTGACCTTGGGTGGCAAATTTTTGGACCGAATCTTGTCTCCAAAATCAGAAGATGCCTATGAATTATCAGCTGTGGGGCAAGTGGAAGCAGGAACCAACCGTATCTTGTGGACACTTAGAATCGGGCAAATCAATAGTCAAAAATACTATGTCATTCGGGATATTCCACTCTTTTTAAGAATTGTCGAGCAGAGAAAACCTTATATGATTGGCAAGACCTATGAGGAGTCTCTGTCTTTGGAAGCCTTTGATGAGGTCAGTCAAGAACTTCTGAATTTCTTGCGCGGATTAATAGAGGAAGGACTGGCTCCAGATCTCTTTTTCCAAAACCAAGGCCGACACCTCTTTTTCCCTCTGACCTTTTTTGAGCAGGGTGTGAATTTATTGATGACCTTGCCGCATTTTCAATTTGACCATCAAGTGGATAGCTATCAGGTTCTACTTTTTCAAGATATGCATGCTGATGCCAATCTATTTGCCTTTACAGTAACAGAATACTCGGACTATTTTGAAATGGAAATCAGTGAGAGTCCTAGGGTCAATGTTTTTTATCAGGGAGCAGTGCTTTTCCATAAAGGACAGGTTTATTTTCTAACAGATCAACAGATGCAACTTCTCAAGGAAATCAAAGTGTTGCCTGTGGATCAACATGGGAAAAAACACCTGCAATTTGATAGTAGTGACCGCGATAAGTTAGCTTCTTGTTTAACTCTTTTTAGCCAGATGGGTACCGTTTCAGCTCCAGAACGTCTACAAATCAAAACTTTTGCGCCCTCTTTTTACTTTGACAGGGAAGAAGATAATCGGATTCGTTTAGAAATTCAGTTTGATTATGGAGATAGGCAGGTATCAAGTCGACAAGAGTTAGAAGAATTACCATTTTCGAGTGATGCTGACTTAGAAGAAAGAGTTTTCCAAGTCTGTTTGGTAGCTGGCTTTGAAGCAGATTTCCAATCTTGGCGTCAGGCCTTAAAAGCCGAGTCTGTCTATCATTTCTTCCATGAAATCATTCCAGTCTTTGAAAAACTTGGGAATGTTGACCTATCAGACAAGCTAGCAGAACTTTATAGCCTAGCGAGTCCTCAAGTGCAGATTGCCTCCAAGGGAGGTCTCTTGGAAATCCAGTTTGATTTTCAAGATATTGCCCAAGAGGAAATTGACCAAGCCATGCAGGCCTTGGTTGCCAACAAGGATTTTTACATTGATTCGTCCAATCAAGTCTACTTTTTCGATGAAGAAACCAAGAAAATTCGCCAAAATCTACAGGAGCTGGGGCAGTTTGAACTAAAAGATGGCTCCTTACAGACTCGGAAATCCTTGGCCTACAGTTTAGCTCATCTTTTTGAAGGGCGTGACCGTGTTTCTTTTTCACAAGAATTTCAGAATCTGGCCCACGATTTGACGCATCCAGAGGATTTTCCTCGCCAGGCAACTCAGGTTAAGGCTGATTTACGAGATTATCAGGAAAAGGGAATCGGCTGGCTGCAAATGCTCCATCACTATGGTTTTGGTGGAATTTTGGCTGATGATATGGGACTTGGTAAAACCCTGCAGACTATTGCTTTTTTGACCAGTCAAGTGACAAAAGAAAGTCGAGTCTTGATTTTAGCTCCGTCAGGTTTGATTTACAACTGGGCAGATGAGTTTCAAAAATTTGCCCCACAGTTAGATGTGGCTGTTGTTCATGGTTTGAAAGCTAGTCGTGAGGAGATTCTTGCTGAGAACCATCAAATCTATGTGACCAGCTATGCCACTTTCCGTCAGGACAGTGAGCTTTATCAGGGGATGGCTTTTGACTTCCTTTTCTTAGATGAGGCTCAGGTTATGAAAAATGCCCAGACCAAGATTGCTCAGACCTTGAGACAATTTGTGGTGCCGTCCGTCTTTGCCTTGTCAGGAACTCCTATTGAAAATCACCTAGGTGAGTTGTGGTCTATTTTCCAAATCGTCATGCCAGGACTCCTGCCAAGTAAGAAAGAATTTATGAAATTGCCAGCCGAGCGTGTGGCTCAGTTTATCAAGCCTTTCGTCATGCGGCGCAAGAAAGAAGAAGTTCTGACCGAATTGCCAGACTTGATTGAAGTGGTTTATAAAAATGAACTGGAAGACCAGCAAAAGGCTATCTACCTAGCCCAGTTGCAACAGATGCGAGATCGTCTGGCTCAAGTGTCGGATCAGGAATTTCAGCGAAGTCGAGTGGAAATTTTATCTGGTTTGATGCGCTTGCGTCAAATTTGCGACACGCCTGCCCTCTTTATGGAGGATTATCAGGGAGCTAGTGGCAAACTGGATAGCCTTCGAGACCTGCTGGTACAGGTAGCAGATGGTGGACACCGTGTCTTGATTTTCTCGCAGTTCAAGGGAATGTTAGAGAAAATTGAACAAGAACTGCCAGACTTGGGCTTGACTTCCTTTAAAATTACGGGTTCAACCCCAGCCAAGGAAAGACAAGGTATGACCAAGGCCTTTAACCAAGGAGAAAGAGATGCTTTTCTGATTTCTCTTAAGGCTGGTGGTGTCGGTCTGAATCTGACAGGTGCTGATACGGTTATCTTGGTCGACCTTTGGTGGAATCCTGCGGTGGAAGCGCAAGCCATTGGCCGTGCCCATCGGATGGGTCAGGAAGAAACGGTTGAGGTCTATCGCTTGGTTACTAGGGGAACCATTGAAGAAAAAATTCAGGAACTCCAAGAACAAAAGAAACATCTGGTGTCACAAGTATTGGACGGAACAGAGTCACGTGGCAGTCTGACACTAGCAGAAATTCGAGAAATTTTGGGAATTTGTGAAGCCAGCACTTGAAAAATCAAGACAATACGCTATAATGAAGTGTTGAAAGGAAATAGAAAATGAAACAAGAACGATTTCCATTGGTGTCAGATGACGAGGTCATGTTGACTGAAATGCCAGTCATGAACTTGTACGATGAGTCTGATCTGATCAGTAATATCAAGGGTGAATATCGAGATAAAAATTATTTAGAATGGGCTCCTATTACTGAAGAAAAACCAGTCAAACCGATTGAAAAGCAAGTAGAGAAACCTAAAAAGGCTCCTTTAGGAGTTAAAAAAGAAGGAAAGAGCTATGCGGAGGTGGCGCGTGAAGAAGCGCGTGCAGACTTGAAAAAGAAACGCTCTGCTAACTATCTAACTCAGGATTTCAGCCGTGCGAGACGTCATTCTAAATCAGGCCTTCTTAGACAGGGTAACCAACCGACAGCTCCTTTCCAAAAGGAAAATCCTGGTGAATTTGTCAAATATAGCCAAAAATTGATCCAGTCTCAGTACATCTTGGCGGAAGAAGTTCATTCTATCCCTACCAAGAATGAAGAAGTGTCAGCACCTGCTCCAAAGAAAAACAACTATGATTTTCTAAAGAAGAGCCAAATCTACAATAAAAAAAGTAAACAAACAGAACAAGAACGTCGGGTTGCCCAAGAGTTGAATCTGACAAGAATTACAGAATAGGGGAGAAAACATGCCAAAGACATATCATTTTATCGGAATTAAGGGATCAGGGATGAGTGCCTTGGCCTTGATGTTGCACCAAATGGGGCATAAGGTACAGGGATCAGATGTTGAAAAATACTACTTTACCCAACGCGGTCTTGAGCAGGCAGGAATTACTATTCTTCCTTTTGATGAAAAGAATCTAGGCGGTGATATGGAAATTATCGCTGGAAATGCCTTTCGTCCAGATAACAACGTCGAAATTGCCTATGCGGACCAAAATGGTATCAGCTACAAACGTTATCATGAATTTCTAGGTAGCTTTATGCGTGACTTTGTTAGCATGGGAGTAGCAGGAGCGCATGGAAAAACTTCAACGACAGGTATGTTGTCTCATGTCTTGTCTCACATCACAGACACTAGCTTCTTGATTGGGGATGGGACAGGTCGTGGTTCGGCCAATGCCAAATATTTTGTCTTTGAATCTGACGAATATGAGCGCCACTTCATGCCTTACCATCCAGAATACTCTATTATCACCAACATTGACTTTGACCATCCAGACTATTTCACAAGTCTCGAGGATGTTTTCAATGCCTTTAACGACTATGCTAAACAAATCACCAAGGGTCTTTTTGTCTATGGTGAAGATGCAGAATTGCGTAAAATTACGTCTGATGCACCAATTTATTATTATGGTTTTGAAGCAGAAGGTAATGACTTTGTAGCTAGTGAACTTCTTCGTTCAACAACTGGTTCAACCTTCACCGTTCATTTCCGTGGACAAGAATTGGGTCAATTCCACATCCCAACCTTTGGTCGTCACAATATCATGAATGCGACAGCCGTTATTGGTCTTCTTTACACAGCAGGATTTGATTTGAACTTGGTGCGTGAGCACTTGAAAACATTTGCCGGTGTTAAGCGTCGTTTCACTGAGAAAATTGTCAATGACACAGTGATTATCGATGACTTTGCCCACCATCCAACAGAAATCATTGCGACCTTGGATGCGGCTCGTCAGAAATACCCAAGTAAGGAAATTGTAGCAGTCTTCCAACCGCATACTTTTACAAGAACCATTGCCTTGTTGGACGACTTTGCTCATGCTTTAAACCAAGCAGATGCTGTTTACCTAGCGCAAATTTATGGATCTGCTCGTGAGGTAGACCATGGAGATGTCAAGGTAGAAGACCTAGCCAATAAAATCAACAAGAAACACCAAGTCATTACTGTTGAAAATGTTTCTCCACTCCTTGACCATGACAATGCTGTCTATGTCTTTATGGGAGCAGGAGACATCCAAACCTATGAATACTCATTTGAGCGTCTCTTGTCAAACTTGACAAGCAATGTTCAATAGGTTATTCTCATGGAAATTCCAATTAAGATCATTCAGGCGAGTCAGTCTGATTTGGCTGAGGTAGTGGTACTTCAAACTTCATCTTTTCCAGCTGAAAAGCAGCTGACTTCCCATATTTTAGAAGAAAGTATCCGTAAGTGTGCGGATACCTTTCTTCTAGCTAGGGATGAAAATCAACATTTAGGCTATATTTTATCAAGTCCCCAGTCAGACAATCCGCAATGTCTAAAAGTGCATTCTTTAGTCATCGAGGCTGACCATCAGAGACAGGGCTTGGGAACACTTCTTCTTGCAGCCTTGAAAGAGGTGGCAGTTGAGCTGGATTACAAAGGGATTCGTTTGGAGAGTCCTTCTGAGCTGCTTTCCTATTTTGAAATGAACGGTTTTATTGATGAAGAAACTTCCCTTTATACAACTAGCCAGGGTTTTAGTATGATTTGGTTTAATCCCTTTTATCTGGAGGCACAATGAAAATCAGACAAGCAAGATTAGAAGATTTAGATCGTATCGTTGAGATTGAACTAGAGAATTTCTCGATTGAAGAAGCTATTCCTCGATCTGTCTTTGAGGCACATTTGCGAGAAATTCAGGCCTCTTTTCTGGTTGCAGAAAAAGAGGGTAAGATTATTGGTTATATCGAAGGGCCAGTTGGCCCCCATCGTCATCTGCAAGACCAGTCTTTTACAGAAGAGATAGAAGACCATAGCCATGGGCCGGGGGGCTATATCTCTGTGACCTGTCTGTCTATTGCCAAGGAGGCACAGGGACTCGGACTGGGTCAGAAATTGCTAACAGCCTTGAAAGAAGTTGCTCTTGAGGATAAGAGAGAAGGTATTAACCTAACCTGTCATGACTATCTCATCGCCTACTATGAAAAACACGGATTTGTCAATGAAGGCTTGTCCCAGTCAACCTTTGCAGGGGAAACTTGGTATGATATGGTCTGGGAAGCTAATACTCTTCGAAAATCAAATTCAAACCACGTCAGCGTCGCCTTACCGTACTCAAGTACAGCTTGCGGCTAGCTTCCTAGTTTGCTCTTTGATTTTCATTGAGTATAAAAAATAAGCTAGGAAAAGTATCATAGGTTGCTTTTCTTGGACTTTTAAGATATAATATTATGGATTGTCAACAAGGAGGAAAAACTTTTGAGTGAAAAGTCAAGAGAAGAAGAGAAATTAAGCTTTAAAGAGCAGATTCTGAGAGATTTAGAAAAAGTAAAAGGCTATGATGAAGTTCTGAAAGAAGATAAGGCAGTAGTTCGCACTCCTGCAAATGAACCTTCAGCTGAAGAACTCATGGCTGATTCCTTGTCAACGGTAGAGGAGATTATGAGAAAAGCTCCCGCTGCGCCTACTCACCCAAGCCAAGATGTACCAGCTTCTCCAGCGGAAGAAAGTGGTTCAAGACCAGGACCAGGTCCTATTAGACCTAAGAAACTTGAAAGAGAATACAATGAAACCCCAACAAGGGTAGCTGTTTCCTATAAGACGGCAGAGAAAAAAGCAGAACAAGCAGGTCCAGAAACACCTACGCCTGCTACAGAAACAGTGGATATCATCAGCGATACACCACGTCGTAGCCGTAGAGAAGGAGCAAAACCCGTTAAGCCTAAGAAAGAGAAGAAGTCACATGTGAAAGCCTTTGTGATTTCATTCCTTGTATTCCTTGCCTTGCTCTCAGCAGGTGGTTACTTTGGTTACCAGTACGTGCTAGATTCTTTGTTACCTATTGATGCTAATTCTAAGAAATATGTGACGGTTGGAATTCCAGAAGGTTCAAACGTTCAAGAAATCGGTACGACGCTTGAAAAAGCTGGTTTGGTAAAGCATGGTCTGATTTTTAGCTTTTATGCCAAGTATAAAAATTATACCGATTTGAAAGCAGGTTACTACAATTTGCAAAAGAGTATGAGTACAGAAGACTTACTCAAAGAGTTGCAAAAAGGTGGAACAGATGAACCACAAGAACCTGTCCTTGCGACTTTGACAATTCCAGAAGGTTATACTTTGGATCAGATTGCTCAAGCTGTGGGTCAATTGCAAGGTGACTTCAAAGAGCCTTTGACAGCGGATGCTTTCCTAGCAAAAGTTCAAGATGAGACGTTTATCAGTCAAGAAGTTGCCAAATATCCGAGTCTACTTGAAAGCTTGCCTACAAAGGAAAGTGGCGTTCGTTATCGTTTGGAAGGATACCTTTTCCCAGCTACATACTCTATCAAGGAAAGCACAACTGTTGAGAGCTTGATTGATGAGATGTTAGCTGCTATGGATAAGAACCTATCTCCTTACTATAGTACTATCAAATCTAAAAACTTGACTGTCAATGAGTTGTTGACCATTGCTTCCTTGGTCGAAAAAGAAGGTGCCAAGACAGAAGATCGTAAGCTCATTGCCGGTGTATTCTACAATCGTTTGAATCGTGATATGCCACTTCAAAGTAACATTGCAATCTTGTATGCCCAAGGAAAACTGGGGCAAAATATCAGTCTAGCTGAGGATGTTGCGATTGATACCAACATTGATTCACCTTATAATGTTTATAAAAATGTAGGTCTCATGCCTGGTCCAGTCGATAGTCCAAGTCTGGATGCGATTGAGTCAAGCATCAATCAAACTAAGAGCGATAACCTCTACTTTGTAGCAGATGTCACAGAAGGCAAGGTCTACTATGCTAACAATCAAGAAGACCACGACCGCAATGTCGCTGAACATGTCAACAGCAAATTAAACCAAACAAACTAAAATTATGTGATACTTCACATAATTTTCTTTCGAAAATATCATCAGAAGAAAGTTGAGAAAAATGGCAGAAAAAACATATCCTATGACCCTTGAGGAAAAGGAAAAACTTGAAAAAGAATTAGAAGAATTGAAATTAGTTCGTCGACCAGAAGTGGTAGAACGCATTAAGATTGCCCGTTCATACGGTGACCTTTCAGAAAACAGTGAGTACGAAGCAGCTAAGGATGAACAAGCCTTTGTTGAAGGACAAATCTCTAGCTTGGAAACAAAAATCCGCTATGCTGAAATCGTCAATAGCGACGCAGTTGCCCAAGACGAAGTAGCGATTGGTAAAACAGTCACCATCCAAGAAATTGGTGAGTACGAAGAAGAAGTTTATATTATTGTAGGTTCAGCGGGTGCGGATGCCTTTGCAGGTAAAGTTTCAAATGAAAGCCCAATTGGACAAGCCTTGATTGGCAAGAAAACAGGTGACACAGCAACCATTGAAACACCTGTTGGTAGCTATGATGTAAAAATCTTGAAGGTTGAAAAAACAGCCTAAAAACAGAAAAAAGGAGTGGGGAGGCTATGCGCTTCACTCACTCCTTTTTCCATTTTAAATTGAATTGGAGACGATATGAGTTCAAAGAAGAAAAAAAATAAGATGGAGCGTGGTCTAACCAATCGTCACGTGCAGGTTATGGCCATTGCGGGAACAATCGGAACAGGACTCTTTCTGGGAGCGGGTCGCTCTATCAGCCTAACAGGTCCTTCCATTGTACTGATTTATATGATTACTGGGGCTTTCATGTTCCTCATGATGCGTGCTGTTGGTGAAATGCTTTACCAAGACCCTGAGCAACATACCTTTATCAACTTTATCACACGCCATTTGGGTAAGGGCTGGGGCTATTTCTCGGTTTGGTCTTACTGGCTATCTGTTGTCTTTATCGGTATGGCGGAAATCACTGCTATCGCACATTATGTGCAATTTTGGTTCCCAACTTGGCCGAGTTGGATGATTGAGATTGGATTTTTGACCATTCTAGCCTTGGTCAACCTAATCGCGGTGAAGCTCTTTGGAGAAGTTGAGTTTTGGTTTGCTATGGTCAAGATTGTGGCTATTTTAGCTATGATTGCGACAGGAGTCTTTATGGTCTTGACAGGCTTTAAGACACCTCATGGAGTAGCAAGTTTAGCCAATATTGCTGACAATTTCTCCCTCTTCCCAAATGGAGGTGTCAACTTTGTTATGGCTTTCCAGATGGTTTTCTTTGCCTATCTCATGATTGAGTTTATCGGGGTAACGACTTCAGAAACAAAAAATCCACGCCAGGTCTTGCCAAAAGCCGTTAAGGAAATTCCTCTACGAATCGTCTTTTTCTATGGTGGAGCTCTTTTAGCCATTATGTCTATTATTCCATGGCGTGAACTTGCATCGGCTGATTCACCTTTTGTAACAGTATTTGAATTGGCCGGTGTCAAGTGGGCGGCAGCCTTGATTAACTTCGTCGTTTTGACCTCGGCAGCATCTGCTCTTAACTCAACCCTTTATTCAACAGGGCGCCATTTGTACCAGATTGCCCATGATTCGCCAAATCGCTTCCTAAAGGCTATTAAAGCAGATACTCTTTCTCGCCACAATGTACCACAAAATGCCATCATTGCCTCAGCGATTTTGATTGCCCTAGCAGCCTTTATCAACGTCTTGCCAGGAGTTTCGGATGCCTTTGCCTTGATTACGGCATCATCATCAGGTGTCTATATTGCCATTTATATCTTAATCATGGTGGCTCACCTTAAATACCGCAAGTCACAGGATTTTATGGCGGATGGCTATCTCATGCCCCATTATCGTTTCTTAAATCCTTTAACCATGCTCTTCTTTGCCTTTGTCTTTGTAACCCTCTTTTTACAAGAGTCTACATTTGTAGGAGCAATTGGATCAGCTATCTGGATTATCGGTTTTGGGATTTATAGCCAGTGGAAATTTAGAAAATAGATTTGAAACTCATCAACTCAGGTTGGTGGGTTTTTGCTAGTTTGACAGTCTTTTGAAATAAGACTATAATACAAGCTGTATCAGTTTTCAAGGAGGTTTGGATGTACTTTAGATTGGAAAATAAGGAATCCCAGAAAGCACAAGAAATTGGGAATTTGATTCGTGCTTATAATCGTTCAAAAAGAGAAGAGGCTGAAAGTGAGCCACTTAATCTTTATGTCGAAGATGAAAAGGGCAATCTCCTGGCAGGTTTGATAGCAGAGACTTTTGGAAATTGGCTAGAAATCGAGTATTTATTTGTAAAAGAGGAACTGCGAGGGCAAGGAATCGGTTCAAAACTATTGCAGCAAGCAGAAACTGAAGCTAAGAATCGAAACTGTCGTTTTGCTTTTGTCAATACCTACCAGTTTCAAGCTCCAGATTTTTATAAAAGGCATGGCTACAAGGAAGTCTTTGCTTTGCAAGACTATCCCTACACAGGAAAAAGATTTTATTACCAAAAAGATTTGTAAGGTGAATATGGAAGTGGACTGATGGATATGAGTAACTATCGATAAATACCAGTTAAATCCTACAAATTGTGTCTTTCTAGGTGATATTGAGGACAATACAATCGCAACTGAGAAATTGGGAATCAAGTCCTATCAGGTTAAGAAAAGAAGCGATGCCGTCGATATTTTGAAAAAATTGAATAAGCAGAAAACTCTCTATTTTTTTAAATTGACCTTAATCCGAGATTCCCCTCTCGGATTTTGTGTTGCTTTCATTAAATTTACAGGTAAGACTTGCTAGCTTCAGTAAATATACACAAGCTTTTCAGAATAGAGTGAAATACGAAAGAAAATGGAAGTAATTTTCATTAAACGCTTCCAATGTGCAAAAAAAGTTGACAAATTTAAATTTTAGGACTACACTAAGTAAGTAAATTTTATTTTAAAGGAGAATTCGTTATGAATTTAACATTTTTAGGCTTATGTATTGCCTGTATGGGCGTATCTGTCGGTGAAGGTTTATTGATGAATGGACTGTTTAAATCAGTAGCACGCCAACCAGATATGCTTTCTGAGTTTCGTAGTTTGATGTTTTTAGGTGTTGCCTTTATTGAAGGAACTTTCTTTGTAACTCTTGTCTTCTCATTTATTATCAAATAAATACATGGAACGAGAAGAAAAGGGAGGATTTTAGATGGAAGAAAGTATTAATCCAATCATCTCTATTGGTCCTGTTATCTTCAATCTGACTATGTTAGCCATGACCTTGTTGATTGTGGGAGTTATTTTTGTCTTTATTTATTGGGCAAGCCGCAATATGACCTTGAAACCCAAAGGAAAGCAAAATGTACTTGAGTATTTCTATGACTTTGTTATTGGATTTACAGAACCTAACATTGGTAAAAGCTACATGAAAGACTACTCGCTCTTTTTCCTTTGTTTATTTCTTTTCATGGTGATTGCCAATAACCTTGGCTTAATGACAAAGCTTCAAACGATCGATGGGACTAACTGGTGGAGTTCGCCAACCGCTAATTTACAGTATGACTTAACCTTATCTTTTCTTGTCATTTTGTTGACACATATAGAAAGCGTTCGTCGTCGTGGATTTAAAAAAAGTATAAAATCTTTTATGAGTCCTGTTTTTGTCATACCGATGAATATCTTGGAAGAATTTACAAACTTCTTATCTTTGGCTTTGCGGATTTTTGGGAATATCTTTGCAGGAGAGGTCATGACGAGTTTGTTACTTCTTCTTTCCCACCAAGCTATTTATTGGTATCCAGTAGCCTTTGGAGCTAATTTGGCTTGGACTGCATTTTCTGTCTTTATTTCCTGCATCCAAGCTTATGTCTTTACTCTTTTGACATCTGTGTATTTAGGGAATAAGATTAATATTGAAGAGGAATAGAAAGGAGTAACTGATGCACGTAACAGTAGGTGAATTGATTGGTAATTTTATTTTAATCACTGGCTCTTTTATTCTTTTGCTAGTCTTGATTAAAAAATTTGCATGGTCTAATATTACAGGCATTTTCGAAGAAAGAGCTGAAAAAATTGCTACTGATATTGACAGTGCTGAAGAAGCCCGTCAAAAAGCAGAAGTATTGGCTCAAAAACGCGAAGATGAATTGGCTGGTAGCCGTAAAGAAGCCAAGGCAATCATTGAGAATGCGAAAGCAACAGCTGAGAAAAGTAAGGCTAGTATTTTAGTAGATGCTAAACTAGAAGCAGGACGCTTAAAAGAAAAAGCAAACCAAGAAATTGCTCAAAACAAAGCTGAAGCTTTACAAAGCGTTAAGGGTGAGGTAGCAGATTTGACCATCAGCCTAGCTGGTAAAATCATCTCACAAAACCTTGACGGTCATGCCCATAAAGAACTCATTGATCAGTATATCGATCAGCTAGGAGAAGCTTAATGGACAAGAAAACAGTAAAGGTAATTGAAAAATACAGCATGCCTTTTGTCCAATTGGTACTTGAAAAAGGAGAAGAAGCCCGTATCTTTTCAGACTTGACTCAAATCAAGCAAGTTGCTGAAGAAACAGGTTTACCTTCTTTTTTAAAAAAAGTGACAGTAGATGAGTCTGACAAGAAAAAAACGATTGCTTTTTTCCAAGACTCTGTGTCACCTTTAATACAAAACTTTATCCAGGTTCTGGCCTACAATCACAGAGTAAATCTTTTTTATGATGTGCTTGTAGATTGCTTGAACCGACTTGAAAAAGAAACAAATCGATTTGAAGTGACGATTACTTCAGCTCATCCTTTAACAGATGAACAAAAGAGTCGCTTGCTCCCTTTGATTGAGAAAAAAATGTCTCTGAAAGTAAGGAGTGTAAAAGAAGAAATCGATGAAAGTCTCATTGGTGGTTTTGTCATTTTTGCCAATCACAAGACAATTGATGTGAGTATTAAACAACAACTTAAAGTTGTTAAAGAAAATTTGAAATAGAAAGTGGTGTTCTTTTGGCAATTAACGCACAAGAAATCAGCGCTTTAATTAAGCAACAAATTGAAAATTTCAAACCCAATTTTGATGTGACTGAAACAGGTGTTGTAACCTATATCGGGGATGGTATCGCGCGTGCTCATGGCCTTGAAAATGCCATGAGTGGAGAGTTGTTGATTTTTGAAAACGGCTCTTATGGTATGGCTCAAAACTTGGAGTCAACAGACGTTGGTATTATCATCCTAGGTGACTTTACAGATATCCGTGAAGGCGATACAATCCGCCGTACAGGTAAAATCATGGAAGTCCCAGTAGGTGAAAGTCTGATTGGTCGTGTTGTGGATCCGCTTGGTCGTCCGGTTGACGGTCTTGGAGAAATCCACACTGATAAAACTCGTCCAGTAGAAGCGCCAGCTCCTGGTGTTATGCAACGTAAGTCTGTATCAGAACCATTGCAAACTGGTTTGAAAGCTATTGACGCCCTTGTACCGATTGGTCGTGGTCAACGTGAGTTGATTATCGGTGACCGTCAGACAGGGAAAACAACCATTGCGATTGATACAATCTTGAACCAAAAAGGTCAAGATATGATCTGTATCTACGTAGCGATTGGACAAAAAGAATCAACAGTTCGTACGCAAGTAGAAACACTACGTCAGTACGGTGCCTTGGATTACACAATCGTTGTGACAGCCTCTGCTTCACAACCATCTCCATTGCTTTTCCTAGCTCCTTATGCTGGGGTTGCCATGGCGGAAGAATTTATGTATCAAGGTAAGCATGTTTTGATCGTTTATGATGATCTTTCAAAACAAGCGGTAGCTTATCGTGAACTGTCACTCTTGCTTCGTCGTCCTCCAGGTCGTGAAGCCTTCCCAGGGGATGTTTTCTACCTTCACAGCCGTTTGCTTGAGCGCTCAGCTAAAGTTTCTGATGAACTTGGTGGTGGATCAATTACAGCCCTACCGTTTATCGAGACACAAGCAGGAGATATCTCTGCCTATATCGCAACCAACGTGATTTCTATCACTGACGGACAAATCTTCCTTGGTGATGGTCTCTTCAATGCAGGTATTCGTCCAGCCATCGATGCGGGTTCATCTGTATCACGTGTAGGTGGTTCTGCACAAATCAAAGCTATGAAGAAGGTTGCTGGTACACTTCGTATCGACCTTGCTTCATACCGTGAGTTGGAAGCCTTCACTAAGTTTGGTTCTGACTTGGATGCGGCAACACAGGCTAAGTTGAACCGTGGACGTCGCACAGTTGAGGTCTTGAAACAACCTGTTCACAAACCATTGCCTGTTGAGAAACAAGTAACCATTCTCTATGCTTTGACACATGGTTTCTTGGACACTGTTCCAGTAGATGATATTGTTCGTTTCGAGGAAGAGTTCCATGCCTTCTTTGATGCTCAACATCCAGAGATTTTGGAAACCATTCGTGATACAAAAGACTTGCCAGAAGAAGCAGTCTTGGATGCTGCGATTACAGAGTTTCTCAATCAATCTAGCTTCCAATAAGAATAGAGGTGTCAGATGGCAGTATCTCTAAATGATATTAAAACAAAAATCGCCTCAACAAAAAATACGAGTCAAATCACTAATGCCATGCAAATGGTTTCGGCTGCTAAGCTAGGTCGCTCTGAAGAAGCTGCTCGCAACTTCCAAGTTTACGCTCAGAAAGTTCGCAAGCTCTTGACAGATATCCTTCATGGTAATGGATCTGGTGGTTCAACAAATCCGATGTTGATTAGTCGTCCAGTTAAAAAGACAGGCTATATCGTCATTACTTCAGACCGTGGTTTGGTCGGAGGGTATAATTCTTCTATTCTGAAAGCCGTTATGGAGTTGAAGGAAGAATACCATCCAGACGGTAAAGGTTTTGAAATGATCTGTATCGGTGGAATGGGAGCTGATTTCTTTAAGGCTCGTGGTATTCAACCACTTTATGAATTACGTGGCTTGGCGGATCAACCTAGCTTTGATGAAGTTCGTAAGATTATTTCAAAAACTGTTGAAATGTACCAAAATGAACTCTTTGATGAGCTTTATGTTTGCTACAACCACCATGTCAATACGCTAACCAGTCAAATGCGTGTGGAACAAATGCTTCCGATTGTTGACTTGGATCCAAATGAAGCGGATGAAGACTACAGCTTGACTTTTGAATTGGAAACCAGCCGAGAAGAAATTTTAGAGCAGTTGTTGCCTCAGTTTGCAGAAAGTATGATTTACGGGGCTATTATCGATGCCAAGACAGCTGAAAATGCTGCCGGTATGACAGCCATGCAAACAGCGACAGATAATGCTAAGAAAGTCATCAATGATTTGACAATTCAGTATAACCGTGCCAGACAGGCGGCGATTACACAAGAAATTACAGAAATCGTAGCAGGAGCTAGTGCCTTAGAATAGGCTCTAGTCCAGCTCGTATGAAAATGAACTTAGGACCTAGTTTAGCTAGGAACCGACAGTATCTTATATAGAATAGGAGAAGGAGATGAGTTCAGGTAAAATTGCTCAGGTTATCGGTCCCGTTGTAGACGTCTTGTTTGCAGCAGGGGAAAAACTTCCTGAGATTAACAATGCACTTGTCGTCTACAAAAATGACGAAAGAAAAACAAAAATCGTCCTTGAAGTAGCCTTGGAGTTGGGAGATGGTATGGTCCGTACTATCGCCATGGAATCAACAGATGGGTTGACTCGTGGAATGGAAGTATTGGACACAGGTCGTCCAATCTCTGTACCAGTAGGTAAAGAAACTTTGGGACGTGTCTTCAATGTTTTGGGAGATACCATTGACTTGGAAGCTCCTTTTACAGAAGACGCAGAGCGTCAGCCAATTCATAAAAAAGCTCCAACTTTTGATGAGTTGTCTACCTCTTCTGAAATCCTTGAAACAGGGATTAAGGTTATCGACCTTCTTGCCCCTTACCTTAAAGGTGGTAAAGTTGGACTTTTCGGTGGTGCCGGAGTTGGTAAAACTGTCTTGATCCAAGAATTGATTCACAACATTGCCCAAGAACACGGTGGTATTTCAGTATTTACTGGTGTTGGGGAACGTACTCGTGAGGGGAACGATCTTTACTGGGAAATGAAAGAATCAGGTGTTATCGAGAAAACAGCCATGGTATTTGGTCAGATGAATGAGCCACCAGGAGCACGTATGCGTGTTGCTCTTACTGGTTTGACAATCGCTGAATACTTCCGTGATGTAGAAGGCCAAGACGTGCTTCTCTTTATCGATAATATCTTCCGTTTCACTCAGGCTGGTTCAGAAGTATCTGCCCTTTTGGGTCGTATGCCATCAGCCGTTGGTTACCAACCAACACTTGCTACAGAAATGGGTCAATTGCAAGAACGTATTACATCAACTAAGAAGGGGTCTGTAACCTCTATCCAAGCTATCTATGTGCCAGCGGATGACTATACTGACCCAGCTCCAGCAACAGCCTTTGCTCACTTAGATTCAACAACGAACTTGGAACGTAAGTTGGTACAATTGGGTATCTACCCAGCCGTTGACCCACTTGCTTCAAGCTCACGTGCCTTGGCACCTGAAATCGTTGGAGAAGAGCACTATGCAGTTGCTGCAGAAGTAAAACGTGTCCTTCAACGTTACCATGAATTGCAAGATATCATTGCTATCCTCGGTATGGATGAGCTTTCTGATGAAGAAAAGACCTTGGTTGCACGTGCCCGTCGTATCCAGTTCTTCTTGTCACAAAACTTCAACGTTGCAGAACAATTTACTGGTCAGCCAGGTTCTTATGTTCCAGTTGCTGAAACTGTACGTGGCTTTAAGGAAATCCTTGATGGTAAACATGACCACTTGCCAGAAGATGCCTTCCGTGGTGTAGGTTCTATCGAAGATGTGATTGCAAAAGCTGAAAAAATGGGATTTTAAGAGGTGATCTATGGCTCAGTTAACTGTCCAGATCGTGACACCAGATGGCCTCGTCTATGATCACCATGCCAGCTATGTATCGGTTCGAACTCTGGATGGTGAGATGGGGATCTTGCCACGACATGAAAATATGATTGCGGTTTTAGCAGTTGATGAAGTAAAGGTGAAACGTATTGATGATGAAGATCACGTGAACTGGATTGCAGTAAACGGCGGTGTTATTGAAATTGCCAATGATATGATTACAATCGTCGCTGACTCTGCAGAACGTGCTCGTGATATCGATATCAGTCGTGCAGAACGTGCCAAACTTCGTGCAGAACGTGCAATTGAAGAAGCACAAGACAAACACTTGATTGACCAAGAACGTCGTGCTAAGATTGCACTGCAACGTGCCATTAACCGTATTAATGTCGGAAATAGACTATAAGAAAAAATGAACTTGAAAATTCCAAGTTCATTTTTTATATGTTTTATTAAGGAGCAAAACGGATGCAGACTGCTTCGGGAACATGGAAGTCGTTGGAGAGTTCTGCTAGACGACCATTGTCACAATTACGTTTAAAGACAGTTGCATTGTCAGAGTCTTGGTGGACAGCAATGAGAAATTTTTGGTCTGGTGTCAAATCAAAATCACGTGGGGTCTGACCATGTGTTGGAACGATTTCTAGCAACTCTAAGCTACCGTCCGTAAGGATGGTATATACTGCGATAGAATCATGACCACGGTTAGAAGCGTAGAGGTATTTACCATCTTTTGAGAGACGAATAGCAGCAGTTCCATTAAAGCCTTCGTAAGCTTCTGGTAAAGTTGAAATAACTTGCATGCGTTCAAATTCACCAACGCCATCGTAGATTAAAACCTCGATAGTACTATTGAGTTCACAAATGAGATAAGCGATTTTATAGTGGTTATGGAAAACGATATGACGAGAACCAGCTCCAGGAATACTATTGTAGGTATAGAGTTTAGATAATTTCCCTTCTTGATCAAGGTCATAGGTGATGACTTGGTCAGTTCCCAAGTCACAAGTCACTAGATAGTGGTCAGGTGTTAAATCTGTATAGTGAACATGAGGAGATGCTTGATTTTCATGTGGACCTTGGCCCCTGTGTTGATCTACATCACTAAGTAGAAGACGACCATCTTCCTGACGTTTATAAACAAGGACCTGTCCTTTGTGGTAGTTGGCTGCGTAAACCAAATCACGCTTTTCATCAACAGCAACATAACAGTGGGGGGCTCCCTCCTCAACAACATGATTTAACAAAGTCCCGTCAGTTTGATAGGCTGCAATTCCCCCCTTATCGTCTTGACTACCAACGGTGTATAAATGTTGGTGCTGGTCAAAGGCAAGGTAGGTTGGACTTGGCTCAGCTGCAAAAAGTTCTAGATTTGAAAGCTGACCAGTTTCTGTATCAAAGTCTGCCTTGTAAATCCCTTGGGAAGTACGACGTGTGTAAGTTCCAAAATAAACAGTTTCTTTCATAACGTTACCTCTATATAAAGATAAGACTATTATATCACAAAAACAAGCCAATTAAAGACATCCAATTAGATGTAAGCACTTTAAAAAATAATTGATTGGTTTTTTGAAAAATATAATAATATCGAGATTGTTTTCCTTACTTTTCTTCTTAAAAGTGCTATAATGAATTCATAAAATGTTTAAAGGAGTCCTTAATATGAAAAAACGAGTTTTTCTAGCAGCTGGTGTAGCTATACTCTCGGCGGCTATGCTAGCAGCGTGTTCAACAGGTGGTAAAGATGCTACTAAACCTGTTACCTATACCTATGTCTTCTCTACAGACCCTACGACTCTGGATTATACAGTTTCTGGTAACAAGAGTACAAAACAGGTCACAGGGAACGTTATTGACGGTCTACTTGAAAATGACCAATATGGGAATCTGATTCCATCAGTTGCAGAAGATTGGACTGTTTCAAAAGATGGTTTGACCTATACCTATAAAATCCGTCAGGGTGTCAAATGGTATACCAATGAAGGCGAAGAGTATGGTGAAGTCAAAGCTCAGGACTTTGTAACTGGTCTGAAGCACGCAGCTGATAAGAAATCACAGGCTCTTTATCTGGTTCAAGACTCAGTTCAAGGTTTGGACGATTATGTCAATGGGAAAACAACAGATTTCTCTACTGTTGGTGTAAAAGCGACAGATGATTATACGGTTGTTTACACTTTGAACCATCCAGAATCTTTCTGGAATTCCAAGACAACAATGGGCGTTCTTGCCCCAATTAGCGAGGACTTTTTGGCTTCTAAAGGAGATGACTTTGGGAAGGCGACTGATGTAACAAGCATTCTTTATAATGGTGCTTACCTCCTCAAGGGATTGACATCTAAATCTTCCATTGAGATGACCAAAAATCAAAACTATTGGGATAAGCAAAATGTCTTTATTGATGATATTAAATTGTCTTTCTTTGATGGTCAGGATGCCGATTCTCTTGGACGAGGTTTTGATGAGGGACATTATCCAGCTGCTCCACTCTTTAAAAACTCTGCCAACTATGAACGTCTAAAAGAAAAGTACAAGGATAATATTGTATATGGTCAACAAAGAGGTGGCGTATTCTATATGTCTACTAATATTGATCGTGTAGCTTATAACCATACTGCTAAAATAAGTGATGCGGAAAAATCATCCACTAAAAAGGCTTTGTTGAATAAAGATTTCCGTCAATCCTTGGCTTTCGCAGCAGATCGTACGGCTGCAGTATCTCAAGTATTTGGGGACGAAGTGGCACCTCGTAAATTACGTACAAGTTTTACCCCTCCAACATTTGTCCAAGTTGGAGAACAGTCGTTTGGGCAAGTAGCTAAGGCAGAACTGGATAAGTTAGATAACGCTTGGAAAGACGTGAGTTTTGATGATGCACAAGATTCACTTCATAATGTAGACAAGGCTAAAGCTAAATTTGAAGTTGCTAAGAAAACACTTCAAGCCGATGGAGTACAGTTCCCCGTTCATTTAGACCTTCCAGTTTCCTCTACTCAGACAGATTTTATTCGTCAAGCCCAATCTTATAAACAATCCATTGAGGAAGCCTTAGGCTCTGAAAATATAGTGATTGACATTCAACAAGTTTCTGATGATGAATTGGGAAATATGACAGTATTTGCAACATCAACTGACAATATTGATTGGGATATCAATGTAAATAGTGGTTGGAGTCCTGATTATGCAGATCCATCAACCTATTTAGATGTATTTGATCCAACATCTGGTCCAACTCTTCTAGGAGCACTTGGTGTAGCACCAGGTACAGATAATCCGGCAATCAAAGCTGTTGGTTTAGATAAGTTTAAAGAGTTAATTACGGATGCTAGTGGTGAGAAAACAGATCTGCAAAAACGTTATTCTAAATATGCTAAAGCTCAAGCTTGGTTAACAGATAGCGCCTTGGTTATTCCTGTATACTCAGATGGTGCCCAAATGCTAATAACGAAGAAAGTTCCAGGTAGCGGTGCAGATGGTTGGGTAGGTGATAAGACAAGTGAACACAGCTACAAGTACCAAAAATTACAAGACAAGATTGTAACGTCTAAAGAAATGGATGACTTCCGCAAGAAATTTGCTGATGAAAAAGCCAAATCAAATGCTGATTATCAGAAGAACTTAGATCGTCATATTCAAGACTAATCGAATCTCCTCTTTTGAGGGGATTTTTTATATCGCTGTCTCCATGTAATACTCAATGAAAATCAAAGAGCAAACTAGGAAGCTAGCCGCAGGCTGTACTTGAGTACGGCAAGGCGAAGCTGACGTGGTTTGAATTTGATTTTCGAAGAGTATAAGCACTTAAAAAAGAGTTATTTTACTTCAAAAATGGTATAATGAGAGAACGATAGAAAGGAAGTATTTATGGAGCAAAAAGAGAAACATTTTAGCCTATCTTGGTTTTTCAAGTGGTTTTTGGATAACAAGGCCATTACGGTATTTTTAGTAACCTTATTATTGGGACTCAATCTTTTTATTTTAAGTAAGATTAGTTTTCTATTTTCACCTGTTTTAGACTTTTTAGCAGTTGTGATGTTGCCAGTCATTCTGTCTGGCTTGTTATATTATTTGTTGAATCCTATTGTTGATTGGATGGAGAAGCATAAGGTTAATCGTGTTATAGCTATCACTATTGTCTTTGTCATCATCGCTCTCTTTATCATTTGGGGCTTGGCAGTCGCCATTCCAAATCTGCAACGCCAGGTTTTGACCTTTGCAAGAAACGTTCCTGTTTACTTAGAAGATATAGATAGGGTTGTTAATGGATTGGTAGCCCAGCATCTGCCAGATGATTTCAGACCTCAGTTAGAGCAGGTTTTGACAAACTTCTCTAGTCAGGCTACAGTTTGGGCGAGCAAGGTTTCTTCTCAGGCAGTCAACTGGGTGAGTGCCTTTATTAGTGGGGCATCTCAAGTGATTGTTGCCTTGATTATCGTTCCTTTCATGCTCTTTTATCTCTTACGTGATGGGAAAGGCCTGCGTCACTATTTGACCCAATTCATGCCAACGAAATTGAAAGAACCTGTTGGACAAGTTTTGTCAGATGTGAATCAACAGTTGTCCAACTATGTTCGAGGGCAAGTGACAGTGGCTATTATTGTTGCAGTAATGTTTATGATCTTCTTTAAGATCATTGGTCTCCGTTATGCGGTTACGCTGGGTGTTACTGCTGGTATTTTAAATCTGGTTCCTTATTTGGGTAGCTTCTTAGCTATGCTTCCTGCCCTAGTATTGGGCTTGATTGCTGGGCCAGTTATGCTTTTGAAAGTAGTGATCGTCTTTATCGTAGAACAAACTATTGAAGGCCGTTTTGTCTCTCCATTGATTTTGGGAAGTCAATTAAACATCCATCCCATTAATGTTCTCTTTGTCTTGTTAACTTCAGGTTCCATGTTTGGTATCTGGGGAGTCTTGCTCGGTATTCCGGTTTATGCTTCTGCTAAAGTTGTCATTTCAGCCATTTTCGAATGGTATAAGGTAGTCAGTGGCCTATATGAAGTAGAGGGCGAGGAAGTCAAAAGTGAACAATAGTCAACAGATGTTACAGGCTTTGGAGGAACAAGATTTAGCCAAGGCAGAGCATTATTTCGCCGAAGCTTTAGAAAATGATTCAAGTGACCTTTTGTATGAGTTAGCTACTTATCTTGAAGGGATTGGTTTTTATCCTCAGGCCAAGGAAATTTATCTGAAAATCGTAGAGGACTTTCCAGAGGTTCATCTTAATCTAGCAGCTATTGCTAGCGAGGATGGTCAAATCGAAGAAGCCTTTGCTTATCTTGAGGAAATCCAAGCTGACAGTGACTGGTATGTTTCGGCTTTGGCTTTGAAGGCAGATCTTTACCAGATGGAAGGTTTGACAGATGTGGCGCGTGAAAAATTGCTGGAGGCTTTGAGTTATTCAGATGATCCTCTCTTGATATTGGGCTTGGCAGAGTTGGATAGTGAGTTGGAAAATTATCAAGAGGCTATTCAAGGCTACGCTCAGTTAGATAATCGCTCGATTTATGAGCAAACAGGCATTTCCACCTATCAACGAATTGGCTTTGCCTATGCCCAGTTAGGGAAATTTGAAACGGCTACTGAGTTTTTAGAAAAAGCTCTGGAGTTAGAATACGATGACCTAACAGCTTTTGAGCTGGCCAGTCTTTACTTTGATCAAGAAGAATACCAAAAAGCCGTCCTCTACTTTAAGCAGATCGATACTATTTCTCCTGACTTTGAAGGCTATGAGTATGGCTATAGTCAGGCCTTGCATAAGGAACACCAAGTTCAAGAAGCTCTGCGTATCGCTAAGCAAGGCTTAGAGAAAAATCCCTTTGAAACTCGCCTCTTGCTAGCTGCTTCACAATTCTCTTATGAATTACATGATGCCAGTGGTGCAGAAAACTACCTCCTTACTGCAAAAGAAGATGCTGAGGATACGGAAGAAATCTTACTCCGTATAGCAACTATTTATCTGGAGCAGGAGCGTTATGAGGATATTCTAAACTTACAGAGCGAGGAGCCAGAAAATCTCTTGACCAAGTGGATGATTGCTCGTTCTTATCAAGAAATGGACGATTTGGATACTGCCTATGAGCATTACCAAGAGTTAGTAGGAGATTTGAAGGACAATCCAGAGTTTCTGGAACACTATATCTATCTCTTGCGTGAATTAGGCTATTTTGAAGAAGCCAAAGTCCATGCTCACGCTTACTTAAAACTGGTTCCAGATGATGTGCAAATGCAAGAACTGTTTGAGAGATTGTAAGAATGTTTAAACATATAGAACTGTAGTTTATCTCTTTTGATAGCTACGGTTTTTATTTGTATATGATAGAATTTTTTTGCAAAAATGGTTGGTTATTTTGTTTATTCATGCTATAATAGGAACAATTACTTTTAGGAGGTGCAGTATGTCTTATTTATTTGAGATATTACCGAGTTTACTGAATGGTGCGAGCACGACTGTACAGGTCTTTGCACTGGTCTTGCTATTTTCGATTCCTTTGGGCGTTCTGATTGCCTTTGCCTTGCAAGTCCATTGGAAGCCCCTCCATTATCTGATTAACATTTACATCTGGGTTATGCGGGGAACCCCCTTACTCTTGCAACTGATTTTTATTTATTATGTGCTCCCAAGTATTGGGATTCGTTTAGATCGCCTTCCTGCTGCTATTATTGCCTTTGTTCTCAACTATGCAGCTTACTTTGCAGAAATTTTCCGTGGAGGAATTGACACTATTCCAAGAGGACAGTATGAGGCTGCCAAGGTCTTGAAGTTTAGCCCTTTTGACACAGTGCGCTATATTATCTTGCCCCAAGTGATCAAGATCGTGCTTCCTAGTGTCTTTAACGAAGTTATGAGTTTGGTCAAGGATACTTCTCTGGTCTATGCTCTCGGAATTTCTGATCTTATCTTGGCTAGTCGAACAGCTGCCAATCGTGATGCTAGTCTGGTTCCTATGTTCTTGGCAGGAGCCATTTACTTGATTTTGATTGGGATTGTGACAATTATTTCCAAAAAAGTTGAGAAGAAGTATAGTTATTATAGATAGGAGGCTGCCATGTTAGAATTACGAAATATCAATAAGAAATTTGGAGACAAACAAATCCTGTCTAATTTCAGTCTAAGTATTCCTGAAAAGCAAATCCTGGCTATCGTTGGGCCTTCCGGTGGAGGTAAGACAACTCTCTTACGTATGCTTGCGGGTCTTGAAACCATTGATTCTGGGCAAATCTTTTATAATGGACAACCTTTAGAGCTGGATGAATTGCAGAAGCGAAACCTACTGGGATTTGTATTCCAAGATTTTCAACTGTTCCCTCATTTATCAGTTCTGGACAATTTGACTTTATCGCCTGTGAAGACCATGGGAATGAAGCAGGAGGAGGCTGAGAAGAAGGCGCGTGGTCTTTTGGAACAATTAGGACTGGCAGGACATGCAGATGCCTATCCATTCTCACTATCAGGTGGGCAAAAGCAGCGGGTGGCCTTGGCACGTGCTATGATGATTGACCCAGAAATCATAGGATACGATGAACCAACTTCTGCCCTAGATCCAGAATTGCGCTTGGAAGTGGAAAAACTAATCTTGCAAAATAGGGAACTTGGGATGACACAGATTGTGGTTACCCATGATTTGCAGTTCGCGGAAAATATTGCAGATCAGATTCTTAAGGTTGAGCCTAAGTAGGAGGTGTAGATGACTAATAAGAAAGTTGTTTTAGTATTGGTTTCTCTCCTGACTCTCTTTTTAACAGCTTGTACTCAGAAGGCGAGCGATCCAAAGCAAGATAACTGGAATAAGTATCAAGAGCAAGGCAGTATAACCATTGGTTTTGACAATACCTTTGTACCCATGGGTTTTGAAGAAAAGAATGGCCAATATACGGGCTTTGATATTGACTTAGCACAAGCAGTTTCTGAAAAATTAGGTTTTAAGGTGGAATTTCAGCCAATTGACTGGGATATGAAGGAGACGGAACTGCAAAATGGAACTATAGATGCCATCTGGAATGGCTATTCTGCCACTGATGAACGCCGAGAGAAGGTTGCCTTTAGCATTCCATATATGGAAAATCAGCAAGTTCTGGTTGCGAAGAAAAGCCAGAAAATTCATTCAGTAGAGGATATGAAGGATAAGATTTTGGGAGCCCAAGCCGGTTCCTCTGGTTATTTAGAGTTTGAAGCCCAGCCAGATTTACTGAAAAATCGTGTCAAAGACCAGAAGGCTAATCAGTACCAGAGTTTTAATGAGGCCTTGATTGATTTGAAAAATGACCGGATTGATGCTCTGTTAATTGACCGAGTGTATGCTAATTACTATCTCCAGTCTGAAGGTATATTAAATGACTACAATGTCTTTTCAGCAGGATTTGAAAGTGAATCTTTTGCAGTCGGAGTTAGACCAGCAGACAAGAGATTGCTGCAAGCTTTAAATCAAGCCTTTGTTCAACTTTACCAAGAAGGCAAGTTCCAAGAAATCAGCCAAAAATGGTTTGGAGAAGATGTAGCAACCAAAGAAGTAAAAGAAGGACAGTAAGATAAAATAGTGGCTGAGACTGCGTTTTGATTAGCAAAACGCAGTTTTTTGTAATCTAGGAAAACGATAATAGCGATTGAATTTGCATAATTGAATATGGAATAGCCCATTGTGATTTCTAAACCATTGTTAAAAATTGATTTGACTTACAAAATTAAAATGTTCTGTAATGAAATGCTGATGCAACTGTTTTAGGAACAACAAAACGCATAATATCAAGGTTTTCTGGCACCTTATATTATGCGTTTTTGTGATTTTAAGACTTGTTAGCTGATTTTTTACAATCCTGCGAAATCTTTGATTTCTTGTGCTGACATTGAAGAGTCGCAACGGACGTTGATTTGTCCATCTGCAACGTGAACAAAGCCTGGTACAGTTGGGATTCCATAGCGTGAGCGGAATGCTTGTAACTCATTGAGTTGGCTTGGTTCTTCACTGTTGATGAAGTAGATGTGAGCTTTGGTTTCAGCTACGACACCTGACAATGTACCTGCAAATTTACGGCAGTAAGGGCAAGTTTTGCGACCGATAAAGAAGGTTGCAGTTTCTTTTTTATCAAGAGCTTCTTGCGCACGCGCAACTGTAGTGACTTCAAGGTCTTTGATATTATCTAAAAATTGTTCCATGAGATTACCTCGCTTTCATTGATAAGTCTAGTATGCCATAAAGTTTCTAAAATTGCTTAGATTTGATACGAAAAAAAGATGAGATTGGTTAGTCTCATCTTTTATAGGACTTTATTTTACAAAAGCATTGATTTCTGCTTCGATATTAGCAATCTTGGCTTGTGATTCTTCGTTTGTTTCCCCTACAACTGCAATGTAGAACTTGATTTTTGGTTCTGTCCCTGAAGGGCGAACGGCAATCCATGAACCGTCAGCAAGTGTGTATTTCAACACATCACTTGGAGGAGTTGTCAAGTTTGTAACAGTACCGTCAGCAGCAGTAGCTGTTTGAGCTTTGAAGTCTTCTACGACAGTGATAGCTGTTGCATTCCATTCTTTTGGAGCATTGTTGCGGAATTTAGCCATAATTGCTTTGATTTGTTCAGCACCATCCACACCTGAAAGGGTAACAGAGATAGTTTTTTCTGCGTAGTAACCGTACTCTTTGTAGATTTCTTCGATACCGTCAGCAAGTGTCAAACCGCGTGAACGGTAGTAGGCAGCAAGTTCAGCAACGACAAGAACGGCTTGGATAGCATCTTTATCACGTACGAATGGTTTAATCAAGTAACCGAAGCTTTCTTCAAATCCCATCATGTAAGTGTGATTGTGTTTTTCTTCGAATTCTTGGATTTTCTCAGCGATAAATTTGAAACCTGTCAAAACGTTGAACATAGTTGCGCCGTAGCTTTCAGCAATTTTCGTTACCAAGTCAGTTGATACAATCGATTTGCAAAGGGCTGCATTTTCAGGAAGAGTTCCAGCGTTTTTGTGGGCTTCCAAGATGTATTTAGCCATGATAGCGCCGATTTGGTTACCTGAAAGGTTGAGGTAGCTACCATCTTTTTGAAGAACTTCCACACCAACACGGTCAGCGTCTGGGTCAGTTGCCACAAGAACATCTGCACCAACTTGACGACCAAGTTCTTCAGCAAGGGCAAAGGCTGCTTGGCTTTCTGGGTTTGGAGATTTTACAGTTGAGAAGTCAGGATCAGCAGTTGCTTGCGCTTCAACGACTTGAACAGAGTCAAATCCTGCTTGGGCAAGAGCACGACGAGCCAACATTTCACCAGTACCATGAAGTGGTGTGTAGACAATCTTCATGTCTTTACCGAATTCTTCAATCAAGGCTGGGTTGATGTTCACATCTTTGACTTCTTTGAGGTATTCTACGTCAACAGCTTCGCCGATAACTTCAATCAAGCCAGAAGCTTTTTCAGCTTCCACATCAGCAACTTCAACTGCAAATGGGTTTTCGATTGCACGGATATAAGTAGTCAAAGCGTCCGCATCGTGTGGAGGCATTTGTCCACCGTCTTCACCGTAAACCTTGTATCCGTTAAATGGAGCAGGGTTGTGGCTGGCTGTGACCATGATACCTGCGAAACAGTTGAGATGACGAACCGCAAATGATAGTTCTGGAGTTGGACGAAGGCTTTCAAATACGTAAGATTTGATACCGTGTTTAGCAAGAACTGCCGCAGATTCAAAGGCAAACTCAGGTGAGAAGTGACGGCTATCGTAGGCGATTGCTACACCGCGTTCTTTTTCGTTTCCACCTTTTGACTCAATCAAACGAGCTAATCCCTCAGTAGCTTGGCGAACAACATAGATGTTGATGCGGTTTGTACCAGCACCAATCAAGCCACGCATACCTGCAGTACCAAATTCAAGATTTGTATAGAAGGCATCTTCCTTAGTTTTTTCATCCATATTTTCCAAATCTTGACGAAGATAGTCAGGAAGCTCCGCAAAATCAACCCATTTCTGGTAATTTTCTTGGTAAGACATTCAAATTCTCCTTTATTTTTAAAACATTTAATCAGTTTGATTATATCATTTTTTTTAGTTTTAGTAAAACCTTATCTGCTTCGAAAATATCTTCAAACCAGGTTAGATTGAATTTGGGGTTTATACGATGTTGAGGCTAGAAAAAATTGAATTTCAGTAAAAAAAGTAAGTCTTCTCATAATAAAACATTGATACCAAACGTTTTATTATGAGAAGACTTTTACCCAGCATCTTTTAATGATGATAATCTTTCAATAGCGCCTCAAACTCAGAGACAGTCATTCCCAATTGCTGGCTGGCTACCTCAGAAGTCAGAAGACCTTGACGGACTAAATTTAGTAGCATGGACAAACTTCCTTCAACTTTCCCTTGCTCCAGTCCCTGTTCAAGACCTTCTTCTCGCCCTTTTTCAATGCCCTCTGCGCGACCACGTTCTAAGCCCTTTTCCTCCGCTTGTTCCAAGGCATAGTCCTGTGCTAACAAGGCTTGTTCTTCTCGCATACGTAGTTGACTAAACATTTTCCTGTCCTCCTCGGACCAGCTCTTGTAGTCCAGCAGTTGGTCTGCCTGACTGATGGCTCGCTCGGGTTCTTGGGTAAAGGGCTTGTTCCCGAAAAACTCCAACCACGGCTTGCGAACCTCGTCTTTGCTGGTTTCTCTATATTTTTTTAATTCCAAGAACGCCATCTTAACCAGATGGTTTTCTTGTCCGTTATTGGTGATAGTTAAAACCTCACCTGTCGTATCTTCTCGCATACTAAAGCTGTGAAAAGCCAAATCGTCCGAGAAGTAGTTGCTATCTACAATTGCGATTGCGTAAACTGGTGCGATGTGCTTGTAACTCTGGTGGGTATCACCTTCACGTTGACGAATTTTTTCAAGATTTTGATTGACTTGACTGCACAGATAAGCCCATAGGCGATTGATGAAAAAATTCTGATGGTGAACCTGAATCTCAATGATAACTTGAGTGCCGTTGTCCAACTCCGCCAAAACATCTATACTGGTATAGAAATCCTGTGCCGAGTAGGGTAAAGAAGGCAAGACGTGAATATTGCTTCCCTCCAAAATGGTTACATTTTTTGCTGGCAAGTCCAGCATATCGCGGATAAATTGACAAGTGATTTCTGGATTGCTGAAAATTTTCTTAGCAACCAGGTCATTGGTTGGGCTGATGCCCGGATGACGTACAGTCATATTTCTTCTCCTTTCATTATAGCACATTTTTTAATCTAATTTACTAGATTCGATGCTTCTATCTATTTATTCGGAAAAGAAAGTGAAAAGTTCAAACTTTCCTAACAAAAAAGATAGCCAAACTCTTTACATCAAGAAATTTAGCTATCCTTTTTAGTTGTTTTTGTATAGTGTAATATTTACAGATTTCTTACTCATGTCTTGCCAATAACGCCTCAAACTCAGCGACAGTCATGCCTAATTGCTGGCTGGCAACCTCGGAAGTCAGAAGACCTTGACGGACCATATCTAGGAAGGCAAAAAGTTTTCCACGTTCAAGTCCTTGTTCTAAACCTTTTTCGATGCCTTGTTCAATCCCCTCTGCACGACCGCGTTCCAACCCCTGTTCAATACCTTCTTCCCTAGCTGTTTCCAAGGCATAGTCCTGTGCTAACAAGGCTTGTTCTTCTCGCATACGTAGTTGACTAAACATTTTCCTGTCCTCCTCGGACCAGCTCTTGTAATCTAGCAGTTGGTCTGCTTGGCTGATGGCTCGCTCTGGTTCTTGGGTAAAGGGCTTGTTGCCGAAAAACTCCAACCACGGCTTGCGAACCTTGTCTTTGCTGGTTTCTCTATATTTTTTTAATTCCAAGAATGCCATCTTGACTAGATGGTTTTCTTGTCCATTATTGGTAATGGTTAAAACCTCACCTGTAGTGTCCTCTCGCATGCTAAAGCTATGAAAAGCCAAATCATCTGAGAAGTAATTACTATCTACAATAGCGATTGCGTAAACAGGTGCAATATGCTTGTAACTCTGGTGTGTATCACCTTCTCGCTGACGAATTTTTTCAAGATTTTGATTGACCTGACTGCACAGATAAGCCCATAAACGATTGATGAAAAAATTCTGATGATGTACTTGAATCTCAATGATAACTTGGGTTCCATTATCTAGTTCAGCTAAAACGTCTATACTGGTATAGAAATCTTGTGCTGAATAGGGCAAAGAAGGCAAGACGTGAATATTGCTCCCCTCCAAAATAGTTACATTTTTGGCTGGCAAGTCCAGCATATCGCGAATAAATTGACAAGTGATTTCTGGGTTGCTAAAGATTTTCTTAGCAACCAAATCATTGGTTGGGCTGATGCCCGGATGTCTTAGAATCATCCTTTTCCTCCTTCTATTATAGCACATTTTTTAATCTAGGCTCACTAGATTCACTGCTTCTATCTATTTATTCGGAAAAAGTAGAAAAAGAGTAGAAAAAATGTCAAATTGTCTCATTTTTAAAGAAATAAGTGTAAAAGTTAATGGAAATCTAAAAGCAAGCTGGAAAGGTCTCAAAGCACGGCGCTGAGCTGGCTGATAAAAGGAAGTGCGTCCATAAGATGCACACGACAAGGCAAGGATGATGAGGGTTCATCTTTTGTGTCGACTTACTGATGATGGACTCCTAACCTAGCTTTGGTCTCAGTAAAAAGAGTCGTCTATCTCCTAGTCTTCCATTCAAAAAATTTGAAGTTTCAAGCCGACTGGTGTATAATATATTCATGAATTGTATTCTATTATATAGGAAGTAATAGGGTACAATATATATATATATATGGAGTGTAAGAATGAATCATCCAGAAAAACAATTAAAATACAGTATTCGGAAAGTGAGTGTCGGTGCAGCTAGTGTTGTCATTGGGGCGCTCTATCTTTTGATGGGAGCTGGGATTGCTCATGCTGAGGGCATGGAGTCTGCTAGAGAAGCTGAGAGGACAGAAAAACCGACAGATCCAGAACAGTCTGGAAATGGAGAGACAGGAAACAAGCCTGACCTCAGCAATACTGATGCAGCAGCAAACACCTATAATGCTCCCGTAGCTGAAAATCCAGAAGCTGCCAAACCTCGTCGGACTAAAAGAGAATTACCTGATGGGGATGCAAGTAATCCATCGAGTGGAGCTACAGGAACTGAATCAGAGCCGACTTCTGGAAATGATGGAGGTTCAGACCAAGCAGATACTGATCCAGCTTTACTGGATGCCAATCGTAAAGGTGACACAGTAAAAGACAATCAGCCTGGGGTACATGTACCTAAAGATGGAGAAGAGGGTGGGGATGATAAGAATGCCAACTTAACATTTGATGCTCCTAAGGAAAATCTGACTCTCGAACAATTATGGGATATTGTAAAAAATATGCCAGACGACTTCCAAAATAATGAACGTTCTTACTTGCGTAATATGAACACCCTTGGGGATGCTCTTAGATTTAAAAATGGCAAAGTCAGTGAAGATGGTACAGGAGATAAATTACAAGATGGCGAAATAAGAGAACTTAATTCTTTCGGTGGATGGACAGCGATTGCAGGTAAAGATGGCACACCAGGTAAATTCGTTATTGGTAAGAAAAATTCAGATGGTTACTTCACAGGTTGGTATAAGAGAGAAGATGGTACGATTAAACAAGGTGGTATGCTTGGCGGAGATGCTTTAGACAACATCTATGTGCACGAACAAGCCTTAGACCGTCGTTTTAAATACATGCTTATGCTTGTTAAAGGACGTACACGTGCCAATCGTGACGAGACGGTTTCAGATAATTCTCAGTATGATCCTAAATCTCAAAACGAACGTGCGGGTTTGAATCCTACTAATTATAAAAAACTTCCATTTTTGACGAAGGATAACTATAATAAATATTCTCCAGGTGTCGTTGGATATAATGGGATAGAGAAGCAGTTTACTGCCTTTTCTCCTGACTTCGGAAGCCGTGTTCGTGTGGAATTTGTAACAGGTTATATCTCAGATATTAACGGTTCTAAAGGAACCTATCGAGTAGTCATTAAAACTAAAGATACTGCTGGTCAAGAGAAGACGGTATACGATCAAACCATTCACCGTGTAGCTGAAATCGTTCAAAACGAAGAGTTGTACAAAAAAGGTTTAGATGTGGAACTGGCGCATAAAACTGTTTTGAAGTTATTTAAAGAGGAGTTTCATAAGCGTGTTAATCTAATTCTTAATCCGAAAATAAAAAATAGTTCATTAAATGGTATAAACAAAAACAAGTATGATTCAGAGCAAAAAAAACTACACGATCAACTTGAAGCAGAAGCAACGGAAGAAGCTAAAAAACAAGGCGATATTGTGCTGAATGTTGACAAGGCTTCTATGCACATAAAAAATTCAGCAAAAAAAGATTCAGAGTGGAAGAAAACTTTCACAGTGTGGACAACTACAAAGCTAGCAAATGAGTTGAATAATGTATTGAAAGAGGCTGATAAAGATACTCCTAATACCCCAACTTGGCTAAACTCAGCTTCTTCTCAAGCTAAAGATGATGAGAGAGCATATAAACTACTGAAGACTCTTATACCAGGTGCTAAGAAAATTACCTATCATGTTAACGACGATCAGCTAGAAGTTGAAACAGACAAATACACCTATCTCGCCGCTAGAAATGGTAGTAAGGAAGTGGGTATTCAAGGGTCAGATATAGCAGCAACTGGAACTGCAACAGATTATAATGCTGATGCCCGGACCTTTGAGAGAGACAATACAAATACAAAAGCAAATGCCCTTAATAATGGTTGGGCTAGATCTGGTTCTGAAGAGTTCAAACACTTCTCCCACTATGTAGGGGTAGATAAAGGGATTGTGCGAACGAACGTACTGACTGATAAACAACTATCTGATAAGATTAGGGATGCAGTGGGTCCTGGAGATAGCAATCTAGGAAAAGGTGGCTACTTCTCTACTGGGGATGTTCTATTAGGAAAAAATGTTGTTTCTTATACCGTACAAGTATTTTCAGAGAATAATGAAAGAGTAGGGGTAAACCCTCAAAGTCACCGTGTTCAGTATAATCTCCCAATTCTAGCTGACTTTTCAGTCATCCAAGATACTGTGGAACCATCACGAAACGTTGTTGAAAAAATCATTCCAAAACTAAATATTCCACCAGAAGAGAAAGATAGAATAACCAAAGAAATCAAGAAAAAGAAAAAAACCTCAGAATTGGCAGACCTAATCTCAGGAAATGTGAAAGTTCGCTATGTTGATGAACAAGGGCGTTTGCTATCATTGAAAAATGATACTGGAATTGGAGAAAAAGAAAGTGACGGAACCTACATTACCAATAAAAAACAACTGATTGGTACCAGCTATAATGTCACAGATAAAAAATTCAGTAGCATGACTACTACCGACGGAAAATATTATACTTTTAAAGAAGCAGATGCAACTTCTGCAAGTTTAACTGGGAATATTGTAAGCGAAGGTAGAACAGTGACCTTAGTTTATAAAGAAAGCGAAGCGCCAGCAGCAACAGGAAACGTAACGGTTCATTACGAAAACGAAGCCGGAGAAACAATTGAAACCGCGAAAGAAGTTGCCAAAGATGTCGCAACAGGAACAGCTTACGATACGACCACTGCAGAGATTAAGAAAGACCGTATCCAAACAGCCGATGGCAAAGTGTACAAGCTGAAAGAGGTCAAAGCAGGCTCCGCAGCTGAAACAGGAAAAGTAAGTGATACTCCAGCGGTCATCACCTACGTGTATGCACTGCAAAACGGAAACGTAACGGTTCATTACGAAAACGAAGCCGGAGAAACAATTGAAACCGCGAAAGAAGTTGCCAAAGATGTCGCAACAGGAACAGCTTACGATACGACCACTGCAGAGATTAAGAAAGACCGTATCCAAACAGCCGATGGCAAAGTGTACAAGCTGAAAGAGGTCAAAGCAGGCTCCGCAGCTGAAACAGGAAAAGTAAGTGATACTCCAGCGGTCATCACCTATGTGTATGAGTTGGTGAAAACTCCGGACAATTCAACACCAAATAAACCAATTCCAGAAAAACCGGAAATTCCAAAACCTCAGGAACCAGGTACTCCAGATGTACCTAATCCAGATAAACCAACCCCACAACCAAATCCAGAGCATCCAAGTGCTCCTACTCCAAGCCCAGAACTACCAAATCCAGAGACTCCAATACCAGAGCCAACTCCAGAACCAGATACTCCAAGACCTGAAACTCCAGTGAGTCCAGATCCAGAAGCTCCGACTTATGAGACAGGTAAGAGAGAGGAGTTGCCAAATACAGGTACAGAGGCTAATGCTGGCTTAGCTGGGGCAGGATTGTTGACCTTGTTAGCAGGTTTGGGACTAGGATTCTTCAAGAAAAAAGAAGATGAATCCGAATAATATAGAAAACGTTGCTTCTTGCCAAAAGTTGGATGAGTTATCTGGCTTTTGGCTCGGAGTCAACAATCTATAAACTAAAATAAATATTAAATCGAGGAAAATATGTCAAGACAATCAACTAAGAATAAAAAATATGCTTTACGCAAAATCGGAAAAGTTTTCGGTTCCTGTGTGGTGGCTACTGTCATTACCCTAGGTGGTGTTGCAATAATGGCACCAAATGTTACAGTTTATGCTTCAAATAATGAATCGGATCCCGGACCCGGAGAGACTAATATTGCAGATTTCGCATCTAATGAGGATGGGTATGAAGTTCGAGTTCCCAAAGGGAAAAAATATGTAGGAAATGACAAGATTGAAAGTACTGAACCTGTATTGAAACATAAAGGTCACGATGGTAGAAGTTTTATCTTAAAAGCTAAAGAAACTGATAATCTGAGTAAAAGTGAAATAGATGATTATTTTTCAGAAGAAGGAAATGAACTAGAAAATTTATTCACAAAATTATATGATGAAGACGAAGATCGTCAAACTGATGAGAAATATAAAAGAGCTGATGCTGATGCGATAAACGCAAATGCAGGTAACCCAATTGATGGTACAAACTTTGTTGAACCTAAAGTAAGTGATGTAGATACAAGATACCCTCATCGTGTTGATGCAGGGGTAACGAATATTGCTGACATATATGACAGTAATAACGATGGAAAACCCGATAACGCTGATGGTGTGATTGATGGTCAGGATACTATTGTAGAGGCTAATAAACCGATAGAAGTTAATCCAGAGGCAGACGAAAATGTTGTGAAAGAAGATGGTAGTGTTGTACTATCTAAGTATTATCGTATTCATGTCAACAAAGGGGACACAGCCGACAAAGACGATGACATCTATGAAGTTGGTACAAAGCCAACAGTCACAACCAATGAGATTGATTTTAAAACGATTTATGAGCCAAATGATCAAGATGTTGCCGGAAATCAAACAATAAAAACTCCTGGTAAAAAAGGTACTTCTACAACGACAACTACCTATACAGTCAATCCAGAGACAGGTGCACGTACAGCAAATCCATCTACAACAGTGGAAACAGAAAAACCTGTTAATAAAGTTGTTAAAGTTGGGAATAAACAAGTCACTACACAAGAAATTCCAATGACGGTTACTTATAAAGAAGATCCTACCTTGGAAGGTGGTAAGACAGTTGTAGATGTTGAGGGTGCTCCGGGAGAAAAGGAAATTACGACTGTTTATGATGTGTCTGAGACGGATGGAAGTTTAAGCAATCCTCAGACCACAGAAAAGACAACGACGGCTATGACGCCTAGAGTGGTTCGCGTTGGTACCAAACCAAAAGAAGTAGAGACACCTATTCCATTCCCAACTCGTTATGAACGTGATGACTCAGTTCCAAATGGACAAGAAGTTGAGACTGTAAAAGGTGTTGATGGAAAAACAGTCAAAAAGACAACGTATACGATGAATCCTGACACAGGTGTCGTAACACAAAATGAACCAACAACAGAAATAACTGACCCAGTGACACGTGTTGTTAAAGTTGGTACCCAACCGAAAGTAGATGTAACTCCTGTCCCATCTCCTAAGAGATATGAGAAGGATCCAGATAAAGAAAAAGGACAACCAAACCAAGAAGTCCCAGGGAAACCAGGTACATCTACAACGACTACAACCTATGAAGTAGATCCAAAAACAGGTAAGGTTACAGAAAAAGTAGGCGATCCAGTTGTGGTAGAACCAACGGAAACTGTTGTCAAAGTCCCAGCGAAGGATAAAGTAGTAACAGAAGAAATCCCAGTTGTCACAGAGTATGAAGATGACCCAACTCTTGAACCAGGAAAAGAAAAAGAAGTAACACCGGGTCAACCAGGTGAAAAAACAACAACGACTACTTATACTGTAGATGGAAAAACAGGTGATATTACTGAAAAGACTACAACTCAAACTACCAAAGAAATGGTAAAAAGAATGGTTAAGAGAGGACCAAAAGAAGGAACTCCAAGTCAACCAGAACAACCAACCGCTCCTGAGGAAGCACCAGCTCAACCAGGACAGCCATCTGATCCTGAAGACCAACCAAATCTTAAGGTAGCTCCGCCGACTATCGCTATTGTGGAAGAAGCGAATAAAGCAAGCATCGAAGTCAAAGCACCTAAAAAAGATGCGGACACGGTCAAAATCACCTATCCTAAGAGTGATGGTTCTGGTGAGGAAGTTCTCACTCTTACCAAGCAACCTAGTGGCGAATGGACTTTAGACAAACAACCTGAAAATGTTACATTAGACAAGAAAACAGGTACTGTAACCATTCCACGAGAGTCAGTTGTCAATAAAGAAAAAGTCCAAGCTCAAGCCAAGCATAAAACGAGTGGTTATACTCCGTTTGTATACGCTGCTTTATCAATCGAAGAAGCAAACCCAGAGCATCCAGTAACGCTATGGGTAGATACAGCAGGTAAGGAGATTAAGGAAAGAGTAGAAGGCCAAAAAGTACAGGCTGGCGAAATTGCAGGCTACAAGTGGTTATCTAGTCGCTTAGAAGAAGGTGTTTTAACGCATACATTTGAGAAAGTAGCGAATGGAACTCCAAGTTCACCAGAAAGCTCAACTAGTCATCCAAGGACTCCATCAAGTTCGCCATCAACTTCAACGCCAGAAAAACCAAACAAAGCTGAAACTCCAGCGGTTCGTACAGTATGGCGCGATGAAAACGGAAAAGACTTGAAGGTTCCATCAGTTGATAAGCAAGAAGCAGGTGAAGTTCCAGGCTATGAATTTGTTGAGAGTCACCGTGAGGGAGATAACTTGACAGTTCATGTGTTTAGAACCAAGCAAGCTCAAACTCCTGCTCCAAAAGACCAAACTCCAAATCCAGAACAAGCTGCAAGCCCAGCACCATCTAAAGTTTCAGAACAAAGAGGTGAAGCAGTGGCTACAGCTACATCAGAAAAGACAGTAGATAGTGCAACATCTACCAAAACATCTGATAAAGCAGAGTTGCCAAACACAGGTACAGAAGCTAATGCTAGCTTGGCTAGCGCTGGTATCATGACCTTGTTAGCTGGTCTAGGACTAGGATTCTTCAAGAAAAAAGAAGACTAAAAACTCATAGTTTTTAAGAAGATGATTCGTCATCTTCTTTTTTTGGCTCATTGTCAACTGTAGTGGGGTGGAGAAAAGCTAATACTCTTCGAAAATCTCTTCAAACCGCGTCAACGTCGCCTTGCCGTATATATGTGACTGACTTCGTCAGTCTTATCTACAACCTCAAAGCAGTACTTTGAGCAACCTGCGGCTAGTTTCCTCTTTGATTTTCATTGAGTATAAGATTAAGAAGAGGCTGAGAAAAAGCCTCTCAAATCAGAAAAACGCATAGTATCAGGTGTTCAAAACTTGAGACTATGCGTTTTATTGTGGGAAGATTTACTTTATTTTCTCCGGAAGTTGAGTTTTGGTCCAGTCTCTTTAAATTATATGTTATCTTAAATTCAGAACAGAACATTATAACTTATAAAACATTGCTAGAAATTGATTCGACTTTACTATCCTATTTGTTCAGAGTTTATTTCCTTTTGCTATAAAGTTTGAATTTCTTTTGTTTTTTCTACTCTTTTTCCGAATAAATAGATAGAAGCATCAAATCTAGTAAATTAGATTAAAAAATGTGCTATAATGAAAGGAGAGCAAATATGACTGTACGTCATCCGGGCATTAGCCCAACTAACGATTTGGTTGCTAAGAAAATCTTTAGCAATCCAGAAATCACTTGTCAATTTATTCGCGATATGTTGGACTTGCCAGCAAAAAATGTGACCATTTTGGAGGGAAGCAACATTCACGTCTTGCCCACTACACCGTACTCGGCACAGGATTTCTATACCAGTATAGACGTCTTGGCGGAGTTGGATAATGGAACACAAGTAATCATTGAGATTCAGGTACATCATCAGAATTTTTTCATCAATCGCCTGTGGGCTTACTTGTGCAGTCAGGTCAATCAAAACCTAGAAAAAATTCGCCAGCAAGAGGGCAATACTCACCAGAGTTACAAGCATATCGCACCAGTTTACGCAATAGCTATTGTGGATAGCAACTACTTCTCAGATGACTTGGCTTTCCACAGTTTCAGCATGCGCGAGGATACGACAGGTGAGGTTTTAACCATTACCAATAACGGTCAAGAAAACCATCTAGTCAAGATGGCATTCTTGGAATTAAAGAAATACAGAGAAACCAGCAAAGACGAGGTTCGTAAGCCATGGTTGGAGTTTTTCGGTAACAAGCCCTTTACTCAAGAACCCGAGCGAGCCATCAGCCAAGCAGACCAACTGCTGGACTACAAGAGCTGGTCCGAGGAGGACAGAAAAATGTTTAGTCAACTACGTATGCGCGAAGAACAAGCCTTGTTAGCGCAGGACTATGCCTTGGAAACCGCTAGGGCTGAGGGGGTTGAACAAGGACTGGAGCGTGGAAAAGTTGAAGGTAGTTTGTCTATGCTACTAAATCTCGTTCGCCAAGGTCTTCTGACATCTGAGGTTGCCAGCCAGCAGTTAGGAATGACAGTTGCTGAGTTTGAGGAGCTATTGAAAGACCATTGTAAATAAGAATAATAAAAATACAGAGAAACCAGCAAAGATAGCGTTCGCAAGCCGTGGTTGGAGTTTTTTGGGAACAAGCCCTTTACTCAACAACCCGAGCGAGCCATCAGCCAAGCAGACCAACTGCTGGACTACAAGAGCTGGTCCGAGGAGGACAGAAAAATGTTTAGTCAACTACGTATGCGCGAAGAACAAGCCTTGTTAGCACAGGACTATGCTTTGGAAACCGCTAGGGCTGAGGGGGTTGAACAAGGTTTAGAACAAGGTTTAGAACGTGGTCTTGAACAAGGACGAGCAGAAGGTATTGAACGAGGACGATCTGAGGGTCTTGAACAGGGTTTAGAACGTGGAAAACTTTTTGCCTTCTTAGACATGATTCGTCAACATGTTTTAACTTCTGAATTTGCCAGCCAGCAGTTAGGAATGACTGTCGCTGAGTTTGAGTCACTCTTGTAAACGAGCGAAAATGTTTAGCTAGCTATCTTGCAAAAAATAAGTAGAGTTTATAATCCAAATACTTTTTAATACCAAGAATAAGCAGAGCCGGTTTTTCTAGGATATTTGGGTTAAGACGATTGTCTTGAATGCCTTAGGGAAACATGCTATACTACTTGTATGATTATTTTACAAGCTAATAAAATTGAACGTTCTTTTGCAGGAGAGGTTCTTTTTGATAATATCAACCTACAGGTTGATGAACGAGATCTGATTGCCCTTGTTGGGAAAAATGGTGCAGGTAAGTCTACTCTTTTGAAGATTTTAGTTGGAGAAGAGGAGCCAACTAGCGGATAAATCAATAAGAAAAAAGATATTTCTCTGTCTTACCTAGCCCAAGATAGCCGTTTTGAGGTTGTAGATAAGACTGACGAAGTCAGCTCAAAACACCGTTTTGAGGTTGCAGATAAGACTGACGAAGTCAGCTCAAAACACCGTTTTGAGGTTGCAGATAAGACTGACGAAGTCAGTATCATATATCTACAGCAAGGCGACGTTGACGTGGTTTGAAGAGATTTTCGAAGAGTATTATTTTTAAAAAATCTTTCCAGAAACTAGTTGCTAAATAGGGTAAAAATTGATAAAATAAGGAATGTCTAAAAAATTTTAAGGAGAATCTAGCAAATGGATTTCACATGGGCACTAAAGTATGCCACTGAATTTTTGGGAACTGCCATTTTGATCATTCTTGGGAATGGTGCAGTTGCCAACGTTGAACTTAAAGGTACGAAAGGTCACCAAAGTGGCTGGATCGTCATCGCTGTTGGTTATGGTATGGGGGTTATGATCCCAGCCTTGATGTTTGGTAACGTATCTGGGAACCACATCAACCCTGCTTTCACTCTAGGACTTGCAGTTAGCGGTCTTTTCCCTTGGGCACAAGTGGTACCTTACATTATCGCGCAAGTCTTGGGGGCTATCTTTGGTCAAGCCTTGGTTGTGGCAACACACCGCCCATTCTACTTGAAAACTGAAAACTCAAATAACATCTTGGGAACTTTCTCAACTATTTCAAGTATTGACCATGGTACAAAAGAAAGTCGCTATGCAGCAACTGTTAATGGTTTTGTAAACGAGTTTGTTGGTTCATTTGTTTTGTTCTTTGCAGCTCTTGGTTTGACTAAAAACTTCTTTGGTGCTGAAGTGCTTCAATACATGAAACAAATGGCAACACAAGCAGGACAAACAGTTGATTTTTCTGACTTGGCTATTAAAGCACAGGTGGCTCCACACACTGCTTCAGGACTTTCTGTAGCTCACTTGGCACTTGGATTCCTCGTTATGGCCTTGGTAACATCACTTGGTGGACCTACAGGACCTGCCTTGAACCCAGCCCGTGACTTGGGACCACGTCTCCTTCATGCTTTCCTTCCAAAATCAGTTCTTGGTGAGCATAAAGGCGATTCAAAATGGTGGTATTCTTGGGTACCAGTAGTAGCACCTATTGCAGCAGCAATTGCGGCAGTAGCTGTATTCAAATTCCTTTATCTCTAAGAAATAGCTCCTTTAACATTTGAGTGAGCACCATCTATAAGTAAGAGAGGATCAGATTGGTTCTCTCTTTTTGATTTTCTAGGAAATGAAAGAAAGTCTAAACAAACTTCTCTCCAGCAGTGGTTTAGAAGTCTCAGTGGGCTATTCAGCTTTAATGGGCTATAGTAGCTTGCAGTTGAAATAATAGATCCTTGTTTCTAAAACATTGTGAGAAATTGGTTTGAATTCCCCAATCAAATTGTGCAGTTTTCATTCTACTATATATTATCGGAGATGGGTTCCCTATCTTGTAAGTCTGCTTTATAGTTGGTTGAAGTTGGAATAGTCAGCCCTTCTTTCTCAAACATTGTGAGGAATTGATTTGCCTTCCTTAACAAGATGTTCAGTTTTTATTTCATTTTGCCATAAAATAAGCGATTAGGGGGGGCTATTCTTCGACCGACGTCCTTATCGTTTTATCTGCAATCTTATACTCAATGAAAATCAAAGAGTAAACTAGGAAGCTAGCCGCAGGTTGCTCAAAGCACTGCTTTGAGGTTGTAGATAGAACTGACGAAGTCAGCTCAAAATAATGTTTTGAGGTTGTAGATGAAGAGGTTTGGCAAAAACTCGACTTTAGGAGAAAATGAAGTAAATCTTCCCATAAAACGCATAGTACCAAGATTTCTCAAGACCTGATACTATATGTTTTTCTGATTGCAAAGACTTTTTGACCAGTCTCAACTATACCTACGGTAAGGCGACGCTGACGTGGTTTGAAGAGATGTTCGAAGAGTATTAAACTGATGTTGTGAATAACTTATACCTAGCTTCCTAGTTTGCTTTTGTAGTATAAACCAGAGACTGTTTGCATTTTCAGCAAGTGAGTGGATGAATAATGCTGAAAACTCCTCGAAGGATAAGTCTATTTAGTACTTTCTATATAGTTAGTTAAATTTTTACCAAGAATAATTCACAAAAACGTTGTAAAACACTTGCAATTTAGCTGAAATTTGATAAAATAGTAAGGAAAGTTAGACTGTATTGCCTACTGTCTATCTATAAAATATATTTTATTGGAGGCTTTTACTCAAATGGCAAAAGAAAAATACGATCGTAGTAAACCACACGTTAACATTGGTACTATCGGACACGTTGACCACGGTAAAACTACCCTAACTGCAGCTATCACAACTGTTTTGGCACGTCGCTTGCCTTCATCAGTTAACCAACCTAAAGACTATGCGTCTATCGATGCTGCTCCAGAAGAACGCGAACGCGGTATCACTATCAACACTGCGCACGTTGAGTACGAAACTGAAAAACGTCACTACGCTCACATCGACGCTCCAGGACACGCGGACTACGTTAAAAACATGATCACTGGTGCCGCTCAAATGGACGGAGCTATCCTTGTAGTAGCTTCAACTGACGGACCAATGCCACAAACTCGTGAACACATCCTTCTTTCACGTCAAGTTGGTGTTAAACACCTTATCGTCTTCATGAACAAAGTTGACTTGGTTGACGACGAAGAATTGCTTGAATTGGTTGAAATGGAAATCCGTGACCTATTGTCAGAATACGACTTCCCAGGTGACGATCTTCCAGTTATCCAAGGTTCAGCTCTTAAAGCCCTTGAAGGTGACTCTAAATACGAAGACATCGTTATGGAATTGATGAACACAGTTGATGAGTACATCCCAGAACCAGAACGTGACACTGACAAACCATTGCTTCTTCCAGTCGAAGACGTATTCTCAATCACTGGACGTGGTACAGTTGCTTCAGGACGTATCGACCGTGGTATCGTTAAAGTCAACGACGAAATCGAAATCGTTGGTATCAAAGAAGAAACTCAAAAAGCAGTTGTTACTGGTGTTGAAATGTTCCGTAAACAACTTGACGAAGGTCTTGCCGGAGATAACGTAGGTGTCCTTCTTCGTGGTGTTCAACGTGATGAAATCGAACGTGGACAAGTTATCGCTAAACCAGGTTCAATCAACCCACACACTAAATTCAAAGGTGAAGTCTACATCCTTACTAAAGAAGAAGGTGGACGTCACACTCCATTCTTCAATAACTACCGTCCACAATTCTACTTCCGTACTACTGACGTTACAGGTTCAATCGAACTTCCAGCAGGTACTGAAATGGTAATGCCTGGTGATAACGTGACAATCGACGTTGAGTTGATCCACCCAATCGCCGTAGAACAAGGTACTACATTCTCTATCCGTGAGGGTGGACGTACTGTTGGTTCAGGTATGGTTACAGAAATCGAAGCTTAATTCGATTTAGTTCCCAGAAGAACAATTATTTAAGTCAGACACTAAAAGAATCTTGCTTTGCAAGGTTCTTTTTTTCAGATATTGAACTAATACTCAATGAAAATCAAAGAGCAAACTAGGAAGCTAGCTGCAGGCTGCTCAAAACACTGTCTTGAGGTTGCAGATAAGACTGACGAAGTCAGCTCAAAATATGGTCTTGAGGTTGTAGATGAAACTGACGAGGTCAGCTCAAAACACCGTTTTGAGGTTGTAGATAAGACTGACGAAGTCAGCTCAAAACACCGTTTTGAGGTTGTAGATAAGACTGACGAAGTCAGCTCAAAACACCGTTTTGAGGTTGTAGATAGAACTGACGAAGTCAGCTCAAAACATGTTTTTGAGGTTGCAGATAAGACTGACGAAGTTAGCTCAAAACACTGTATTGAGGTTGCAGATAAGACTGACGAAGTCAGCTCAAAACATGGTCTTGAGGTTGCAGATAAGACTGACGAAGTCAACTTAAAACATGTTTTTGAGGTTGTAGATAAGACTGACGAAGTCAGCTCAAAATACTGTTTTGAGGTTGCAAATAGAACTGACGAAGTCAGCTCAAAATACTGTTTTGAGGTTGCAGATAGAACTGACGAAGTCAGCTCAAAACATGCTTTTGAGGTTGTAGATAAGACTGACGAAGTCAGCTCAAAACACTGTTTTGAGGTTGTAGATAGAACTGACGAAGTCGGTATCATATACATATGGCAAGGCGAAGCTGACGTGGTTTGAAGAGATTTTCGAAGAGTATAAAATTGAATTGCTTATAAAAAAGCTCCATACACTGGATGTGTATAGAGTAATGGGGGCTTTATTTAATATAGAGTTCTTGATTTTTCAAGACAATTTCACGTACGCTCGCAAATTTCTTGAGTTTTTTAAGTTCTTCTGGATGAGTGACGAGAGTGATAACATAACCTTCCTTGCCCATACGGCCAGTACGGCCAGCACGGTGGGTGTAGGTTTCGCTATCTCTGGGAATATCAAAGTTTACGACACATTCTAGGCTATCGATATCAATTCCACGTGCCAGAAGGTCTGTTGCAAGAAGCAGGGTTAGTGTCTTATCTTTAAACTTTTCTAAGATGACTTTTCTAAATTTAACATTAACATCACTAGCAAGAGAAACAGCCAATATATCACGATACTGTAATTTTTCTTCTGCGCTTCCAAGGTCTGATAGGCTGTTAAAGAAGACCAGACCGCGGAAATCCTCCACATGAACCAGTTTTCGTAGCATATCCACTCGGTGACGTTGGTCTACCTGCATGTAGAAATGTTGGATGTTGTCTAGTTTTTGGTCAGAGAGATCAATGGTACGTGTGTTTGGCGCAATCTTTTCTTGGTCAAACTTGGTTGTGGCACTCATGTAGACCAGTTGGTGATCACGAGGTGCGTAGTGAGTGATTTTCTCAACAAAGTGTATCTGAGAATCATCAAGCAATTGGTCGAATTCATCCAGGATGATGGTTTCCACATTCATCATCTTGATTTTTTTCAATTTAATGAGTTCAAAGATACGGCCAGGAGTTCCAATCAGAATTTCTGGTCCTTTTTTTAGGCGTTCAATCTGGCGTTTCTGGCTTGAACCTGATAGGAAGAGTTGGGCTGTCAAGCCGATGGCTTCTGACCACGTTTTACATACGTCAAAAATCTGTCCAGCAAGCTCGGTATTTGGTGCTAGAATCAAGAGTTGTTGGGCTTTTTTCTTTTGTAGTCTGAGAAGACTTGGTAGGAGGTAAGCTAGGGTCTTACCAGTTCCGGTTGGGCTCACTCCTAGGAGGTTTTCTCCAGCAAGAATAGGATCAAATAGTTGAGTTTGAATGGGGGTGAATTCCTGGAAACCGAGTTGGTCACTTAGTTCTTGCCATTCAGTCGGTAGTTTGCTTTTCATTTTTCTGCCTCAAATCTAATGCCAGCAGTCTGGCGCATGGTATATAGTAGCTCATGAACAGAGCCTGCATCATCCAGCCAAGTTTGGTAGAGATTCAGGTCTGGTTGCTGAATCATCTGTGCAAATGTAGCGATTTCCTCAGTCATTGTATGAGGAGCCTGTTGGATAGGGAGTTGGACTTGATTGCCTTGATGGTCGGTAAAAATAGCCGAGCGAACATGCTCAATCGTGTTGAGGGTCAAGGTTCCATCTGTCGTATAAATCTCGCAAGGAAGATTGGAAGTAATGTTTTTCCCAGCCTTAATATGAACTTGATAGTCAGGGTAGAATAGGATTCCATCTCCATTTAGGTCAATACTATTGTCAAGCTGTTGAGCCTGATAGGTTGCGTCCTGAACCTTTCCAAAGAGGCGAACGGCAGCGTAGAGAGGATAAATCCCCAAATCCATGAGAGCTCCACCGGCAAAACGGTCTGAAAAGACATTTGGTGTCTGTCCAGCCAACAAGTCAGGCATTTTGGAAGAATACTTGGCATAGTTGAGATCTGCTCCCAAAATCTGTTTGTCTGCTAAAAAGTTTTTGATGATAGTGAAAGCTTTTTCATGGTAATTGCGAGCTGCTTCGAATATCAAACAGTGATTTTTCTCAGCTGTTTGAAGCAAATTCAGCCATTCTTGTGGCTGAGTGACAGCTGGCTTTTCAAGAATGACATGTTTACCTGCAGACAAGGCAGCTTTTGCCTGAGCAAAATGCAAGGAGTTTGGACTGGCAATATAGACTACATCAAAAGAGCTCTTGAAGAAGTCCTCTAATTGATCGAATAGTTGGATATTCTCATAGTGAGAAGCAAAGGTTGCGGCAGTTTCAAGTTTCCTAGAATAGACTGCGACCAGCTGGTATTTTCCACTAGCATGGGCTGCTTCTATGAAGTGATGGCTGATAGCACCTGTTCCGATGACACCTAATTTAAGCATAGATACTCCTTTTCCGATTTTAAATCCTTCTTTCATTATAACATAGATAGACGGGACTATCCAACAGAGGGTAAAAAATTTCAAATAAGCGATTCGCTTTCTTCTGAAGAAAAGCTTTCTTTTACGAATAAATAGATAGAAGCAGAGAATCTAGCAAACCTAGATTAAAAAATGTGCTATAATAGAAGGAGGAAAAGGATGATTCTAAGACATCCGGGAATCAGCCCAACTAATGATTTGGTTGCTAAGAAAATTTTCAGCAACCCAGAAATCACTTGTCAATTTATTCGCGATATGCTGGACTTGCCAGCCAAAAATGTGACCATTTTGGAGGGGAGCAATATTCACGTCTTACCTTCCATGCCGTACTCAGCGCAGGATTTCTATACCAGTATAGATGTTTTAGCGGAGTTAGATAATGGAACCCAAGTTATCATTGAGATTCAAGTCCATCATCAGAATTTTTTCATCAATCGCCTGTGGGCTTACCTATGCAGTCAGGTCAATCAAAATCTTGAAAAAATTCGCCAACGAGAAGGTGATACTCACCAGAGTTATAAACACATCGCACCCGTTTATGCCATTGCAATTGTGGACAGCAACTACTTCTCAGATGACTTGGCTTTCCACAGTTTCAGCATGCGAGAGGACACGACAGGTGAGGTCTTAACCATCACAAATAACGGTCAGGAAAACCATCTGGTTAAGATGGCTTTCTTGGAATTAAAAAAATACAGAGAAACCAGCAAAGACGAGGTTCGCAAGCCGTGGTTGGAGTTTTTTGGGAACAAACCCTTTACCCAGCAACCCGAGCGAGCTATCAGCCAAGCAGATCAACTGCTAGACTACAAGAGCTGGTCCGAGGAGGATAGGAAGATGTTTAGTCAACTACGTATGCGTGAAGAACAAGCATTATTAGCACAGGACTATGCCTTGGAACAAGCTGAAGAAAAAGGTTTAGAGCGTGGACTTGAACGCGGTCGTGCAGAGGGTATTGAACAGGGACTGGAGCGTGGACTTGAACGTGGAAAACTCTTTGCCTTCCTAGATATGGTTCGCCAAGGACTTCTGACTTCCGAGGTTGCTAGTCAGCAGTTGGGTATGTCAGTATCTGAGTTTGAGGCGCTATTGAAGGACCACCATAAATAAAACCTAAAAAAATACAGAGAAACCAGCAAAGACGAGGTTCGCAAGCCGTGGTTGGAGTTTTTTGGGAATAAACCCTTTACCCAGCGCCCCGAGCGAGCCATCAGCCAAGCAGACCAACTGCTAGACTATAAGAGCTGGTCCGAGGAGGACAGGAAAATGTTTAGTCAACTACGTATGCGTGAAGAACAGGCCTTGTTAGCACAGGACTATGCCTTGGAACAAGCTGAAGAAAAAGGGTTAGAGCGTGGTCTTGAACGCGGTCGTGCAGAGGGGATTGAACGTGGACGAGCTGAAGGGATTGAACAAGGTCTAGAGCGTGGAAAACTTTTTGCCTTCCTAGATATGGTTCGCCAAGGTCTTCTGGCTTCTGAGGTAGCCAGCCAGCAGTTGGGTATGTCAGTATCTGAGTTTGAGGCGCTATTGAAAAAACATTACAAATAAGACCTAAAAAATACAGAGAAACCAGCAAAGACGAGGTTTGCAAGCCCTGGTTGGAGTTTTTTGGGAACAAGCCCTTTACCCAGTACCCCGAGCGAGCCATCAGTCAGGCAGACCAACTGCTGGATTAAAAATTAGGAAATATCGTGTAGAAAATAGTAACAGATTTTATCTCTTTGTGGGATGAAGTCTGTTTTTTTGTATGATGGGCAGGTCCTACATCTGAGTGGCAAGTTCTCCGTAGGTATCCGCTATCGGTTAATGCATAGCATATATGAATGAAATAAGAACTGAACAAATCAGTCAGGAAAGTCAAAGTAATTTCTATCAATGTTTTAGAAGTACTAGTGAACTATTCCAAATTCAATATCCTATAAACAAAAATCAAAAAGCAAGCCAGGAGACTTATGTAGGATAGCTCAAAATACTAATCTTAGATTGAGGATAAGAGTAGAATGATAATCAATGGATTTAGAACAAATATAATGAGCTGAATCTAGGATAGTACAAGGGTCTTTTAAAATATTGTTATAAATTGATTTAAATTCCAAGACCAATTTGTTTGATTCTTGTTTCATTTTGTTTTAGTTGCTTTTTATAGTGAGTTGAATTTAGAATAGCACATCATAGTTTCTAAAGCATTGTTAGAAAATACTTTAAAATCCCCTTATTAATTTGTTCATATTTTATTTCAATCTATTATATTTCCAAGCTTGATTATCATGAGGTAAGGGCTGAAAGCGCTCTAGGGATAGGAGTGATTTTGGAGATGAGAATCGTCAAAGAAAGGAATAGGGAGATGGTGGCTCTAGGAACAGGGGATAGTGAGATGAAATAAAAGCTGAACAATTCAATTTCTAACCAGCTAACCATTTAATCTTGCTACAAATAGGTATCGAACAAGTCCCGTAAGTCTTAGACATTTTTCAGAAACTGATGATAAGCTCTTCCAATCCCAAAATAGGGAGGTTTTTCAAACTAAAATTTGAATCCATACTTGGTTTCTAAATTATATTTAATATATTCACACTACTAAAAATCAGCCAATTATAACTATTATTATACTAAAATTTTCATAAATAAAGATATAGAAAAGTTATTAGTTTCTAGGAAATAAATCAAAAAAGCGTATATCTATAATCAATATAATAAGCATATACTAAAAAATTCTCTAAAAATCAAGATTTTTGGATGATTAGATGGTAAATTCGGGGGGGTATGGTATAATTATTACTAGACTGTACACTGGGTGCAGTGGGTTAAATAGTGCTATCAATACTATTTAATATCATGTGAGTTTGAAGATGATAAGGCTATTTTTGTTTTCAAAACAACTTACAAAAAAGGAGAAAGATTTCATGGACTTTGGAAAATATAACAAAGAAAAGGTTTTCCGATATTCGATTCGAAAATACCACTTTGGTGCTGCCAGTGTCGCGGTTGCAGCATTGATGTTCTTTGCCAACGGGGCAGTAGCAGCGCATGAACCCATCACTCCAGCTACGGCAAATGAAGTAGCTACGGTGGGGTCTGATGGAAAGGCAGACGGTGATTTAGGAAGCTCGGATGAGGGAGACTCGAACAAGGTTTTAACTGACCAGCCAGCTGAACTTAAAGCACCTGATGAGGTGAAAACGCAAGAAGCACCAGCTGAGGGAACAAATCAAGGGCAAGCAGTAGCTGAGTCTAACTCTGCTCAGTCAGAGACAAATCCAGCTAGCCAAGAACCTTCTCAAGCAGGAGAAGTAAGAGAGCAAGAAGAGCCGACCGTCGCTGATACGACAGCAGCCAAATCAACCCAAAGCAATTTGCAAGCTTTGTTGGCAAACCTAACGCTTAGCTCAATGCAGGAACTTCATGCTGAAGTGGAAGCGCGTTTAGCAGCAGCTAAGGCAGTTTTGGAAGATCCAAAAGCGACGCAAGCGCAGGTTGATGAGCAAGCAAGACTGATGGCTGAGCTTATGAGCCGTGTCAATCAAGCCTTGACACCTAGCCTAGAAACTCCAACAATCTTGGAAAAAGCAGGTCTGACATCTACAGGTTTGGCATCTACTGGACTTGCTACTCCAGAGGGAGCTACGACTGCGCAACCAAGTGGAGGAAAAGGTCGTAGAAGAGCTTTGAGCGAGCCTACATCAGATGAAAATCAAGTTACGCCATCTGCTGGAGGAGACTCAACAGGTTCTGGAGCTGGCTCTCAAACGACTCCACAGACGCTCCCAACCTACACCAACACAGAAGGTAAAAATGGTGTTTATGACCTAAAAGATGAGCTAGAGTTTATCACTAATCAACTCCGAGCAAACAATGCGTCGGAAGATAAGATCCAAGCAGCGAAGGCAGCTGTTGATAAGTTCAATGAGGCCTTCTCTAAAGGCGATACCATCAGTCAAGAAGATTTTAATGCTGCCTTAGCAGACCTGAAAAAATCACGTGAACTGATCGAAGGAGTTCTTGCTGAAAATGAAGCAAATGCAGGAGTGGTAACAGGACCTGCAACTCCAAGTGAAAACAATGTAACCATTCAACCGCGTACCAACGCTACAGGATGGTCAGGTTTCCGCTCGATACCAGCAGGCGCACCAACTCGTACGAGACGTGCGGCAGGGCAGGATAGAGCGGCTCATATAGAGACTGCTACGTATAATAGTAAGACAGGATATTTCTTTGAAAATGGTCAAAACGGTTCTCCTTACTCTAAATATACTTATGTATTTTACTCAAAAGGTGGAGTAGGTACCCCGTACTATGAAGGCGGACAAATTTCAGAGGCTTATAAAAATTTCCATATAGATGTAAGACGAACTGATACAGGTTTGCGTTGGAAGATTGTTGTCAATGGAGAACACAAGACTCTAGGGGTAAATAAATTTTACTTTACATTGCCACAAGGGCAAACTTTAAGGAGTGGAACTGTTGCGGTTCAAACGTTTAATAAAAATGGTGGTTCTTTGATAGAACGACCATCTGTTGCTCCAGGAGAAAATGAGCTGAAGGATGCATTAGCAAACGCCTTTGCAAATCTTCCTCAGAACTCACCTTTTAGAGGTGCTAGGCTTCAAGATGTTCAAAAAGGTACGAAAGACAATACGAATGCAAGAATATCAGTAGTTGGGACAACTGCAGCACAGCAATTTGATGTAGGTACCTTAGAAGGTATTGCGCGACAAGCAACTCATGGTGCAGCGCACTTGACAGACAGAGGATTTTACTATCGTGATAGAGTTATTGAAACTGATCCCAATATTCAAAAGTATTCAAACGAGAAATTCTCTCGTATTATGGCAGATGTCAAAGATGTATATACTTTCCAGTTGGATCGTGAGGATGATCGTTCTTATGAGATTACTTTTGAAACGAACGGTTCACGTGATTTACGTTCTTTAACTTTTGCTAGTGGACTTAAGCGTGTTGAGGGTTCTACTCGTCAATTGATTAACCAATGGTACGCTAGAACAAATGATGAAGTTGACTTGATTGAGAAATATCCAGCAGAAACGCAGGGAGACGGGGTATTTTTTATTAGTCAAGGAAAAAGAGGTGTTACCAACTTTGGAGACGGTAATGGAGGAGAAGTAGTCTCTGGTGTATTTAGTGTCAAGGCAGATAAACCTTTTGATACAGATACCTTGATAACAGTTGGAGATACCAATTATCCCTATTTTAAGACGATAGATTATACATCATATCTTATAAATTCTGGTAATAAAGTGGAAGCTAACCAAGCAAATGGTGCACCTGCGACCTATAAAATTTATAAATTGGGAACAGAGTTAGTCGGTTATTCTGGTGCAAGACAGATAATGGATACACCAGGAGCGACGAACTATGTGCTTGAAAGAAAATTTGATGGTCCGACAGGAGATGGTTCATCAGAACTGATTGGACTGACCTTTGTTGTCAAACCGAAAACTCCATCTCTATCAACAGAACTCACTGATTCTGTTGGAAAGAGAGTAACAGTTGAGGCAACAAATGGAACCAAAGGGGTTGAAATGGTTCTCTATCGTAAGTTGGCGAATGGAGAACTTGAAGAAGTAAAAAGAGCTGCGGCAGATAGTAGCGGTCGTGCACGTTTCAAAGATGTTGAAGTTGGTATAGGTACTTATCTTGTTAAAACCGTAGCTAAGGGTGAGTCGTATACACAAAACGGAAATACCACTAATCTAGTCTTTTCTGATCCGTCAAATGAAAAAACAGCAGTTGCTCGTCCTTTTGAAACAAAGCCAATCATTGAAAAAAATGTAGATGATAGTATTACGACAACCATTGGTCAAAAGGGAGCTACAAAAGCGGAAGTTCGATATACAGACGCAGCTGGTAGACAACAGGTTGTCGCATTTACCAGAGGACAAGATAGCTATTGGAATAAAGATAATAGCAATGCTAACTCTACAGTAACAGTCGTTGATAATCGTGATGGAACTGCAACTGTTCATATGACTGCAGGGACAGCTGCATTGAACACCCATGTATTTGCTAAGCAACGTTCGAAAACAACTGATTTTAGCGCGGAAGCAGATTTTAAAAATACAGATTTGAAAGTGGGCTTAACACTGAATGGTCGGGATTTTAAAAACGATAAGCTTATTAAATGGCCTTTGGATCAACAGGTTGGTGGTAGTGGAATTAAGTTTCTTGCTAAGAGTGCTGATAAGATTAAAGATATTCGCATAAGTGGTGCAGATGGTCTGGGAGTTACTTGGGTAAAAGAAGGTACAGGAACCACAAGTATGACCATTGCAGCACGTGGAAATTTCAATAAAAATATATCAGGACTTCACACCTTATCAGTTACTGCAACAACCGTAACCGGAAACGAATTGACAACAACCGCTACACTTGTGTTGCCACCGTTGGCAGGAAATTTCAAAACAACAAATGATGATTTAAAAGGGAAGTCAGAAAAAACGGGAAATGAGCGTCCTATTATTGAGGGTCAAGGTTTTACTTATCCAGCAAATACAACAACTCAAGTAGGTGATGATCGTCTTCAATGGAAAGTGTTTCTAGTAAAAGGTGGGTCGAATAACGAGAATGAATTCACTAGACCTGCGCAAAATTACCAAATTGTAGCTTCGAGTTTATTGAGAGAAGACGGGAAAGTTACTTTTAGACCAGAAAATTATAAACAAGAGGCTTTGGGGACAGATGATGTCAGAATGGTAATGGCTCTTGTTCGAGAGAATACAGATGAGGTATATAGGGGAGTACAATCTTCTCTTAGTACACAATCTATCCATGCCACAACACCAATTGTTCCGTTCGCAACAAAACCAGAACTTGTCACAACTTCAACAGGAGATGTGACTGCAACAATCGGGAGAAACGATGCAAATGCAGCAATTATTTCATATGTGACTGAAAACGGAGCGACTCAGAATACTATTTTAAACAAAAATAATCAAAACTGGAGTTTAGCTCAACCGGACTCGAATGTTAGAATTACTAATGGCACAGATGGAACTGCAACAGTTACGATTCCATTTGGCGTTGCTCGTTCGAGAACGCAGGTTATTGCACAGCAAAAGTCTAATACAACTGGATTAAGTGAGGCAAGCACGACTACTGTTCCATCAGATATGGAAGCTCCAACTGTAAAATTAACCAACAAAGGAAGTAATGAAGAAGTTACATTAACTGATGATGCTTCTGTTACTACAGTCGATGTTTATCGTGGAGCAACACTTGAATTACCATTAAAGTATTATGACAATGTTAGCACAGGAAAAGTGAATATTAGTTATAAAGCTGGTCTTCCAAAGGGTGTGTCGTTCAATAGTAATGAAAATGTAACTACCTCTACGACAATTAAGGAAAGTGGTAAAACCGAAACTACACCTGGTACTTATACTGTGAGAGGTAGAGTTGCTTCTGATGCAAATCTTGGAGTACAAACTGTTACATTGAAAGTATCTGATGCTACTAATGGAGATGTGGATCAAGGGAATAAAAAAGAAGTCAAATTTAATATTCGTGTGCTAGATGTTGCATTTGAACAAGGGTATTCATCTAGTGGGAATGACAAAAAAATTGTTACCGAAGCAACTTTAAATAAAAATACTGCTGATCCAAACACTTATCTAACAGGTACAGAAGGAACTCGAAGAAGTGATTATATCCTTCCGCAAGGAATGACTTTCCGTTATATTACAGGTACTAATGGAACTGAATTTAAAACGAACTTACAATTCACGACTCCAGGAAAATATAATGTAAAAGCAGCAGCTTTCTTCCCAACGAATACAGTTTCGACTAAGGGATTGCCGATAACTCCAACTAATGCAACTGGAGATAAGATTTCAGAAATTACAGGACGTACTTATATAGCTCGTGATATAGAGTTTCAAGTTAGACCGACAGCCCCAGAAGTGTCTGCTGAAACTAACGGCGATGTGATAGTGAGTCCTACAAATCAAGCAAATGTTAACCGATTGAGCTTTTCTTATACAGATAAAAATAATGTTCAAAAGAATCTAACGGCAACAAAAACGGGAAATGTTTGGGTATTAAGCGATGGTACGCCTTCTGATGGCGTGACTATTGATAGTGCTACTGGGAAAGTCACTATTAAAGACCGTCAAGTGAAGGATAATGCTAGCGTTACAGCTAAACTAGTGACAGTTGATGATATAGATAGCACAACCACAAGTGCAACTTCAAATGTTGGTGAGCGCGTATTACCAACGATTACATTTAATGAGAAATATACAGAAGTTGTCAATGGTGAGCGTGTGGCTTATATAACCCCTACAGAAGACCTAGACAATGGTTCTATAACATTAGCTACTGTGAATGATAACTCAGGTAAATTACGTGAAGTGAGATTATCCGAACAGAATAATCTAGGTTTTGCGCTAGGTTCTGGATTAACTTATAATGACTTGGTTAAGACTGACAATCAAGAAGTAACTGCTCCAAGAGATATTACAGTTACTGGTAAATTAACACAGAAAAATGGTAATAGACCTTGGCGTAATGGCGATGCATTGTATACTCGTTATATTGTCGCAACAGATGCTTCGGATAATTTTGTTAGAGAGCTCAGTGCAAGTATCACAAATCCAACTCGTGTTGCCTTAAAAGTATTGACACAAGCAGTTAAATATGAACCGATAGTAGCGACACAAGCTCTTGCAAAAGATATTACTGCAGCTGGACAGACGGTGAGTCAAGATGAATTTACTGCGATTAAGTCCAAGATTCAGTTTACTACGACTAAAGGTGATGTAAAAGTATCCCATGATACAACTGACTTGGAAATAGTTATGAAAGAAAATGGTGCAATTAAGCGAGATGCTGATGGTACCTATTATGTAGGGGCAATAATTACATACCCAGACCTTTCTACAGAAGACATCAAGGTAGCGGTCGAGAAGAGTGATAAGGAAGCTCCGACTGTGAAAATGAATGGTGTCGCATTGACAGAAAATGCAGATGATAATCGATTTGTCATTTATCGAGGGGCAAGATTTAATCCAACCTTTGAAGTGAACGATAATTCTGGAAAAACTACTTACTTAAAAGCAAGTGGAATTCCAAACGGAGTATGGTTCAACAAACAAGGCGGGACTGATGCGCCGAAAACTGGGGATATGAATAATGGTACAACGTATACATTATCAACTAATAACACTGTTGAACAGAATGCTCCTTTAGGTGAACGTGAAGCTAATGTTGTCGTGAAAGATGCATTAAACAATGAAAGAACATATAAGTTTAAGTACGTAATTGCGGATCTTGAAGTGAAAAATAGCCCTAAAACAGCTACATTAAACTCAGAGTTAGGAAATGCTAGTGAATTTATAGGAGCAGTTGGGGAAACTAATTCCACTCCTTCAGATACTTATCTTCCAGATGGTACGACATATAAGTGGACTAAGAATACTAGTGAAGTACCTAATACGACTCGTTTAACAAGTGCAGGACGAAATACAGATTATAAAGTTGTTACAACATTCCCTACAGGAGGACCGACTAAGAAGGAAATTGATGGTAAGAATGTAACCATTTATACACCGGAAAGGGTTGAAAAAAATGTTGTATTCAATGTAACCGAGGAGACGCCTCCGACGGTTAAATTAACTAATAAATCAGACGGAAATAGAGTAAGTATACTGTCTGCTAATGAATCAAGTTCTCCAGTTGTTACTGTATTCCGTGGTGCGAAGTTAGAATTACCATTGACTTTATTTGATAATGAAATAGCAGGACGTGTTAATGTTCAGTACATGAATGGATTGCCAAGTGGGGTGTCATTTGGTGGGACTGGTACGAATAATGATAGCTTAACGTTAACTGGTAAGACAGAACAAACACCTGCTGAACATATAATTAAAGGAACTGTAGCAACAGATGCCCAGTTAGGAACTACTACAGTTACGCTAAAAGTATCAGATGGTACAAATGGTATTTCATCTGGTAATCAGGCAGAAGTGAAGTTTCGTGTTAAGGTGGTTGATTTAGACTTTGAAACAGGACGTTCGGAGCAACCGAATGTTGATTCTATTACGGTACCTGTGACTAAAGGGGAAAATATTCCAGATCCAAATCACTTTTTAACAGTAAATGATGGTAATAATCGTCAAGATACGGGAAATTTCCCTCAAAATATGACTTTCCGTTATGTAGATGAGGCGACTGGTACCACAACACGTACCTTAAGATATACTGATCCTGGTCGCTATGTAGTGAAAGCCAGAGCTTACTTCCCTCAAAATTATGCAGGAGTAGAGGGTATTGGTACAGTGGTGTCTGGTCAAACTGGTGATAATACAGAGATAAATGGTCGTCGTTATATAGAAAAAACGATTACCTTTGAATTAAAGCCAACAGCGCCAGTCGTAACACCAAAAGACAATGGTGATGTAGTCATTACGAATTCAAACGAAACGAATGCGAATGATTTAAGTATAACCTATACAAATACAGCAACGTCCACAGGTGCACCAGTAACAGTGACAGCTCAGAAGACAAATGGTAGGTGGACACTAATCAATGCGCCGGCAGATGGAGTGATTATTGATGAAACTACAGGGACAGTAACGATTAAGGATCGTGCAGTGAAAGATAGCGCTACTGTTACAGCTAAAGTCACAGCTAAAGGTTTAGATAGTACAACTACATCTGAAAATGCAAAAATAGGGGATAAAATACCTCCAACATTTGAATTTGATTCAGTATATACAGCTGTAGAGAGTAACGGAGATCGTGTTGTATATGTAACACCTACAGAGGATATAACAGCGAATCCTATTCGATTAGGAACATTCAATGATGATTCTGGGAAATTAAGAACAGTTCTTCTATATGCTGATGCAATAGGTGCTCATTTGTCTTATGGATTAGAATATAATAGACAAGATCTTCAAAATAATTTAGAGATTACAGCACCAAAAGAGGTCTTCATTACCGGTAAAGTGGATGCTAGAAATGGTAGTGCGCTATGGACCAATGGACAGACTTTGATTACTCGCTTTGTTTCTACTATGGATGCTTCAGGCAATGAATTGAAACAAATTCAACCAAATAATGCCTCAAATCCAACGCGTGTGGTCTTTAAAATCTTAACTCAAGCTGTGAAATATACGCCGTCTGTATCTACAGTAACAATTGAACGTGATATTACACAGCCGAACACTAGCTTGACTACAGCCGAATTTAATAAGGTTAAAGATACTTTAACTTTTGCAACGGATAGAGGGACAGTTAACGTACGTAATAATACAACAAACTTAACATTTGAGATGACAAATGCAAATGTTCAGACCAAACCTGATGGAACTTGGTTTGTAACTGCACGTGTGACATACCCAGATGGTTCAAATGATATAGTAGAAGTTCCGTTAAATACTACTGATGCTAATAAATCAAAACCAGCTATAACAACAGCTTCTGTTAAAGCTGAAAAAGATGCATCTGTACAAGGGCGTATAGCAACTTCGCAAAATGATCGTGTATTAGGTAAGATTACGATACCAGCAGGTCAACCGACACCAACTTCAAAAGCAATTAAAAATAATGGAGCTATTACAGAAGATAATGGTAAGAAGGTTGTTACGGTAGAATTAACGTATTCTGATAACTCTAAAAAAGAAGTGAAAGTCCCTATCCTAGAAGTTAAACCAGTTGATATTACTTCAACATTTAATGAAGGTGACAACACTGTTACAATCAAACCAGAAACTCCTGTGTCAACTGGAGATAAACTTCATTTAAGTATTCGTGGTGTCGGAATGCAACTCACAAAAACTGATAACGGATATACTAACAGTCGTAATGATCGTACTATTAGTATTTCAGGTGACGGAAGTATCACAGTTACATTAGCAGGTTCAGAGAAGTTTCGTGCTGGAGACAGAGTTGTAGTTCGTCATGAAAGTAATCTAAACGGTCAAGTAGACTCATACGAAACGGAAGCATGGTCAGGATTAGCATCAATTGATCAGGTGCCAGTTGTTAATCCAAATTCTTTGACTTCTACAGAAATAGAGGCTGTAAAAGCAGCTGTCAAGAAAGCTAATCCGTCAGTTAATCTTGCTGAATTACAGGTTGCAACAAATGGTGATGTTACTTACCGTCATGCAGGAGCAGGTGTTAATACAGGAGATACAATCCCGATAGCAAGATTGAACGGGAATGTTCGTGAACAGAATCAGTCTGAGAAGTATAAACCCGAAGTCACAGCATTGATAAGGAATGTTAAAAATGCAGTTCATACAGCAGATGAGATAAAAGCAGCTGTGAAAGAAGTGCATATAAAAGCTAAGGATGTTGTTGGTGATGTACCGGATAATGGTGGTGTGGTAGTTGTTAAGGTGACATATACGGATGGAAGTTCCAAAGATGTGAATGTTCCAATAGTTGTAACACCTGAAAAAACGCCAGTTAAAAATACTACTGATTTAACAAGTACTGAAAAAGAATCAGTTAGAGCATCTGTTCAGAAATTAAATCCAACAGCTACAAACATAGTTGTAGAGGAGAATGGTAGGACATTGGTTACACTTCCAGATGTAGCCATGGTTACGGTAGAAGGAAATCAGACGGTTAAACTTGAATCACCGACTATCACAGCAACCTCTGGTGATAAGTTGAGAGATACTGATCGTACTATTTCAGGTACGGCTGTTAATGGTGCTACTAAGGTAACATTACATTTCCAAGATAATACAGAAGTAACTATCACTCCTACTAATGGAACTTGGTCTTATGATCTTCCAGAAGGTACCTACCTACACCAAACAGAACAAAATAATAAAGTTGGCTATTCGACAAATAAAGTCACTGTAACTCAAACAGCCTTTGGTCAAACAAGTGATGCTAGAGAATACAGTGTTGTAGAGAATCGTACATTTACAGGAAAATCTATCAAACAAATTGCAGGGAATGACGCGTTTAGTGAATTGAAAAATCATCCAGAGCGTCTCTTGAACTATCAAGAAAATGGACAAGCGGCAACACTTCCAAACTATTTGACTGCTACTTGGAAAGAAACACCTGATTTTACGACAGTAGGAACACGCACTGCAACATTGCTCATCTCTGAAAAGACAGAAACGAATAATCAAACACGCCCTCTAACGGAAGTAAGTGTACCAGTAACGGTTTATCCAACAGTTGTAGCTAAAAAAGATAAATTTACAACATTGCTAAATCAGGCGTTGCCTGAAGGAGAACAGCCTGAAAGGTATGTACAGTTTAAAAATCAGAGTAACGCTAATGTAAATAAACCAACAGATGGTGTAACGGTAGTATGGGATAATAAACCAAGTACAAATGTTACAACAAACGAAAGTGGGGAGAATACAAAAGGTAGCGTAAAAGTTACTTATCGTGTAACAAATGCTGATGGTACAGAAGAAAGTGTGGAGCAAACTATTGATATCAATTTGAAAGTTTATCATGCTGTTCCTCTAACGAAACATGTAACAACTACTTTTGGAACGGATTTTGGTGGAACAAGTAATAATGCTCAGACTTACTTTTTGTCTAATTCACCAAGGACATCTTCTGCTTGGAAATCAACATCAGGTAACGGTTATTCAGAATATGCAAGTTATAGTAGAACTTCTGAAAAACAAAAAGCAAATTACCTTGGTAAGTATAAAGATGGTATTCAAGTCTTTATGGCAGGAGATAACGGTCAAATAAATTGGTATCGTTCTGAAAAATTTGATGTAACATTTGAAGTTAAACCATTAACGCCGACAGTAGAAGGGGCAACAACCGGTGCAACAAGCTTGACAGTTAACAACGTGAATAGCGGAACGACTGTAGAACTTTATGATGCAACTGACACTACTAAAGCTCCTGTTAAGATTGGTGAAACAGTGGTAGATAAAGAGGGTAACTACGATACGAAAAATAATATTTCAGTTCCGTTAACTCAAGGTCTTGCCCCAGGTACAAAAATCATCGCCAAAGTTGTGTATATTTCTGGTAGTGATAGAACAGAATCTGATAGTAGTTCAGAAGTAGTTATAAAACATCCGAAACCAGCAGAATTGACGTCAAAGGCGAAAATGAATGGTGATTATGAGTTCAGTGTTCCAACAGATGCAGATAAGGTTACATTTAATATTCCTACAGAAAATGATGGAACGAAGACTGTCACTCTTACAAGTGAAAACAGCTGGGCGTCTACAGATACTGCTGTTAAGAAAGTAGGAGATAAACTTGTAGTTCCGAATGGAACATTAGGAACTACAAATCGTATGGTTCAAATTATAGCAACAAAGGGAACAGGAGAAGCAGAAAGCTCCGCACGTGACTATACTGTTACTGTTCCAAAACATGAGGTTGAAACGACTAAAATTAGCAAAGTAGTTGGCGGAAGCACCCCTACAAATGAAGAATTGCTGGATGCTGTAACAGTTGATAATAAAGCGTCAGCAACCTTAAAAGATGGTACAACTTATCCAACTGCTCTTGGAACTCATACTATCGAAGTGGTAGTGACTTATGCAGATAGTACTACAGAAATTGTCGAAGTTCCGTATGAAGTGAAATCTGCTGACAAGTCAGCATTAGAAGCATCTAAGACAGCGTTGTCTGGCGACATCAACCAAGAAACTTCAACAGCTGGTAAGACAGAAGCAAGTAAGAAAGCTTTCGAAACAGCTAAGACTCAAGCTCAAGAAGCCTTGAAGAAAGCTGAGGAAGTGATTGCGGATGGTAATGCGACAGAAGCAGAAGTAGCGGAAGCTAAGAAGAAAGCAGATGAAGCTAAGACAGCCCTAGATACTGCTCGTACAGGCTTGACGAACGTCGACAAGTCAGCATTAGAAGCATCTAAGACAGCGTTGTCTGGCGACATCAACCAAGAAACTTCAACAGCTGGTAAGACAGAAGCAAGTAAGAAAGCTTTCGAAACAGCTAAGACTCAAGCTCAAGAAGCCTTGAAGAAAGCTGAGGAAGTGATTGCGGATGGTAATGCGACAGAAGCAGAAGTAGCGGAAGCTAAGAAGAAAGCAGATGAAGCTAAGACAGCCCTAGATACTGCTCGTACAGGCTTGACGAACGTCGACAAGTCAGCATTAGAAGCATCTAAGACAGCGTTGTCTGGCGACACTAATAACAGTGCTAACACGAACAACGGCGGTACTACCACCCCTGCTGACAGCAATAGCAACAGTGTGACACCAGGTAATAGTGGTAACACTCCAGTCCCTGGTGTGACGACTGATGATAGTAGCAACACGAACCCTGCTACTCCATCATCTACTGTTGGACAGGTTCAAGCAAGTACTCCAGCTCAAGAAACACCAGTTTCTACAAACACTTCAAACAATTCAGGCAATACAGCGACTCCTAGCGAGATTCGTCCTGTTGACAAGTCTGAGCTTGCTCGATTGGTTGAAGAACTAGAAACTCGTTTGAAAGACTTGGATGGTATTGATCAATCTGTCATCGACGCTACGAAGGTCATTCTCGGAGAGGGTCAAGAAGCCCTTAGAAATGCTGACTTGACAGAGGCAGGCTTGAAAGAGATGACTGCCAAGGTCAAAGAAGCACTCGAATCCTTGAGAGGTAAGCAAGCGACTAAGGATGAAGAAGAAACGAAAGAAACAAGGAAAGAACAAGATCATCTTCCATATGGTACGATGATTGGCAGCCTGCTCGCCCTTCTTGGTCTCCTTCTCTTCCTCATCGCGCGTCGCAAGAAAGAGTCAGAACTCAAGAAATTGACCAAGGAATTAACTAAGGTTCTGCAAGAAAGCGACCTTACAAATGTAGATGCGAAAGTCCTCGACCAAGCACGAGAAACTCTCGCTCAAGCAGTTGCCTTCCTAGCCAATGAGAAAGAGTTTGACCACACAGAAGATGAGTTGATTGAGAAACTCAAAGCTATTCTTGCTCAGTTAAGATAAGCGACATGTTGAAATATCGCAGGCGACCATAGAAGTTACTACATTGCTGGATAATGACGATAGGAAAAGTTAGTCGCAAACCTGTAGTGGGAATATTTCAGCTTCTAGCGAGGAAATGGTTCTGGGAACAGGACACCGTCTTTTGGATGGGAATGCTTCCTCCTCTAGTATCAGTAGAAGTCTTCAATGGCAGAGTAAGATAAAGAAGAAACACGAGACAAGTAAGATAGTTCATGAAATGGAACTGAAAATTGCTGGTGTGGACTCTTGAAGGAAGTAATGGATAGAAAGAAGTTGAAAAGCGTCTTTCTATCCATCTTTCTTTAGGAATAGATGTAAGCGCTTTAAAAATAGAAAGGGTAATGGAATGGGGAAACATGAAAGTAGAAAAAACAAACCTATTTTATTAGTAGGGAATGGAATCAATAGATTATTTGCAAGCGAGCCAGAAAATGATGATTTCTTTAATGTCGACAAGTTTAGAGGTGAAAAAGAGGCGGAGAAACGTTCATTACATGCTGAGATAAGCGATTCTTTGCGTTTTCCAATGAGGATTTTAGTACTCTATAAGGGGAAAGAAGAAACTGTCGCAGAGGAACTAACTGATTTTTTGAAGGATAAGATGACGATTTCAAAAAGAAAGAGTTTCTTGAGGACTTATTAACGTTAGAAGTAGAGAATATTTTGACGACGAATTACAGCTTTGAATTTGAAAAAACAATTTGTACTAATCCATCTATTGGAAAAATCTTAAATCTATATGGATATGGGAAGGAGGGGGAAATCAATAAAAAGGAGAGGGAGCTAGGAATCTATCAATATATAAAATTAGGTGATCGAAAAAAACTATGGCATATACATGGAATAGCAACCAGAAAAAATTCTATTATACTAGGACAATACCATTATGGTTATTTGCTTTCGCAGGTGATAGGATATACGTCTGAATTATTAAGAAGATGGAATTCTAAAAATGATTTTTATCATCATTCATGGATTGATTGTTTTGTAAGCAATGATGTGCATATCCTTGGTTTTGCTTTCGATTTAGCTGAAATCGATTTGTGGTGGCTACTCGCATACAAGAAGAAACATTTTGAATTTACAAAGGTGTATTTTTACTCGAAAGTTGGATATTTAGATGATAATGTGAGAATACTCTTGTGTACATATGGCGTTATTATAAAAGAAATAAATACGGCTGATTATCATGATTTTTATAATCAAGCTATTACTGAAATAAGAAATGGGATAAAAATGGATAGAGATGTTACATAAGAAATTGTAAGAGGTCTGTTCCCTCTTGATAAAATGACTCTCATTTGACTTTTTGCACCAAAAATAGCATCATATTCGGTGCAAAGGAGGCGTGATAGATGAACTATAAGCAGGAAATAGTAAACAGGATAGAAAATTTTGAATCGAATCAAGTTTTTATAGCAAATGATTTCTTTGATATTGCAGGATATGAAACTGTTCGTAGTACATTAAATCGTCTTGTAAAAGACAAAAAGGTTACTCGCATTTTGAAAGGTATTTATTATAAACCAAAATATATAGAACTGATTGGAGAGTATGCAATGGCGTCTGTGGATGAAGTTGCTGATGCTATTGCTAGAAAATATAATTGGACCATTGCTCCATCGGAAAACACAGCCCTTAATTTACTTGGTTTATCTACGCAGGTACCAGCAAAATGGACCTATATATCAGATGGAAGGTATGCCAGTTTTAATGTTGGTAAGGCAAGGATAGAATTTAAGCATAGAAATAATGGAGATATTTCAAATATGTCAACCTTAACTGCAATGGTGATACAATCTGTCAAGGCAATGGGGAAAGAGAACATTACTTCTCAGCAGATTGACTACTTACGGAAAAAATTATCTGAAGAAGAAAAGTCAACATTACTAGCTGAAGGTAAAACTACAAGTGTCTGGGTATATAGTATTATCAAGAAAATATCAGAGGTGTAGGGATGTTTGAGGATAAATAGATTGAGAAAAATAAATCAATTTCTCAGAATGTTTTTAGAAGTCACGGTGTCTATTCTAGCTTCAATCCACTAGAAATTCCATAGATAGAAAACTACATAATCTCTACAGATAGGGCTGATCGAGTTGATGTGAGATGATTTGGCTTTCTAGGGGAATTGTGGATTGCCAAACTGTATCATTGAAATTATTGCTCAAATTTGTTATGATATAAATATGAATAAAAGTAGACTGGGACGTGGCAGACACGGGAAAAAGAGACATGTATTATTGGCTTTGATTGGTATTTTAGCAATTTCTATTTGCCTATTAGGCGGATTTATTGCTTTTAAAATGTATCAGCAAAAAAGTTTTGAGCAAAAGATTGAATCACTCAAAAAAGAGAAAGACGATCAATTGAGTGAGGGAAATCAGAAGGAGCATTTTCGTAAGGGTCAAGCCGAAGTGATTGCCTATTATCCTCTCCAAGGGGAGCAAGTGATTTCCTCTGTTAAGGAGCTGATAAATCAAGATGTTAAGGACAAGCTAGAAAGTAAGGACAATCTTGTTTTCTACTATACAGAGCAAGAAGAGTCAGGTTTAAAGGGAGTCGTTAATCGTAATGTGACCAAACAAATCTATGATTTAGTTGATTTTAAGGTTGAAGAGACAGAAAAGACCAGTCTAGGAAAGGTTCACTTAACAGAAGATGGGCAACCTTTTACACTTGACCAACTGTTTTCAGATGCTAGTAAGGCTAAGGAACAACTGATAAAAGAATTGACCTCCGTCCTAGAGGATAAAAAATTGGATCAAGACCAGAGTGAGCAGATTATAAAAAACTTCTCTGACCAAGACTTATCTGCATGGAATTTTGATTACAAGGATAGTCAGATTATCCTTTATCCAAGTCCTGCGGTTGAAAATTTAGAAGAGATAGCCTTGCCAGTATCTGCTTTCTTTGATGTTATCCAATCTTCGTACTTACTCGAAAAAGATGCGGCCTTGTACCAGTCTTACTTTGATAAGAAACATCAAAAAGTTGTCGCTCTAACCTTTGATGATGGTCCAAATCCAGCAACGACCCCGCAGGCATTAGAGACTCTAGCTAAATATGGTGTTAAAGCCACTTTCTTTGTGCTTGGGAAAAATGTTTCTGGGAATGAGGACTTGGTGAAGAGGATAAAATCCGAAGGTCATGTTGTTGGAAACCATAGTTGGAGCCATCCGATTCTCTCGCAACTTTCTCTTGATGAAGCTAAAAAGCAGATTACTGATACTGAGGATGTGCTAACTAAAGTGCTGGGCTCTAGTTCAAAACTCATGCGCCCGCCTTATGGAGCCATTACAGATGATATTCGCAATAGCTTGGATTTGAGCTTTATCATGTGGGATGTGGATAGTCTGGACTGGAAGAGTAAAAATGAAGCAGCTATTTTGACGGAAATTCAGCATCAAGTAGCTAACGGCTCTATCGTTTTGATGCATGATATTCACAGTCCGACAGTCAATGCCTTGCCAAGGGTCATTGAGTATTTGAAAAAACAAGGTTATACCTTTGTGACCATACCAGAGATGCTCAATACTCGCCTAAAAGCTCATGAACTGTATTATAGTCGTGATGAATAAGCAAGAAAAAATAGGTCTGTCAGATATGTGATAGACTTATTTTTTACAAAAGATAGTACTAATTAAAAAATGTTTTATGCTATAATTGATGAATAATACTCAATGAAAATCAAAGAGCAAACTAGGAAACTAGCTGCAGGTTGCTCAAAACAGTGTTTTGAGGTTGTGGATAGAACTGACGAAGTCAGTAACAATACCTACGGCAAGGCGACGTTGACGTGGTTTGAAGAGAGTATAAAATAGAAGGAGAAGCATATGAATACCTATCAATTAAATAATGGAGTAGAAATTCCAGTATTGGGATTTGGAACTTTTAAGGCTAAGGATGGAGAAGAAGCCTATCGTGCAGTGTTAGAAGCCTTGAAGGCTGGTTATCGTCATATTGATACGGCAGCGATTTATCAGAATGAAGAAAGTGTTGGTCAAGCAATCAAAGATAGCGGAGTTCCACGTGAAGAAATGTTCGTAACTACGAAGTTGTGGAATAGTCAGCAAACCTATGAGCAAGCTCGTCAGGCTTTTGAAGAGTCTTTAGAGAAGCTGGGATTGGAATATTTGGATCTGTATTTGATTCATTGGCCGAACCCAAAACCACTTAGAGAAAATGACGCATGGAAAACTCGCAATGCGGAAGTTTGGAGAGCGATGGAAGACCTCTATCAAGAAGGGAAAATCCGTGCTATCGGCGTTAGCAATTTTCTTCCCCATCATTTGGATGCCTTGCTTGAAACTGCAACTATCCTTCCTGCGGTCAATCAAGTTCGCTTGGCACCAGGTGTGTATCAAGAGGAAGTCGTAGCTTACTGTAGAGAAAAAGGAATTTTATTGGAAGCTTGGGGCCCTTTTGGTCAGGGAGAACTTTTTGATAGCAAGGAAGTGCAAGAAATAGCAACAAATCACGGAAAGTCTGTTGCTCAGATAGCCTTGGCCTGGAGCTTGGCAGAAGGATTTTTACCACTTCCGAAATCTGTTACAGCATCTCGTATTCAGGCTAATCTTGATTGCTTTGGAATTGAATTAAGTAAAGAGGAACGAGAAACCTTAAAAACGATTGCTGTTCAATCTGGTGCTCCACGAGTTGATGATGTGGATTTTTAGAAAATCATAAAAAGAATTGTACATTATTCTAATTTTTGATATAATAGTCAGCAGGAAAGAAAGTCTTATGGCGTTCTTCAAGCGAGCTTGGGATAGTGGGAGCCAAGTAGAACAAAATCAAGAGCTGGCGCTTTCTGTAGTATTTTCAAAAACAATGAAGTAATAAATTAGGGTGGAACCGCGTTTCTGACGCCCCTAGGTTAAATCAACCTAGGATTGTCGGACGCGGTTCTTTTGCTTATTCAGTCTATTGTGTGAAAGAAAGGAGAGACGTGGAAAACCTTTATCTTGTAAAAGACGATAGTCAACTAGCTGCATTTCGTGATTTTGTAGTAAGAAATACTGAAAAGTTGAAAGATTATCAATCTTTTTTAAAGAATGAACTTGCAGTCTGTGATTTACCGCAAGCCGTTATTTGGTCAAGTTTTAATGCTGCTACACAGATTATTAGGGAAAGCGCTGTTCCAGCCTATACAAATAATAGAAGAATGGTTATGACGCCTGATTTAGCTGTTTGGAAAGAGTTGTATTTGTATCAGTTGATGGACTACGAGTGTTCTGAGCAAACTCAAGCAATAGAAAGTCACTATCATTCTTTATCTGAAAATTTTCTCTTACAGATTGTAGGACATGAGCTAGCTCATTGGTCGGAGCATTTTTTAGATGATTTTGATGGTTACGACTCTTATATCTGGTTCGAAGAGGGGATGGTTGAATATATTAGTCGCAAGTATTTCTTGACAGAAGAGGAATTTCAAGCGGAAAAAATTTGTAATCAATCTCTCGTAGAACTTTTTCAGAAGAAGTATGGTTGGCATTCATTGAATGACTTTGGTTCTTCGACTTATGATAAGAACTATGCAAGTATTTTTTACGAATACTGGCGTAGTTTTTTGACAATAGATAAGTTGGTAGAAAATCTAGGTAGTGTACAAGCGGTCTTCGATTCTTATCATTTATGGGCAAATACAGATAAAACTCTTCCCTTGTTAGATTGGTTTGTTCAGCAGAAGTTAATTGAGAAAGAAATATAAAAACTAAAGGAGTAAACAATGTCTAAGAAATTAACATTTCACTGCGTCAGTGGCAGAGACCTCCTTACAATCGGGCTGCTCCACGCTCAGCACTAGAGTACCTGAGCTAGACGCAGTACTAACTCGTCTTGCCTCGTATAATCAATGAGGCAGACTCGTGTCGCAAGTAATTTATATAAAAAGGAGTAAACAATGTCTAAGAAAATAACATTTCAAGAAATTATTTTGACTTTGCAACAATTTTGGAATGACCAAGGTTGTATGCTTATGCAGGCTTATGACAATGAAAAAGGTGCGGGAACTATGAGTCCTTACACTTTCCTTCGTGCTATCGGACCTGAGCCATGGAATGCGGCTTATGTAGAGCCATCACGTCGTCCTGCTGACGGTCGTTATGGGGAAAATCCTAACCGTCTTTACCAACACCACCAATTCCAGGTGGTCATGAAGCCATCCCCATCAAACATCCAAGAACTTTACCTTGAATCTTTGGAAAAATTGGGTATCAATCCTTTGGAGCACGATATTCGTTTCGTTGAAGACAACTGGGAAAACCCATCAACTGGTTCAGCTGGTCTTGGTTGGGAAGTTTGGCTTGATGGGATGGAAATTACTCAGTTCACATATTTCCAACAAGTAGGTGGATTGGCAACTGGCCCTGTGACTGCGGAAGTTACCTATGGTTTGGAGCGTTTGGCTTCTTACATCCAAGAAGTAGATTCTGTATATGATATTGAGTGGGCTGATGGTGTAAAATACGGAGAAATCTTCATCCAGCCTGAGTATGAGCACTCAAAATATTCATTTGAAATTTCAGATCAAGAAATGTTGCTGGAAAACTTTGATAAGTTTGAAAAAGAAGCTGGTCGTGCATTAGAAGAAGGCTTGGTGCACCCTGCCTATGACTACGTTCTCAAATGTTCACACACCTTTAACCTGCTTGATGCGCGTGGTGCGGTATCTGTAACAGAGCGTGCAGGCTATATCGCTCGTATCCGTAACTTAGCTCGTGTCGTAGCCAAAACCTTTGTCGCAGAACGCAAACGCCTAGGCTACCCACTTTTAGATGAAGCAACACGAGCTAAACTCCTAGCAGAAGACGCAGAATAGTGAGTAATACTGTGCTCTAAAATCGTTAGAGGCAAGTCGAAGACTTGCTAGAGGGATATGCACTGCTGTACTGTTATGTGGGGATTTTTGAAACCTTAGGGTCAAAAATCAGTCAGCTAAATCCACTTTGATGAGACTGTTGGAAATCTTGATCAATATTGCATTAGATTTCCATACAAACTCACAAAGTTAGTTAGCTACGTCCCCAGTACCTAAGGTGCATATCAAAAAAAGATTGAAGAAAATGTAAAGGAAAAAACATGACAAAAAACTTATTAGTAGAACTAGGTCTTGAAGAATTACCAGCCTATGTTGTTACACCAAGTGAAAAACAACTAGGCGAAAAAATGGCAGCCTTCCTCAAGGAAAACCGCCTGTCTTTTGAAACCATTCAAACCTTCTCAACACCACGTCGTTTGGCTGTTCGTGTGACCGGTCTCGCAGACAAACAGTCTGATTTGACAGAAGATTTCAAGGGTCCAGCAAAGAAAATTGCCTTGGATAGTGATGGAAACTTCACCAAAGCAGCTCAAGGATTTGTCCGTGGAAAAGGCTTGACAGTTGAAGATATCGAATTCCGTGAAATCAAAGGTGAAGAATATGTCTATGTCACTAAGGAAGAAGTTGGTCAAGCAGTTGAAGCCATTGTTCCTGGTGTTGTAGATGTCTTGAAGTCATTGACTTTCCCTGTTAGCATGCACTGGGCTGGAAATAGCTTTGAATACATTCGTCCTGTTCACACTTTAACTGTTCTTCTAGATGAAGAAGAGTTTGACTTGGATTTCCTTGATATCAAGGGCGGTCGTGTGAGCCGTGGTCATCGTTTCTTGGGACAAGAAACTAAGATTCAGTCAGCATTGAGCTATGAAGAAGACCTTCGTGCACAATTTGTAATCGCAGATCCACGTGAACGTGAGCAAATGATTGTTGACCAAATCAAGGTAATCGAAGCTGAACATGGCGTACGTATCGAAATTGATGCTGATTTGCTTAATGAAGTCTTGAACTTGGTTGAATACCCAACTGCCTTTATGGGAAGTTTTGATGCCAAATACCTTGAAGTTCCAGAAGAAGTTTTGGTGACTTCGATGAAAGAACACCAACGTTACTTTGTTGTTCGTGATCAAGACGGTAAATTATTGCCAAACTTTATTTCTGTCCGTAACGGAAATGCAGAGCATTTGGAAAATGTTATCAAAGGAAATGAAAAAGTCTTGGTAGCCCGTTTGGAAGACGGAGAATTCTTCTGGCGTGAAGACCAAAAATTAGTTATTTCTGACCTTGTTGAAAAATTAAACAATGTGACCTTCCATGAGAAAATTGGTTCCCTTCGTGAACACATGATTCGTACTGGTCAAATTGCTATTCTCTTGGCAGAAAAAGCAGGCTTGTCAGCGGATGAAACGATTGACCTAGCCCGTGCAGCAGCCATTTACAAGTTTGACTTGTTGACAGGTATGGTTGGCGAATTTGACGAGCTTCAAGGAATTATGGGTGAAAAATATGCCCTTCTTGCTGGGGAAACTCCAGCGGTAGCAGCTGCTATTCGTGAACACTACATGCCTACATCAGCCGAAGGAGAACTTCCAGAGAGCAAGGTCGGCGCAGTGCTTGCCATTGCAGATAAATTGGATACGATTTTGAGTTTCTTCTCAGTAGGCTTGATTCCATCAGGTTCTAATGACCCGTATGCCCTTCGTCGTGCGACCCAAGGTGTGGTTCGTATCTTGGATGCTTTTGGTTGGCACATTGCTATGGACGAGCTGATTGATAGCCTTTATGCTCTAACATTTGACAGCTTGACTTATGAAAATAAGGCAGAGGTTATGGACTTTATCAAGGCTCGTGTTGATAAGATGATGGGATCTACTCCAAAAGACATCAAGGAAGCCGTTCTTGCAGGTTCAAACTTTGTTGTGGCGGATATGTTGGAAGCAGCAAGTGCTCTCGTAGAAGCAAGCAAGGAAGAAGACTTTAAACCATCTGTTGAATCACTTTCTCGTGCCTTTAACTTGGCTGAGAAGGCAGAAGTAGTAGCTACAGTTGATTCAGCTCTCTTTGAAAATGAAGAAGAGAAAGCCTTGGCAGAAGCAGTAGAATCACTTGTTTTGTCAGGGACTGCAAGTCAACAATTGAAACATCTCTTTGCGCTTAGCCCTGTCATCGATGCCTTCTTTGAGAATACTATGGTTATGGCTGAAGATCAGACTGTTCGACAAAATCGTTTGGCAATCTTGTCGCAATTAACCAAGAAAGCAGCTAAACTTGCACGTTTTAACCAAATCAATACCAAATAAAATCTGTTAAACGGATTAAATCTTATCATAAAGGAGAGAAACATGGATCCTAAAAAAATTGATCGTATCAACGAACTTGCTAAAAAGAAAAAAACAGAAGGCTTGACCCCAGAAGAAAAAGTAGAACAAGCCAAACTACGTGAGGAGTACATCGAAGGTTATCGTCGCACTGTTCGTCATCACATTGAGGGAATCAAAATTGTAGACGAAGAAGGGAACGATGTTACACCAGAAAAACTACGCCAAGCCCAACGTGAAAAAGGGTTACATGGCCGTAGTCTTGATGACCCAAATTCATAATCAGTATTCTTTCTTTTAACAAGGATAGATAAAATAATACCAAAAGACTAGCAGATACAAACTGCTAGTCTTTTTTAACTAAAAAAGGAACCAAAATGGTTCCTAAAACTATCATTAGTAACTTGCACCAGCTGTAGCGTCTGCGCCACCACCGTGACCTCCAGCATCACCTGCATCAGAAGCTCCAGATGTGGCATCTGCGTCACCGTGGCCTCCGGCAGGAGCTGCAGCATTTCCACCAACTAGACGTTGACCAGTTGTTTCCAAGTACCAATCGAGCCATGGTTGGAAATTGAAGATGATTTCATTGATTCCAGCATATGAACCATCTGGATAGTACATTGCCTTGTAGTTATGTGTATTGATAACACCTTCAGGTGTTCCCGGCACAATTGTACGGACATATTCTTGATCTCCGTTACGTAGTACACCGACAACCCATTCAACGTTTTTCATTCTTTCAGGTGGTAGGGAAGCATGTACTGTTCCTAGTCGGCTACCTGCTTGAACGCGCACACGTTTACCATACATTGTATTTGGATCTTGATGGGCGTTATTATAGTACAAGAATTGGTTATTATCATCCGCATATGTCAACTCAAATGGCATTGCTTTCAAGAACATATCAATTTGGTTAACTGTCAAGATACCGTGGTCTAATTTAACGTAAGTATCTCCTGAAACAGCTCCAACAAGCTCAGCTGCTTTTTCTACCCATTCAGGATCATCAGGGTCAACACCTTGAATTGTAGTTGCGATTGGTTTTGTACAATATAAATCTTCTGGTGCGATTGGTTTTGGTTTTTTCAATTTTGAAACGACTCCCACATATTTTACAAAGTTGTCTAAACATGTTTCAAGGAAATTAACAGTTCCTTCATTTGTTATATTCCCATCAACATCAAAAGCTTCTTTGGCTTTACCAAGAAGGAATTCATTTCCTGGAAGAGTGTAGGCATTGACACCTGGAGCGTCAAGAATCTTACGAAGGTGAACTTGGGCACGAGAAGTACCTTGGTCGTAGTAAGAAGCTCCCACAATCATAACTGGTTTGTTTTCAAATGGATGAACTTCGTATGAAAGCCATTCAAGAACCGATTTTAGAGAAGCTGAGATTGTGTGGTTGTGCTCAGGAGTAGCAATAATGACACCATCAGCACGAGTAATTTTGTTATATAAATAACGTAATTGGAAACTTTCATCCCATTTTTCGTCTTGGTTAAACATTGGAACTTCATCAATTTCGAGAACTTCTAATTCAAATTTGAGTTTGAAGTGACGACGGATGAATTCCAAGAGTTTACGGTTATATGATTGATCGTAGTTTGATCCTACAAGTCCAACAAATTTCATTCTTTTTGGTCTCCTATCTTACAAATTTTCCCAGTCAAAGTCTTCAGCATCTTTGCGAAGTAGGGCTTGTGCGTTGCGCAATTTTTCTGTGATTTTTACAAAGATACGGAAGTCGTCAAAAGTGGCATCCAGTTTTTTAATAACATCAAGATCTACTAGATCTCCACTTGGATTAAAGGCTTGAAGAGAATGTGAAAGCAAGAATTCATCTGGAAGGACACTTGCTTTGATTTCTGGAGCATTCAAGATTTGGCGAAGTTGCATTTGAGCACGTGATGAACCAAGCGTACCGTAAGAAGCACCTGTAATCATGATTGGTTTGTTCAAGAGTGGGTAAATACCATAAGACAACCAAGCAAGAGCGCTCATCAAAACAGCTGGGATAGAGTGGTCGTACTCAGGAGTACCGATAATAACACCATCTGCCTCTTCAATTTTAGCAGCAATTTCCAGAATTTCAGCAGGTACTTGCTTGTCAGCTGGTTTGTTGAAGACAGGAATGTCTTTAATTTCAACAAGTTCAATTTCAGCTTTGTCAGCAAAGTGTTTTTGCATGTATTGAAGCAATTGACGGTTTGTAGAACGTTTTGAATTTGTTCCAACAATAGCAATAAGTTTTAACATGAGATTTCCTTTCTCTTTTTACATAATACGATTTTAAAACTCCATTGAAACAGTTGTCTCTATAGAGTAGGAATTCCTGAAGAACAGCTTAGGTGGCCTTCCTTATCGATGAGGATGGCTTCGATGCCCTTCAAACTTTCGACTTGCCAGAGGATAGAAGCTGGTCTTTCTCCAAAGAGTCGAGTTGTCCAGATTTCGCCATCAACTGATTTATCAGAGATGATTGTGAGACTAGCGAGTTCTGTTTCAACAGGGTATCCTGTTTGGCTGTCAAAAATGTGATGGTAATCTTGTCCATCGACGGTCAGGTAACGTTCATAAATGCCTGAAGTCACGACAGATTGATTGACAACAGGAATGGTCATTAAGTGATTTCCCCTCGGATTGGCTGGGTCTTGAATCCCTATTTGCCAAGGCTGATTTCCTCTTGCCTGATTTTTTCCAATGGTCAGGATATTCCCTCCCAGATTGATTAAGGCAGATGTCACTCCCTCTTCTCTCAGAAATTGGGCAACCTTATCCGCACTGTATCCTTTGGCTAAACAACCAAGATCGATCTTCATTCCTTTCTGTTTTAAAAACACAGTAGAAGTAGAAGAATCTAACTCGATAAAATGAGGATTGATTAGAGGCAGAACCGATTCAATTTCTTGAGGTTGGGCGACTTTGGCATCTGAAAAACCGATGCGCCAGGTTTGAATTAGGGGACCAATGCTGATATTGAGATAGCTAGAGGGTGCTAGGCTATGCTCTAACCCAAGTGAAATCAATTTAAACAGGTCTGGATGAACTTTGACTGGAGCTATTCCAGCTTGATGATTGATTTCCATCAACTCCGATTTCTGACTATTGGCATTGAAGCGGTATTCTAGCTCTCTGAGTAAATCAAAGGATTTTTGGAGCAAGCCATCGGCTCGCTCATCTACTAATGAAATAGTGATAGTAGTCCCCATTAGCCGTTCGGAATGTGAACTTAGAGGCAAGCTACCAACTCCTTTCTCTTATAGAAAATAAGTTGTAATATCAAGTAATTATCTAAATTGAAGCCCTTACATTTTATTTTCATGTTATTAGAATACCATAAAGTTAGACTTTTCACAAATAAAATTTGGAAAAAGTCAAGAAATATGCTCATAAAATTCATGAGGCTTGAAAACAGGATAAATGGAGAATTATTTTTGATAAAAAATCCTGAAATAATAGTAAACCACTTGTAAACGCTAACAGTAAATGTTATACTAGTAGAGTAAATTTAAAATTGAAGGTAGGAATTTTTCTATGAGTAAAATCGTTGTAGTCGGTGCTAACCACGCTGGTACAGCATGTATCAATACCATGTTGGATAATTTTGGAAATGAGAACGAAATTGTTGTATTTGACCAAAACTCTAACATCTCTTTCCTAGGATGTGGAATGGCCCTTTGGATTGGGGAACAAATTGACGGTGCTGAAGGCTTGTTCTATTCTGATAAAGAAAAATTGGAAGCTAAAGGTGCTAAGGTTTATATGAATTCACCAGTTCTTTCAATCGACTATGATAACAAAGTAGTTACAGCGGAAGTTGAAGGAAAAGAGCACAAAGAATCATACGAAAAATTGATTTTCGCTACAGGTTCTACACCAATCTTGCCACCAATCGAAGGTGTTGAAATTGTTAAAGGAAACCGCGAATTTAAAGCAACTCTTGAAAACGTACAATTCGTGAAATTGTACCAAAATGCAGAAGAAGTCATCGAAAAACTTGCTGACAAGAGCAAGCACCTAGAGCGCATCGCTGTTGTTGGTGGTGGTTATATCGGTGTTGAACTTGCTGAAGCCTTCGAGCGTCTTGGAAAAGAAGTTATCCTTGTTGACATCGTAGATACTGTCTTGAACGGTTACTATGACAAGGACTTCACACAAATGATGGCTAAGAACTTGGAAGACCACAACATCCGCTTGGCGCTTGGTCAAACAGTAAAAGCTATCCAAGGTGATGGAAAAGTAGAACGTTTGGTAACAGACAAAGAAACATTTGATGTGGATATGGTTGTTCTTGCGGTTGGTTTCCGTCCAAATACAGCTCTTGCTGATGGTAAGATTGAACTCTTCCGCAACGGTGCCTTCCTTGTAGACAAGAAACAAGAAACATCAATTCCAGGTGTATTTGCAGTTGGTGACTGTGCGACTGTCTATGATAATGCTCGTAAAGACACTAGCTACATTGCCCTTGCTTCAAATGCTGTTCGTACTGGTATTGTTGGTGCCTACAATGCTTGTGGACATGAATTGGAAGGAATCGGTGTGCAAGGTTCAAACGGTATCTCAATCTATGGTCTTCACATGGTTTCAACTGGTTTGACTCTTGAAAAAGCGAAAGCTGCAGGTTACAATGCGACTGAAACAGGCTTTAACGATCTTCAAAAACCAGAATTCATGAAACATGATAACCATGAAGTAGCAATCAAGATTGTCTTTGATAAAGATAGTCGTGAAATTCTTGGCGCTCAAATGGTATCACGTGATTCTGCTATCAGTATGGGAATCCATATGTTCTCACTTGCTATCCAAGAGCATGTTACAATTGATAAATTGGCATTGACAGACCTCTTCTTCTTGCCACACTTCAACAAACCATACAACTACATCACAATGGCTGCCCTTACAGCTGAAAAATAAAATTTGATGAGCTATCTGGCCTTAAGTTAAGGTCAGATAGTTTTTTTAGTCAATGTGTACCCATACAATTATCCATTTTTTATCTTGTGATTCCTTCTAATCTAACTTAAAATGAAATAGTAGCTACCAATACAAATGATGAGGATAAAGAAATGACTGAAAATCGTTATGAATTAAATAAAAACTTGGCACAGATGCTCAAGGGCGGTGTAATCATGGACGTTCAGAACCCTGAACAGGCCCGTATTGCAGAGGCTGCTGGTGCGGCAGCTGTGATGGCCTTGGAACGGATTCCAGCTGATATTCGTGCAGCTGGTGGCGTTTCCCGCATGAGTGATCCAAAGATGATTAAGGAAATCCAAGAAGCGGTTAGTATTCCAGTAATGGCTAAGGTCAGAATCGGGCATTTTGTGGAAGCTCAGATTTTAGAGGCTATTGAAATTGACTATATCGATGAGAGTGAAGTTCTATCGCCAGCTGACGACCGTTTCCATGTGGACAAGAAAGAATTCCAAGTTCCTTTTGTCTGTGGGGCTAAGGACTTGGGTGAAGCCTTGCGTCGTATCGCTGAAGGTGCTTCTATGATTCGTACAAAAGGAGAACCGGGGACAGGGGATATCGTCCAAGCTGTTCGTCATATGCGTATGATGAATCAGGAAATTCGCCGAATTCAAAACCTACGTGAGGACGAACTTTATGTTGCTGCCAAGGACTTGCAAGTTCCTGTAGAATTGGTTCAATATGTCCATGAACATGGGAAATTGCCAGTTGTAAACTTCGCAGCTGGAGGCGTTGCAACGCCAGCAGATGCTGCGCTGATGATGCAATTAGGGGCAGAGGGCGTCTTTGTCGGTTCAGGTATTTTTAAGTCAGGAGATCCTGTTAAACGAGCGAGTGCCATTGTCAAAGCAGTAACCAATTTCCGAAATCCTCAAATCCTAGCTCAAATCTCTGAAGATTTAGGAGAAGCCATGGTTGGTATTAATGAAAATGAAATCCAAATTCTCATGGCTGAGAGAGGAAAATAGATGAAAGTCGGAATATTGGCCTTGCAAGGTGCCTTTGCAGAACATGCAAAAGTGCTAGATCAATTAGGTGTCGAGAGTGTTGAAATCAGAAATTTAGAGGATTTTCAGCAGTATCAGAATGGTTTGTCGGGTTTGATATTACCTGGTGGTGAGTCTACAACCATGGGCAAGCTCTTACGAGACCAGGACATGCTGATTCCCATTCGAGAAGCCATTCTTTCTGGATTACCAGTATTTGGAACCTGCGCGGGCTTAATTTTGCTGGCTAGGGAAATCACTTCTCAGGACGAGAGTCATCTTGGAACCATGGATATGGTGGTCGAGCGCAATGCCTATGGGCGCCAATTAGGAAGTTTCTACACGGAAGCAGAATGTAAGGGAGTCGGTCAGATTCCAATGACCTTTATCCGTGGTCCGATTATCAGTAGTGTTGGAGTGGGTGTAGAAATTCTAGCAAGAGTTGATAATCAAATCGTTGCAGCCCAAGAAAAAAATATGCTGGTAACTTCTTTTCATCCAGAATTGACTGATGATGTGCGCTTGCACCAGTATTTTATTAATATGTGTAAAGAAAAAAGTTGAGATTGAATTTCTCAACTTTTTTACATGTAATAAACAATGGCGATGTATTGGAGTGCGGACGCAGCTAGGATAAAGAGATGCCAAATCATGTGGAAATAAGGTTTTTTCTTGGCATAAAATCCAGCTCCAACTGTATAAGAAAGTCCGCCAGTTACCATGAGGCTCCAAAAGATTGGTGTTGTTTGACTGATAATGGCAGGAATGATAGCCAGAACCAACCAGCCCATAATCAGGTAAAGAGCAAGGCTGAATTTCTCATTGACCTTTTTAGCAAAGATTTTATAGAGAATACCAAAGATGGTCGTTCCCCATTGGATGGCAATAATTAGATAGCCAAACCAGTTATTCATCAAGGTTAAGACGACTGGCGTATAAGAGCCTGCGATAGCCACATAAATCATCGAATGGTCGATGATTCTCAAGACGTATTTGTGGGTTGAACCGTAGGCCATAGAGTGGTAAATGGTGGATGATAGGAACATGAGAAAGAGACTGATGACGAAAATGGAAACGCCGATAGAGGATAAAAATCCGTGTGCTTCATAACTATAGGTGGATGAAATAGGGAGCAAGATGAGCATGATGACTGCCCCCACAGCATGGGTCACGCTATTAGCAATCTCCTCTCCAAAACTGAGTTGTTTGCTGAGTTTAAGACTAGTGTTCATCGGCTTACCTCCTCTTGAGTATGATGGATTAAGTCTAGAGTTTGATGATAGAGTTTAACTGTTTGGCAGCTACTTTGGATAATAGGGTTTGCTGGGTCAATCTCTTGGTTCATGTAATCTACAAAGGCGTCGTAGAGTTGCTCTGAACTAGCCTGACTTTGTAGAGTATTCAGTGTCTGGGCTATTTCTTGAATAGAAAATACAGACTTGAGGGTTGTGATAGCAATCAGACGGGCAATCTGTTGGCGTTGGTATTTTTTCTTGTCAGGCTTTGTAAGATAACCATGTTTGACATAGTTATTGACCATGGATGCTGTTAGCCCCTTATCTTTATCTGGAGAGACAGGAGCGCAGACCTGATTGACATAGAGCAAAACCTGGTCCAGATAGAGGTCAATGTTTGGAATTTCTGCCCATTTTGGGTAGGAAAAGGTAGTTTTCATTTTAAACTCCTTATAATCTAGTTTTAATAACTAGATTATAAAATAATAAAAACAGAAAGTCAAGTTTTAACTGCTTGTGAAAAGGCTTGAATTATGCTATGATGGGAGAAACTAGTCAGAAATGAGGAGAAAAGATGGAGATTCGTTTAGCTTTTCCAAATGAAGTAGATACCATCATGCAGGTGATGGAGGAAGCCAAGAAATGTTTAGCAGATGCTGGTAGTGACCAGTGGCAAAATGGTTATCCAAATGCGGACATTATTATCGATGATATTATCTCAGGTCAAGCCTACGTAGCCTTGGAAGAGGGAGAACTACTAGCCTATGCAGCTGTGACCAAAAGTCCAGAGGCAGCCTATGAAGCTATTTATGAAGGAAAATGGCAAGCTGGAGAGTCAGAGTACCTAGTCTTTCACCGTATTGCTGTGGCAGCAGATGTGCAGGGACAAGGAGTTGCTCAAACCTTCTTAGAGGGCTTGATTGAAGGATTTGATTATCTAGATTTTCGCTCAGATACGCATGTTGCAAACAAGGTCATGCAACATATTTTTGCAAAACTTGGTTTTAGACAAGTTGGTAAGGTGCCGGTTGATGGCGAACGCCTGGCCTATCAAAAATTGAAGAAATAATGAAAAAGAAGTACGCAAAAATGCTCTACTTTTCGCCAATAGGAACCTTGTCTTTGGTTGCCGACGAGCAATATCTGTATGGCGTTTGGGTGCAGGAGCAGAAGCATTTTGAGAGGGGACTAGGAGATGAGACGATAGAAGCAGTTGTTAGTCATCCCATTTTAGACCCAGTTATTGCTTGCTTAGATGCTTACTTTAAAGGCAAGTCTCAGGATTTATCCGACTTGCCCTTGGCTCCAATCGGAACGGATTTTGAAAAGCGAGTTTGGTCCTATTTACAGGAAATTCCTTATGGTCATACAGTGACCTATGGACAAATAGCCCAAGAGCTACAAGTGGATTCTGCTCAAGCAATTGGCGGAGCGGTGGGACGCAATCCGTGGTCTGTTCTAGTACCTTGTCATCGTGTGCTGGGAGCAGGCAAGCGTCTGACAGGTTATGCTGCAGGAGTGGAAAAGAAAGCCTGGCTCTTGGATTATGAAGGCGTAGATTTTAAAGATATAAATAATAGAAAGTGAAAGACATGTTAGAATTTATCGAATACCCAAAATGTTCAACTTGTAAAAAAGCAAAACAAGAATTAAACCAACTCGGTGTGGACTACAAAGCCGTCCATATCGTGGAAGAAACACCTAGTCAAGAAGTCATTTTAAACTGGCTAGAGACTTCAGGTTTTGAGTTGAAGCAATTTTTCAACACCAGTGGGATCAAATACCGTGAATTAGGGCTGAAAGATAAGGTAGGAAGCCTGTCAAACCAAGAAGCAGCTGAGTTACTAGCAAGCGACGGTATGTTGTTAAAACGGCCCATTTTAGTAGAAAACGGGACTGTTAAGCAAATCGGTTATCGAAAAGCTTATGAAGAATTGGGATTGAAATAGTTTTTACTTATCTCTTTGATAGATAAAATATATAACCTCCCTGTTTCAAAGTATGATAAACTAGTAGGTAGACAAAGTCTGTATCTGACCGTAGCAAATAATTTCATTGACGGCAGAAGTATGGTAGAATGAATCATTATCAGGAGAGGATGTTTTTATGAATGTTACAACGATTTTAGCATCAGATTGGTACCAAAACTTGATGCAATTGATTCCGGATGGCAAGCTGTTTAGCCTGCGTTCGGTCTTTGATGGGATTCCAAGAATTGTCCAACAACTTCCAACAACGATTATGTTGACAATTGGTGGTGCCTTTTTTGGCTTGGTTTTGGCGCTTCTTTTTGCCATTGTGAAAATCAATCGTGTCAAGATTTTATATCCCTTGCAGGCCTTCTTCGTTAGTTTCTTAAAAGGGACACCGATTTTGGTGCAACTCATGTTGACCTACTACGGAATTCCTTTGGTTTTGAAAGCCCTCAATCAGCAATGGGGAACTGGTCTCAATATCAATGCCATTCCAGCTGCTGCTTTTGCCATTGTTGCCTTTGCCTTTAATGAGGCAGCTTATGCTAGTGAAACCATTCGTGCAGCCATTCTCTCAGTCAATCCTGGTGAGATTGAAGCGGCACGCAGTCTGGGGATGACCCGAGCGCAAGTTTATCGTCGAGTGATTATTCCAAATGCGGCCGTTGTAGCGACTCCAACCTTGATCAATTCCCTCATCGGCTTGACCAAGGGCACGTCCCTAGCCTTTAGTGCGGGTGTTGTGGAAGTCTTTGCCCAAGCTCAGATTCTAGGTGGAGCTGATTACCGCTATTTTGAACGCTTCATCTCCGTTGCCCTTGTTTATTGGATAGTCAATATCGGAATTGAAAGCCTCGGTCGTTTCATCGAGAGAAAAATGGCTATTTCTGCACCTGATACAGTGCAGACAGATGTGAAAGGAGACCTTCGTTAATGATTAAGATTTCGAATTTAAGTAAATCCTTTTCAGGACAGACTGTCTTGGATCATCTGGACTTGGATATTCAAAAAGGGGAAGTTGTAGCCTTGATTGGTTCTTCAGGAGCTGGAAAATCAACTTTTCTTCGTAGTCTCAATTATCTTGAAACACCTGACAGTGGCTCGATTCAGATTGATGATTTTTCAGTTGATTTTTCTAAAATCACTCAAGAAGAAATCCTTGCCCTACGCCGTAAGCTGTCTATGGTATTTCAACAGTTTAATTTGTTTGAACGCCGCACGGCACTTGATAATGTGAAAGAAGGTTTGGTTGTTGTCAAGAAATTATCTGACCAAGAAGCAACCAAGATTGCCAAGGAAGAGTTGGCTAAGGTTGGACTTTCTGACCGTGAAAACCATTATCCTCGTCATTTATCAGGTGGACAGAAGCAACGGGTTGCCTTGGCGCGTGCGCTTGCTATGAAACCAGATGTCTTGCTCTTAGATGAACCAACTTCAGCCCTTGACCCAGAATTGGTCGGTGAAGTAGAGAAGTCTATTGCAGATGCTGCTAAGTCAGGTCAGACCATGATTTTGGTCAGTCATGACATGTCCTTTGTAGCCCAAGTAGCTGATAAGATTCTCTTCTTAGATAAGGGGAAAATCATTGAGTCTGGAACACCGGATGAGATTATCCACCATCCTAAAGAAGAGCGGACAAAAGAATTCTTTGCTAGTTACAAACGGACTTATATTTGATATAATAGATAAAGGAAAACTCAGTTAGCTGGACTAGCTGAGTTTACTCTTTAAAAAAGATAGAAATGAGAGAAATCATGCTACTGCAACTATTTTCTTTATATTTCGAGAGTTTGATCTTGACCACCATCCTCGTCCTGATTTTTTTAGGGATTTGGATTGGACTAAGAGCCATGTCGGGAGTTGATAAGACAGCCAAGGCTCGCCAAGCCCATCTCTATGATATGATTATGATTGGAGTCTTGGTTGTTCCAGTATTATCCTTTGCGGTTATGAGTTTAATTCTTGTTTTCGAAGCATAATCCTTGCATGATTGACAAGAAAGAGTTAGAATAAAGATAGTTACAACAAGAAAGAAGGAAACTATATGTACGATACTATTATTATCGGTGCTGGACCTGCAGGGATGACTGCAGCCTTATACGCTGCTCGAAGCAATCTGAAAGTAGCCTTGATTGAAGGTGGTTTACCAGGTGGTCAGATGAATAATACATCTGATATTGAAAATTACCCAGGATACGCTAATATTAGTGGGCCAGAATTGGCAGAAAAGATGTTTGAACCGCTTGAAAATCTTGGTGTTGAGCACATTTATGGCTATGTTGAAAATGTCGAAGATCATGGTGATTTTAAGAAAGTGATGACTGATGACCAAACATATGAAACACGTACAGTTATCGTAGCAACTGGTTCTAAACACCGTCCTTTGGGAGTACCTGGAGAAGAAGAACTGAACAGCCGTGGTGTTTCTTATTGTGCCGTATGTGATGGTGCTTTCTTCCGTGACCAAGATTTGTTGGTAGTTGGTGGTGGAGATTCAGCTGTTGAAGAAGCCCTCTTCTTGACTCGTTTTGCCAAGACTGTTACCATTGTTCACCGTCGTGACCAACTTCGTGCTCAAAAGGTTTTACAAGACCGCGCCTTTGCGAATGAGAAAATCAGCTTTATCTGGGATTCTGTAGTTAAGGAAATCAAAGGTGAAAACCGAGTAGAATCTGTCGTATTTGAAAATGTGAAAACAGGTCAAGTGACAGAACAAGCCTTCGGTGGCGTCTTTATCTATGTTGGATTGGACCCTCTTAGCGATTTTGTTAAAGAATTGAATATCCAAGATCAGGCTGGCTGGATTGTGACAGATAACCACATGAAAACTGCAGTTGACGGTATTTTTGCAGTTGGAGATGTTCGCTTGAAAGACCTTCGCCAAGTAACAACAGCAGTTGGAGATGGGGCCATCGCCGGTCAAGAAGTTTACAAGTTTATCACCGAACATAGTTAATCATAAAAAAAGTTTCCAATCAGATGACTGGAAACTTTTTTATAGTCTATTTCGGAAAACTTCGTACATGAGAATGGCTGCAGCAACACTGGCATTGAGACTTTGAACATGTCCATTCATCGGAATGGTAATCATCTCATCAACCTGTTTTTTGATGTTGCTAGAGATGCCTTTTCCTTCATTTCCGATGATGAGGGCAATTTTCCCTTTTGTATTCCACTTGTGGCAAGGAGTCCCATTCATATCTGTTCCAAAGGTCCAGAAGCCTTCATCCTTGAGTTTGTCTAGAGTTTGACTCAGATTGGTCACTCGGGCGATTGGAACATGCTCAATAGCACCTGTGGCCGTTTTGGCAACGACAGGAGTAACTCCGACAGCACGGTGCTTGGGAATGATGACTCCTGAAACATTGGTCGCATCAGCGGTTCTTAAGATGGAGCCTAAGTTGTGAGGATCAGTTAACCCGTCCAGAATCAATAGCAAAGGATTTTCTTCTTGACGCGTTTTGGCAAGAATGTGATCTAGCTCGCTATAGGCAAATTCAGATACTCGTAGAACAAAACCTTGGTGGACAGCACCTTCAGTCATCTCAGAGAGGGATTTTTTTGAAGTCCAGGAAATGGACACCTTCTTTTCTGTAGCCAGTTCTTTGACTTTCTCAAGATTCTTACCTCGGAGATCTTCTTGGAGGTAAAGTTTGTTTCCTGTGTTTGCAAGGAGGGCTTCGGTAACGGCGTGAACGCCATAGACAATATCATTTGTTTTCATGCCTCTATTATAACACAAAACCCCGTCTTGCAACGGGATTTTCTTTATTCAAGAATCAGTAAACCATCTTTAACTTCAAATGGGTCTTTTTCATTGATACGGTCGTAAAACATGATTCCGTTGATGTGGTCAATTTCATGCTGAACAACGATGGAGTTGTAGCCTTTGAGTTTGATACGGTGTTTTTCTCCATCCTTGTCAAAGTAGTCAACAGTAACGCGGGCATGGCGAATAACATAGCCAGGCACGTTACGGTCAACAGATAGGCAACCTTCTCCTTCACCAAGAGCAGCGTCCTGAACAGAGTGAGAGACGATTTTTGGATTGTACATAATGGCTTGCAAATCGTAGGCTTCCTCTGGAGTTTCACCTTCTTCAACAATATTAGGCACCAAAACAGCGATAATGCGTTTTGAGATATCTAACTGGGGAGCAGCCAGTCCAACCCCCCCGCGTAACCCCATCTTTTCAGCCATGACAGGATCTTGGGAATGTTTGAGGAATTGCATCATCTTTTCGCCAAGGATGATTTCCTGGTCAGACAAGGGAAAAGTGACTTCCTCAGCAACCGCGCGTAGAGTAGGATTCCCTTCGCGGATAATATCGTTCATATCAATTAAGTGAGCAGCTTTTGTAATACGTTCTATAGCAGACATTTTCTCTCCTTTCATTACCTCTACATGATAACACAAAATGACAAGGATTGAAAGTATTATAGCCTTTAGGATTTATAGAAAATAGATAGGATGTTCAATTCAATTGTGAAAGAAATACTTATCTGTGATATAATAAAAAGAAAAGGCTTGCATAAGAAAGTAGGGAGAATGAAGATGCAAAGAAGACAAGATAGAAATCAGGGTGGTTTAGCTTTTCGTTTTATGAAGGGCTTGGTAAACTTTTTTAGGAGTTATCGCAGGTGGAGCAATAAAGGATTTGTGGCGGTACTCTTGCTAGCAGTTGCTTTATCAATGGGCTTGGTCTTATTGTTTGAAAGTTTCCAAGGCATGCCTCTGACCAGTCAAAAACGAGATACTATTTCTCAAGAGGGGACCAAGCAAAAGTCTCAGGAGCAGGAAGAGGAAAAATCTGCTAGAATTATGGCCAACGGAGATTTGCTCTACCACGATGGACTTTTCTTTTCAGCTAAAAAAGAAGACGGTACCTATGACTTTCATGAGAATTTTGAGTATGTGACACCTTGGCTCAAGCAAGCAGATTTAGCTATTGGTGATTTTGAAGGAACCATCAATAAGGATCATTATTTAGCGGGTTATCCTCTCTTTAATGCTCCTGCTGAAGTTATGGATGCCATTAAGGATGCAGGTTATCATGTGCTGGATTTAGCTCATAATCATATTTTGGATTCGCAAATTGAGGGAGTTATTTCAACGACCGATATTATTGAGAAAGCTGGAATCACTCCAATCGGAGTTTATACGCATGAACCACGTGATCAGGCTCCGCTGGTCATTAAGGAAGTGAATGGTATCAAGGTTGCACTGTTAGCCTATTCCTATGGTTTCAATGGAATTGAGCAGTATATTTCTCAGGAAGACTATAATCGTTATCTTTCAGATTTAAACGAAGATAAGATGAAGGCTGAAATTGAACGGGCAGAGAAGGAAGCAGATATCACCATTATCATGCCTCAGATGGGTGTGGAGTATCGCTTGGAACCAACTGAAGAACAAAAGGCTCTTTATCACAAGATGATCGATTGGGGAGCAGATGTTATCTTTGGAGGGCACCCACATGTAGTTGAGCCATCTGAAATTGTTGAAAAAGATGGGGAGAAGAAACTCATTATCTATTCAATGGGGAACTTCATTTCCAATCAACGGATTGAATCTATGGGAGATGAAGAGAATGCTAAGTGGACTGAACGTGGCGTTCTCATGGACGTGACCATTAAGAAGAAGGATGGAAAAACAACTATCGGAACAGCTAAAGCTCATCCTACTTGGGTCAATCGAACACCAAAGGGAACTTTTTCACCAGAAGGATATCCCCTATATCATTATCAAACCTATATATTGGAAGATTTCATAGAGGGTGGCAGTCATCGTGATCAATTAGATGAAGCGACTAAGGAACGAATTGATACAGCCTATAAAGAAATGAACGAACATGTAGGATTGAAGTGGGATTAGTTTGAATACAGAGGGAAGTAAATGACGATTAAGGTAATTGCGACAGATATGGATGGAACCTTGCTGGATGCCAGAGGACAGCTTGATATTCCACGCTTGGAAAAGATTTTAGATCAGTTGGATCAAAGGGGTATTCGTTTTGTCATCGCGACGGGGAATGAAATTCACCGCATGAGGCAACTACTGGAGCACTTGGTCGATCGAGTGGTTCTGGTTGTTGCCAATGGTGCTCGTATTTTTGAAAACAATGAATTGATTCAGGCTCAGACTTGGGATGATGCCATTGTCGATAAGGCTTTGGCTCATTTCAAGGGTCGAGCGTGTCAGGATCAGTTTGTTGTAACGGGTATGAAGGGTGGTTTCGTCAAAGAAGGTACGATTTTTACAGATCTTGAAAGTTTTATGACTCCAGAAATGATTGAAAAATTCTACCAACGGATGCAGTTTGTGGATGAATTAACCTCTGACCTCTTTGGTGGTGTGCTCAAGATGAGTATGGTTGTTGGTGAGGAACGTTTGAGTTCGGTCTTGGAAGAAATCAATGACCTCTTTGATGGCCGTGTTCGGGCTGTATCGAGTGGCTATGGTTGCATCGATATCCTTCAAGCTGGGATTCATAAAGCATGGGGCTTAGAAGAATTACTCAAGCGCTGGGACTTGACCTCCCAACAAATCATGGCTTTTGGTGACAGTGAAAATGATGTTGAAATGCTTGAAATGGCTGGAATTGCCTATGCGATGGAAAATGCTGATGACAAAGCCAAAGCTGTTGCGACGGCTCTAGCGCCAGCCAACAGCCAAGGAGGAGTTTATCAAGTCTTGGAAAACTGGTTAGAAAAAGGAGAATGAAGTGGCAGTACAGTTATTAGAAAATTGGTTACTAAAGGAACAAGAAAAAATCCAAAACAAGTATCGTCACTTAAATCAGGTTTCTGTTGTAGAGCCAGACATTCTTTTTATTGGTGATTCCATTGTCGAATATTATCCTCTGCAGGAACTATTCGGGACTTCGAAGACAATTGTCAATCGAGGAATTCGTGGCTATCAGACAGGACTGTTATTAGAGAATCTAGATGCGCATCTGTACGGTGGGGCAGTAGATAAAATTGTCCTTTTGATTGGGACAAATGATGTCGGAAAAGATGTGCCTGTGAATGAGACTCTCAATAATCTCGAAGCTATCATACAGTCTATTGCTCGCGATTATCCATTGACAGAGATAAAATTGCTTTCCATTTTGCCAGTCAATGAGGGAGAGGAGTACCAGCAGACAGTCTATATCCGTACGAATGAAAAAATTCAGAAATGGAATCAAGTCTATAAAGAACTTTCTTCTGCCTATATGCAGGTGGAATTTTTGCCAGTTTTTGATAGTTTGACAGACCAAGAAAGCCAACTCAAAAAAGACTATACTACTGATGGATTGCACCTCAGTGTTGCTGGTTATCAGGTTTTGACAAAAACCTTGAAAGACTATCTTTACTAAATAGCGAAATAATGTTAAATTTGAGCATAATATCTTGTAAAAAATTCTAAAATCCTTTAAAATAAAAAGTGACGGAGGAATTTATGAATGTAAATCAGATTGTACGGATTATTCCTACTTTAAAAGTTAATAATAGAAAATTAAATGAAACATTTTATATTGAAACCCTTGGTATGAAGGCTTTGTTAGAAGAGTCAGCCTTTCTGTCACTAGGTGATCAAACAGGCCTTGAAAAACTTGTTTTAGAAGAAGCTCCAAGTATGCGCACTCGTAAGGTAGAGGGAAGAAAAAAACTAGCTAGATTGATTGTCAAGGTGGAAAATCCCTTGGAAATCGAAGGACTCTTATCTAAAACAGATTCGATTCATCAATTATATAAAGGTCAAAATGGCTACGCTTTTGAAATTTTTTCACCAGAAGATGATTTGATTTTGATTCATGCGGAAGATGATAGAGCAAGTCTAGTAGAAGTAGAAGAAAATCCTGAATTTCAAACAGATTTGGAATCAATTTCTTTAAGTAAATTTGAGATTTCCATGGAATTACACCTCCCAACGGATGTAGATAGTTTCTTGGAACTATCTGAAATTGGGGAAACCCTTGATTTTATCCCAGCTCAGGGTCAAGATTTGACTGTGGATAATGCCGTTACTTGGGACTTATCTATGCTCAAGTTCTTGGTCAATGAATTAGACATAGCAAGTCTGCGCCAGAAGTTTGAGTCTACTGAATATTTTATTCCTAAGTCTGAAAAATTCTTCCTTGGAAAAGATAGAAATAATGTTGAATTGTGGTTTGAAGAAGTATGAAGTGGACCAAGATTATTAAAAAAATAGAAGACCAAATCGAGGCAGGGATTTATCCCGGAGCCTCTTTTGCGTATTTTAAGGACCATCAATGGACGGAGTTCTATTTAGGCCAGAGTGACCTAGAGCATGGTTTACAGACTGAGGCAGGACTAGTTTATGACCTAGCTAGTGTCAGCAAGGTTGTTGGCGTTGGCACAGTTTTTACTTTTTTGTGGGAAAAAGGCAAATTAGATATTGACAGACCGGTAACAGATTTTTTAGCTGAGAGTGATTATCCAGACATCACTATTCGCCAGCTCTTAACCCACGCTACAGATCTTGATCCTTTTATTCCCAATCGAGACCTTTTAACAGCCTCAGAATTAAAGGAAGCGATGTTTCATCTCAATAGACGAAGTCAGCCAGCCTTTCTTTATTCGGATGTCCATTTTTTGCTGTTGGGTTTTATTTTGGAAAGAATCTTTAATCAAGACTTGGATGTGATTTTACAAGAACAAGTCTGGAATCTTTGGAGAATGACGGAAACCAAGTTTGGACCTGTTGAGCTTGCTGTTCCAACCGTCAGAGGTGTAGAGGCAGGTCTGGTACATGATCCCAAGGCTCGTCTCTTGGGCATACATGCTGGTAGTGCTGGTTTATTTTCGACTGTAAAGGATTTACAAATCTTTTTAGAACACTATTTAGCAGATGATTTTGCAAGAGATTTGAGTCAAAATTTTTCTCCTTTGGATGACAAGAAACGTTCTTTAGCATGGAATTTGGAGGGAGATTGGCTAGACCATACGGGCTATACAGGTACCTTTATCATGTGGAATCGTCAGAAGCAAGAAGCGGCCATTTTCCTATCGAATCGTACCTATGAAAAGGATGAGAGGGCTCAATGGATTGTAGACCGTAATCAAGTGATGGACTTGATTCGTAAAGAAGAGTAAGGAGAGACATGTCAAACAGTTTAAAAGGGACTTTATTAACAGTTGTGGCTGGGATTGCTTGGGGCTTGTCAGGAACGAGTGGCCAATACCTGATGGCACACGGAATTTCGGCTCTGGTTTTGACTAACTTGCGCCTTTTAATCGCTGGTGGGATTCTCGTGCTCTTGGCTTATGCTACTGCAAAGGATAAAATGCTGGCCTTTTTAACGGATAAGAAGAGTTTGCTGTCTCTTCTCATTTTTGCTCTAATTTGCCTCTTCCTCAATCAATTTGCCTATCTAACTGCTATTCAGGAAACCAATGCAGGAACTGCGACGGTGCTTCAGTATGTTTGTCCTGTCGGGATTTTGATTTATAGCTGTATCAAGGATAAGGTGGCGCCGACGCTGGGAGAGATAGTTTCCATCATATTAGCCATCGGAGGAACCTTCCTGATCGCCACTCATGGGCAGTTGGACCAGTTATCTATGACACCTTCTGGCCTGTTCTGGGGTCTATTTTCTGCTCTGACTTACGCCCTTTATATCATTTTGCCCATAGCCTTGATTAAGAAGTGGGGGAGTAGTTTGATCATTGGTGTGGGAATGGTCATAGCAGGTTTGGTTGCCCTTCCTTTTACAGGAGTTCTACAGACTACTATCCCAACAAGTCTTGATTTTCTCCTTGCTTTTGCAGGTATTATCCTTATCGGGACTGTCTTTGCCTATACAGCTTTCCTTAAAGGAGCCAGTCTGATAGGACCAGTTAAGTCAAGCTTGTTGGCTTCGATTGAGCCAATCTCAGCGGTTTTCTTTGCCTTCTTAATAATGAATGAACAATTTTATCCCATTGATTTTCTTGGTATGGCAATGATTTTAATTGCAGTAACTTTGATTTCGTTGAAAGATTTACTCTTAGAGAAATAAAAAGACTCTTTGTCCGTGACAGAGAGGTTTTATGTAGTATTTTATACTCAATGAAAATCAAAGAGCAAACTAGGAAACTAGCCGCAGGCTGTACTTGAGTACGGCAAGGCGACGTTGACGCGGTTTGAATTTGATTTTCGAAGAGTATTAATTGTTTTCAAGATAAAATTCAAATCGTTCACCTACATATTGACTTTTTACGTATTCAAAAGCAGTACCATCTTCTAGGTAGGAAACCTGAGTCAAACCAAGAATAGCATGTCCTTTTTCAACTTCTAAATAGTGGGCAATCTTTTCTTTAGCAAGACGAGCATAGATGGTCTGCTGTGATTTACCAATACGGTAGCCATGTTTTTGCAAGGTTTGGAAGAAATGACTGGTGATTTCTTCTTTTTTAAAGTCCTTAATGAATTTCTCAGGAATAGAAGCAACCTCATAAACCAGAGGAACTTGGTCGGCATAGCGAACCCGCTCCATTCGGATAATATTTTCGGTAGGAGAAATTCCTAGCTTGGCAACTTCCTGTTCATTGGGAATGGTTTTTCTGTAGGAAATGAGTTGGCTAGAGGGTACTTTACCTTGGGACTTAACAATTTCAGTAAAACTGGTTGTCCCTCGCATTTTTTCTTGTACACGTGTACTGGATACAAAGGTGCCGCTTCCTACACGACGCTCTAAAACGCCTTCTTCGACCAATAGAGATACGGCTTGGCGGAGGGTCATGCGACTAACCGCAAACTGCTCTGCTAAATCTCGTTCACTAGGGAGTCTTTCTCCAATAGCCCAACGGTGCTCGTCAATATCCTTTTTAATCTGATCGTGGATTTTCATATAAGCAGGTAGCATATTTTTCACTTCATTTCTATCTTTTCTCTATTGTACCCTAATAAACTAGAAAAAGTCAAACTTCGCCTTGTTTAGTTGGTAATTCACTAGTATTTGTGATAGAATATTGAAAAAAGATATTTCTTTTGAGAAAGGAAAAAGATGAGCAACATTTCAACTGATTTGCAAGATGTAGAAAAAATCATCGTATTGGACTATGGTAGCCAATACAACCAGCTGATTTCACGCCGTATCCGTGAGATTGGTGTTTTTTCAGAACTAAAAAGCCATAAAATTTCAGCTGCTGAAGTTCGTGAAATCAACCCTGTAGGAATCATCCTTTCAGGTGGTCCAAATTCTGTATACGAAGATGGTTCATTCGATATTGACCCAGAAATCTTCGAACTCGGAATTCCTATTTTGGGAATTTGTTACGGTATGCAGTTATTGACCCATAAACTTGGAGGAAAAGTTGTTCCTGCAGGTGATGCTGGGAATCGTGAATACGGTCAATCAACCCTAACTCACACACCATCAGCGCTTTTTGAATCAACACCTGATGAACAGACTGTTTTGATGAGCCATGGTGATGCGGTTACTGAGATTCCTGCTGACTTTGTTCGTACTGGAACATCAGCTGACTGCCCTTATGCAGCCATTGAAAACCCAGATAAACACATTTACGGTATCCAATTCCACCCAGAAGTTCGCCATTCTGTATACGGGAATGATATCCTTCGTAACTTTGCCCTTAACATTTGTAAGGCTAAAGGCGACTGGACAATGGATAACTTCATTGACATGCAGATCCAAAAAATCCGTGAGACCGTCGGTGATAAACGTGTTCTTCTTGGTCTATCAGGTGGTGTTGACTCATCTGTCGTTGGGGTTCTTCTCCAAAAGGCTATTGGCGATCAATTGATCTGTATCTTTGTAGACCACGGTCTTCTTCGTAAAGGGGAAGCAGACCAAGTTATGGACATGCTTGGTGGTAAGTTTGGTTTAAATATCGTCAAAGCAGACGCTGCAAAACGTTTCCTTGACAAACTTGCAGGTGTTTCTGACCCTGAGCAAAAACGTAAAATCATCGGTAACGAGTTTGTCTATGTATTCGATGACGAAGCAAGCAAGCTCAAAGATGTGAAATTCCTTGCTCAAGGTACCTTATATACAGACGTTATCGAGTCTGGTACAGATACAGCTCAAACTATTAAGTCACACCACAACGTGGGTGGTCTTCCAGAAGACATGCAGTTTGAACTCATCGAACCACTCAACACTCTTTATAAGGACGAAGTTCGTGCCCTAGGTACAGAGCTTGGTATGCCAGAACATATCGTATGGCGCCAACCATTCCCAGGACCAGGACTTGCTATCCGTGTCATGGGAGAAATCACTGAAGAGAAACTGGAAACAGTTCGTGAGTCAGACGCTATCCTGCGTGAGGAAATTGCTAAAGCTGGTCTTGACCGCGATATTTGGCAATATTTCACTGTCAACACAGGCGTTCGTTCAGTTGGTGTTATGGGTGACGGTCGTACGTATGACTACACAATTGCAATCCGTGCTATCACTTCTATCGATGGTATGACTGCTGACTTTGCCAAAATTCCTTGGGATGTCCTTCAAAAAATCTCTGTTCGTATCGTAAATGAAGTAGATCACGTTAACCGTATCGTCTACGATATTACAAGTAAACCACCTGCAACTGTTGAGTGGGAGTAAGAAAAATTACAATAAAAAGGCTTTGAAATCAATGTTTCAGAGCCTTTAATTAAATAATCGCAAACAATTCGCAAACAAAGGAGCTGAGTAAATGACACCTTATACAGATAAAATAATTGATACTATTGCTAAGTATTTACCAAAAAATGAAAATGAATGGGAACTCGTTGGTTTTATAAACAAAAAGAAGGAAATCTACACGTTTGGGAGTGATTCAAAGATTATAGGTAGATTGTTTGAAGTTATAGCTTTTGAAGCATTGCAACGTTCAGCCAATGAATTGGGCTATACTTTACATGAATCTGAAAAACAAACTGTATACCCTGATTTTTATTTTAAAAAGCAAGATGGGCGAAAAATTGCCATCGATATAAAAACTACTTACAGAAGAAGCGAAAATACGAAATTTGGCTTTACTGGAGGTAGTTTTACAAGTTTTATGAGAAATGGAACAAAGAATATTGTAGGTCATTACTCTGATTATGACGGTCATTATATTTTAGGTGTTGTCTATACTCGAGAGACGAAACCAACTACTGGAAAAGTTAATTTTGAGAAATTAGATTCTATAATTCCTGCATATAAAAATATAGAAATGTTTGTTCAAGAAAAGTATAGAATATGTGGTGATAAGAAAGGTAGTGGAAATACCGATAATATTGGAACAATTACTTCAACATCCATTAAGCCTTTTGTTTATGGTGCAGGCCCTTTCTCCGTTTTAGGAGATGATGTGTTTAAAGATTATTGGAAACATTACCCAAGATATACTGATACCCAAAAGGTAAAACAATCTTTATATAATAATCTTGAAGGATATTTTGATTGGCTTTCTAAAACAGATGAACCTAAATCGCTAGAATTAAAACAATTATATTCAGATTATCTATCTCAGTACGATGAAACATTTGATAAAAAATAGAGCAGTTCGCTCTATTTTTTATATTTCAAAAAGGCTAATTTGCTCTTGTTCAGGATGCACTTCATTTAGGTTTGAATTAGATTCACTTATTACTAGGGCTTCTATCATTTTATTTCGATTAGATTCCTTTGCTCCTAAGTGATAAAAATGTTCAGTAGTTAACAACTTTCCATCCGTCCATTTTTCCATGTGGGTATTTTTTCTATACTGATTTTCGTACCACATACTAAAGGCGTATCCTGCTTTTCCTTTTTGAGTAAGTTCTGCGAGTAATGTCGCGTATTCTTCACTCCAAGAATCATAATATCCATCATATCGATCAATGTACGGAGGGTCTAAATAAACAAAGTCATTTTCTCCCATCATCTCAAATGCTTTAGTGAAAGGAATACAGATAAATTCCCAATCTTTACCCTTCATTATTTTTTCAATCCATGAAACTTGATTTACAATTTTTGTAATCAATGCTTTTTGAAATCTCTCTGGTTTTCGTCCAAAAGGAACATTATAATTACCTTTATTATTAAAACGTATCATTCCATTAAAATTGGAACGTTGTAAAAATAAAAAATCTAAAGAGCTATGTTCTTTATTAAATCTATCTCTAACTTCATAGTAATAAGATGTCTTATCAGCCGGAGTACTAGATAATTTAGTTGCTTCATTTTCTAAAAAAGTTCTAACTGTTTGAGCAGTAATCTTCTTTGATTGAATATCTTTGTAAAATTGAATGATATAGGGATTGGTGTCACTAAAAATAGCCTTCTGTGGTTCTAAATTAAAACCTACTACACCAGATCCCATAAATGGTTCAAAGTATGTTCCTTTACCATCCCACTTTATTGATTCAGCAATAAATGGAACTAATTTAGTTTTTATTCCTTGGATTTTAATAGGTGGTACTTTAGGTGTGATAATTTTTTTAGGTAACAATTGTAATTCTCCTCCCCTACTATATGTATTCTATTATAGCATTTTTTATACTTTTTTCTTCAGAAACTGATTATAAACTTCTCCTATTCCTAAAATGTAAAGTTAAACGCATAAAATATTTAACACTACAAAAAATAGTCAAATAAATGTATTCTGCATTAAAAATTGATCTAAGCATTGTTGAACCTTCTTTATATAATTTCAGTGTTGTAATTATTTCACGCCACTGTTATAAAATAAGTGTCGTGTTTTGTCGACACATAAAATTGAAATAAAAAAAATAGGCTTGAAGCCTAAATTTTTCCGTGACGCACTAAAAGAGAACCCCTCACTATCATTCTGATAACAAAAGAAGTGGTTACATAATTTGTTTCTGTATATAGAGGTAAAATCTTTTTTAACTCAGCAATATCATCAATAGTAGTTTGATTTACTTGTAAATCAGTTCGAGTTTTTGGGGCACTTCGTTCTTCAACTTGAGACCCAAATTTTAATACTTTATCCCAGTTTTGTTCAGCAGTAATTTTTTTAGAATCTAAATAAGCTTGATTTACGACAAACCCATTAGTAAGATGAAGATTATCAAATTCTCCAGTTGCTTTTATTTCTTTTTTTAGAGCATCGATACTATTTCGTGTTTCTATTGCTAGTCTAACAGCTAATCTTACTATATCACCACCTTTTTATTACTAATACTATTATACAAAAAATGTTGTGTTTTTGTTACACATTAATTTCAACTCTGTAAACAATAGAAATTAATTCTAATAAATTCTTATAAAAATAACTAGTATAAATCCTTAATTTTAAACTATATCAAACCTTATCAATTTAGAAAACAATAGAATGGGAATAGTCATCTAAGGACTAATTTATGTAGTTTAATGAGCCAGTATCTTTGGGTACTGGTTTTTTACTATATATGGATTTTTGACGACTTGCTAAGACTAGGTTAATTTTCAACAAATTAACAGTTAGTTTGTAAGCCTTAAAAGATTAGAATTGTCAAAACAATCTGTCTAGGCTTGATTTTATCGCTTATTTACTATAAAATGAGAAGGAAAAACGTCAAACTTTTATATTGCAAATAGGAGAAATCATGACAAAAACATTAAAACGTCCTGAGGTTTTATCACCTGCAGGGACTTTAGAGAAGCTAAAAGTAGCTGTTCAGTATGGGGCAGATGCTGTCTTTATCGGTGGTCAGGCCTATGGTCTCCGTAGCCGTGCAGGAAACTTTACCTTTGAACAGATGGAGGAAGGAGTCCAGTTTGCGGCCAAGTACGGTGCCAAGGTCTATGTTGCTGCCAATATGGTTATGCACGAAGGAAATGAAGCTGGTGCTGGTGAGTGGTTCCGTAAACTGCGTGATATCGGGATTGCAGCAGTTATCGTATCTGACCCAGCCTTGATTATGATTGCAGCGACTGAAGCACCAGGTCTTGAAATCCACCTCTCTACTCAAGCCAGTGCCACTAACTATGAAACCCTTGAGTTCTGGAAAGAACTGGGCTTGACTCGTGTCGTTTTGGCGCGTGAGGTTTCGATGGAAGAATTAGCTGAAATCCGCAAACGTACAGATGTTGAGATTGAAGCCTTTGTTCACGGAGCCATGTGTATTTCTTACTCTGGTCGTTGTACTCTTTCAAACCACATGAGTATGCGTGATGCTAACCGTGGTGGTTGCTCTCAATCTTGCCGTTGGAAATACGACCTTTACGATATGCCATTTGGTCAAGAACGCAAGAGCTTGAAAGGTGAAATTCCAGAAGAATTTTCAATGTCAGCCGTTGACATGTCTATGATTGACCATATCCCAGATATGATTGAAAATGGTGTGGACAGTCTTAAGATTGAAGGGCGTATGAAGTCTATTCACTACGTATCAACAGTAACCAACTGCTACAAGGCGGCTGTGGATGCCTATCTTGAAAGTCCTGAAAAGTTTGAATCTATCAAACAAGACTTGGTGGACGAGATGTGGAAGGTTGCCCAACGTGAATTAGCAACAGGTTTCTACTATGGTACACCATCTGAAAATGAGCAGTTGTTTGGTGCGCGTCGTAAAATTCCTGAGTATAAGTTTGTCGCTGAAGTGGTTTCTTATGATGATGCGACTCAAACGGCAACCATTCGTCAACGGAATGTCATCAACGAAGGCGATCAAGTTGAGTTTTATGGACCAGGTTTCCGTCATTTTGAAACCTATATTGAGGATCTTCACGATGCCAAAGGCAATAAAATCGACCGTGCTCCAAATCCAATGGAACTATTGACTATTAAGGTGCCTCAACCTGTTCAAGCAGGAGACATGGTTCGTGCATTAAAAGAAGGACTCATCAATCTCTACAAAGAAGATGGAACTAGTGTCACAGTTCGAGCTTAATGTAGTTGTTTAGTTTTAAAAAATTATGCAAAGCTCCATATACAACACTTAAACGAGATTAAAGAATGGCGAAATCCCTTGATGTGCAAGGGATTAGCTGTCCTTTTTTATTTTTAAGTGATAAAGTCGGAGCTTAGGTATCAAAGCCTATCAAATTAAACAAAGAAGCGATGCCGTCGATATTTTGAAATCCTATATTTAAACGTAACACTCTCTATTTTTTTATGGTAGAGAGTTTTTTGTTAATAAAATTTCACAAAATGACATTTATATATTGCATTAAGTTGGATATATGATATAATGATGTTAAAAAGAGGCGCAACTTTTTAAAATTATAAGGAGGACGCAGGTGGCTAAAAATTTAAAATTAAAATTAGCTCGTGTAGAGCTTGATTTAACTCAAGGTCAACTGGCAGAGGCTGTGGGGGTGACGCGCCAGACTATTGGTTTGATAGAGGCGGGAAAATACAATCCCAGTCTCTCGCTCTGCCAGTCCATTTGCAGATGTTTAGGGAAAAGCCTAGACCAACTATTTTGGGAGGAAGAAGATGGTAAATAAATTTATTCATTATCAATTACTTGACGAAAGAGAAGAACAATTAATCAATAAAGCTGGGGCAGAATCCTTTTCCCTCTTTATTGGGCTGGTGCTTCTAAGCTATTTGGTGGCAGTGTTGGCTCCATCTCTTTTTAATCCGAATTTTCTAGTCTATACTCTGATAGTAGGAATTTTCTTCTTTTTCAATCGTGCCCGTTATCTGGGAGTGACCTACTATAGTCGTTTTCATTTTACGATTTTGGGTTGTTTTTTCCTAACCTTGGCTATTACGGCTCTTTTGATGTTGCAGAATTATCAATTCAACATAGAAATTTATCAGCACAATCCTTTGAACGTTAAATACCTATCTGCTTGGGCGATTACTTATGTCATTTACCTTCCATGGGTCTTTATTGGCAATCTTGGTCTGAAGAGCTATGGCGAATGGGCGCAGAAAAAATTTGAACAAGATATGGATGAACTGGAGAGTAGTGAATAGCTTGTTACTCTTTTCTCAATCCAGCTAAAATGTGATATAATAGTACTAATTTATTGGAATACATGAAAGTTCTTGAAAATTTTCATGGGTTTCTAGCTAAGGAAGTAGGAAAAGTATGTATCCAGATGATAGTTTGACATTGCACACGGACTTGTACCAGATCAACATGATGCAGGTTTACTTTGACCAAGGGATTCACAATAAGAAGGCGGTCTTTGAAATGTATTTCCGCCAACAGCCTTTTAAGAACGGCTATGCGGTTTTTGCAGGTTTGGAAAGAATTGTGAGTTATCTTGAAGACTTGCGTTTTTCAGATAGTGATATTGCCTATTTGGAGTCGCTGGGCTATCATGGGGCATTCTTGGATTACCTTCGCAATTTCAAGTTGGAGTTGACCGTTCGTTCTGCCCAAGAAGGGGACTTGGTCTTTTCCAATGAACCGATTGTGCAGGTGGAAGGCCCTCTAGCCCAATGTCAATTGGTCGAAACGGCCCTTTTGAACATCGTCAACTACCAGACCTTGGTGGCTACTAAGGCAGCTCGTATTCGCTCGGTTATCGAAGATGAACCCTTGATGGAGTTTGGGACACGTCGGGCTCAAGAGATGGATGCGGCTATCTGGGGAACACGCGCAGCGGTGATTGGTGGCGCCAATGGAACCAGCAACGTGCGTGCGGGTAAACTCTTTGACATTCCTGTTTTGGGGACCCATGCTCATGCCTTGGTACAGGTTTATGGCAATGACTATGAGGCTTTCAAGGCTTATGCTGCGACCCACAAAAATTGCGTTTTTCTTGTGGATACCTATGACACCCTTCGCATTGGGGTACCCGCTGCAATTCAGGTGGCGCGTGAACTGGGTGATCAGATTAACTTTATGGGTGTGCGGATTGACTCTGGGGATATTGCCTACATTTCCAAGAAAGTCCGTCAGCAACTGGACGAGGCTGGATTTACAGAGGCTAAGATTTATGCTTCAAATGACCTAGATGAAAATACTATCCTCAACCTCAAGATGCAAAAGGCCAAGATTGATGTCTGGGGTGTGGGTACAAAGCTGATTACAGCCTATGACCAGCCAGCTCTTGGGGCGGTTTATAAGATTGTTGCGATCGAAGATGAAAATGGTAATATGCGCAATACCATCAAGCTGTCTAATAATGCGGAAAAAGTGTCTACGCCAGGTAAGAAGCAGGTGTGGCGCATTACCAGTCGTGAAAAAGGCAAGTCAGAGGGTGACTACATCACTTATGATGGTGTGAATGTGAGTGACATGACAGAAATCAAGATGTTCCATCCGACCTATACTTATATCAAGAAGACGGTTCGTAATTTTGATGCTGTTCCTCTCTTGGTGGATATTTTCAAGGACGGAAAATTGATTTACAAGCTGCCTAGTTTGACTGAGATTCAGGATTATGCTCGTAAGGAATTTGACAAGTTGTGGGATGAGTACAAGCGCGTGCTTAATCCACAGCATTATCCAGTGGATTTGGCGCGTGATGTATGGCAAGACAAGATGGACTTGATAGACAAAATGCGCAAGGAAGCCCTCGGCGAAGGAGAAGAAGAATGAGTTTGCAAGAAACGATTATCCAAGAGCTGGGCGTAAAACCAGTTATTGATGCCCAAGAAGAAATCCGTCGTTCTATTGATTTCTTAAAGAGATACCTGAAAAAACATCCCTTTCTTAAAACCTTTGTACTAGGAATTTCTGGAGGGCAGGACTCAACCTTGGCAGGGCGCTTGGCGCAATTAGTTATGGAAGAAATGCGAGCAGAGACAGGAGATGATAGCTACAAATTTATCGCTGTCCGCCTGCCATACGGAGTACAAGCCGATGAAGCAGATGCTCAAAAAGCCCTAGCATTTATCCAGCCAGATGTCAGCTTGGTAGTTAATATCAAGGAATCAGCTGACGCTATGACAGCTGCAGTTGAAGCGACAGGTAGTCCTGTTTCAGATTTTAACAAGGGCAATATCAAGGCTCGTTGCCGTATGATTGCTCAGTATGCCCTTGCTGGTGCCCACAGCGGAGCGGTCATTGGAACAGACCACGCTGCGGAAAATATCACAGGTTTCTTTACCAAGTTTGGTGACGGTGGTGCGGATATTTTACCCCTTTTCCGTCTCAATAAACGCCAAGGAAAACAACTCTTGAAGGAACTTGGTGCAGACCCAGCCCTTTATGAAAAAATCCCAACAGCAGACCTAGAAGAAGACAAACCAGGCCTAGCTGACGAAGTAGCCCTCGGAGTCACTTATGAAGAGATTGACGACTACCTAGAAGGCAAAACAATCAGCCCAGAAGCCCAAATCACTATCGAAAATTGGTGGCACAAAGGCCAACACAAACGCCACCTACCAATCACCGTCTTTGATGACTTTTGGGAGTGAAAACCTCCAGTGGAGGTTTTCAGCCTCTCACCTTGAAATAAGAAAGTGAGAGAAGGTCCGGTAACTCACAGAGTTCGATTTCGTCGTCTCACCCCCGCAACGATGACTAGGTTTGAAAAAGCTTGCTAGAGCGCATTTCGAACCAGACAGCGACTGCGTCAAGGGATTAGACCAAAAACTCGTTTTCTAGCTGTTGCTGAGTTTAGTCTTTTTACTAAGAGCCTAGAAATAAGGAAGTGAGGCGGAATCATGAAATCTATCGGTACGCAAATATTACAGACAGAGCGTTTAACCTTGCGAAGATTTGTGGAAAGTGATGCAGAAGCTATGTTTCAGAATTGGGCTTCATCCGCTGAGAATCTGACCTATGTCACCTGGGATCCCCATTCTAATGTCGAAATCACTCGAAACTCGATTCGAAATTGGATTGTCTCCTATACCAATCCCAACTATTACAAATGGGCCATTTGTCTCAAAGAAAACCCGGAGCAGGTGATAGGAGATATCAGCATCGTTGCAATAGATGAGAACGATTCTTCTTGTGAAATTGGTTATGTGCTCGGCAAGAAATACTGGGGACATGGAATTATAACAGAGGCCTTGAAAGCTGTCTTGGACTTCTCCTTTACTCAAGTAGGATTTCAAAAAGTTAAGGCACGATATGCTAGTCTCAATCCAGCTTCAGGTCGTGTCATGGAGAAGGCTGGAATGTCCTATCTAAAGACTATTATCAATGGTGCAGAGAGAAAAGGATATCTTGCGGATCTTATTTATTATCAGATAAGTAGGGAAGACTGGTGAATTCTCTTTTCTGCTTCCATCGAAGTCAACTATTTATTGTAAATATAATAATTGGCATCCCAAGTTTATTTGCAACTTTAAAATAGCATATTGATTAGCACAAGACAGATGTTCTAGTTCCTTCTTTAATCTTGTTTAGTATTAGTTAAAAAATCGCTTTAAGCTTGTAACTAAGAGGGAGCTAATCGACTAGATTCTCCAGTCGAACAGGTGGTAATATGTTTTTTATAGTGTAATCCTAGCTGTTGTTAAATTTAAAATAGAATCCTCTATCGAGTTAGGGAATTAAGTTCCACCAATTTTATTTATGTTTTTCTATCAAAATATCTAACATTAAAATAGTCTCATTCTGATGAGCAAACTATTCGATTGCTACTGCATAGTTGTATAAGGAATGATGAAAGATGAGTGAAAATTATCAAGTTGGAATGTTTGTATCGAAATATATTAGCATGTATTTAGATAAGATGTCTGCAATCCTCTATATATGAGATTGATTACGATATAGTTGAAGTGTTAGTTCAATAATCAATATCTCATTCTGAGCTTATTTAATATACAAAATATATTGTTTAACATTTACCAGAAAAGATGCTATACTAGAAGTAGTAACTTTTAGAAGGAGGATGTAATGGAAAAATTTAATACCAATAAGCGCTATGCATTACGTAAACTCGGAAAGATTTTTGGTTCTGTGATAGTCGGGCTAACTTTATTTTTAGGAGGAATCCTGAATACAAGTTTTGTTCATGCTGATGGGGCAGATGTGACAAGTGAATTGGATGATAATTTTGAAACCCAAGATAACCGAAAAGATATCCCCTATGAAACAATATACGAAAGAGATGACAATCTTCCTAAAGGAACGAAAGAAACAAAAACACCTGGTAAAAAAGGAATAAAAGCTACCGTAAAAACATATTCATCTACAACTTTACAGTTGGTCAGCGAGAAATCTGACGTTGTTATTCTTCAACCTCAAACAGAAGTTATCAAAGTGGGAACAAAGCCTACTGTAGTTACCGAAACGATTAGCTCTCTTATTAGATATATAAAAGATGCCACTCGCCCTGTTGGAAGTAATGTTTTAACAGAAAGTGATGGAGAAGATGGACTTAGAAAAATTACTACAACATATGATGTAAATGATAAAACAGGTGAGGTAACAATTAGAGAAACAACATCCACCATTGAAAAAGAATCAAAGGATATTATCTATAAAGTTGCAGCTAAAGATAAGGTAGAAAAACGCATCACCGAAAAAAGTACAAATATCCGTTTTGAAAAAGATGAAACTAAAGACCGTAGTGAAAATCCTATTACAATTGACGGAGAGGACGGAACTGTAACCACGACAAGGACCTACGATGCTGATTCAGAGACTGGTAAGGTCACAGAAAAGGTTACTGTAGACAGAAAAGAACCGACAGACACAGTTATCAAAGTTCCAGCTAAAAGTAAGGTTGAGCGTGAAGTTCTTCCTACAAGTGTCATCCGTTATGAAAAAGATGAGAGTAGAGACCGAGGAGCTTCTATTGAGATGATTGATGGAGAGGATGGCTATGTAACTACGACAAGGACCTACGATGTTAATTCAGAGAATGGTCATGTTACCGAAAAGGTTACTGTAGACAGAAAAGAACCGACAGACACAGTTATCAAAGTTCCTGCCAAGAGCAAGGTTGAAGAAGTTCTTGTTCCATTTGCTACTAAATATGAAGCAGACAATGACCTTTCTGCAGGACAGGAGAAAGAGATTACTCTAGGAAAGAATGGGAAAACAGTTACAACGATAACTTATGATGTAGATGGAAAGAGTGGACAAGTAACTGAGAGTACTTTAAGTCAAAAAGAAGACTCTCAAACACGAGTTGTTAAAAAAGGAACCAAGCCCCAAGTTCTTGTCCAAGTAATTCCAATCGAAACAGAAGATCTCGATGACCCAACTCTTGATAAAGGTCAAGAAATAGAAGAAGCAGGAGAAATTGGTGAAATTACGCTTACTACAATCTATACTGTAGATGAACGTGATGGAACAATTGAAGAAACTACTTCTCGTCAAATTACTAAGGAGATGGTAAAAAGACGTATAAGGAGAGGGACGAGAGAACCTGAAAAAGTTGTTGTTCCTAAGAAATCATCTATTCCTTCGTATCCTGTATCTGTTACATCTAATCAAGGAACGGATGCAGCAGTAGAACCAGCTAAACCAGTTGCTCCAACAACAGGCTGGAAACAAGAAAATGCTATGTGGTATTTTTATAATACTGATGGTTCCATGGCAACAGGTTGGGAGCAAGTTGATGGTTTATGGTACTATCTAAACGATAATGGTTCCATGGAGACAGGTTGGGAGCAAGTTGATGGTTTATGGTACTATCTAAACGATAATGGTTCCATGGAGACAGGTTGGCTACAAAATAATGGTTCATGGTACTACCTCAACAGCAACGGTTCTATGAAAGCCAATCAATGGTTCCAAGTTGGTAGTAAATGGTATTATGTAAATGCATCGGGTGAGCTAGCGGTCAATACAAGTATAGATGGCTATAGAGTCAATGATAATGGTGAATGGGTGCTTTAACAGATTCCTCCCTACGACACAATTGATAATAGTATGTCTGGATATATAATTATGTATAAAAAGCTATAGATAAGCTCATCTTATAGCGACTATAAAAAAGTGAACAAACCTAGTCTTCTATACATTAGAATTCAGGTTTGTTCACTTTTTGTTTAATACTCAATGAAAATCAAAGAGCAAACTAGCCGCAGGTTGCTCAACGCACTGCTTTGAGGTTGTAGATAGAACTGACGAAGTCAGCTCAAAACACTGTTTTGAGGTTGTGGATGAAGTTGACGCGGTTTGAAGAGATTTTCGAAGAGTATAAGTCTTTGATTTTGAGACAAAGGAGATTCAGGGTCAAAGTAGTGAATGATTCTGAAACAACTCATAATAGTCTCTTGAGAGGACAGATAAGAGTAACAAATATGGTGCTACTTATGTGTCTTGCATTTTGATTTGCAGATATCGAAGAAAATATAGTGAGTTGAAATAAAATATAGATGAATCAATTTGGAGAGTCAACGCAATCTATTGTAGATATAATATCTTATCGATTTATTGGTATTAGAAGATTTAGAGAAATTCTTTCTTAATAAATAAACATGGCGTCACCAAAACTGAAGAAGCGGTAGTGTTCTTGGATGGCATGGTGGTAGGCATCTAAGACTAATTCACGGCCAGCAAAGGCAGAAACCAACATGACCAGAGTTGATTTTGGCAGGTGGAAGTTGGTTGAGAAGGCATCCACGACCTTCCATTCATAGCCAGGTTTGATAAAGATATTGGTCCAGCCAGAATCTGCTTGGATTTGCCCATTAAATTTGGAACCGATAGTCTCCAGTGTGCGGATTGAAGTAGTTCCAACAGCGATGACACGACCACCATTTTCTTTGACAGAGTGGAGGGTGGCAGCTGCTTCCTCAGAAAGCTGGTAGAATTCTGAGTGCATTTCGTGTTCGTCCAGATTGTCAACTGAAACAGGTCTAAAGGTTCCGAGTCCGACATGAAGAGTCAGATAGACTAGATGAACACCCTTAGCTTGGATTTCTGCCAGCAGTTCTTTGGTGAAGTGAAGACCAGCAGTCGGTGCAGCAGCAGAGCCACTTTCTTTAGCGTAGACCGTTTGATAGCGTTCACGATCATCCAGTTTTTCGTGGATATAAGGTGGCAGAGGCATTTCTCCCAGACTTTCCAAGACTTCTAGGAAAATTCCTTGGTATTCAAAGCGGACAATGCGGCCTCCGTGAGTCAATTCTTCCGTAACGACAGCGCTGAGGCGACCATCACCAAAGCTGACACGAGTACCAACCTTGAGGCGTTTGGCAGGTTTTGCCAGAACTTCCCACTCATCTCCACTAGTATTTTTGAGGAGGAGAAGCTCTACATGGCCTCCTGTTTCATCCTTTTGACCATAGAGGCGGGCAGGGAGAACGCGGGTGTCGTTCATAACGAGGGCATCACCAGGTTCCAGCATATCAATAATGGAGTGGAAGTGTTTATCCTGCATTTCTCCCGTCTCACGGTTGACAATGAGGAGTTTAGAGGCATCCCGTTTTTCAAGGGGCGTTTGGGCAATCAATTCCTCAGGCAAGTGGAAATCAAAATCAGCTGTATTCATATATCTGTTCATTCTTTCTAAGTTCTAATCTTATCCATTATAACATGTTTCAAGTTTGGACGCTCTTTTTTTAGAAATTAAATCGTTTTCACTTGACAAAAATTGGTCTATACCATATAATAAATATAGATAGAAATGGAGGATGAAAAGATGAAAGTTATCAAAGTTGAAAACCAAATCGAAGGTGGAAAAGTTGCTTTTGAGATTTTGAAGGAAAAATTGGCCAACGGCGCTCAAACCCTAGGACTTGCGACAGGAAGCAGTCCACTTGAATTTTACAAGGAAATTGTTGAAAGTGACCTCGATTTTTCAAATCTAACCAGCGTCAACCTTGATGAGTATGTAGGTCTTGATGGAGATAATCCACAGTCTTACCGTCACTTCATGAAAGAAAACTTGTTCAACCAAAAACCATTTAAAGAAAGTTTCTTGCCTCGTGGGGTTAAGGATCATGCTGAAGCTGAAGTTGAACGCTACAACCAAATTTTGGCTGACCATCCAGTTGACCTGCAAATCTTGGGAATCGGTCGCAATGGGCATATCGGCTTTAATGAGCCTGGCACTCCATTTGACAGTCAAACGCATCTAGTAGAACTGGACCAGTCTACTATCGAAGCAAACGCACGTTTCTTTGACAAGATTGAAGACGTCCCAACCCAAGCTATTTCAATGGGGATTAAAAACATTTTGGATGCCAAGTCTATTATTCTTTTTGCTTACGGTGAGTCGAAAGCAGAAGCCATTGCCGGAACAGTGTCTGGCCCAGTGACTGAGTCTCTACCAGCAAGTAGCTTGCAAAACCACCCTGATGTGACCATTATCGCGGATGCTGAAGCGCTCAGCTTGCTTGAAAAATAAAAAACGAAACCCTTCAGTTTCTTCTATCTGAGTGCTTTAAACTCTTATATAAATGGAAGAAAAAATCAAAATTAAACCGCATTTTTTCTTGACAATTATTCCTTTTACGTGTAAAATAGAATAGATCTTGAACTTGAAGGGAGTGAAAAAAATGTCTAAAACAGTAGTACGTAAGAATGAATCTCTTGACGACGCACTTCGTCGTTTCAAACGTGCGGTTACTAAAGCTGGTACTCTTCAAGAAACACGCAAACGTGAATTCTATGAAAAACCTTCTGTAAAACGTAAACGTAAATCAGAAGCAGCTCGTAAACGTAAAAAATTCTAATTTGAAATGAAAGGCTGGAGAAATCTAGTCCTTTTTCTTTTAATACTCTTCGAAAATCTCTTCAAACCACGTCAACGTCGCCTTGCCGTAGATATGGTTACTGACTTCGTCAGTTTCATCTACAACCTCAAAGCAGTGCTTTGAGCTGACTTCGTCAGTTTCATCTACAACCTCAAAACGGTGTTTTGAGCAACCTGCGGCTAGTTTCCTAGTTTGCTCTTTGATTTTCATTGAGTATAAATAAATACTTCAAAGCCTGCAAAAATCTGAAACTTCTAAGGACAATTTGATATAATAGAAAGAAGAACTCATTTGAAGGAGGAAATGATGTCGGTTTTAGTAAAAGAAGTGATTGAAAAGCTTAGACTAGACATTGTCTATGGCGAACCAGAATTGCTTGAAAAGGAAATCAATACAGCGGATATTACGCGACCCGGTCTTGAAATGACAGGCTATTTTGACTACTATACGCCAGAGCGGATTCAACTTTTGGGGATGAAGGAGTGGTCTTATCTGATCAGCATGCCTTCCAACAGCCGTTATGAAGTTTTGAAAAAAATGTTTCTACCTGAGACACCTGCGGTCATTGTTGCCCGTGGTTTGGTGGTTCCAGAGGAAATGTTAAAGGCAGCCAGAGAATGTAAGATTGCCATTTTAACCAGCCGTACAGCTACTAGTCGTTTGTCTGGAGAGTTATCTAGCTATCTGGATTCTCGTTTGGCAGAACGTACCAGTGTACACGGTGTCTTGATGGATATCTATGGGATGGGTGTCTTGATTCAGGGCGATAGTGGAATTGGTAAGAGCGAGACAGGTCTTGAGCTTGTCAAACGTGGTCACCGCTTGGTAGCTGATGACCGTGTCGATATCTTTGCCAAGGATGAGATTACTCTCTGGGGTGAACCAGCTGAAATTTTGAAACACTTGATTGAAATTCGTGGGGTTGGTATTATCGATGTCATGAGTCTCTACGGTGCCAGTGCTGTCAAGGATTCTTCACAGGTTCAGCTTGCTGTCTATTTGGAAAATTACGATACGCATAAGACCTTTGATCGTCTTGGAAACAATGCAGAGGAACTTGAAATTTCTGGCGTAGCCATTCCTCGTATCCGTATTCCAGTTAAAACAGGTCGTAATATTTCTGTCGTGATTGAGGCAGCTGCCATGAATTATCGTGCCAAGGAAATGGGCTTTGATGCGACCCGTTTGTTCGAAGAACGCTTGACAAATCTCATCGCTCGAAATGAGGTGCAAAATGCTTGATCCAATTGCTATTCAACTAGGACCTCTAGCCATTCGTTGGTATGCCTTGTGTATTGTGACAGGCTTAATTCTTGCGGTTTATTTGACCATGAAAGAAGCGCCTAGAAAGAAGATCATACCAGACGATATTTTAGATTTTATCTTGATCGCCTTTCCTTTGGCTATTTTAGGAGCTCGTCTCTACTATGTCATTTTCCGTTTGGATTACTATAGTCAGAATGTAGGAGAGATTTTTGCCATTTGGAATGGTGGTTTGGCCATCTACGGTGGTTTGATTACTGGTGCCCTTGTACTCTATATCTTTGCTGATCGTAAACTCATCAATACTTGGGATTTTCTAGATATTGCGGCGCCTAGCGTCATGATTGCCCAAAGTTTGGGTCGCTGGGGTAATTTCTTTAACCAAGAAGCCTATGGTGCAGCGGTGGATAATCTGAATTATCTACCTGCCTTTATCCGTGACCAGATGTATATTGATGGGAGCTACCGTCAACCGACCTTCCTTTATGAGTCTCTATGGAATCTGCTTGGCTTTGCCTTGATTCTGATATTGAGACGAAAATGGAAGAGCCTCAGACGAGGTCATATCACTGCTTTCTACTTGATTTGGTATGGTTTCGGTCGTATGGTCATCGAAGGCATGCGGACAGATAGTCTCATGTTCTTTGGCCTTCGGGTATCGCAATGGCTATCAGTTGTCCTTATCGGACTGGGTATTTTTATCATTCTATATCAAAATCGAAAGAAGGCCCCTTACTATATTACAGAGGAGGAAAACTAAATGTTAGAAGTTGCATATATTCTTGTTGCCCTAGCTTTGATTGTCTTTTTAGTCTATCTAATCATTACTGTACAAAAGCTTGGACGTGTTATCGATGAAACAGAGAAGACGATTAAAACCTTGACTTCAGATGTGGATGTGACCTTGCATCATACCAATGAGTTGCTGGCTAAGGTCAATGTCTTGGCAGATGATATCAATGTCAAGATGGCAACGATTGATCCACTCTTTAATGCTGTTGCAGATTTATCTCTATCTGTTTCAGACCTCAATGACCATGCGCGTGTCTTGAGCAAGAAAGCTTCATCAGCTGGTTCAAAAACACTCAAGACTGGGGCAAGTTTGTCAGCTCTTCGTCTTGCAAGTAAATTTTTAAAAAAATAAAAAAGGAGAATCCTTATGGGTAAACTATCCTCTATCCTTTTAGGAACCGTTTCAGGTGCAGCTCTTGCCTTGTTTTTAACAAGCGATAAGGGCAAACAAGTTTGCAGTCAGGCTCAAAATTTTATAGATGATTTGAGAGAAGATCCGGAGTATGCCAAGGAGCAGGTCTGTGAAAAACTGACAGAAGTTAAGGAGCAGGCTACAGATTTCGTTCTGAAAACCAAAGAACAGGTTGAGTCAGGTGAAATCACTGTGGACAGTGTACTTGCTCAAGCTAAATCCTATGCTTTTCAAGCGACAGAAGCATCAAAAGATCGATTCAATAATCTCAAAGAGCAATGGCAAGAAAAGGCCGAAACTCTTGATGACTCAGAAGAGATTGTGATTGATATTAGAGACGAAAAAATCTAGATTTGACAGAGAGGGAAACCTCTCTTTTTGTTCGTAATAATATAACATGTTGATATTTTATAAATAAATAAAAATTTTTAACTTTATTTGATAGAATAAATCGTTTTATATTTGTGTAAATATAGTAAAACTGGTATAATTGAGCTGTGATGGCTGTGATGGCTGTGATGGCTGTGATGGCTGTGATGGCTGTGATGGCTGTGATGGCTGTGATGTTATTTGCCTATAGCAATCATCATAGTGATTTTTGTAGCTTAACTCTTTTTAAGGAGTTGAAGTTATAAAGATTGCTTTTTTATTATATTTTCCTTAGGAGGAGAAATGGAACACAAATCGAATTCGTATAAAGTAAATCGACAGCAAGGTGAAAAGGTACTGCGCTTTTCGATTCGTAAATATAGCTTTGGTGCTGCTTCAGTAGCTGTTGCGGCATTGATGTTTTTGTCTGGGCATCAGGCTGTTCGAGTTGAGGCGGCTCAAGTTTCAGATACGACTGAAGTACCGGTTATCCCAGGTAAAGAAGATGCTCATACTGCTACAATAGTAGATTTGCCTAAAACAGAAGATTCTCTAACTACAGATAAAGAAGAAAAATCACTAACCACTGCTGAGAATCCGGCTGAGACTTTATCTGAGAAACTACCTGAAACTTCAACTGAGAATGCATCTGAAAACGAGACTACTGCCCTTGATAAAGAGGTAGTTGAAAAACAAACATTAGATAAGACTAAATTACAAGCTAATATTACAAAAGTTCAAGAACTCTTGGATAAAGTCAACAAAGAAAAAGCTCCAGCTTCGACCCTTGCTGCAATCCAGGCAGATTTAGAAACAGCTAATAGTGTGCTTAATAACAATAGTCTTGAATTAACACAAGCTGAAATTGATGCGGCAGCTAAAACGCTTAGCGATAAATTGTTTATATTATCTTCAATGCCTAAGATAAATGCGCCTAAGAAGGTTTTAAAAGAAGGTGAAAATACGATTGCCAATACTGGGTCTCGTGATTCACGTAATGGCGAAACCATGGAAGAAGGATCTGATCTTCGCTCAGCACCTATTGATAAAAATACCAAACGTGGTGAATTAGGAATCGTTGTAGCCAACTCTGGATTTATTACAGGATATGCAACACCATCTTCAAAAATTGAGATTAAGAGAAATGGTACAACTGTGCTGACTTCTAAATTAGATGACACAGGAGCCTTCAAATTAAATGCTCCAGGTATTGAAGTTGGAGATGTGGTTGAATTAGTGGTTAATGGCCAAACTGTTACTACTACTACAGTAAAACAAACAGACACAGTAGCTTTTAATGATAGTTTAGCAGGAATTGCTCAAGTTGATGGATACACAGCGGCAGAAGCAGATGTTGAAGTAACAGTCGGAGGAAAAACTTATACTACCAGATCGCAAACAAATGGTTACTTTACAGTGAATGTTGATACGAACTTAATGGTAAACGATGCGGTTGTTACAACTGTTATCAAAAAGAATGGTCAAGAAGTTGGTCGTGGAACAAGTACAGTACGTAACACGAAAGTAACAGACTTCGGGGTTGGTTGGATTAAAAACCCTATGATTAACTATTCACATCGTGACGTGTTCTCTCCAGATACAAAACAATATGCCTTCGTAAGTAAGGGAACTGCTGATCAAGCCTATGACAATATTCGTGTTTACCGTGAAATGCGTATTGAAAATAATGGGGATAAATATTATTACTGGATATTAGATTCAGGGCCAAGACCAAATGGATTGGCTGGTGTTTCTAAAAAAATTTCACTTGCGATTCCACGTACGGTTGGAGATCCTTATGAATTTACGTATACAAAATACCAAGATGGAAAACAGACCTTCCATAAGGATTATGTTAGTGCATCAGCATGGGAGTATGAACACTCTGCTTTTCGTGCTTATGTAAAAGATGGCGTCCGACGTTCAGGGGCGGCTTATACTGAAAATGTAGACGGATGGCTTAAATATATAAACCCAGAGGTTGGTACTAGACTGAATAATTGGAGGTTTAATATTTATCGTAAAAATAGCGGAGATGGTACAGAACCTAACAACGATGCCTTTTCTCGTGTTAGTGATATATTGGGGATTCGTAAAGATGGTCTTGAATACAATCTTGTTCGAGGTGTTATAGAAGACAGAATGAACGTAGTTGCAGGGCAACGTTCAATTATTACTTTCAAGACGAAAATTCTTGAAGGAAAAGAGCTAAATGATAGTATTATGTCGGATTGGGGAGATAAAAACACTAATAACCCTATGCTTGACGAAATAAAAAAACGTCTAGCCAATGACCCATTCCTTGCTTATGGAGGATATACAGAGGGTGGATATAGACGCTATAGAACTGGTGAAAATGCAATTATCGGTGTATTACCGTTGAAACCAGACGAAGCAGCTAAATATAATCTTAAACCAGTATCTAAAGAGCAAACAACTAATAAAGGTGTCGTTCCAGATGCAATTAATAGTATTGCTAATACAAAAGAGTTACCTGCTGGTACAACATACCGTTGGTTTAAAGATCCAGATGTATCAAAAGCTACAGCACCAGATAGACCTGTGTATGGTAAAGTCGAAGTGATTATTCCAGAGCGTGGAACGTATATTGTGGATGCTCCTGTACATGTTTTAGAAGATAAAGCTCAAACTCCAGAAGCTCCATCAGCAACAGCAAAAGAAGATGGATCTGTAACAGCTAAACCGCAAGATTCAACAAAAGTAGATAAAATTAAAGTTAGCTACACAGGAGAAGATGGTTCTAATAAGACGGCTGAAGGAAATAAAGGTGGAAATGGAACGTGGACTGTTGTGAACAATCCAGACGTTCAAATTGATGCAAGTACTGGTGAAATCACAATCCCAGCTGATAAAGTCAAAGACAATACAGAAGTAACAGCAGTAACAACAAATGGAAACAGTGATGAATCAGCTCCAGCCAAAGCAACTGCAAAAGCACCAAAACCTGAAAAACCAATCTTAACTGCACCAAATAACGGTAATGTAACAGCAAAACCACAAGATCCAGCCAAAGCAGATAAAATTACGGTTACTTATAAAGACGAAGATGGAACAAATGTAACGGTAGTAGGTAATAAAGGAAATGATGGTACATGGACTGTTGTGAACAATCCAGGTGTAACTATTGATTCTAATACAGGTGAAATTACAATTCCAGCTGATAAGGTAAGAGATAATACCGTAGTAACAGCTATCACAAAAAATGGAAATAGTGTTGACTCAGACCCAGCAACAGAAACAGCAAGAGCACCAAAACCAGAAAAACCAATAGTAGTAGCAAATGAGGATGGGTCTGTAACAGCAAAACCACAAGATCCAACCAAAGCAGATAAAATTACGGTTACTTACACAGGAGAAGATGATTCACCAAAAACAGTAGTAGGAACAAAAAATCCATTTAATCAATGGATTTCAGATGATCCAGAAATCAACATCAATGAAGACACAGGTGAAATTACAATCCCTGCTGAAAAAGTAAAAAATGAAACAGTTGTAACAGCTATCACCAAAAATGGAACGAGTGATGATTCAGAACCAGCAAAAGCAACTGCAATAAAACCGGATAATGAACCACCTATTTTAACACTATCTGCTAACAACCTAAAAGTAGTAGAAGGCGAAACTATAACATTTAGAGTAAAAGCAAAAGATGATAAAAATGTTACTTTTGAAGCGACTGAATTTTTAGCTAAATATTTTAAGAGGTACAATGTTGGAACAACAGGAGTAGTGTCGTCTAGATATGTGAAAAATACAGAAAAAGAAAAAGAAATAGAGATTACAATTAATACTATAGCTGAAGATGTTGGTAAACAAAATACAATTATATTTAACGCAACAGATGATGCAGGAAATAAAGCTACACCAGTGATTTTCTCATTTGATGTAACACCACGTGATAGAACAGCACCAACGATTTCAGCTAATGGAGCTACAGTTACAAATCGTGAGGAAATTATACCAATTCCAGTAACAGCTAAAGATAACGATGGTGGAGTTGGAATGCGTGAAGATACTCCAATCGAAGTAAAAGACTTACCAGATGGATTGAAATTTGAAAATAATCAAATCGTAGGAACTCCAACTGGAGCCTCAGGAGTAACAAAAGTAACGATTACAGCTTATGATAAGAATGATAATAAGGCTGAAAAAACAATTGAAATTGTAGTTAAAGGACAAAATGACAAGTATAACCCAGTAGGAATCAATCGAACAGTTCCTAAAAACTCAACACCTAACGCAGAAGATAGTATTGGAAACAAACAAGATTTGCCACAAGGAACAAAATATCATTGGTTAACGCCACCAGATACGAGCCAAGGTGGACAAACTGTCTCGGCAGTTGTTGTGGTAGAGTATCCAGATAAAACAACAGATAACGTTAGTGTAAATATTAGTGTACCTACGAATTTGACAGCAGAAGTTACGAAACCAAATGAAGTTTTGGAGAAACGTGCAGTTGACTCTAAAAAAGTTGTCACACCAAATAAAGAGGGTTCAACGATTGCAACGCCAGATGAAGTGAATGGATTAACAGTTAATGGAGAAGGTAAATTAACAGGAACGCCAAAAGTAGAAAATTGGGGCAAAGACGAAGAAAAACGTGCTATCACAATTCCAGTTAAAGTTACGAATGGAAACGAAGAAATCACAGTAAGCGTACCAGTTACAATTTTACGTGATACGGATGGAGATGGAGAACCAGACACTACAGATCCAGATGATGACGGTGACAAAATTACGGATGAGGAAGAAAAGGCAAAGGGAACAGATCCAAAGATTTTTGATAAACCAGACAAGCCAACCTCATATGGTCTAACAGGAGCAGTAAAACCATCTACTGTTACTGAGAATAAACAAGTGACTGAACCAGGAGTTGTTACACCAAATAAGACAGGATCAACGATTGAAACACCAGCTTCTGTAAATGGATTAACCGTTGATAATAATGGAAGTTTAACAGGAACTCCAAAAGTAGACTCTTGGGGTGAAGGTGAAGAAGAACGTGATATTACTATCCCAGTAAAAGTTAAGAAGGATTCGGAAGAAGCTAATGTAAGTGTACCGGTTAAAATCCAACGCGATACAGACGGAGATGGCAATCCAGATGTGACAGATACAGATGATGATAACGATGGAATTTCAGATGACGATGAAAAGAGAAATGGAACAGATCCAAAAGTAGCAAATGGTCTGACAGGAATCGTTACAGCTCCAGCTAAAGTGAAAGAAAAAACTCCAGTACCGACGACTTTACCAAAAGTTGTAACGCCAAATAAAGAAGGTTCAACAATTACAACAGAAAATCCAGTAAATGAATTGAAAGTGAATGGAGAAGGTAAATTAGAAGGAACACCAACCGTAAATGATTGGGTTGGCGGAGAAGAAGAACGTAATATCACAATTCCTGTTAAAATTACGAGAGAAAAAGAAGGAACTCCAAAAGAGGAAGTTACGGTACATGTTCCAGTGACAATCCAACGTGATACAGATAACGATGGAACTCCGGACGTTGACGATTTAGATGATGATAACGATGGAATTTCAGATGAAGATGAAAAGAATAATGGAACAGATTCAAAAACTGCAGACGGACTAAGTGTGAAAGTTACAAAACCGAATGTAGTGCTGGAGAAAAAAGAAGTTACTCCAAAAGAAGTTGTCACTCCAAATAAAAAAGATGCAACAATTACTACAACTACGCCAGAAGTGAACGGTCTGACAGTTAATGGAGAAGGTAAATTAACAGGAACTCCAACAGTGGACAATTGGGGCGATGATGAAGAAAAAACTATCAACATTCCGGTTACAGTAACGAGAAAGAAAGATGGTAAAGAAAATGTTATAGAAACTGTTGCCGTTAAAGTTCCAGTAACAATCCAACGTGATACAGATGGAGATGGAACACCAGACGTTTTAGATACAGATGATGATAATGATGGAATTCCAGATGAAGTAGAGAAAAGTAATGGAACAAATCCAAAAGTTCCTGATAATCTAACAGCAATAGTTGCTTCACCAACTAAAGTTAAAGAGAAAAAACCAGTAACTCCAACAAAAGTTGTCACACCGAATATGCCAAATTCAGCAATTACGACAGAAAATCCAATGAATGGCTTGAAAGTCAATAATGAAGGTAACTTAGAAGGAACACCGTCAGTAGATAATTGGAAAAAAGACGAAGAAGAACGTCATATCTTAATTCCGGTTAAAGTAAAAAATGGTGATAAAGAAATCATAGTAAAAGTTCCAGTAACAATCCAACGTGATACAGATAATGATGGAATCCCAGATTCAGAAGACACAGATGATGATAACGATGGAATCCCAGACACTGTAGAGGATACAAACGGAACAGATCCAAAAGCTGCAAATGATTTAGAAGTAGCAGTTACAAATCCAGACAAAGTGAAGGAGAAACAACCAGTTACTCCAATAAAAGTTGTAACTCCAAATAAAGAAGGTTCAACGATTGTAACAAACGCCCCAAATGGAACAGTGAACGGACTAAAAGTCAATGATAAAGGCGAACTGGAAGGAATCCCAACAGTAAATGATTGGGATAAAGAGGAAGAAGAACGCCCTATCGACATTCCGGTTAAAGTTACTAAAGTTGTAGAAAAATTCACAGAAAATGGTAAAGAAGAAGTAACGGAAGAAAAAGACGTAACAGTTCGAGTAACAATCCAACGTGACACAGATGGAGACGGAGATCCAGATGTTACAGATACAGATGATGATAACGATGGAATTCCAGATGAAGTTGAAAAAGCAAATGGAACAGATCCGAAAAATGCAAACAACCTAACTGCAAAAGTTTCAGATCCAACTAAAGTTACAGAGAAGAAACCAGTTCCTTCAACATTAGCGAAAGTTGTCACACCGAATAAAGACGGTTCAACAATTACAACAGAAAACCCAGTAAATGGATTAAGTGTTGATAAAGATGGTAAATTAACAGGAACACCGAGCGTAACTAATTGGGGTAGTGATGAAGAACGTAAAATCACCATTCCAGTTAAAGTTAAGAATGGTGATGAGGAAATTCGAGTAGAAGTTCCAGTTATTATTCAACGTGATACAGATGGAGATGGAGATCCAGATGTGACAGATAAAGATGATGATAATGATGGAATTTCAGATGAGGAAGAAAAGAAAAACGGAACAGATCCAAAAGTTGCTACAACACAAACTCCTGTGGAAATAACTATTACACGTGAGAAAAATGGAGACGCAATTGTTACACCGAAAAAACCAGACGGAAAACCGTACCCTAAAGATACGAAGGTAGAAATTCCAGGTGAAAATGGAACAACAATAGTAGTAACGATAGGTGACAAAGGTTTTGGAACAGTACCAAATGATCAACTTCCAAAAGGTGAAGTACCAGGACAAGGTGTCGTAACAGAACCAAACAAACAACCATCAAAACCAGTAGATGTAACAACGCCAGTTCGTAAGACACCAACGGTAGAGTTGACTCAAAACCCAAGCACAGGAGATGTTACAGTAACACCGAAGAAAATAGATGGCTCAAACTATCCTACAGGAACTACTGTAACAATCCCAGGCAAAGATGGAAAAACGATTGATGTAGTAATCGGTGAAAATGGTTCAGGTACAGTTGCAAATGGTGATTTACCAGAAAGAGATGTACCAGGAACAGCTATCATTACAGAACCAAATCAAAAACCATCACAACCAGTGAATATTACAACACCAGCTAAAAAGGTTCCAACACTACAATTAGATCAAGATCCAAAAACTGGAGATGTCACAGTAACACCGAAAAAACCAGATGGAACAACATATCCATCAGGAACTAAGGTAGAAATTCCAGGGAAAGATGGAAATCCAATCACTGTAACAATTGGAAAAGATGGTACAGGAAAAGTTCCTAATAATGATTTACCGGATGAAGATACTCCAGGAACAGGTAAGATTAAAGAAGATGGTAAACCAGAGGTAGAGATTAAGGTAGAAACACCGAAAAAAATTGACCCTAGTGCGCCAGAAACAGCACAAGTAGGGACAATTGAAATCACAAGAAAACCAAACGGAGATGCTGTAGTTACACCTAAGACCACAGATGGAAAAAATTATCCTAAAGATACTAAAGTGAAAATTCCAGGAGAAAATGGAACAAGCATCGTAGTAACGATAGGAGAAAATGGTTCAGGAGAAGTACCGAATGACCAACTTCCAAAATATGAAGTACCAGGAAAAGGAACAGTAACAGAACCGAATAAGAAACCGTCACAACCAGTGGCTGTAACAACACCAGCTCGTAAGACACCAACAGTGGAAATGGAACAAAATCCAAACACAGGAGATGTAACGGTAACACCGAAGAAACCAGATGGAACAACATATCCACCAGGAACGAGGGTAGAAATTCCAGGAAAAGATGGAAAAACTATTGAAGTAACACTTGACAAAGATGGCAAAGGTACAGTTCCGAATAATGATTTACCTGATGAGGATACTCCAGGAACAGGTAAGATTAAAGAAGATGGTAAACCTGAGATAGATGTTAAGGTAGAAACACCGAAAAAAATCAATCCAAATCATCCAGCTACAGAACAACCAACTGAAATTGACATCACAAGAAAACCAAATGGAGATGCGATTGTTACACCTAAGAAACCAGATGGAACACCATATCAAGCAGGAACGACTGTGAAAATTCCAGGAGAAAATGGAACACCTATTGTTGTGACAATCGGAAAAGATGGTTTTGGATTAGTTCCGAATGACAAACTTCCAAAAGATGAAGTGCCAGGAAAAGGAATAGTAACAGAGCCAGGAGCTAGACCGTCACAACCAGTGGATGTGATAACGCCTGCTCGTAAGCCGTCAACTATACGTTTGGATCAAGATCCAAAAACTGGAGATGTAACAGTGATTCCTATGAAGCCAGGTGGAGGAACATATCCACCAGGAACTAAGGTCGAAATACCAGGTAAAAATGGTAATCCAATTGTAGTAGAAATCGGACAAGGTGGAACAGGAACAGTTCCAAATAACGACTTACCAGATGGAAATGTACCTGGAACAGGTAAGATTACAGAACCAGGAAAACCAACTACGGAAGCTCAGGTGCTAACGCCAGGTAAAATCAATCCAATCGCTCCTCAAACAGACCAATCAGGTAAGATTGAAATTACAAGAAATCCAAATGGAGATGCAGTAGTTACACCTAAGAAACCAGATGGCTCAACATATCCATCAGGAACTAAGGTTGTGATTCCAGGAGAAAATGGAACATCTATTATTGTAACGATTGGAGATAACGGCTCAGGAACAGTTCCAAATGATAAACTTCCAAAAGAAGCTGTCACAGGAAAAGGAATTGTAACAGAGCCGAATAAGAAACCGTCACAACCAGTAGCTGTAACGACACCTGCTCGTAAGACTCCAACAGTAGAGCTGACACAAGATCCAGCTACAGGAAATGTCACCGTCACACCGAAAAAACCAGATGGAACAACATATCCACCAGGAACTACGGTAGAAATTCCAGGGAAAGATGGCAAGCCAATCGTTGTACCAATCGGAAATGATGGAACAGGAACAGTTCCAAATAATGATTTACCTGATGAAGATACTCCAGGAACAGGTAGGATTAAGGAACCAGGTAAGACAACAGTTGAAGTTAAGGTAGAAACACCGAAAAAAATTGATCCTACTGCGCCAGAAACGGCAGAATTAGGTACAATTGAAATCACAATAAAACCAAATGGAGATGCAGTCGTCACACCGAAGAAGAAAACAGATAAAACAACGTATCCGGAAGGTAGTAGGGTGAAAATTCCAGGAGAAAATGGAACATCTATAGTAGTGACAATTGGAAAAGATGGCTCAGGAACAGTTCCAAATGACCAACTTCCAAAAGAAGCTAAACCAGGAAAAGGAACCGTAACAGAACCAGGTAAGAAACCATCTAATCCGGTGGATGTAACAACCCCAGCTCGTAAGACACCAACAGTAGAGTTGAATCAAGATCCAAATACAGGGGATGTGACGGTAACACCTAAGAAACCAGATGGAACACTATATCCAGAAAATACTAAGGTAGAAATACCAGGTAAGAATGGTAAACCTATCGTCGTAATAATTGGAAAAGACGGAAAAGGAACTATACCTAATAAAGATTTACCAGATGGAATAGAACCAGGAAAAGGAACGATTACTGAACCAGGAAAAGATCCTGTAGAAGTAATTGTAACAACCCCAGCCCGTAAGATACCAACACTAGATGTTTATCAAGATCCAAATACAGGTGACGTTACAGTAACGCCTAAGAAACCAGACGGTTCAACATATCCACCAGGAACGAAGGTAGAAATTCCAGGTAAGAATGGCACACCAATTGTCGTAATAATTGGACAAGACGGAAAAGCTACAATACCAAACAGTGAATTACCAGACGGTAAAGTTCCAGGTACAGGTAAGATTACTGAACCAGGTCAACCAGCTGTAGAAGTTCCAGTAGAAACTCCAGCTAAGGTAACACCAGCAACACCAACAGATACAAATCCAGTTGCACCAGTGACACCTGATACGCCAGTCAAACCTGACACTAATGGAGGTTCTGGTCAAGATACACCTGCGCCTATGCCTGCACCAACAACTCCAATTCCAGATGCAGTTACACCGAATGCAGATCATGAAGATACTACAGATGCTAGTGATAACGGAGCTAAATCAAATGATTCTCAAAATGTATTGCCAAATACAGGAACAGAATCAAATGCGACTCTTGCATCTCTAGGACTTCTTGGTATTCTAAGTGGTCTCGGACTTGCTCTTAGAAAGAAAAAAGAAGACTAAAAATTTAGTCAAATGAACATTCATTCTTTTGTATTGTAAAGACAAACTAGATTGGTTCTGGGAATCGTGTTCGTCATAAAATACAAAGAATGTTTAGATAAAGAAAGCGAACAATGCTAGGATTTTGTTAAAGGGAATTCTAAGTATTGTTCGCTTTTGTGGTATAATAATTACTATGCAGAAAAAACCAACGTCAGCCTATGTGCACATTCCATTTTGTACCCAGATTTGTTATTATTGTGACTTTTCAAAAGTTTTTATCAAGAATCAGCCAGTCGACAGTTATTTAGAGCATCTGTTAGAAGAGTTTCGTTCTTATGATATTCAAAAGTTGAGAACCCTCTATATCGGTGGTGGAACACCGACAGCCCTGTCGGCTACGCAACTAGAGGTGTTATTGAAGGGCTTGACTAAAAACTTGGACCTGTCTGTCTTAGAAGAGTTGACCATTGAGGCAAATCCAGGGGACTTGGATGCGGATAAAATTGCTGTTTTGAAGAACTCGGCTGTCAATCGTGTTTCGCTAGGTGTGCAAACCTTTGACGACAAAATGCTGAAAAAGATTGGGCGCAGTCATTTGGAGAAGGATATTTATGAAAATATCGACCGCCTGAAATTGGCTGGTTTTGACAATATCTCTATCGACTTGATTTATGCGTTGCCTGGTCAGACCATGGAGCAGGTCAAGGAAAATGTGGCTAAAGCCATTGGGTTGGATATTCCCCATATGAGTCTGTATAGCTTGATTTTGGAAAATCACACGGTCTTTATGAATCGTATGCGACGAGGGAAATTACCTCTGCCTAAGGAGGAACTGGAAGCTGAGATGTTTGAGTACATCATCGCAGCGCTGGAGCGAGCTGGTTTTGAGCATTATGAGATTTCCAATTTCTCCAAACCCGGTTTTGAAAGTCGTCACAATCTCATGTACTGGGACAATGCTGAATACTATGGCATCGGTGCTGGAGCATCTGGTTATGTCAATGGAGTGCGCTATAAAAATCATGGTCCCATTCGTCATTATCTCAGTGCAGTTGAGGAAGGTAATGCTCGCATCACAGAAGAGCACCTGAGTCAAAAGGAGCAAATGGAAGAAGAAATGTTCTTGGGGCTCCGCAAGAAATCAGGGGTCTCTATGGCGCGATTTGAAGAAAAATTTGGACGGTCTTTCGATGGACTTTATGGAGAAATTGTCAGAGACTTGGTTCAACAAGGTCTCATGCAAATAGACGGTGATCGCGTGCGCATGACAAAAAGAGGTCTCTTTTTAGGAGACATCGTAGCAGAACGATTTATTTTGGAGTAGGATGATGGGCTTAACTTATCAAATGAAAATGAAAATTCCTTTTGATATGGCTGATATGAACGGTCATATCAAGCTTCCAGATGTGATTTTGCTGTCCCTGCAAGTTTCAGGGATGCAGTCGATTGAACTGGGAGTTAGTGATAAGGCCATTTTGGAAAACTATAATCTGGTCTGGATTATCACAGAATACGATATTGAGGTGGTTCGTTTGCCTCGTTTTGCGGAAGAAATTACCATCGAAACGGAAGCCCTGAGCTACAATCGACTCTTTTGCTACCGTCGCTTTACCATTTATGATGAAGCGGGGCAGGACCTTATCTACATGATGGCGACCTTTGTTCTCATGGATCGAGACAGTCGAAAAGTCCATGCTGTCGAACCTGAGATTGTGGCTCCTTACCAGTCTGATTTTGATAAAAAACTTATCCGCGGGCCAAAGTATGAGTCCTTGGAAGAGCCAATCAGTAAGGATTACCATGTTCGTTTTTACGATTTGGATATGAATGGTCATGTCAATAACAGTAAATACTTGGACTGGATTTTTGAGATCATGGGAGCGGACTTTTTGACCCACTATATTCCCCAAAAAATTAACCTCAAGTATGTCAAGGAAGTTCGACCAGGTGGGGTGATTACATCGGATGTTGAACGGACTGGACTGGAAAGCAAGCATGAGATTACAAGCGACGGTGCGACCAATGCCCAAGCTATCATCGCTTGGCAAGAAATAAAAAAGGATTAGGGAGAAATAGATGAAATATAAAGGCTATTTAATTGATTTAGACGGAACCATTTATAAGGGGAAAGACCGAATTCCAGCAGGAGAGGCTTTTGTCCATGAATTGCAAAAGCGGGACATTCCCTATCTCTTTGTGACCAACAATACAACCCGCACTCCAGAGAGTGTTCAGGAGATGTTGGCTCAGAATTTTAATATCGATACGCCCCTATCGACTGTCTACACAGCTACTTTGGCGACTATCGACTATATGAATGACTTGGGTCTTGAAAAGACGGTCTATGTCATCGGAGAAGCAGGGCTCAAGGAAGCCATCAAGGCGGCTGGTTATGTGGAAGACAAGGATAATCCTGCCTATGTGGTAGTAGGTCTGGACTGGCAAGTCGACTATGAAAAATTTGCGACAGCAACTCTGGCTATCCAAAAGGGTGCTCACTTTATCGGAACTAATCCAGACCTCAACATCCCGACAGAACGAGGGCTTTTGCCAGGTGCTGGTTCACTGATTACCCTTCTTGAAGTAGCAACACGAGTGAAGCCTGTTTATATCGGAAAACCAAATGCCATCATTATGGACAAGGCGGTTGAGCACTTAGGCTTGGAACGTGAAGAATTAATCATGGTTGGGGACAATTACCTGACTGATATTCGAGCAGGGATTGACAATGGCATTCCAACGCTCTTAGTGACAACAGGTTTTACTAAGGCAGAAGAAGTAGCAGACCTTCTAATCGCACCGACACATGTGGTTTCTAGTCTTGCGGAGTGGGATTTTGATGAAAACTAAACTGACCTTTTGGAGCTCTATGCTCTTTCTCCTCTCCCTCTCAATCCTTTTGACCATTTATTTGGCTTGGATTTTTTATCCGCTGGAAATTCAGTGGTTGAACTTAATGGATAGGGTCTATTTAAAACCAGAAACCATTCAATACAACTTTCATATCTTGATGGATTACCTGACCGATCCTTTTAGTCAGGTCTTGCAGATGCCAGATTTTCGTTCGTCAGCAGCTGGGCTGCACCATTTTGCGGTGGTCAAGGACCTCTTTCATCTAGTTCAACTAGTTGCTCTAGTGACATTACCAAGTTTCTATGTCTTTGTCAAAGGGATTGTGAAAAAGGGCTTTTTATCTTTATTTAGTAAGGGACTTCTGACTCTAGTAGTTTTGCCTTTGGTGATTGGTCTTGGGGGAGTTTTGATTGGTTTTGACCAATTTTTTACTCTTTTCCATCAAATTCTCTTTGTGGGAGATGATACCTGGCTTTTTGATCCAGCCAAGGATTCAGTTATTCTGATTTTGCCAGAGACCTTTTTCCTTCATGCTTTTCTTCTCTTTTTTGCCCTCTATGAAAGCTTCTTTGGCTATCTGTGTCTAAAAAGTCGTAAGAAGTGAAAAGAAAGATGTTTTTAATTTATATATATAAAAATGTATATCATTTGAAATCATTGTTAAGAGTGAATTAACCAAATCCAATTGTATCAATCGTTCGCGAACAGTCTATTTTTCTTGAAAAAATAGGCTTTTTTTCTAAAAATCTCTAGTCAAGCGCTTTATTTTTTTGTATAATAGAAGTAGCAAAGTATAGATAAGAAGAGAAAAGCATGATTACACTATTTCTATCACCGAGCTGTACATCATGTCGTAAGGCTAAGGCCTGGTTAGAAAAACATAAGGTTCCCTTTGTGGAACACAATATTATGACCAGTCCTTTAACAAGAAAAGAATTGCAACACATCCTTTCCTTGACCGAAAATGGTACTGATGACATCATTTCAACTCGTTCAAAAATTTTTCAAAAATTGAATATTGATGTAGAGAGTATTTCGGTATCGGAATTACTTCATTTGATTGAGCAGTATCCTAGTCTTTTGCGTCGTCCAATTATTATCGATGCTAAACGTATGCAGATCGGTTTTAATGAAGATGAGATTCGTGCTTTTCTCCCTCGTAGTTACCGTAAGCAAGAGCTAAAAGAAGCAAGAATGAGAGCTGGTATTAGTTAATGAACAAACAGTATAGTTACCCACTAGATTTGTCGTGGAGCACTGAAGAACTTGCTTCAGTGCTTTCTTTTTTTAATGATGTTGAAGCTGCCTATGAAAGCAAGGTAGAGGCTCAAAAGTTACTGGGCTCCTATAAGGGATTCAAAGCGGTTGTGCCAAGCAAGAGCGAAGAGAAACGTTTGGGACGAGAATTTGAAACAGTTAGTGGCTATTCGCTTTACCGAGCGGTTCAGGCTGCCAAGGAAAAAGGGGAAGGAAAGATTTCTCTTGGAAAGTAAATTTGAATTTGCCAAAGAGCTTGTCAAGAGGGCGGGCCAGTACATCCTTGACCATATGCAGGAAGACTTGCGTGTTGAGACCAAGTCCTCTCCAACAGATTTAGTGACCAGACTGGACAAGGAAGTTCAGGAGCTCTTGGTTGGTGAGATTTTGTCTCGTTATCCTGAGGATAAGATTTGTGCTGAAGAAGGTTGTCTGCGAGCCTCGGTTCAAGAGGGCAAGGTTTGGGTCATTGATCCCATTGATGGTACCAATAATTTTGTGGCTCAGCAGGAAGATTTTGCTGTCATGATGGCTTATTTTGAAAATGGTCAGGGGCAGTTTGGACTGATTTATGATGTTGTCAAAGGGGATTGTTACCATGGTGGTGGAGCCTTTCCAGTTTGTCGAAACGATAAGCTCCTAGCTCCCTTTAAAGCCAAACCACTTGGAGATTTTCTCATTGCGGGAAATAGTGGCATGCTGGAAACCAACGAATGGGGGCTGGCTGATTTGAGTCGAGCAGTACTTGGTGTTCGTGTCTATGGGAGTGCGGCCATTAGTTTTGCCAAGATTTTGTCAGGGCGTTTATTGACCTATGTCACTTATCTGCAACCATGGGATTATGCTGCAGCTAGTATTTTAGGGGAAGGTCTGGGCTATCGGGTGGTGACCCTTTCTGGTAAAGCTCCTGATTTTCAAACCAGACAGCCGGTCATGATGGTGCCTCTTGAGATGCTGGAGGAAATTCAGTCCTATATTTACGAAAGGAAAAGAACTTAAATGCAATTTCCAGAAGGATTTGTTGAAAAATATGAAGAGATACTAGGAGATGAGGCAAGAGATTTTCTTGCCTCTTTTGAGGAGGAAGCGGTTTCGGCTTTTCGGGTCAATCCTTTAAAAGAAGCGCCAGTTTCCTTTCCTGATTCCATTCCTCAAACTCCTTGGGGTCACTATGGGAAGGTTTCAGGGAAATCGCCTGAGCATGCTACTGGCTTGGTTTATTCGCAAGAACCCGCTGCCCAGATGGTGGCTCAGGTAGCCCAACCCAGTCCTGGAATGAAGGTCTTGGATTTAGCCGCTGCTCCAGGTGGCAAATCAACCCAACTGGCAGCCTATCTAGCAGGAGAGGGTCTCCTTGTTTCCAATGAAATTTCAAGCAAACGGGCTAAGATTTTAGTAGAAAACATGGAGCGCTTTGGAGCGACAAATGTCGTGGTGACCAATGAATCTGCTGACCGCTTGGCCAAGGTTTTTAAGGGCTATTTTGACCTCATTGTCCTAGATGCCCCTTGCTCAGGGGAAGGGATGTTCCGTAAGCAACCAGATGCTATGGACTATTGGAGCCTTGATTATCCGAGCCAATGTGCAAGTTTGCAAAGAGAAATTCTAGCGGATGCGGTGACTATGCTAGCTGAAGGTGGTCGCTTGGTTTATTCAACCTGTACCTGGGCTCCTGAGGAAAACGAGGAGATTGTCAATTGGTTGCTGGAAGAGTATGATTTTGATTTGCTGCCAGTAGAGCATATCAATGGAATGGTAGCTGGTATTGACCTGCCAGAAACGGCTCGGATGTATCCTCATCATTTTAAGGGAGAGGGTCAGTTTGTAGCCCATCTACAGTTTAAGGGTGACAATCCAGCACCTAAATGTAAGGCAAGTAAGAGTAATCTCAGCCGTGAACAAGTTACTTTGTGGCAGGAATTTGCCCAAAAACATTTGAAGGTCAATCTAAGGGGTATCTTGCAGACTTTTGGAGACCAACTCTATCTCCTGCCAGAACTTTTGCCAGATTTAGGGAAACTCAAGATTGCTCGGAATGGACTGCATCTGGGTACCTTTAAGAAGAAACGCTTTGAGCCTAGTTTTGCTCTTGGTCTAGCCTTGAAACCGAGTCAGGTCAAGCAGTCGGTTGAAATTGACCAAGAAGCGTTTGTAAAGTATGTCGCTGGAGAAACCGTTCAGCTGGTGGAAAGTCTGCCAAATGGTTGGTACCAAGTTTTAGTTCAAGGAAATGGCTTGGGCTTTGCTAAGGTGACTGGAAATGGTTTGAAAAATTATTTTCCTAAAGGCCTCAGATTCAAGTGAAAATGCTAGTCAAAGTAGCTTGTCTATGTTATAGTGGAAGTATGGATTTTTTTCAAATTGTCTTTCATTTTAAGTCAAAATTGGTGGAAAGGTAACTAAGCAAATTTCTAGTTAAACCAAGCTAATACTCTTCGAAAATCTCTTCAAACCGCGTCAACATCGCCTTTCCGTATGTATGCTTACTGACTTCGTCAGTTCTATCCACAACCTCAAAACAGTGTTTTGAGCAGCCTGCGGCTAGTTTCCTAGTTTGCTCTTTGATTTTCATTGAGTATAAGAACTTTAGTTGGCTCCCAATTTTCAAAAGAAAAACATAAATAAATAGTTGAAAAAATTCAAACCATTCACCATTATTTTCAAGGAGAAAAACAGTGAAAAAAAGGAAAAAACTCGCTCTATCCCTTGCGGCTCTTTTGCTGGCAGGTTCGTTAGCGGGATGTGCTAGCTGGATTGATCGTGGAGAATCCATGACAGCTGTTGGTTCAACGGCTCTTCAGCCCTTGGTCGAAGCAGCAGCAGATGAATTTGGCTCTCTGCACGTTGGAAAAACAGTCAACGTCCAAGGTGGAGGATCTGGTACAGGTCTGTCTCAGGTTCAGTCTGGAGCTGTTGATGTAGGAAATTCAGACGTATTTGCCGAGGAAAAAGACGGTATCAACGCATCCGCTCTAGTGGACCATAAGGTAGCTGTAGCGGGCTTGGCGGTAATTGTGAACAAGGAAGTTGATGTTGAAAATCTGACAACTGAACAACTCCGTAGCATCTTCACAGGTCAAGTGACCAACTGGAAAGAGGTCGGTGGAAAAGACCTAGCCATTTCTATTATCAACCGTGCGGCAAGTTCTGGTTCGCGTGCAACCTTTGATAGTGTTGTCATGGATGGCCAATCTGCCGTGCAGAGTCAAGAACAGGATTCAAATGGGATGGTCAAAAACATTGTTTCCCAGACACCAGGAGCCATTTCTTACCTAGCTTTTGCCTATGTGGATGACTCTGTTAAACTCATGAAATTGAACGGCTATGAGCCGATTGCAGAAAATGTTACAACCAATAACTGGCCTTTGTGGTCTTATGAACATATGTACACCCTAGGTCAGCCAAACGAATTGGTGGCAGAATTTCTCAACTTTGTCCTCTCAGATGAAGCGCAAAGCGGAATCGTTAAGGGAATGGGCTATATTTCTGTCAAGGAAATGAAGGTTGAAAAAGATGCTGTAGGAACGGTGACAGCACTAGAAGGGAGTCACTAATGAATCAAGAAGAATTAGCTAAAAAATTACTTTCTCCCTCAAAGAACTCTCGTCTAGAGAAACTAGGAAAAGGCTTGACCTTTGCCTGTCTGTCTTTGATTGTCATCATTGTCGCTATGATTTTAATCTTCGTAGCCCAAAAAGGTTTGTCGACCTTCTTTGTCAATGGAGTCAATATCTTTGATTTCCTATTTGGCCAAACTTGGAATCCTTCAGGTAAACAATTTGGTGCCCTTCCCATGATTTTGGGTTCCTTTATTGTCACAATCCTATCAGCCCTTATCGCAACTCCTTTTGCCATTGGTGCGGCAGTCTTTATGACCGAGGTCTCACCAAAAGGTGCTAGAATCTTGCAACCAGCCATTGAATTGCTGGTCGGGATTCCTTCAGTCGTCTATGGATTTATCGGTTTGCAGGTTGTGGTTCCCTTTGTCCGCAGTGTCTTTGGTGGAACTGGTTTTGGGATTTTGTCAGGGATTTTTGTTCTCTTTGTCATGATTTTACCGACAGTAACCTTTATGACAACTGATAGCTTACGTGCGGTGCCTCGTCACTACCGTGAAGCTAGTTTGGCCATGGGAGCCACTCGCTGGCAAACCATCTGGCGCGTGACCTTGAAGGCAGCGCGTTCAGGGATTTTCACAGCAGTGGTCTTTGGGATGGCGCGTGCCTTTGGTGAGGCCTTGGCCATTCAGATGGTGGTCGGAAACTCAGCCGTTGTCCCAACTTCATTAACAACACCTGCTGCGACCTTGACATCTGTTTTGACTATGGGTATCGGAAATACCGTTATGGGAACAGTTGACAATAACGTTCTCTGGTCACTGGCCTTAGTCTTGCTCTTGATGAGTTTGGCCTTCAACAGTGTCATTAAATTGATTACGAAAGAAAGAGGAAAGAAAAACTATGCACGCTAAGAAATTAGATAAAATTGCAACAGCTGTCCTCTACTCGATTGCAGGAATTATCGTTGCCATCTTGGCATCCTTGATTCTTTATATCTTGGTTCGTGGTTTGCCCCACATCTCTTGGTCTTTCTTGACTGGCAAATCATCTTCTTACCAAGCAGGTGGAGGGATTGGAATTCAGCTTTATAATTCCTTCTTCCTCTTGGTAATTACCTTGATTATCTCTGTACCTTTGTCCATGGGAGCTGGGATTTTCCTAGCTGAATATGCCAAAAAAGGTCCTGTGACCAACTTTGTTAGAACCTGTATTGAAATCTTGTCTTCACTGCCATCTGTGGTTGTAGGTCTCTTTGGTTACTTGATTTTTGTAGTTCAGTTTGAGTATGGATTTTCAATCATTTCAGGTGCCTTGGCCTTGACGGTTTTTAACCTGCCTCAGATGACTCGTAATGTTGAAGATAGCTTGAAACACGTTCACCATACGCAACGTGAGGCTGGTCTGGCTCTTGGAATTTCTCGTTGGGAGACAGTTGTCCATGTCGTCATTCCAGAAGCCCTACCAGGTATTGTGACGGGGGTTGTCTTGGCCTCTGGTCGTATCTTTGGTGAGGCTGCGGCTCTTATCTATACAGCAGGACAATCTGCTCCAGCCCTTGACTGGTCTAACTGGAATATTCTCAGTGTGACGAGTCCAATCTCTATCTTCCGTCAAGCAGAAACCTTGGCTGTCCACATCTGGAAAGTCAACAGTGAAGGAACCATTCCAGATGGCACCATCGTATCAGCAGGTTCTGCCGCCGTGCTCCTCATCTTTATCCTCATCTTTAACTTTGGAGCCCGTAAACTCGGAAGCTACCTACATAAGAAATTAACCGCTGCCTAAAGGAGAAGCCATGTCAAAATATAATTGGGATGAAAAGCATATCATCACCTTTCCTGAAGAGAAAGTGGCCCTCTCTACTAAGGATTTACATGTTTACTACGGTAAAAAAGAATCCATCAAGGGCATCGATATGCAATTTGAAAAAAATAAAATTACTGCCTTAATTGGCCCATCTGGATCAGGAAAATCAACCTACCTCCGCAGTCTTAACCGTATGAATGATACCATTGATATTGCCAAGGTAACAGGTCAAATCCTCTATCAAGGAATTGACGTTAATCGTCCAGAAATCAATGTTTATGAGATGCGTAAGCACATCGGAATGGTCTTCCAACGACCAAATCCCTTTGCCAAGTCTATCTACCGCAACATTACTTTTGCTCATGAACGTGCAGGAGTCAAGGACAAGCAAGTCTTGGATGAAATTGTGGAAACTTCTCTTCGTCAGGCTGCCCTTTGGGACCAGGTCAAAGACGATTTGCACAAGTCAGCCTTGACCCTATCAGGTGGTCAGCAGCAACGTCTCTGTATCGCTCGTGCTATTTCGGTCAAACCTGACATTCTCTTGATGGATGAGCCTGCGTCAGCCTTGGATCCGATTGCGACAGCTCAGCTGGAAGAAACCATGCTGGAATTGAAGAAGGACTTTACCATCATCATCGTGACCCACAGTATGCAGCAGGCTGCGCGTGCTAGTGACTACACAGGATTTTTCTATTTGGGTGACTTGATTGAGTATGATAAGACGTCTAATATTTTCCAAAATGCCAAACTACAGTCAACCAATGACTACGTAACTGGACACTTTGGATAGAAAGGAAACAGTATGACAGAAGCGATTTTACAGGTGTCAGACCTGTCCGTTTACTACAATCAAAAAAAGGCCTTGAATAGTGTTTCCCTCTCTTTCCAACCTAAGGAAATTACAGCCTTGATCGGTCCATCTGGATCAGGAAAGTCAACCCTTCTCAAGGCTATAAACCGCATGGGGGATCTCAATCCAGAGGTGACAACAACGGGATCAGTAGTCTATAATGGTCACAATATCTACAGCCCCCGTACAGATACAGTTGAATTGCGGAAGGAAATCGGTATGGTCTTCCAACAGCCGAATCCTTTCCCTATGTCCATCTACGAAAATGTTGTCTATGGGCTTCGTATCAATGGAGTGAAGGACAAACAGGTTCTGGATGAAGCGGTGGAAAAAGCCTTGCAACGTGCTTCTATCTGGGATGAAGTCAAGGACCGCCTGCATGATTCAGCTATCGGGCTTTCAGGTGGACAACAGCAACGTGTCTGTGTTGCCCGTGTCTTGGCAACCAGTCCTAAAATCATTCTCTTGGATGAACCGACTTCAGCCTTGGACCCTATCTCTGCTGGTAAGATTGAGGAAACCTTGTATGGCCTAAAAGATAAATACACCATGCTCTTGGTTACGCGTTCTATGCAACAAGCCTCTCGTATCTCTGACAAGACAGGATTTTTCCTTGATGGAGATTTGATTGAGTTTAACGATACCAAGAAGATGTTCCTCAACCCACAACATAAGGAAACAGAAGATTATATTTCAGGAAAATTTGGATAAGGAGATAAATGATGTTACGTTCTCAATTTGAAGAAGATTTAGAGAAATTGCACAACCAGTTCTATGCTATGGGACAAGAAGTGCTATCCCAAATCAATCGTACAGTGCGTGCCTTTGTCACGCATGACCGTGATTTGGCCAAGGAAGTCATCGAAGACGATGCAGAAGTAAACGAATACGAAGTGAAATTGGAGAAGAAATCATTTGAAATGATTGCCCTTCAACAACCCGTTTCTCAGGACTTGCGTACTGTTTTGACAGTCTTGAAGGCTGTATCTGACTTGGAACGTATGGGGGACCATGCCGTTTCCATTGCCAAAGCGGCAATTCGTATGAAAGGGGAGCAACGCATCCCAGCTGTTGAAGAAGAAATCAAGAGAATGGGTCGCGATGTCAAAAACTTCGTTGAAGCAGCCCTTGAACTCTATCTCAATGGTTCAGTGGATCAGGCCTATGAAGTAGCAGCTATGGACGAAAAAATCAACCATTACTTTGATAGCATTCGTGACTTGGCTACAGAAGAAATCAAGAAAAATCCTGATGCCATTGTTACAGGTCGTGATTACTTCCAAGTTATTGCCTTCTTGGAACGGATTGGAGATTATGCTAAGAATATCTGTGAATGGGTTGTTTACTTTGAAACAGGTAAGATTGTCGAACTATAAAATAGGTTGGATCTGTATAAAAAGGAGCTTGAAATCAACTGATAGCTCCTTTTCTTGAATGAAAAAAATATTTTTAAGATAAAAATTCAAAAAACACTTGACAAGTAACTTGGATAGCGTTATAATTATACAAAATTAACAGAGAGGTTGTTTATTTATGAAATCAAAAAAATGGATATTTGTTTTATGTAGTTTTCTTGCAAGTTTCTTCTTAGTAGCTTGCCAGTCAGGTTCGAATGGTTCTCAGTCAGCTGTTGAGGCCATTAAGCAAAAAGGGAAATTGGTTGTGGCGACCAGTCCTGACTATGCACCTTTTGAATTTCAGTCTTTGGTTGATGGGAAAAATCAGGTAGTCGGTGCGGATATTGATATGGCTCAAGCTATCGCTGACGAACTTGGGGTTAAGTTGGAAATATCAAGCATGAGTTTTGATAATGTCTTGACTAGTCTTCAAACTGGTAAGGCTGACCTAGCGGTTGCAGGAATTAGCGCTACTGACGAGAGAAAAGAAGTCTTTGATTTTTCAATCCCTTACTATGAAAACAAGATTAGTTTCTTGGTTCGTAAGGCTGATGTAGAAAAATACAAGGATTTAACTAGCCTTGAAAGTGCTAATATTGCAGCTCAAAAAGGGACTGTTCCAGAGTCTATGGTCAAGGAACAATTGCCAAAAGCTCAATTGACTTCCCTAACCAATATGGGTGAGGCAGTCAATGAATTGCAGGCTGGAAAAGTAGATGCTGTTCACATGGATGAGCCTGTTGCCCTTAGTTATGCTGCTAAAAACGCTGACCTAGCTGTCGCAACTGTCAGCTTGAAGATGAAGGACGGCGAAGCCAATGCAGTAGCTCTTAGAAAAAATAGTGCTGATTTGAAAGAAGTGGTGGACAAGGTCATCCAAAAGCTCAAGGATGAAGGAACCTACCAAAGCTATCTTGAAAAAGCAGCAAGTCTAACAGAAGTTGAAGAATAAGAAAAAGCAGAGTTGGAAGTCAATCCAATTCTGCTTTTAAATAGTTTAAAACATTTTCTAAATCGTCTAGGGACACCTTGGCAAATTGATAAGGGCAGGCGCTCAAATAGGCCTTTTCAAAGAAGTCCAAGCCCAGTTGACTATGTTTGAGACTGGCAATTTTAGGGTATCGTCGTAGGTCTAGCAATACACCATCGTGAAGAGGAAAGTGAGGAAGGGGGCAAGTCAATTTAGCTAACCTTTCCTCGATTTGCTTCTGGTAAGCTTCCTGATTGGCCAAGCGAGCCAGACGGTTTTTCTCAAACAGTTGACTGTCGATATAGAGTGATAAAGCCTTTTGCATGATGAGATTGCTGTCGTAGTCTAGGATATTTTTGTAGGCCACAAAGGCTTCTTTGATAGCATTTGGCAGAATGAGTGCCGTAATCCGCAGGGCTGGAAAGAGGCTGGTTGAGAAGGACTTGATGTAAATAACCCGCTCCTCTGTATCCAGATAGTGGAAGGTCTGGCCCTTCTTAGAATCCAAATCCCCCAGATAATCGTCCTCTACAATATAGACACCATACTTGGCAGCTAAGTCAAGAATAGTTCGTTTGTCCTGCTCAGAATAGGAATGACCTAGGGGATAGTGAAAGCGAGGAATGGTGTAGAAAAACTTAATCTTTCCTGTTTTGAAGTGTCGCTCCAGCTCCTCCAAGTCAATCCCATCAATGCCTCGTTCGATCGTTTGATAGTCCAGCCCCTGAGCAATCAAGAGGCGATTCATCCGATGGTAGGTCGGCTGTTCCACCAAGATTTCCTTGGCTTGGCTAGGAAAGGATATTTGAGAAAGGATAAAAAGGGCTTGTTGGGTTCCAGAAGTCAGTACCAGTTGGTCAGCCTTGCAGTAGAGGGCTTGGTCAAAGAGGAGTTTGTGAATGGACTGTCTTAGGTCCTCTAAACCTTCTTGGTTGTCATAGTAGTTGAAGAGGTAGTTTTCTCGGCCAATCAAGGTTTCATTGACACAGAGTCGGAAATCGTCATAGGCGCTGGCATGTTCGTCGGTAACCTCAATTTCTAGGTCCAGGTGTTGCCCTTGTTCTAGGACATAGTAGCCACTCTGGGGCTTGGCATAGAGGTATTGCTCGTGCCGTAATTCTAGCAGGGCTCGTTGAATAGTGTCCTTGCTACAGTGAAAGTCAAGGCTCAGTTGACGGATAGAAGGCAGGCGGCTTCCCGTCGGAAATCGTCCAGACTCGATACAATTTTTCAGATAGGAAACGACCTCTTGGTACTTGCTTTGTTTCTTCATTCCAAACCTCCCTTGATTTTGTTACATTGTACCCTTTTTTTTCCTTCTTGGCAATGTCTAGGGTGTTTCTCTCGTTCACATCTAGGGGCAAATGTGGTATACTTAGGAGTAACATTTATAGAATAACAGACAAGAAAGTGAATGGATAAGAACGTGCAGGAACCAGTGAAATTATTTCAATACAATACCCTTGGAGCCTTGATGGCAGGCCTTTATGGTGGTACTATGACAGTAGGAGAATTGCTAGAGCATGGTGACCTTGGTTTGGGAACCTTGGATTCCATTGATGGGGAATTGATTGTCTTGGATGGCAAGGCTTATCAGGCCAAGGGATCAGGAGAGCAACCAGAGATTGTGGAAGTATCACCAGATGCCCTTATTCCTTACGCAGCAGTGGTACCGCATCAGGCAGAAGTCATTTTCCGCCAGCGCTTTGAGATGACAGACAAGGAATTGGAAGAACGAATTGAGTCTTATTACGACGGGGAAAATCTTTTCCGCTCGATCAAGATTCGTGGGGAATTTTCGCATATGCATGTGCGCATGATTCCCAAGTCGACACCAGATACCAAGTTTGCTGAGGTCGCAACGCATCAGCCTGAATATAGTCGTGACAATGTGGCAGGGACCATCGTTGGTTTCTGGACCCCAGAAATTTTCCATGGGGTTAGTGTGGCAGGCTACCATCTGCACTTCATCTCAGATGATTTGACCTTCGGTGGACATGTCATGGACTTTGTCATAAAGGAAGGGATTATCGAGGTGGGAGCAGTTGATCAGTTGGACCAACGTTTTCCTGTCCAAGACCGTCAATACTTGTTTGCTAAGTTCAATGTTGACGAGATGAAAAAAGATATTGAAAAGGCAGAATAGGAGAAGAAAATGACCATTCATATTATCATTACCATGGTGCTGTTGCTAGCTTTTCTGTTTGGGAGCATTTGGTATGCCAAAAAGAAATACCAGATTAATCTAGCTGTCTTGGGCTTGGGTGCCGTTGCTTTCTTTGTCTCTACACAGATTTTAGAAAAACTGGTGCATATCTTGGTTTTACATCCTCAAAAAGATGGTAGTATTGCCCTCTTGCAAGACCATCCGCTTGTCTATATCATCTATGGCCTCGCCATGGCAGCATTTTTTGAGGAAACGGCTCGTCTTGTTTTCTTCAAATGGTTGGAGAAAAAGAGAAGTTTGGAAAAGGCAGACGCCTTGGCCTATGGACTGGGGCATGGTGGCTTGGAATTAATTTTCCTGGGTCTTGCTAGTTTGTTTAATCTCTACATCGTTCTCTCAGCAGTTCAAACTCAGGATCCACAGGTTATGCAATTACTGTCTGAAAATATGTTGAAGACTATCCAGTCGCTATCGGTCTGGCAGATTTATTTGCTTGGTTTTGAGCGAATCTTGGCGCTAGGTTTTCAATTACTCTTGACAGTTTGGGTTTACCAAGCTGTTCGCCAGAAGAAATGGATTTATCTCCTAGCAGCCTATGGCCTACATGCCTTCTTTGATCTGGCACCATCTCTAGTCCAAGTTGGCTGGCTGACCAATCCAGTCTTGGCGGAAGTTGTCCTAGCACTAGAGCTCGTTCTGGTTGCCTATGGAACCAAGGCAATCTTTTGCAAAAAATCATAAGAAAAGGGGGAAACCTCTTTTTTTTGTTTAAAATAAGCCCAAGATTTTTTTAGGGTCGTCAAATGGTCTTAAAAATGGTATAATGGAATGAATTTTGTAAAAGGAAGAGTGACATGTCTGTAAGAGAAAAAATGCTTGAAATCTTAGAAGGAATTGATATCCGTTTTAAGGAACCCTTGCATAGCTATAGTTATACAAAAGTAGGTGGAGAGGCCGATTATTTGGTCTTTCCACGAAATCGTTTTGAGTTGGCGCGCCTTGTTAAATTTGCCAATCAAGAAAATATCCCTTGGATGGTTCTTGGCAATGCCAGCAATATCATCGTTCGTGATGGTGGGATTCGTGGATTTGTCATCTTGTGTGACAAGCTCAATAACGTTTCCGTTGATGGCTATACCATTGAAGCTGAAGCAGGGGCCAACTTGATTGAAACAACTCGCATTGCGCTTCGTCATAGTTTGACGGGTTTTGAGTTTGCTTGTGGCATTCCAGGGAGCGTTGGTGGTGCTGTCTTTATGAATGCGGGTGCCTATGGTGGCGAGATTGCTCACATCTTGCAGTCTTGTAAGGTCTTGACCAAGGATGGAGAAATCGAGACTCTGTCTGCCAAGGACCTGGCTTTTGGTTACCGTCATTCAGCCATTCAAGAGTCTGGTTCTGTTGTCTTATCAGCTAAATTTGCCCTAGCTCCAGGAACCCATCAGGTTATCAAGCAAGAAATGGACCGCTTGACGCACCTACGTGAACTCAAGCAACCTTTGGAATACCCATCTTGTGGTTCGGTCTTTAAGCGTCCAGTAGGGCATTTTGCAGGTCAGTTGATTTCTGAGGCTGGTTTGAAAGGCTATCGTATCGGTGGCGTAGAAGTGTCAGAAAAGCACGCAGGATTTATGATCAATGTTGCTGATGGAACGGCCAAAGACTACGAAGACTTGATTGAGTCTGTGATTGAAAAAGTCAAGGAACACTCTGGCGTCACTCTTGAGAGAGAAGTCCGTATTTTAGGTGAAAGCAAGTAGGAAGCTGTAGTTGAAAAGCTGCTGCTATGTCATGGAAAGGGGGTGAAAGCCTATCGTTAGTGCAGAAGAATGTAGGCAGTTTAATCTCCTACACGAGGTAGTGGCGGCCTGACAGAGCCCTGATCTGTTAATCTATGAAAAAGAAGGAATAAATGACAATTGAAAAAACCAATTATTGAATTCAAAAACGTCTCTAAAGTTTTTGAAGACAGCAACACCAAGGTTCTCAAAGATATCAACTTTGAGTTGGAAGAAGGGAAATTCTACACCCTTCTAGGCGCATCTGGTTCAGGGAAATCAACCATCCTTAACATCATTGCAGGTTTACTGGATGCTACGACTGGAGATATTTTGTTGGACGGTGTTCGTATCAACGACATCCCAACCAACAAGCGTGACGTCCATACGGTCTTCCAATCCTATGCCTTGTTTCCACATATGAATGTGTTTGAAAATGTTGCCTTTCCACTTCGCTTGCGTAAAATTGACAAGAAAGAAATCGAGCAACGCGTAGCGGAAGTTCTCAAGATGGTTCAGTTGGAAGGTTACGAAAAGCGTTCTATCCGTAAACTCTCTGGAGGACAACGTCAGCGTGTTGCCATTGCCCGTGCTATCATCAACCAACCCCGTGTGGTTTTGTTGGACGAGCCTTTGTCAGCGTTGGACTTGAAATTGAGAACAGACATGCAGTATGAACTGCGTGAATTACAACAACGATTGGGCATTACCTTTGTCTTTGTCACTCACGATCAGGAAGAAGCCCTTGCAATGAGTGACTGGATTTTCGTCATGAATGATGGCGAGATTGTCCAGTCTGGAACGCCTGTGGACATCTACGATGAGCCAATCAACCACTTTGTTGCCACCTTTATCGGTGAGTCAAATATCTTGCCAGGTACCATGATTGAGGACTACTTAGTTGAGTTTAACGGCAAACGCTTTGAAGCGGTCGATGGGGGGATGAAACCAAATGAACCTGTTGAGGTTGTTATTCGTCCAGAGGACTTGCGCATTACCCTTCCTGAAGAAGGCAAGCTCCAAGTTAAGGTCGATACCCAGCTTTTCCGTGGGGTGCACTATGAAATTATCGCCTATGATGAACTGGGAAATGAATGGATGATCCACTCAACCCGTAAGGCTATTGTTGGTGAGGAAATCGGTCTGGACTTTGAACCAGAAGACATCCACATCATGCGTCTCAACGAAACCGAAGAAGAGTTCGATGCTCGTATCGAGGAGTACGTAGAAATCGAAGAGCAAGAAGCAGGTCTGATCAATGCAATCGAGGAGGAAAGAGATGAAGAAAACAAGCTCTAAACTCTTTGTAGTGCCCTACATGCTTTGGATTGCCCTCTTTGTGTTGGCACCCTTGGTCCTGATTTTCGGTCAATCCTTTTTCAACATTGAAGGCCAGTTTAGCTTAGAAAACTATAAATCTTACTTTGCGTCACAAAACTTGACCTACCTCAAAATGAGTTTCAACTCAGTGCTTTATGCAGGGATTGTGACCTTTGTGACCCTGCTTATCAGTTATCCGACAGCCCTCTTTTTGACTCGTCTCAAACACCGTCAACTCTGGCTTATGCTGATTATCCTGCCTACATGGATCAATTTGCTCCTCAAGGCCTATGCCTTTATCGGGATTTTTGGTCAAAATGGCTCTATTAACCAATTCTTAGAATTTATCGGAATCGGTTCACAGCAGTTGCTCTTTACCGATTTCTCCTTTATCTTTGTCGCAAGCTACATCGAGCTTCCCTTTATGATTTTGCCGATTTTTAATGTCTTGGACGATATGGATAACAATCTCATCAATGCAAGTTATGACCTCGGTGCTACCAAGTGGGAGACCTTCCGTCATGTCATCTTCCCTCTATCGATGAACGGTGTGAGAAGTGGAGTTCAGTCTGTCTTTATTCCTAGCTTGAGTCTCTTCATGCTGACCCGTTTGATTGGTGGGAACCGCGTTATTACACTGGGGACAGCCATTGAGCAAAACTTCCTGACCAATGACAACTACGGTATGGGTTCTACCATCGGTGTGATTCTCATCCTGACTATGTTCATCACCATGTGGGTGACCAAGGAAAGGAGAGAACGATGAAAAAATTTGCCAACCTTTATCTGGGACTGGTCTTTCTTGTCCTCTACCTGCCAATCTTTTACTTGATTGGCTATGCCTTTAACGCGGGCAATGACATGAATAGCTTTACAGGCTTTAGCTTGAGCCATTTTAAAACCATGTTTGGCGATGGTCGTCTTATGTTGATTGTAACTCAGACCTTTTTCTTGGCCTTCCTGTCAGCCTTGATTGCGACCATTATCGGGACTTTTGGTGCCATTTACATCTACCAGTCTCGTAAGAAATACCAAGAAGCCTTTCTATCACTCAATAATATCCTCATGGTTGCGCCTGACGTTATGATTGGTGCCAGCTTCTTGATTCTCTTTACCCAACTCAAGTTTTCACTTGGCTTTTTGACCGTTCTTTCTAGTCACGTGGCCTTCTCCATTCCTATCGTGGTCTTGATGGTTTTGCCTCGTCTCAAGGAAATGAACGGTGACATGATTCATGCGGCCTATGACCTTGGTGCTAGTCAATTTCAGATGTTCAAGGAAATTATGCTTCCTTACCTGACACCGTCTATTATTGCAGGTTATTTCATGGCCTTCACCTATTCGCTAGATGACTTTGCCGTAACCTTCTTTGTAACGGGAAATGGCTTTTCAACCCTGTCAGTCGAGATTTACTCTCGTGCTCGCAAGGGGATTTCCTTAGAAATCAATGCCCTGTCTGCCCTTGTCTTTCTCTTTAGTATTATCCTAGTGGTTGGATATTACTTTATCTCACGTGAGAAGGAGGAGCAAGCATGAAAAAACTCTATTCATTTTTAGCAGGAATTGTAGCCATTATTCTCGTCTTGTGGGGAATTGCGACTCATCTCGATAGTAAAATCAATAGCCGAGATAGTCAAAAACTGGTTATCTACAACTGGGGGGACTATATCGATCCAGAACTCTTGGAGCAATTCACTGAAGAAACAGGAATCCAAGTCCAGTACGAGACTTTTGACTCCAACGAAGCCATGTATACCAAAATCAAGCAGGGTGGAACGACCTACGATATTGCCATCCCTAGTGAATACATGATTAATAAGATGAAGGACGAAGACCTCTTGGTACCACTTGACTATTCAAAACTTGAAGGTCTTGAAAATATCGGACCGGAGTTCCTCAACCAGTCCTTTGACCCAGGCAATAAATTCTCTATCCCTTACTTCTGGGGAACATTAGGAATTGTCTACAATGAAACCATGGTAGAGGAAGCGCCTGAGCACTGGGATGACCTCTGGAAGCCAGAGTATAAGAACTCTATCATGCTCTTTGATGGGGCGCGTGAGGTGCTGGGACTGGGGCTCAACTCCCTAGGCTACAGCCTCAACTCCAAGGATACCCAGCAGTTAGAAGAGACAGTAGACAAGCTCTATAAACTGACTCCAAATATCAAGGCCATCGTTGCCGACGAGATGAAGGGCTACATGATTCAGAATAATGCTGCAATCGGTGTGACCTTCTCTGGCGAAGCCAGCCAAATGCTGGAAAAAAATGAAAATCTACGCTATGTGGTTCCGACCGAGGCCAGCAACCTTTGGTTTGACAATATGGTCATTCCCAAAACAGTTAAAAACCAAGACGCAGCCTATGCCTTTATCAACTTTATGTTGAAACCTGAAAATGCTCTTAAAAATGCAGAGTATGTCGGTTATTCAACACCAAACCTACCAGCCAAGGAACTACTCCCAGAGGAGAAAAAAGAAGACAAGGCCTTCTATCCTGATGCTGAAACCATGAAACACCTAGAAGTTTATGAAAAATTTGACCATAAATGGACAGGAAAATATAGCGACCTCTTCCTACAGTTTAAAATGTATCGGAAGTAGGAGTAGAATGTCCGAAAACGAATCAGTCAAGCTGGTTCGTTTTTTATATAGAAGTCAGTTTTTACAGCCCTATATTTTCTATTTTATACTCAATGAAAATCAAAGAGCAAACTAGTAAACTAGTCGCAGGCTGTACTTGAGTACGACAAGGTGACGTTGACGTGGTTTGAAGAGATTTTCGAAGAGTATTAGTTGCTTATTTGTTTGCCTAGTAGTATACTAAGCTTAACATTACAGAAAGCGGTAACAAATAATGAAAATATCTACTTTTTTCAAAAAATTTTTTTGGCCAGCCTTTTTGACTATTCAGCAAACATATATACTATTTTATCTAAAGGATGGTTTGGATCGACAATACCTAACGACTGAGTCTATATATTTGGTGATAGGAAACTTTATATTTGCAAATATTTGCGTAGCTATATTTAGCAATTCGAAAACTTGGAATAAAAGTTGGGATAAAAAGAGTGATAATAGTAAGAAAAAATATATTCTGAAAAAGTAATCTGAGATGTAGGGAATTGGTTTGATTCAAGGGAGATGATTTCCAGTTGACGCAAGCTTAAAAAAACGATATAATAAGAAAGTTGAGAATTGATTTTCTCTTGTCTTAGTCCAGAGAAATGGCGGTGCTGCGAGCCATCTAAGCTAGGAAGTCATGCTACTCAATCATACAATTGCATAAGAACAAGAGAATGACAAGTTCATTGAATGAAGGTGGTACCGCGGTTTTTCGCCCTTCGTGATATGAGCTTGTCTTTTGATTTTTTGGAGGTGTTGATGAAAACATTTCTTGTCAAACAAAAGTTTCGTCTTGGAGGCGAACGCTTCGCTATCAAGGATGACAGGGGAGAAATCACCTATCAGGTAGAGGGATCATTTTTTAAGATTCCCAAAACTTTTACCATCTATGATGCTAATGGTGAACAAGTCAGTCAGATCAGTAAAGAAATCTTGACCTTGCTACCTCGTTTTGAGATTCAGCTTCGGGATGGCTCGAGTTTTGTCATTCGCAAGAAGTTGACCTTCTGGCGAGATAAGTATGAGTTTGATAATCTAGGCCTTCGTATCGAGGGCAATATCTGGGATTTGAATTTCAAATTGCTGGATGATCGCGATCAGCTGATTGCGGAAATTAAGAAAGAACTCTTCCATCTGACCTCTACCTATACCGTAACGGTTCTTGAGGACGCTTATGCAGACCTAGTCATTTCCCTCTGCGTCGCAATTGACTATGTGGAAATGCTGGAAAGCCAATCACATTAAACAAGTAAATAAGGAGACAATATGAAACAACTATCTAGTGCACAAGTACGCCAAATGTGGCTTGATTTCTGGGCAACCAAAGGTCACTCAGTAGAACCATCAGTGAGCTTGGTTCCTGTAAATGACCCAACTCTTTTGTGGATTAACTCTGGGGTAGCAACTCTTAAGAAATACTTTGATGGGACTATTATCCCAGAAAATCCACGTATTACCAATGCGCAAAAGGCTATCCGTACCAACGACATCGAAAACGTAGGGAAGACTGCACGTCACCATACCATGTTTGAAATGTTGGGGAACTTCTCTATCGGTGATTACTTCCGTGACGAAGCGATCACTTGGGCTTATGAGCTTTTGACAAGCCCTGAGTGGTTTGACTTCCCAGCTGAAAAACTTTACATGACTTACTATCCAGCTGATAAAGATTCATACAACCGCTGGATTGAAGTGGGAGTGGATCCAAGTCACTTGATTCCAATTGAGGACAACTTCTGGGAAATCGGTGCGGGACCTTCTGGACCAGATACAGAAATCTTCTTTGACCGTGGGGAAGCCTTTGACCCAGAAAATATCGGTCTTCGCCTGCTTGCAGAAGATATTGAAAACGACCGTTATATCGAAATCTGGAACATCGTTTTATCACAATTTAACGCAGACCCTGCTGTTCCTCGTAGCGAATACAAGGAATTGCCACACAAGAACATTGATACGGGAGCTGGTTTGGAGCGTTTGGTGGCCGTTATCCAAGGGGCTAAGACCAACTTTGAAACAGACCTCTTCATGCCAATCATTCGTGAAGTAGAGAAATTGTCTGGTAAGGTCTATGACCAAGATGGCGACAACATGAACTTCAAGGTCATCGCAGACCACATTCGTTCTTTGTCATTTGCCATCGGTGATGGTGCCCTTCCAGGAAATGAAGGTCGTGGTTATGTCCTTCGTCGTCTCCTTCGTCGTGCGTCTATGCATGGTCAAAAATTGGGTATAAACGAGCCTTTCCTTTACAAACTCGTTCCAACCGTTGGAAAAATCATGGAAAGCTACTACCCAGAAGTGCTTGAAAAACGTGACTTTATCGAAAAAATCGTTAAGAGCGAGGAAGAGTCATTTGCCCGTACCCTTCACTCAGGTCAACACTTTGCCCAAGGAATCGTAGCAGACTTGAAAGAAAAAGGTCAATCTGTCATTGCTGGTTCAGATGTCTTCAAACTCTATGATACTTATGGGTTCCCAGTTGAATTGACTGAAGAAATCGCTGAAGAAGCTGGTATGACTGTAGACCGTGAAGGTTTTGAAGCAGCCATGAAAGAACAGCAAGAACGCGCGCGTGCGTCAGCTGTCAAGGGTGGTTCAATGGGTATGCAAAATGAAACCCTCCAAAACATCACTGTAGAAAGTGTCTTCAACTACAATGCTAGCCAATTGTCTTCTAAATTGGTAGCTATCGTGGCTGACAATGCAGAAGTAGAAGCTGTATCTGAAGGAACTGCCTCTCTTATCTTTGCGGAAACTCCATTCTACGCTGAGATGGGTGGACAGGTGGCTGACCACGGACAAATCTTGGATGAGTCAGGTAAGGTCGTGGCTACTGTGACTAATGTTCAAAAAGCACCAAACGGACAAGCTCTTCACACTGTTGAAGTCCTTGCACTGCTTGCCTTGAACCAAGAATATACCTTGGCAATTGATACAAATCGTCGTCACCGTGTTATGAAAAACCACACTGCGACTCACTTGCTTCACGCTGCTCTTCACAATATCCTTGGAAATCATGCGACACAAGCAGGATCTCTTAACGAAGTTGAATTCCTTCGCTTTGACTTTACCCACTTCCAAGCAGTAACTGCAGAAGAATTGCGTGCTATTGAGCAGCAAGTCAATGAAAAAATCTGGGAAGCACTTGAAGTGAAGACAGTTGAAACAGATATTGACACTGCCAAGGAAATGGGAGCGATGGCCCTCTTTGGTGAGAAATACGGCAAGGAAGTCCGTGTTGTTACAATCGGTGACTACTCTATCGAGCTTTGTGGTGGTACCCACGTTGGCAACACTTCTGAAATTGGTCTCTTCAAGATAGTCAAAGAAGAAGGTATCGGATCAGGAACTCGCCGTATTTTAGCAGTGACTGGTAAGGAAGCCTTTGAAGCCTATCGTGAACAAGAAGACGCACTTAAAGCTGTCGCAGCAACCTTGAAAGCACCTCAAGTCAAGGAAGTACCTCATAAAGTAGAAGGACTTCAAGAACAACTTCGTCAATTGCAAAAAGAAAATGCTGAGTTGAAAGAAAAAGCCGCAGCTGCAGCTGCAGGCGACATCTTCAAGGATGTTAAGGAAGTCAACGGTCACCGTTACATTGCTAGTCAAGTGTCTGTATCAGATGCCGGTGCTCTTCGTACTTTTGCGGATAACTGGAAACAAAAAGACTACTCTGATCTTCTTGTCCTAGTTGCCGCTATCGGTGACAAAGTCAATGTCCTTGTAGCAAGCAAGACAAAAGACCTTCATGCAGGAAACCTTGTCAAAGAATTAGCACCAATCGTCGATGGACGTGGTGGTGGTAAACCAGACATGGCCATGGCAGGAGGAAGCAACCAAGCTAAAATCCAAGAATTGTTGGATGCCGTAGCAGGTAAATTGTAAACTCGATTATTAATTCTTTGATAATTTTAAAAATTAAGAGTTGAAAAGATATTGTTAAGAGAGTATTCTTATGAAAAGAAAAATTTATGTTGCTTTAAGTATATTTTTTGGTATGGGAACAATTGGATTTATATTTGATTCCAAAAAAATTATTGACCAACTAGGCTTCCAACAATTTATATCTCAAATTATTTTTAGTTCCGTATTTACTTTCCTTTTCTATTGGTTGTATATTAAAGATAGTAAAAAAGCTATAGCTGTTAATAGTAACAGAGATACAATAAATAAACCGATAGATGAAATATACTCATCGACCTCATCGATTGAAATACCAATAAGTGTAATAGAAGAAGAGCGCAATAAAATAAAATTAAATAAATTCAAAAGAAAAAATAATGAAATTATCAAGTTTATTGTTGCATTCTTTATTCCTTGGATTGGTTGGATTTATTTAATTTATAGGCTTGTTCGTTATAATATGAAAAAACATTACTTTTTAAGTGATGAATTTATTCGGAATAAAATACAAATCGATTCTTTTGTTACAGAATATAATGAAATAGCTAAATATGTTGAGAAGTTTGATGAGGTAAGCTTACAATCTATAAGTTTTGATAAATATAAGTATGCTCATGTAGCTAAAGGACAAAATACAAGTTTGTATAATATTCAACGTGATAGGAACGTTATTGATTATCAATCTAAATATGTTTATAATGCTTCACTACAAGTTGTTAGAAATGCAGAGTTAGAACCTTTTAAGTATTTATGTAAGTATTTTGATTTTAAGCCTAACGAAGAAAATCTACAGCGTATTCAAGAAATTGGTGAACAAGTATCACGATTTCTTAATGCTAAAGAGAATCTTGATAATAGATTGGCAAGAATTTTAAATAGTTTAAATCCTCCACAGTTTATTTTAAAGTATTATAAAGAAGAATTTTTATATTATATAAACATTGAAGTTCCCCAAATTAATTTTAATTTTCCTACCTATACTTTTCAATATGTTAGTGCAGGTGGTAATTCTAGTCAAGTTACTTCAATTACACTAAATGAGGAAATAATTGAATTATTAATTACTTATATGGATGAGCAAGTTAAGTATAAGAAAAGTGCTAAAGCTCAACGTGCATTAATGACTAAAAAATTACGTGAGTATGTCAAAGAAAGGGACTGTTATACTTGCCAATATTGCGGAGCATCTACTGCTCAACAAGATTTATTATTGCTAGAAGTGGACCATATTATTCCAGTTTCAAAGGGTGGAATGTCTACGGAAAGTAATTTACAAACATTATGTTGGAAATGTAATAGAACAAAATCAGATAAAGTTCTATAGATTTAGATGAAAATTGTAATGTTTGAGAACAGGATGTGTCAATTAGTGATATAATTTTTACAAAAATATAGGTGTTCAAAGATCTATCCATTTGGGTAGGTCTTTTTGTGAATGCAAAAAAGCCAAATCCGTTTGGACCTGGCTTGATTATTATGCACTATTAGATTGTATTGGCTGCCCAGACACTTACGGATCTAGCTGAGACTGGGAATTGTCCATAACCTTCCTCATCGATTGTAACTTGATCTTGGTGGTTTCCAAGTAAATCTATGAAAGTTTGGTTAGCCCATTCTTGGCCGACAAACATTGATTTGCTGTTTTCTTGGTCATTTGAGATAAGGACTGCGATTGGGGATTGATGTTCAGCACCTGAACGTACCCAACCGATACAGTTAGGATCATCAAAGTAGTCATTTTGTTCTCCATAGGCCAAATCTTTTCGGATGGCTAGGAGGCGGTCAAGGACCTCTTTGAAATCTTGTTGAGCATATTGTCCTGAAATCCCATAGTAGTCTCCGTAAAAGACACATGGAAGGCCATTTTGGCGTAACAGAATGAGGGCATAGGCTGCTGGTTTAAACCATTCTTCAACGGTAGACTCAAGAGCCTGACCTCGTTGTGTATCGTGGTTGTCGACAAAAGTCACAGCCTTGTCAGGCTTGAGTTCAACCAGGCTATCTGTGAAAATACCACGAAGGTCATAGTTGGAACCTGCTCGGCTAGCATCAAAGAGATTCTGGTGGAGACGAACATCGACAAGGTCAAAGCGTTCTTCCGTTTTTTCAAGATAGTCCAGATTGGCTTCCTTGTCTGGATTCCAAAATTCACCAAAAACATAGAAATCCTCACCGTATTTTTCCTTCATATCGCGGATAAAATTGCTCATGAAGAAAGAGTCAATGTGCTTAACGGCATCCAAACGGAAACCAGCAATACCAGTCGTCTCCATGAACCAGTCAGTCCAGTCATAGATATTTTTGATAACTTCAGGATGCTTAAAGTCTAGGTCGGCATACATGAGGTAGTCGTAGTTACCATTTTCGTTATCGACCAATTCCTCATTTGCCCAGCCCTTGTTGTCCCCTTGGATGAGATAAATCCCAGACTTACGGCGTTTTGCATCATAGTCAGTACCTGTGAAGTGGTACCAGTGCCAGTGGAAGTCATTGTAGGTATCGTGGCGACCATCGAAGGTAAAGCTAGTCCAGCCATTGATGGTGAAAGGTTCTCCAAGTTCGACTGTACGGTCTACAGGATCCACTTCGATGACCTGAAAGGCTTCCATGTGATCAGCCGCCGCCTTGTGATTGAGCACCACATCGGCCATAGGTTGAATTCCCTGTGCTTTTAGGGCTTGAATGGCTTGAAGATAGTCTTCTTTGAAACCATACTTGGTACGGACTGTCCCTTTTTGGTTGAACTCTCCTAGGTCGAATAAGTCATAGACCCCATAGCCTACATCTTTTTCATTGGTAGCCTTGAAAGCTGGTGGCATCCAGACATGGCTGATACCGAGATTAGCTAGGTGTGGAGCATCTTCAGCCAGACGCGTCCAGTGCTGACCGTCGTGGGGCAGATACCATTCAAAGTATTGCATGAGTGTTTGATTTTGCATGATGTTTCCTCTTACTTGTCAATCTTGTTCTTTATTCTATCATAAAGTATCTCTTGGCGCAAACGTTTGCGTAAGAATAGAAGGAAACTATTGTATCTACTTAAAATAAAGTGTTGATTTTTTTGTATCAAAGCGCTAGTATAATAGTATGTAATATAGATAAAGATAGGAGTCATCCCATGATTGAATTTCAAAATGTTAGTAAGTTGTATGGTGATAAAGAGGCTTTGAGCAATCTCAATTTGCAGATTGAAAATGGGGAGATTATGGGCTTGATTGGCCATAACGGTGCTGGAAAATCGACTACCATAAAATCCCTAGTCAGTATCATTTCGCCCAGCAGTGGTCGTATTTTGGTAGATGGTCAGGATTTATCGGAAAATCGCTTGGCTATTAAACGAAAGATTGGCTACGTTGCAGACTCGCCTGACTTATTTTTACGCTTAACGGCCAATGAATTTTGGGAATTGATTGCCTCATCCTATGATTTGAGCAGCTCTGACTTGGAGGCTAGTCTAGCTAGGCTATTGAACGTTTTTGATTTTGCTGAAAACTGCTATCAGGTTATTGAAACCCTTTCTCACGGAATGCGTCAGAAAGTCTTTGTCATCGGAGCACTCTTGTCCGATCCCGATATTTGGGTCTTGGACGAACCCTTGACAGGTTTGGATCCCCAGGCTGCCTTTGATTTGAAGCAAATGATGAAGGAGCATGCGCAAAAAGGCAAGACAGTCTTGTTTTCAACCCATGTCCTAGAGGTGGCAGAGCAAGTCTGTGATCGGATTGCCATTTTGAAAAAGGGGCATTTGATTTATTGTGGTAGCGTAGAGGACTTGAGAAAAGACCACCCAAACCAGTCTTTAGAAAGTATCTATCTTAGCCTTGCTGGTAGAAAAGAGGAGGTTGCGGATGCGTCTCAAGGTCATTAAAAAATTAGTTGATATCAATATCCTCTATTCATCTCAAGAAGCTAATCTGGCTAACCTACGAAAGAAGCAAGCTAAGAATCCTGAGAAAAAAGTAAATGTTTCCGCTAGAGTCCTAAGTTCTTACATTTTTTCTAGTCTCTTGATGCTTTTCATGTTTATAAATATAGCCTTTCGTTTTCCTTTTGAGGAAATACCAAGTTTTTTTAGTAGCATGGTTGCTATTTTACTGGTGCTTGCCTTTTCAACTTCTTTCACTGCATTTTACAATGTCTTTTATGAGAGTAAGGACTTGGCATCGTATAGGCCCTATGCCTTTAAAGAATCAGAGATTATAATTGCTAAAGGACTGTCTGTTCTCTTGCCAGCTCTAGCTGGAATTGTACCAATCCTAGCTTATTTTCTAGTCCTCTATATTAGGCTAGCTCCTTCTCTTTGGCTGGGCTTGCCTTTGATGCTGCTGTCCTTGGCCTTATTATTTGTCTCTGTTACTTTAGTGATGGTAGTGGCAGTACATTTCTTGGCTCAGACTAGGGTCTTCAGAAAGTATCAGTCTATTTTTTCGAATGTGATGATTGGGATAGGAGTTCTCATACCTTTAATATTTGTCCTCTTTCTACAGTCGACTTTTGGAAGTATTGTTGACAAAGTTAGAGACATTCCATTTCTCCTTTATCCTCTTCATATCTTTTACAAAATAGCAGTGGAGCCTTTTTCGACAGAAGCCATACTGGGTCTGCTCGCTTGGATAACTCTAACTGTCTTCTTACTTTACCTGACCAAAAAGAAGGTTCTTCCTCATTTTTATGACGTGATTCTGCTTAACAGTGAGGAGAAGGTCAAGAAAGAACGTCGCAGTAAGGAGAGAATTTCAACTACTAAAAAAGGATTTTTCCGTATGGTTTTACGCTACCACCTCACCCTCTTGGGACAGGGGACTGGCGTGATTACAGTGCTTTTTACAAGTGCTTTCCTTCCTTATCTCATGATGATTGGTCTGATTTCCAAAATCCGAGATTCTCAGATAGTTCCAGACATTCATCCTCCATACTGGTTACCCTTGTTTTTTGTAGGAGTGTTTATAGCAGTTGTCAATAACAATATCACCAGCCTGCATTCAATTGCCTTGTCCTTGGAGAGAGAAAATGTTGATTTTCTTAAGAGTTTACCCTTTGACTTTGCTCGTTATGTGAAAGTGAAATTTTGGATTATATTTGCTGTCCAGTCCTTTTTACCAGTCCTGACTTTACTTGGTCTTTCTCTATATCTAGGCTTGCCCATCCTTTCGATGATTTACCTTATTGTGGCCTGGATCTTTGCAAGTGTCATCCTTTCTTGCCACCATTACCTTAAGGACGTTAAAAATCTGTCAACCAATTGGAGTAACATTACGGACCTGGTGAACCGTTCAAATCGTATAGTAGCAATAGTTTTACTCTTAATTTATAGTGTTATCTTAATGGCCCTTGTAATAGGGAGCTTATTCTTGGTTCGGTCTCTCTCCCCTATCCTTGCCATTAGCTTGGGAGTAGGAGCTCTTATCCTCTTGCTTGGTCTTGCTATTTTTGGCTATCATTACTACCTGTCACGCATATTGGCAGAAATAGAAAAAAGATGAGATAGTTGGTCGCTTGCTTGATAAATTTAATTCGACAAACGCTTTTATAGTTTGTTATAATGTAGTTGTAAATGATTAAGATTGGTAATCAAAAAATAAAGAGGGGAATGTCATGAATAAGAAATATAACATAGTTCTATTTTTGTTGTTTATAGTTTATTTATTTGGATATTTTTCAATTTCAAAAACGTTAATTCCTATAATGTGTCTTTTTCAAGTATTTTTGATAGAAAATATATTTAGAGTTCGAAATAGGATTATGCAAATAGGTGAAATTATAATTATTGTTGCTTCTATGATATTATTTATTGATAGTATATTGAGTTTGTAACAAAAGGCTTCTCTATAAAATCAAATTTTCCAGATACCTGCTTAAGGTGATTTATCTTCTCTCTATGCCTTCTCATCTTTATTCTACTATCTACACCACTAAACTTGACAGTCATATATTGCAGGTACAACCTCTCTACCTATAATCTCACAGTTAATCTGAGGCTAGTTTCTTAGTTTGCTCTTTGATTTTCATTGATAAAAAGAAGTGCTCCTCCACGATGGAAGAGCATTTTTATTGTGATTTTGATTTAGTTTCTGCCGACTCTGGGTGGAGTTCTTGGTAACTTGGTGCCTTGAAAAGGTCAGTACTGGTTTTACCTTGTCGTTGGCTAAAGAGACTGGTTGATTGACTACCTTTTTCCTGCTCAATCTTTTGCAGAATTGGTAAAGAATTGAGGTAAGAAATACTTTCTGTATCAACTTTTCCAAGATGATCTTTTTGGTAGAAACGTATTAAATCGCCAGTTTGAATCTGGTCGCTGATTTTCAGCTGTTGACTAGCTGCTTGACGAACGTTTTCTAGTTCAGTCTGAGCTTGTTCATCAAGGTTGCTGATTTCAAGACCGCTTTCAGTATAGTAGGTTCGTCCGTCGTAGCTGGTATATTTTGGCGTGACGAAGGAATTTGCAGTTCGAAAGGCAACGATTTCTTGGTGGTCTGGTGATAGGAGGTCTTGTCCGACTTGAAGGAAGGAATTGGACCCAATACCAAGGAGGTGTTCGAGAGTCGGTAAAATATCGACTTGTCCACCGTAGGTATTGATAATTTGCCCCTTTTCATAACCAGGCATGACCACCATAAAAGGCACTCGCTGCAACATGGCATTATCGTAATTAGACCAGTTTTCAGAAGTCTTGCCAATCAATGGTGCCAGATCAGGATTGCGAGAGTTGGAAATGCCATAATGGTCTCCGTAAATGACGATGATGGATTTTTCATAGAGGCCACTTTCTTTGAGATAGTCAAAGAAGGCTTTGATGGCACTATCCAGATAGTTGGCGGTTTGGAAGTAGCCATTGATAGTTTCATCTTTGGTCTTAGCCAAGGGGAAACCAAGCTCATCGCCCGTCAGATTGCTAGCATAAGGATAGTGGTTGGACACCGTGATATACTTGGCATAAAAAGGTTGCTGTAAGTGTTCCAGATATTTGATAGAATCTTTCATCATGATTTTATCATTTAAACCATATTGGAAAGAATTGCTACTGTTTTGCTTGGTAAAATAGGAAGCATCAAAGAAGTATTGGTAGCCCCATTGTTTGTAGGTCGTATTTCGGTTCCAGAAGGTTCCAATATTACCGTGAAAGACAGCACTTGATTGGTAGCCATTTTTCGATAGGATAAAAGGCGCTGCCTGCTGGGTATTGGTACCACCGTAATTGACCATAAAGGAACCTTGGTCAAGTCCAAACAAACCAGTCTCCAGCATGGTTTCCGCATCTGAGGTCTTACCAGCCTTGACTTGGTTAAAGATATTCGAAAAGGCTAGGGTTGATTGCGAATGGTAGAGTGAATTAAGGAAGGGAGTGACTTCATGCTCAGTTCCATCTATGTTAAGTTTATAGTCAAGCAGGAACTGTTGGAAACTCTCCAAGTGGAGATAAAACACATTTTTTCCTTTGGCCAAGCCAAAATAGTCTGGATTGGGCTTAGCAGAATGTTCTTGAATATAATCTGTAATAGGTTGAAGATCAGTCTCAGAGGCCTTGGCACGTTCCTTGTTTGCACTGTAGGATTGGTTGGCGCTATAGCCTAAAAAGGCTGGCAAACTGAGGGCGCGGACAACATAATAATTCGAAAATCCTCTTGATAGGAGATCGGGACGTTCAATTTCAGCCAAGAAAAGATTAGCAGAAAAGAGCAGGGCTGAGAGTGCAGTGATAGCAACACTGGAGCGGAATTTGAAAGGTCTCCTATCCAGCTGGATGAATTTTTTAAAGAAAAGAAAAGCCATCAGTGGGAAATCCATAAAATAGATGAAATCCCAAGGACGCAGTAACTCTAGTTCCGCAGTACCGACAGACACCTTGCTAACCACCTTCATGGTATTAGCCGTGATAAAGTCGCTAAATTCTCGATAGTAAAAGACATTGGAATAAAGCCAAATAAACAAAAGGCTGTAAATAGCTATACTCAGACCATAAAAGATCTTGGTTGAGCGAGCATAGAGGGCTGAAGCTAGCAGGAGGAGCCCCAAAGGAAGGGGATTGAAAAAGGCGATAAAGGCAAGGTAATTTCCCTGCAACTTGCCCACTTGAATATCTAAATTAAAGTCAACGGCATAGGCTAATAAGGTTTTGAGCCAATATAGGATTAAAAGGGTTAGGACAAAACCCAGTCTGGTACCGATGGCTTTTTGGATTTTGTTAAAATTGCTTTTCACACATTTACTTCCTAATTTTTTATTAGTATTAGTATACCATTTTTTAAAAGAAGAGTAAAAAAGCAAGGGTAGTTTCTTTTTTGAGAATTGTCTAAAAGTTTGATATAATGGTAGTTATGAATAGAATAAGAGTCAGCAAAAGGGTTGAAAAGAAGCTCGCTAAGGGGCTAGTTTTACTAGAAGCCAGTGATCTTGAGAATGTCAATCTTAAGGATCAGGAAGTAGAAGTGCAGAGTCAGGAAGGAACCTTTCTTGGAACTGCCTACCTTTCGCAGCAAAACAAGGGCTTGGGCTGGTTTGTTAGTAAGGACAAGGTGGCCTTCAATCAAGCTTTCTTTGAAACGCTGTTTAGACAAGCTAAAGAAAAGAGAAGTGCCTACTATCAAGACGAATTGACAACTGCCTTTCGTCTCTTTAACCAAGAGGGAGATGGCTTTGGCGGTCTGACAGTGGACCTTTATGGCGACTATGCTGTCTTTTCTTGGTATAACTCTTATGTTTATCAGATTCGTCAGACCATCTCAGAAGCCTTTAGACAGGTTTTTCCTGAGGTCTTAGGGGCCTATGAGAAGATACGCTTTAAGGGTTTGGACTATGAATCAGCCCATGTTTATGGTCAAGAAGCACCTAAATTTTTCACTGTTTTGGAAAATGGTGTCCTGTATCAAGTCTTTATGAATGATGGCTTGATGACAGGGATTTTCCTAGACCAGCATGAGATTCGTGGTAGTCTAGTTGATGGGTTGGCTATGGGTAAATCCTTGCTCAACATGTTTTCTTATACAGCAGCCTTTTCAGTAGCTGCGGCCATGGGAGGAACAAGTCAGACAATTTCTGTTGACCTAGCCAAGCGTTCACGAGAATTGTCTCAAGCGCATTTTCAGGCAAATGGAATCAGCACCGACGACCATCGTTTTATAGTCATGGATGTCTTTGAGTATTTCAAGTATGCTAAGCGAAAAGGCTTGACTTACGATGTGATTGTCCTAGATCCGCCTAGCTTTGCTCGGAACAAAAAACAGACCTTCTCTGTGGCCAAGGATTATCACAAGTTGATTTCCCAGAGTCTGGAGATTTTAAATCCGGGAGGGATTATCATTGCCAGTACCAATGCTGCCAATGTATCCCGCCAGAAATTTACAGAACAAATTGATAAAGGCTTTGCAGGAAGAAGTTACCAGATTTTAAACAAATACGGTCTTCCAGCAGATTTCGCCTATAATAAAAAAGATGAAAGTAGTAATTACCTCAAGGTGATTAGTATGAAGGTTAGTAAATGAAATTAATCGTTTCAGTAATGCCAAGAAGTTTAGAGGAGGCCCAGGCTCTGGATGCCACGAGGTATCTGGATGCCGACATCATTGAATGGCGTGCCGACTATCTGCCTAAGGAAGCAATTTTGCAGGTGGCTCCAGCTATTTTTGAAAAATTCGCAGGCCGTGAGTTGGTTTTCACATTGCGAACTCGCTCTGAAGGGGGAGAAATCGACCTTTCTCCAGAAGAATATATCCATCTAATCAAGGAAGTGGCGCAACTCTATCAACCAGACTATATTGATTTTGAGTACTACAGCTACAAGGATGTTTTTGAGGAAATGCTGGACTTCCCAAATCTCATTTTGAGTTACCACAATTTCCAAGAAACACCTGAAAATATGATGGAAATTTTATCAGAGTTGACGAGCCTAAATCCAAAACTTGTCAAGGTTGCGGTGATGGCCCACACGGAGCAAGATGTCTTAGACTTGATGAACTATACACGAGGCTTTAAAACACTCAATCCTGAACAGGAATATGTGACCATTTCTATGGGCAAGGTGGGCAAGGTTTCTCGTATCACTGCGGATGTGACTGGTTCTAGCTGGTCCTTTGCTAGTCTAGATGAGGCTAGTGCTCCTGGTCAGATTTCCCTAGCTAACATGAAAAAAATCAGGGAGATTTTGGATGAAGCTTGATGGCTATACACGTTTAGCTGCCGTTGTTGCCAATCCTATTAAGCATTCTATTTCGCCTTTTATCCACAATAGGGCCTTTGAGGCGACAGCTACCAACGGTGCTTACGTGGCTTGGGAGATTGAAGCGGGTGACTTGGCAGAAACAGTGGCTAATATTCGTCGCTACCAGATGTTTGGCGTCAACCTGTCCATGCCCTATAAGGAGCAAGTGATTCCATATTTGGATGAGCTGAGTGACGAAGCGCGCTTGATTGGTGCGGTCAATACGGTTGTCAATGAGAATGGCAATTTAATTGGATATAATACAGATGGCAAGGGATTTTTTAAGAGCTTGCCTTCTTTTACAATTACAGGTAAGAAGATGATCCTGCTGGGTGCAGGTGGTGCGGCCAAGTCCATTTTGGCGCAAGCTATTTTGGACGGCGTCAGTCAGATTTCAGTCTTTGCTCGTTCAGTTTCTATGGAAAAAACAAGACCTTACCTAGACAAGTTACAGGAGAAAACAGGCTTTAAAGTGGACTTGTATGCTTTAGAAGATGTTTCTGAACTGCAAGAAAGGATTGCCGAGTCGGATTTACTGGTTAATGCCACTAGTGTGGGCATGGATGGTCAATCATCCCCAGTTCCTGAAAGCATCAATTTGCCAGAAACCATCTTGGTGGCAGATATCATTTACCAACCCTTTGAAACACCATTTTTGAAATGGGCCAGAAGTCAGGGTAATTCAGCCGTCAATGGTCTGGGAATGTTGCTCTATCAAGCTGCAGAAGCTTTTCAACTGTGGACAGGCAAGGAAATGCCGACAGAAGAAATTTGGCAGTCTTTAACAGAAAAATACCAATAAAGAAAAGGAGATTCTCCTATGAAAATCAGAATCGATATTCCTCATCATCCTTATGATATTCAGATTGAAAAAGGTTGTCTGGCTCAGGCTGGTCAATGGTTGCGAGAACTCTGGCAACCACAAAAGGTAGTCATTGTGACAGACAACCATGTAGCTTCTCTTTATGCAGAGAAGGTCAAGCTCAGCCTAGAAGATGCTGGTTTTCAGGTAGCAGTTTTTGACTTTTTAGAAGGGGAAGAAAGAAAGAATTTAACCACTGTCCAGAAAGTCTATGAATTTTTAGTCAAGCAAGGTCTGACTCGTAGCGATGGAATCGTGGCTCTTGGTGGCGGTGTCGTTGGGGACTTGGCTGGTTTTGTAGCCTCTACCTATATGCGGGGCATTCACTTTGTTCAGATTCCGACTAGTTTGACTGCCCAGGTGGATTCTTCAATCGGTGGAAAGACGGGCGTCAATACTCCATTTGCTAAAAATATGGTGGGTACCTTTGCCCAGCCAGATGGGGTTCTGATTGACCCACTTGTTCTTGAAACCCTCGGAAAAAGAGAGTTGATTGAAGGAATGGGTGAAGTTATCAAGTATGGCTTGATTGAGGATCCAGAACTTTGGGCTCTCTTGACGGAGCTGGATGGTTCTGTTGAGAGCATACTGGAATATGCAGAGACCTTGATTGAACATTCTTGTCAGGTTAAGCGCAAGATGGTAGTTGAGGATGAGTTGGACAATGGTGTTCGTCTTTACCTCAATTTTGGCCACACCATTGGTCACGCCATTGAAGCGACGGCCGGATATGGCAAGGTCATGCATGGTGAAGCTGTGGCCATGGGCATGGTTCAGATTTCCAAGGTAGCTGAGGAAAAAGGCCTTATGCCAGCTGGCATAACTCAGTCCATTACAGATATGTGTCAGAAATTTGGCTTGCCTGTTGACTATGAAAACTGGGATGTTGACAAGCTTTATCAGGCTTTGACTCATGATAAGAAGGCGCGTGGCAATACCTTGAAATTGGTCTTGGTGCCAGAGCTTGGTTCTGCAACCATCCACCCAGTTTCTCTGGAAGAGATGAAAGACTACTTGGTAAAATAAGGAGAACGTATGAGATATTTAACTGCAGGAGAATCACACGGCCCCCGTCTGACGGCTATTATTGAGGGAATTCCAGCTGGACTTCCTTTGACAGCTGAGGATATCAATGAGGACCTTAAACGTCGTCAGGGTGGCTACGGCCGCGGTGGTCGTATGAAGATTGAGAGCGACCAAGTTGTCTTTACTTCGGGTGTTCGCCATGGGAAGACGACAGGGGCTCCTATTACCATGGATGTCATCAATAAAGACCACCAAAAATGGCTGGATATCATGTCTGCGGAGGACATTGAAGACCGCCTTAAAAGCAAACGAAAAATCACCCATCCTCGTCCTGGTCACGCCGACTTGGTAGGGGGCATCAAGTACCGTTTTGACGATTTGCGTAATTCCTTGGAACGTTCATCTGCCCGTGAAACCACCATGCGGGTGGCAGTTGGGGCAGTAGCCAAACGCCTCTTGGCTGAGCTGGATATGGAGATTGCCAACCATGTCGTAGTCTTTGGTGGCAAGGAAATCGATGTTCCTGAAAATCTAACAGTCGCTGAGATTAAGGAAAGAGCTGCCCAGTCTGACGTTTCTATTGTCAACCAAGAAAGAGAACAGGAAATCAAGGATTATATTGACCAAATCAAACGTGACGGTGATACCATCGGTGGGGTTGTGGAGACAGTCGTTGGAGGTGTTCCAGTTGGTCTTGGTTCCTATGTCCAATGGGACAGAAAATTGGATGCACGATTAGCCCAAGCTGTTGTCTCTATAAATGCCTTTAAAGGGGTAGAATTTGGTCTTGGATTTGAGGCTGGTTATTGTAAAGGAAGCCAGGTCATGGATGAAATTCTCTGGTCTAAAGAAGACGGCTATACTCGCCGTACAAACAATCTAGGTGGCTTTGAAGGCGGTATGACTAATGGGCAACCGATTGTTGTTCGTGGCGTCATGAAGCCCATTCCTACTCTCTACAAACCACTCATGAGTGTGGATATCGAAACCCATGAACCCTACAAGGCAACTGTGGAGAGAAGTGATCCGACTGCTCTTCCAGCTGCAGGTGTAGTTATGGAAGCTGTTGTGGCAACGGTTTTAGCACAAGAAATCCTCGAAAAATTCTCATCAGACAATCTAGAGGAATTAAAAGAAGCAGTGGTCAAGCACCGAGACTATACAAAGAACTATTAAGGAGTTTCTATGGCAAAAACAGTCTATATCGCGGGCCTTGGATTGATTGGTGCCTCGATGGCCCTTGGTATCAAACGCGATCATCCAGATTATGAAATTTTAGGTTATAATCGCAGTCAAGCTTCGAGAGATATTGCCTTGAAAGAAGGCATGATTGACCGTGCAACGGATGATTTTGCTAGTTTTGCTCCTTTGGCAGATATCATCATTCTCAGCTTGCCAATCAAGCAAACCATTGCTTTCATTAAGGAGTTGGCCAACTTGGACTTAAAAGAAGGCGTGATTATCTCAGATGCTGGTTCGACCAAGTCAGCCATTGTAGATGCGGCGGAGAACTATTTAGCTGGTAAGCCTGTTCGCTTTGTCGGGGCCCATCCCATGGCTGGTAGTCACAAGACAGGGGCTGCTTCTGCGGATGTCAATCTTTTTGAAAATGCCTATTATATCTTTACACCTTCGAGGCTGACAAGTCCTGACACACTTGAGGAAATGAAGGACTTACTTTCAGGTCTTCATGCTCGTTTTATCGAGATTGATGCCAAGGAGCACGATCGAGTCACTTCTCAGATTAGCCATTTTCCTCATATTCTGGCTTCTAGTCTCATGGAACAGACCGTGGTCTATGCTCAAGAACATGAGATGGCAAGGCGTTTTGCTGCCGGTGGTTTTCGAGATATGACCCGAATTGCGGAAAGCGAGCCAGGTATGTGGACCTCCATTCTCTTGTCCAATCGTGAAACAATTTTAGATAGAATTGGGGATTTCAAGGAGCGTTTGGACGAGATTGGACAAGCTATCAGTAAGGGTGATGAAAACCAAATCTGGAACTTTTTCAACCAAGCGCGTGAGCAACGTCAGGCCATGGAAATTCATAAGCGTGGTGGTGTGGATAGTTCTTACGACCTCTATGTCGACGTTCCCGATGAAGAAGATGTCATCTTGAGGATTTTGGAACTACTACGTGGAACTTCCTTGGTCAATATTCATATCAACGAGGAAAACCGTGAGGATATTCACGGGATTCTACAAATTTCATTTAAAAATGCTCAAGACTTGGAAAGAGCTGAGCATCTAATAACAGAAAATACCGACTACACAGTCGTTGTCAAATAAGGAGAAAAATATGCCTAAAATAGAGCCTAGATTCATATTTGGTATTATCTTTATTTCTTTTATCTTACTTAGAGCTTACGCTGTTAAAAAAGATGTGAAAACTACTTCAGAAGCTAGTGTTGAGACAAAAAATGAACCATCCAACAATGAAAGAAGTATTTCATGATATTGTTAAATCGATTGAATCATCCTTATCTGATGATGAGATAAATAACTATTTTGATAATCTTATGTCAAATGAAATAAAAACAGGTTCTAATTTAGGAACTTTGAAGATAGAGTATATACCAGATAAGGAATTAAGCAATGGACATTCAAGAGGTCATATAAAAGTGATTGCACAATAATAAAGACCAGAGCGTGACTAGTAATTTTAAAAGAAATAAATAAGGAGAAAATCATGTCAAATATTTACGATAGTGCAAACGAACTCAGTCGCGGTCTACGCGAACTGCCAGAATATAAGGCTGTTAAAACAGCTAAAGATGCGATTGCAGCAGATGCTGAGGCAAGCAAAATCTTTACAGAATATGTTACTTTCCAAGAGGAAATTCAAAGATTAGCGCAGACAGGTCAAATGCCAGACGCTTCCTTCCAAGCTAAGATGGAAGGATTTGGCAAGCAGATTCAGGGGAACAGTCTCTTGTCAGAATTCTTTACCAAGCAACAACAATTGGCCATTTACCTTTCTGACATTGAAAAAATTGTTTTCGAACCAGTTTCAGAATTGCTAAAATAAGAAAATAACTATCATAAAGTCAGGAATTTTTAAGGAATTTCTGGCTTTTTATGATAAAATAGGTAAAAGTATTGCAAGTATGAGGTCCAGTATGAAACTAAAAACAAACATTCGCCACTTACATGGCAGTATCCGAGTTCCAGGTGACAAGTCTATCAGCCACCGTTCCATTATCTTTGGAAGTTTGGCTGAGGGTGAGACAAAGGTTTATGACATTTTAAGGGGCGAGGACGTGCTCTCAACTATTAAAGTTTTCCGTGACCTTGGTGTTGAGATTGAGGATAAAGATGGGGTTATTACCATTCAAGGTGTCGGTATGGACGGCCTAAAAGCTCCGCAAAATGCCCTTGATATGGGAAATTCTGGCACCTCGATTCGCCTGATTTCAGGTGTCCTTGCTGGTGCAGACTTTGAAGTAGAAATGTTTGGAGATGATAGTCTTTCCAAACGTCCTATGGATCGTGTGACGATTCCACTGAAAAAAATGGGCGTTAGTATTTCAGGGCAAACCGAGCGAGACCTGCCTCCCCTTCATTTAAAAGGGACGAAAAATCTAAGACCTATTCATTATGAGTTGCCAATTGCATCTGCCCAGGTTAAGTCAGCCTTGATGTTTGCGGCCTTGCAGGCTCAGGGGGAGTCAGTTATTATTGAAAAAGAGTGCACCCGTAATCATACTGAAGATATGCTGCAACAATTTGGTGGCCATTTAAGTGTGGACGGTAAGAAAATCACAGTCCAAGGGCCACAAAAATTGACAGGACAAAAGGTGGTCGTGCCAGGAGATATTTCCAGTGCAGCCTTTTGGTTGGTCGCAGGTTTGATTGTTCCGAATTCTCGTGTAGTGCTGCAGAATGTGGGTATCAACGAAACGCGCACCGGTATTATCGATGTCATTCGTGCCATGGGTGGAAAACTAGAAATAACTGAAATTGATCCAGTCGCTAAATCTGCTACCTTAACTGTTGAGTCTTCTGACTTGAAAGGAACAGAGATTGGTGGTGCCTTGATTCCACGCTTGATTGATGAATTGCCAATTATCGCCCTACTTGCGACCCAAGCCCAAGGTGTAACAGTTATCAAGGATGCTGAGGAACTTAAGGTCAAGGAAACAGACCGTATTCAGGTTGTGGCAGATGCCTTAAATAGTATGGGAGCAGATATTACTCCTACGGCAGATGGGATGATTATCAAAGGGAAATCAGCCCTTCACGGTGCTAGAGTCAATACGTTTGGAGACCACCGTATCGGTATGATGACAGCCATTGCGGCCCTTTTGGTGGCAGATGGAGAAGTGGAGCTTGACCGTGCAGAAGCTATCAATACCAGTTATCCTAGCTTCTTTGATGATTTGGAGAGCTTGATTCATGGCTAAGGTGTTATTAGGCTTTATGGGGGCTGGCAAATCGACTATTGCAAGAGGCTTGGACCCAGATTATCTCGATATGGATGCTCTGATAGAGAAGCGTTTAGGCATGTCCATTGCGGAATTTTTCGCGGAAAAGGGAGAAGAAGCCTTTCGTCAGATAGAATCAGAAGTCCTAGCTGATTTACTACAAAGAGACCAAGTTGTGTCAACTGGTGGAGGAGTAGTCATTTCTCAGCGAAATCGTGACTTACTAAAGACAAATTCTGATAATATCTACCTGAAAGCTGATTTTGAAAGCCTCTACCACCGTATCGCAGCTGATAAGGAAAATCAGCGTCCGCTTTTTCTAAATAATAGCAAGGAAGAACTTGCAGCTATTTTTCAAGAAAGACAGGCTTGGTATGAGGAAGTAGCTAGTCGGGTTTTGGATGTGACCGAGTTAAGCCCAGAGGAAATTATAGAGGAACTGAGATGAAAATTGCTTATCTAGGTCCCAAGGGATCATTTTCACACCATGTTGTGCAGACAGCTTTTCCTCATGAGGAATTGCAGGCCTTTGCCAATATTACAGATGTCATCAAGGCCTATGAGCAAGGCTTGGTGGACTATTCTGTGGTGCCAGTTGAAAATTCTATCGAGGGTAGTGTTCATGAAACCTTGGACTACCTTTTTCATCAGGCTCGCATTCAAGCAGTGGCAGAAATTGTTCAGCCTATTCATCAGCAGTTAATGGTGGTTCCGGGTCATACTAAGATTGAAAAGATTTTTTCTCATCCACAGGCCTTGGCTCAAGGAAAGAAATTCATCGATGAACAGTATCCAGAGGCTCAAATCGAGGTGACTGCTAGTACAGCCTATGCGGCTCGCTATATTTCCGAACATCCAGACCAGCCCTTTGCAGCAATTGCACCTAGAAGTTCTGCTGAAGAATATGGCTTAGAACTGATTGCCGAGGATATTCAGGAAATGGAAGCTAATTTCACACGTTTCTGGGTTCTGGGAGCTGAAGGTGCAGCTATTCCCTTGCAAGCACAAACTGAGAAAATGACTTTGGCCCTGACCTTACCTGACAACCTTCCAGGTGCACTCTACAAGGCTCTTTCGACCTTTGCTTGGCGAGGAATTGACCTGACAAAAATTGAAAGTCGGCCACTCAAGACAGCACTGGGTGAATACTTTTTCATTATCGATATGGACTATACTGATAAGGACTTGGTTCACTTTGCCCAAAAAGAACTAGAAGCCATCGGAATCCAGTATAAAGTTCTGGGTGCCTATCCTATTTATCCAATATCAGACCATGGAAAGGAGAGAAGATGAGTAAAGAAAATCCTCTCAGTCATCATGAAAAATTACGTTATGATTATTTGCTAAAAAATATTCACTATCTCAATGAGAGAGAAAAAAATGAGTTTGCCTATTTGCAAGAAAAGCTAACTCTTGCTAGGGTAAATAGTAGTTCCAGCTTGGAACAAGAAAGAGAAGAGCAGGTTGACTTACCAAGCTATGCAAACCGGAGTCGCTCACAATACAAATCACAAGCACTCTCTTCCCCTCCCAAAAAGAAAAGACGGAAGCTCCGTCTTAAACGCATTTTTATGGTGATTTTTTCACTTCTGGTCTGTGTGGCTTTAGCCATGGTATTCATGTTTTTGCGTGGTTACCAAGATGCTAGCGCAAAGAAAACTGCTGATGCCAAGGCAGCACAGGTTCAAGTCTTTAATGGTCAGGACACTAGAGATGGGGTTAATATTTTGATCATGGGGACGGATGGTCGAATCGGCCAAAACAGTGCTGAGACGCGGACGGACTCTATTATGGTATTAAATGTCGGGGGCTCAGATAAGAAAATGAAGCTAGTCAGCTTCATGCGTGATAATTTGGTTTATATAGACGGTTATAGCCAAGTCATTAACGGTAGAAAACAGACGGATAACAAGTTAAACGTAGCCTATGAGTTAGGAGAACAAGAGGGGCAAAAAGGGGCAGAAATGGTTCGCCAAGTCTTGAAAGATAATTTTGACTTGGATATTAAGTACTACGCCTTGGTCGATTTTCAGGCCTTTGCCACAGCGATTGACACGCTTTTCCCTGATGGGGTGACAATTGATGCTCAATTTTCAACATTGAATGGGCGTCCACTAACAGAAGCTACAGTCGGAGATGATTTACACGCTACTGAGACTGAGTCTCCAACCCAAACCATCAAAGTCGGAAAACAGCAGATGAATGGCTCGACCCTACTCAATTATGCTCGTTTCCGTGATGACGATGAGGCGGATTACGGCCGTACCAAAAGACAGCAGCAAGTTTTAACAGCAATTTTAGAGCAAATTAAAGATCCCACTAAACTTTTCACTGGTTCTGAAGCTCTTGGAAAGGTTTTTGCTATGACCTCAACCAACGCACCCTATACTTTCCTCCTAACAAACGGTTTATCTGTTTTGGATGGAGCAAAAAATGGTATTGAAAAATTGACGATTCCAGAACTGGGTGACTGGGTAGATGCCTATGATGTTTATGGAGGCTTGGGCTTGCTGGTTGATCAAAACAAATATCAAACCAAGCTCGCTCAAATGGGCCTGAGATAAGATAATACTCAATGAAAATCAAAGTGTAAACTAGGAAGCTAGCCGCAGGCTGCTAAAAACACAGTTTTGAGGTTGTAGATAAGACTGACGAAGTCAGTTACCTACACCTACGGCAAGGTGAAGCTGACGTGGTTTGAATAGTATAAGACAGAAAAATCAAAGTTTGATAGCTATTTATCTAGCAGTCAGGCTTTGATTTTTTTACAGTCTGCAATAGATTTTCACCCCCTATTTGTGGTATAATGAAACGATACGATAGAAAGAATAATGAACAATATGACTGATTTAAAAGCAATTCAGGCTCGTAGTCTGGAGATGGCTGAATATTTTGTGGCCTTTTGTAAAGAACATGATCTACTTTGTTACCTCTGTGGAGGGGGTGCTATTGGTGCCCTTCGAAACAAGGGCTTTATTCCTTGGGATGACGACCTAGACTTTTTTATGCCTCGTAAAGATTATGAGAAATTAGCAGAATTATGGCCTCGTTATGCAGATGAACGTTATTTCTTGTCAAAGAGTAACAAGGATTTTGTCGACCGCAATCTTTTTATTACCATTCGTGACAAGGAAACTACCTGTATCAAACCTTACCAGCAGGATTTAGAATTGCCACATGGTCTGGCCTTGGATGTGTTGCCTTTGGATTATTATCCTAAAAATCCAGCTGAGCGGAAAAAACAGGTTCGTTGGGCCTTGATTTATTCTCTTTTTTGTGCGCAAACTATTCCAGCAAAACATGGCGCACTTATGAAGTGGGGAAGCCGTATTTTACTGGGGTTGACTCCAAAATCTATTCGTTATCGCATTTGGAAAAAAGCTGAAAAAGAAATGACCAAGTATGGTCTAGCTGATAGTGATGGAATCACGGAATTATGCTCGGGTCCTGGTTACATGAGAAATAAGTACCTAATCGAATCTTTTGAGGATAATCTTTTCTTGCCATTTGAAGAGACAGAGATGCCCATTCCAGTTGGATATGATGCCTATCTCAGCACTGCTTTTGGAGACTACATGACACCTCCGCCAGCAGATAAGCAGCTACCACATCATGATGCTGTCATCGCTGATATGGATAAGTCTTATACAGAATACAAGGGAGAATATGGTGGCTAAGAAAAAAATCTTATTTTTTATGTGGTCTTTTTCTCTCGGAGGCGGTGCAGAAAAGATTCTGTCTACCATTGTTTCAAATCTGGATCCAGAAAAGTATGATATTGATATTCTTGAAATGGAGCACTTTGACAAGGGATACGAATCTGTTCCCAAGCATGTAGGCATTTTAAAATCTCTTCAAGATTATCGCCAAGCTAGATGGTTACGAGCTTTTTTGTGGAGAATGAGAATTTATTTTCCAAGACTGACTCGTCGTTTGCTTGTAGAAGATGATTATGATGTTGAAGTTTCCTTTACCATTATGAATCCACCACTGTTGTTCTCTAAAAGAAAAGAAGTCAAGAAAATCTCTTGGATTCATGGAAGTATCGAAGAATTTCTTAAGGATAGCTCCAAAAGAGAATCACATAGACGCCAGTTGGATGCTGCGAATACCATTGTAGGAATTTCAAAAAAGACCAGCAATTCTATCAAGGAAGTCTATCCAGATTATGCTTCTAAATTACAGACAGTCTACAATGGATATGATTTTAAGACTATTTTAGAAAAATCTCAAGAGAAGATCGATATCGAGATTGCTCCTCAAAGTATCTGTACCATCGGACGGATTGAGGAAAATAAGGGTTCTGACCGTGTGGTGGAAGTGATACGGTTATTGCACCAAGAGGGGAAAAACTATCATCTCTATTTTATCGGGGCTGGTGATATGGAAGAGGAACTGAAAAAACGAGTTAAAGAGTATGAGCTTGAAGACTATGTGCATTTCCTTGGTTATCAAAAAAATCCATACCAGTATTTGTCTCAGATGAAGATCCTCTTGTCTATGTCTAAACAAGAAGGTTTTCCTGGGGTGTATGTGGAGGCCTTGAGCCTTGGAATCCCTTTTGTCTCTACGGATGTTGGAGGTGCTGAGGAACTATCCCAAGAAGGAAGATTTGGACAAATCATTGAGAGCAATCAAGAGGCAGCTCAGGCAATTACGAACTATATGACTTCTGCCTCAAACTTTGATGTCGATGAGGCTAGTCAATTCATTCAACAATTTACAATTGCCAAACAAATCGAACAAGTAGAAAAACTATTAGAGGAGTAGCATGGAAACTGCATTAATTAGTGTCATTGTGCCAGTCTATAATGTGGCGCAGTACCTAGAAAAATCGATAGCTTCCATTCAGAAGCAGACCTATCAAAATCTGGAAATCATTCTTGTTGATGATGGTGCAACAGATGAAAGTGGTAGCTTGTGTGATTCAATCGCTGAACAAGATGATAGGGTGTCAGTGCTTCATAAAAAGAATGAAGGATTGTCACAAGCACGAAATGATGGAATGAAGCAGGCTCATGGGGATTATCTGATTTTTATTGATTCAGATGATTATATCCATCCAGAAATGATTCAGAGCTTATATGAGCAAATAATGCAAGAAGATGCCGATGTTTCGAGCTGTGGTGTCATGAATGTCTATGCTAATGATGAAAGCCCACAGTCAGCCAATCAGGATGACTATTTTGTCTGTGATTCCCAAACATTTCTGAGGGAATACCTCATAGGTGAAAAAATACCTGGGACTATTTGCAATAAGCTAATCAAGAGACAGATTGCAACTGCCCTATCCTTTCCAAAGGGATTGATTTACGAAGATGCCTATTACCATTTTGATTTAATCAAGTTGGCCAAGAAGTATGTGGTTAATACTAAACCCTATTATTACTATTTCCATAGAGGGGATAGTATTACAACCAAACCCTATGCAGAGAAGGATTTAGCCTATATTGATATCTACCAAAAGTTTTATAATGAAGTTGTGAAAAACTATCCTGACTTGAAAGAGGTCGCTTTTTTCAGATTGGCCTATGCCCACTTCTTTATTCTGGATAAGATGTTGCTAGATGATCAGTATAAACAGTTTGAAGCCTATTCCCAGATTCATCGTTTTTTAAAAGGCAGTGCCTTTGATATTTCTAGGAATTCAATTTTCCGTAAGGGGAGAAGAATTAGTGCTTTAGCCCTATTCATAAATATTTCCTTATACCGATTCTTATTACTGAAAAATATTGAAAAATCTAAAAAATTACATTAGAACGGGGGTGAACAAGTGATTGATGGAAAACGATTATTATTTAGTTTGACCATAGTCAGCTATGCCTTGACGCTAGTAAGTGGAATTGTGTATCTGTTTAATAATAACAATGTTAGCTTGCTTTCTACTTTATTGTTCTTACTGGTTAGTAGCTTAATTGCTTGTTGGAATGATATCAAGTATTACTTAATCCATTTTATTTTCTATTTAACTATTTTTGTCTTTCTGGTATCAAGACCGACCATTGATTATTTTAGGGATGGCGCCCTGGATACCTATCATCCCATAGCCTATCGTTTTGCCTTTATAGTTGTCATGGTTTCGATATTGGGATTGACCACAGGAGGTGTCCTGGCTCGTTACTTCATAGCTAGAAAGAAAATAAAAGTAGCAAATATAGGAAATTCTCTGAAAGAGGTTTATATCAAGCGGTTACGCTTTGTATCGCTAGGAGTTTTTCTTCTCACCTATCCTTTCTATTTCATTCGGTTATTCGAACGGCTCCTGTATCGCTTGCAGACTTCCTACTATGCCTACTATGCAAATTTTGAAAGTAAACTGCCTTATTTTACCTACATTTTGTCTACCTTTACGGTCTATGCAATGTGTATGTATCTGGCAACCAAGCCAAAGAAATTGCAGGCCACAGCAGTGCTTGTCTCCTTTATTGCAGCTAATACCATTCATTTGGCAATCGGGACACGAAATCCCTTTATTTTAAGTATTCTATTTGCTTTTGTTTATTACTTTATGCGGGAGCAAACAGAAAAGGGAAAATGGATTGGGTTTAAAGAAAAGTTAGCGATTTTTGTAGGTTCTCCTATTCTCATGTTAGCGATGGGAGTGCTCAATTATGTGCGGGATAATGTCCAGGTTTCCCATACAGGTTTCTGGGATATCCTGCTTGACTTTATCTATAAACAAGGGACTAGTTTTGGAGTTCTGGCTCGAGGTTTTCTATTTAACAGTAGCCTACCTTACAGAGATTTCCGTAATTTTACTTTTGGTCCTGTCCTTGATTATTTTGCAAGGGGAAGTTTGGGGGCCATTTTCGGAGGAAAAGCCTTTGAACATACAACCAATAGTGTGGAGCTAGCTATTGATAGTAATAGTTATGCCCACAATTTGTCCTATCTTGTTTTGAACAAGGAATATTTAAAAGGACATGGTATCGGAAGTAGCTATATTATGGAGTTGTATACCGACTATGGTATGATAGGAGTCTTTCTACTTAGTCTCTTGCTCGGTATGCTATTCATAGCCATGCTGCAAGTAGCCTATCGCTCAAGGACAATCTTATTTGCCTTGTCCCTACTCATCTTGAATAATTTATTCTTTATGCCAAGAAGTAGCTTTTCAGAAAGTTTCTTCAATCTATTTACAATGCAATTCTGGGGAATTGTTCTTGTGATTATATTTGTAGCAAAAATGCTTACAAAAGAGAACCAGTATCTACTCAACAAAGGAGAAAAAAATCATGTTTGAACATTATTCAGTAGCTGATTTATTTGCAAATCTTTACAAAAAACGAAAAGTAAATATTTTAGCTCTCATCGTTTTATTTGCTCTCATTGCTGTACCATTTACAATTAAAGCAGTTAGGAATAAAAACACTGTCAAAGATACAACAAGTTATTCAACTTATCTTAGCTATAAAATCACTCCTCCAGAAGATTCAGCTAAAACGATTTTGAATCATCAAATTGGTGGTTATAGTGATTTTTATGGGAAATTGATTGATGGGAATTTGAATGGAGCTTATCTTTTCAATGATGTAGAACCCAGTGAGTTGAAAAAAATTGCCAGTGAATTAGACACGACAGAAACAACCTTGAAAAATTCAACGAATGACTATTGGTGGAAAAAATTGACCGTCTACTATATGATTGACGATGCAGGGGTTGGTGTGAAAATTTTGACATCAAGTAAAGATGCCAATGACTTGTTAGAGCGAAAAATTGATGGATTGATTGAGAAATTTAAACACACTTATGCAAATGTGAAAATTGAAAAATTGGAAACCATCAACTCTAAAGAATTGAATGCAAATGGTGAAACAGCGCTTGGCTTAAATGTGAAGAATCTGATTCTTCGTTTAGTTGTTATTGGAGTGGTTTGTGTGATTTTGGTTGTGATGGGAAATGTGTTAGTTTATCTCTTTAATCCAACAATCAATAGAGCAGGTGATTTTTATCAGTATCAAATTGATTTTGTAACAGAGATTACAACAATTGCTAACCTAGCAGATGTTTTGTCATACAAAAATGCTGGACAGGAATTGACCATCGTTAGCTCAAATAAAGCTATCCTAGATAAATTGAAACAGAGTCAAGAGGCTTTAAAAGGAATGCATTTTGTCGATTTACAGGATGTATCATCTCTTTTGGAAAGAGATACAGTCCTTCTTGTTGAAGAATATGGAGTAACTCGTTATAAGAAATTTGAGCAAAGTCTTCAAATTCTCAGAAACTTAAATCGTTCTATCCTCGGTGTAGCAACCTTTAAACTATAAGCTTTCTGATGTATTAGGTCTTCAAAGTCGGCTAAGAGCCGATTTTGAAGGCTTTTTCTATCTGTCTGCAGAAATTTTCTTTTGGAGTCTCCTATAGAAATACCCTAGGGAAAATCTATCCGTATAGAGGAGCCTTCTTTTGATAAAATCGTAAAAATCTAGTATAATAGATAGAACTGAAAGTATGAGGTTACTAGCAATGAAAATGAAACAAATTAGTGATACAACTTTGAAAATCACGATGTCTTTAGAGGATTTGATGGATCGTGGAATGGAGATTGCTGACTTTCTTGTTCCTCAAGAAAAAACAGAAGAGTTCTTTTATGCTATCTTGGATGAGTTAGAGATGCCTGATAGCTTTCTGGATACAGGCATGTTGAGCTTCCGTGTGACTCCAAAACCTGATAAGGTAGATGTCTTTGTAACCAAATCAAAGATTGACCAAAATCTAGATTTTGAAGACTTATCGGATTTACCAGATATGGAAGAATTGGCTCAAATGTCTCCAGATGAATTTATCAAAACCTTGGAAAAAAGCATCGCAGAAAAGACTAAAGATGATATCGAAGCGATTCAATCTCTAGAGCAAGTTGAAGCCAAGGAAGAAGAGCAGGAACAGGCTGAACAAGAAGTTGAAAGTAAGAAAGAGCCTTACATCTATTACATCCTTTCTTTTGCTAAGTTGGCTGAGTTGGTGGCTTTTGCCAAGACAGTGACTTTTGAGATGGAAACTTCTGAACTCTACAAGATGAATGAGCGCTATTATTTGACTATTTTAGTGGATATTGAAAATCATCCAAGTCCATATCCAGCTTGGCTGTTGGCTCGTATGCGTGAGTTTGCGGACGATAGTGACATCAGTCGCTCGGTCTTGCAAGAGTATGGTCAAGTCTTGATGAATCACGATGCAGTACTTAATCTGCAAAAGATTGGATAATCATTTCTGGAAAGCTATTTCTAGATTTCGAGAAGAGCGAATCGTCTGATTCGTTTTTTCTTTTTATACTGAAATAGTGATTTACTATAATAGGAATTTTCACAAAATTCTGTTATAATGGCTATATCAGAAAATTTCGAGGAGACAAACATGACAGTTAAAATTGCTTTACTAGGATTTGGTACCGTTGCAAGTGGTGTGCCTTTCCTCCTAAAGGAAAATGGAGAAAAAATTAATCAATCAGCACATTCAGAGATTGAAGTTGCTAAGGTGTTGGTCAAGGATGAAGATGAAAAGAATCGCTTGCTTGCAGCAGAGAATGATTTTAATTTTGTAACCAATGTGGATGACATTTTGTCAGACCAAGACATTACGATTGTAGTGGAATTGATGGGGCGTATCGAACCAGCTAAGACCTTTATCACTCGTGCCTTGGAAGCTGGAAAGCACGTTGTTACTGCTAACAAGGACCTTTTGGCTGTCCATGGTGCAGAATTGTTAGAAATCGCTAAAGAGAATAATGTAGCACTTTACTATGAAGCAGCAGTAGCTGGTGGGATTCCAATTCTTCGCACTCTAGCAAATTCCTTGGCTTCTGATAAAATCACGCGTGTGCTTGGAGTAGTCAACGGAACTTCCAACTTCATGATGACCAAGATGGTGGAAGAAGGCTGGTCTTATGATGATGCTCTTGCGGAAGCGCAAAGACTTGGTTTTGCAGAAAGCGATCCGACAAATGATGTAGATGGGATTGATGCAGCCTACAAGATGGTTATTTTGAGCCAATTTGCCTTTGGTATGAAGGTTGCCTTTGACGATGTAGCCCACAAAGGAATCCGCAATATCACACCAGAAGATGTGGCTGTAGCCCAAGACCTTGGCTATGTAGTGAAATTGGTTGGTTCTATCGAGGAAACTCCTTCAGGTATTGCTGCAGAAGTGACTCCAACCTTCCTACCTAAAGCGCATCCACTTGCCAGTGTGAATGGGGTAATGAACGCTGTCTTTGTAGAATCTATCGGTATTGGTGAGTCTATGTATTACGGACCAGGTGCTGGTCAAAAACCAACTGCAACAAGTGTTGTAGCAGATATTGTCCGTATCGTTCGTCGTTTGAATGATGGTACCATTGGCAAAGACTTCAACGAATATAGCCGTGACTTGGTCTTGGCAAATCCTGAAGATGTCAAAGCTAATTACTACTTCTCAATCTTGGCTCCAGACTCAAAAGGTCAGGTCTTGAAATTGGCTGAAATCTTTAATGCCCAAGATATTTCCTTCAAGCAAATTCTCCAAGATGGAAAAGATGGTGACAAGGCGCGTGTTGTTATCATCACACACAAGATTAATAAAGCCCAGCTTGAAAATGTTTCAGTTGAATTGAAGAAGGTTTCAGAATTCGACCTCTTGAATAGCTTCAAGGTGCTAGGAGAATAAGATGAAGATTATTGTACCTGCAACCAGTGCCAATATCGGGCCGGGTTTTGACTCGGTCGGTGTAGCTGTAACCAAGTATCTTCAAATTGAGGTCTGCGAAGAACGAGATGAGTGGCTGATTGAACACCAGATTGGCAAATGGATTCCTCATGACGAGCGTAATCTCTTGCTCAAAATTGCTTTGCAAATTGTACCAGACTTGCAACCAAGACGCTTGAAAATGACCAGTGATGTTCCCTTGGCGCGTGGTTTGGGTTCTTCCAGTTCTGTTATTGTTGCTGGGATTGAACTAGCCAACCAACTGGGAAATCTCAACTTATCTGACCATGAAAAATTACAGTTGGCGACTAAGATTGAAGGACACCCTGACAATGTAGCTCCGGCCATTTATGGTAATCTCGTTATTGCAAGCTCTGTTGATGGACAAGTTTCTGCTATCGTAGCAGACTTCCCAGAATGTGATTTCCTAGCCTACATTCCAAACTATGAATTGCGTACTCGAGACAGCCGTGGCGTCTTACCTAAGAAATTGTCTTACAAGGAAGCTGTTGCAGCTAGTTCTATCGCCAATGTGGCGGTTGCAGCCTTGTTGGCAGGAGACATGGTGACCGCTGGGCAAGCAATCGAGGGAGACCTCTTCCACGAGCGCTATCGTCAGGACTTGGTGAGAGAATTTGCGACGATTAAGCAAGTGGCCAAAGAAAATGGTGCCTATGCAACCTACCTCTCTGGTGCTGGGCCGACAGTTATGGTCTTGGCTTCTCATGATAAAATGCCAAAGATTAAGGCAGAATTGGAAAGGCAACCCTTCAAAGGAAAACTTCATGACTTGAAGGTTGATACCCAAGGTGTCCGTGTCGAAGCAAAATAAAGAATAGAAGATAGGATGGGGAAACTCTCGATAAGAGGGCTTCCTATCCTTTTTTTGAAAAGAAGTTTATACTCAATGAAAATCAAAGAGCAAACTAGGAAGCTAGCCGCAGGTTGCTCAAAGCACTGCTTTGAGGTTGTAGATAAGACTGACGAAGTCAGCTCAAAACAGTGTTTTGAAGTTGTAGATGAAGCGACGCTGACGTGGTTTGAAGAGATTTTCGAAGAGTATTAGTTAAAAACTTGATAAAGGAGAAATAAAGATGACAGAAATTTATCTAGCAGGCGGTTGTTTTTGGGGCTTAGAGGAGTATTTTTCACGTATTTCTGGAGTGCTAGCAACCAGTGTCGGCTACGCTAATGGGCAAGTCGAAACGACAAATTACCAGCTACTCAAGGAAACAGACCATGCAGAAACAGTTCAAGTGATTTATGATGAGAAGACAGTGTCACTTAGAGAGATTTTACTTTATTATTTCCGTGTCATCGACCCTTTATCCATCAATCAACAAGGGAATGACCGTGGACGTCAGTATCGGACCGGAATTTATTACCAGGACGAAGCAGACTTGCCAGCTATCTACACAGTGGTGCAGGAGCAGGAGCGCATGCTGGGTCGAAAGATTGCAGTGGAAGTGGAGAAACTACGCCACTACATTCTGGCTGAAGACTACCACCAAGACTATCTTAAGAAAAATCCTTCAGGTTACTGTCATATCGATGTGACCGATGCTGAGAAGCCATTGATTGATGCCTCTAACTATGAAAAGCCTAGTCAAGAAGTGTTAAAGAAAAGCTTAACCGAAGAGTCCTATCGTGTTACCCAAGAAGCTGCCACAGAGGCTCCATTTACCAATGCCTATGACCAAACCTTTGAAGAGGGAATTTATGTAGACATCACGACAGGTGAGCCACTCTTTTTTGCCAAGGATAAGTTTGCCTCAGGTTGTGGTTGGCCAAGTTTTAGCCGTCCGATTTCCAAGGAATTGATTCATTATTACAAGGATCTCAGTCATGGAATGGAGCGAATCGAGGTTCGTTCTCGGTCAGGCAATGCTCACCTAGGTCATGTTTTCACAGATGGACCTCGGGAGTTAGGCGGCCTCCGTTACTGTATCAATTCTGCTTCTTTACGCTTTGTGGCCAAGGATGAGATGGAAAAAGCAGGATATGGATATCTATTGCCTTACTTAAACAAATAAAACAGAGAGGGTGGGTGCTTCCCACTTTCTTCATTTTCAGAATAAGAATAGAAGGGATTTATGAAACACTTACTATCTTACTTTAAACCCTACATCAAGGAATCCATTTTAGCACCCTTGTTCAAGCTACTAGAAGCTGTGTTTGAGCTCTTAGTTCCTATGGTGATTGCTGGGATTGTTGACCAATCCTTGCCCCAAAGAAATCAAGGTCATCTATGGATGCAGATTGGCCTGCTCCTTATCTTTGCAGTAATTGGTGTTGTAGTGGCCTTAATAGCCCAGTTCTACTCAGCTAAGGCTGCGGTTGGATTTGCCAAAGGACTGATAGATGACCTTTATCGTCATATTCTATCTTTACCTAAGGACAGCAGAGACCATTTGACAACTTCTAGCTTGGTCACTCGCTTGACTTCGGATACCTACCAGATTCAGACTGGGATCAATCAATTCCTGCGTCTCTTTTTACGAGCGCCTATTATCGTTTTTGGTGCCATTTTTATGGCTTATCGAATCTCAGCTGAGCTGACTTTCTGGTTCTTGGTCATGGTTGTCATTTTGACCATCGTCATTGTAGGACTCTCTAGACTGGTTAATCCTCTCTACAGTAGTCTTAGAAAGAAAACGGACCAACTGGTTCAGGAAACACGCCAGCAATTACAAGGGATGCGGGTTATTCGTGCTTTTGGTCAAGAAAAACGAGAGTTACAAATTTTTCAAACCCTTAACCAAGTCTATGCTAGATTACAAGAAAAGACAGGTTTCTGGTCTAGTTTATTAACACCTCTGACCTATCTGATTGTTAATGGAACTCTTCTCGTTATTATCTGGCAAGGCTATATTTCTATTCAAGGAGGATTGCTAAGTCAAGGTGCTCTCATTGCCCTTATTAATTATCTCCTACAGATCTTGGTGGAATTGGTCAAGCTCGCCATGCTGATCAATTCTCTAAACCAGTCTTACATCTCTGCTAAGCGAATCGAGGAAGTCTTTGCTGAAGCTCCAGAGGATATCCATTCAGAATTAGAGAAAAAGCAAGTTACCAGTGATCAGATTATACAAGTTCAAGAACTGACCTTTACCTATCCTGATGCGGCCCAGCCTTCTTTGAGAGACATTTCCTTTGATATGCAGCAAGGGCAAATCCTTGGTATTATTGGGGGAACAGGTTCTGGTAAATCAAGCTTAGTACAACTCATCCTTGGACTTTATCCAGCAGACAAGGGGAGCATAGACCTTTATCGAGATGGATTTAGTCCTCGTAATCTTGAGCAGTGGCGGTCTTGGATTGCCTATGTGCCCCAAAAAGTCGAACTCTTTAAGGGAACTATTCGTTCCAACTTGACTCTAGGTTTCAATCAAGAAGTAAGAGACCAAGAACTCTGGCAAGCCTTGGAAATCGCGCAAGCCAAGGATTTTGTCAGTGAAAAGGAAGGACTCTTGGATGCCCTAGTTGAGGCAGGAGGTCGAAATTTCTCAGGTGGACAAAAACAACGGTTGTCTATCGCACGAGCAGTCTTGCACCAGGCACCGTTTCTCATCTTAGATGATGCTACCTCGGCACTGGACACTATCACTGAGTCCAAACTCTTGAAAGCTATTCGAGAAAATTTGCCAAATACGAACTTAATTTTGATTTCTCAACGAACATCGACTTTACAGATGGCAGACCAGATTCTCCTCTTAGAAAAAGGTGATCTCCTAGCTATCGGCAAGCACGAGGACTTGATGAAATCTAGTCAAGTCTATCGTGAAATCAATGCATCCCAACATGGAAAGGAGGACTAGCATGAGACGACAAACTGCAAACCAGACTCTCAAACGTTTGGCCAAAGATTTAGCAAGCCATCCCTTCCTCCTTTTTCTAGCCTTTCTAGGAACTATTGCCCAAGTTGGTTTATCAATTTACCTACCTATTCTGATTGGGCAGGTCATCGACCAAGTCCTAGTGGCTGGTTCTTCACCAGTTTTTTGGCAGATCTTTATTCAAATGATCTTGGTGGTCATAGGAAATACCCTTGTGCAGTGGGCCAATCCTCTCCTCTATAATCGCCTAATTTTCTCTTATACCAGAGACTTACGAGAGCGAATCATCCATAAGCTCCATCGTTTACCGATTGCCTTTGTGGATCGGCAAGGCAGTGGGGAGATGGTCAGTCGGGTGACAACAGACATAGAACAGTTGGCAGCTGGCTTGATCATGATCTTTAACCAATTCTTCATTGGTGTCTTGATGATTTTAGTCAGCATTCTAGCCATGATTCAAATTCATCTCCTCATGACTCTTTTGGTCTTGCTGTTGACGCCACTGTCTATGGTAATCTCACGCTTTATTGCCAAACGCTCCTATCATCACTTCCAAAAGCAAACAGAGACGAGGGGAATTCAGACTCAGTTGATTGAAGAATCGTTGAGCCAGCAGACCATTATCCAGTCCTTTAATGCTCAAGAAGATTTTATCCAAAGACTGCACGAGGCGAATGCCAACTATGCAGGTTATTCGCAGTCAGCTATCTTTTATTCTTCAACGGTCAATCCTTCGACTCGCTTTGTCAATGCGCTTATTTATGCCCTTCTAGCTGGAGTGGGAGCTTATCGTATCATGATGGGTTCCACCTTGACCATTGGGCGTTTAGTGACTTTTTTGAACTATGTTCAACAGTACACCAAGCCTTTTAACGATATTTCTTCAGTGCTAGCTGAGTTGCAAAGTGCTCTGGCTTGTGCAGAGCGCGTCTATGCTGTCTTAGAAAGTCCTGAGGTTGCTGAAACAGGCAAGGAAGTCTTGACCAGTGACCAAGTTAAGGGAGCTATTTCCTTTAAACATGTCTCTTTTGGTTACCATCCTGAAAAGATTTTGATTAAGGACTTATCTATCGCTATTCCAGCTGGTAGCAAGGTTGCCATTGTTGGTCCGACAGGTGCTGGCAAATCAACCCTTATCAATCTCCTCATGCGTTTTTATCCCATTAATTCAGGAGATATCTTGCTGGATGGGAAATCCATTTATGACTATAGTCGTGCCTCTTTACGCCAGCAGTTTGGCATGGTGCTCCAAGAAACCTGGCTCAAGCAAGGGACTATTCATGACAATATTGCCTTTGGAAATCCTAAAGCCAGTAGGGAGCAGGTGATTACTGCTGCCAAAGCAGCCAATGCGGACTTTTTCATCCAACAGTTGCCACAGGGATACGATACCAAGTTGGAAAATGCAGGAGAATCTCTCTCTGTTGGGCAAGCCCAGCTCCTGACCATCGCCCGAGTCTTTCTGGCTATTCCAAAGATTCTTATCTTAGACGAAGCAACTTCATCCATCGATACGCGGACAGAAGTGCTGGTACAGGATGCCTTTGCTAAACTCATGAAGGGGCGTACAAGCTTTATCATTGCTCACCGTTTGTCAACTATTCAGGATGCAGATTTGATTCTTGTCTTGGTGGATGGCGATATTGTGGAGCATGGCAATCATCAGGACCTCATGGCTAGAAAAGGCAAGTATTACCAAATGCAGCAAGCTGCAGCTTTTAGCTCTGAATAAGCCATTCTCTTTTGAAAGTTTATGGACGAAAAAAGTTGCCTTCGGGTGACTTTTTTGTTACAATAGCTAGAAAAATTGTTCACTGTAAATTGTCTTTTAGAAAAGGAGCCTAGAATGAAAGTCTTTCAGCATGTAAATATCGTGACTTGTGACAAAGATTTCCATGTTTATCTAGATGGAATCTTAGCTGTTAAGGATTCTCAAATAGTCTATGTCGGTCAAGAGCAGTCAGAGATTTTAGAGCAAGCTGAGCAGATTATAGACTATCAGGGGGCCTGGATTATGCCTGGTTTGGTCAATTGTCACACCCATTCTGCTATGACAGGATTGAGAGGAATTCGAGATGATAGCAATCTCCATGAATGGCTTAATGACTATATCTGGCCAGCAGAAGCAGGATTTACTCCCGACATGACTACAAGAGCGGTTAAAGAAGCTATGATAGAGATGCTCCAGTCGGGAACAACAACCTTTAACGATATGTATAATCCCAATGGTGTGGATATTGAACGGATTTATCAGGCAGTGAAAACTTCCAAGATGCGTTGTTATTTCTCACCGACTCTTTTTTCTTCAGAGGCAGAGACAACTGCTGAGACCATAAGCAGAACTCGAGCAATCATTGAGGAAATTATTGGATATAAAAATCCAAATTTCAAGGTGATGGTAGCCCCACATTCTCCCTACAGCTGTGATAGAGACTTGCTGGAAGAAAGTTTAGACATGGCAAAAGAGCTTGCTATTCCAATCCATATCCACGTGGCGGAGACCAAGGAGGAGTCAGGAATTATCCTGAAACGATACGGCAAACGCCCCCTCGCCTTTCTTGAAGAACTGGGTTACTTAGATCATCCGTCTGTCTTTGCTCACGGGGTCGAATTAAACGAGAGAGAAATTGAACGCTTGGCAACTTCTCAAGTGTCTATTGCCCACAATCCTATTAGTAACCTCAAACTGGCATCAGGGATTGCTCCTATCATTCAACTGCAAAAAGCAGGAGTAGCAGTCGGAATTGCGACGGATTCGGTTGCCTCCAATAACAATCTAGATATGTTTGAGGAAGGACGGACTGCAGCCCTTCTTCAGAAGATGAAAAGTGGGGATGCCAGCCAATTCCCTATTGAAACAGCTCTCAAGGCACTAACAATCGAAGGGGCTAAGGTCCTAGGAATGGAAAATCAGATAGGAAGTCTAGAAGTCGGCAAGAAGGCAGATTTTCTCGTTATTCAACCACAAGGCAAAATTCATCTCCAACCTCAGGAAAATATGCTTTCTCACCTCGTCTATGCTGTTAAATCCAGTGACGTTGATGATGTTTATATCGCTGGAGAACAGGTTGTTAAGCAAGGCCAAGTCCTAACAGTAGAACTTTAAAAGAAAAATCACGAAAAAAGTTTGCAAAAGTCTTGCATTCTTTTTTTGACTATGCTATACTTATATACAGTTTGAAAAAACTGCCTAAGACAGTAGGGGAGTTCGACTCATAAATATCCTACCGAGGACAAAACGTATCATGTAAAAAGAAGCGTATTGTACTTTCGTGTCTAGGTTTGGGCGCGTTTTTCTTTTGAAAAATTTCCCCAAGCAAAATAATAACGGAGGTGAACACACTAATGAGTGAAGCAATTATTGCTAAAAAAGCGGAACTAGTTGACGTAGTAGCTGAAAAAATGAAAGCTGCTGCATCTATCGTCGTTGTAGACGCTCGTGGTTTGACAGTTGAGCAAGATACAGTTCTTCGTCGTGAGCTTCGTGGAAGCGAAGTTGAGTATAAAGTGATTAAAAACTCAATCTTGCGTCGTGCAGCTGAAAAAGCTGGTCTTGAAGATCTTGCATCTGTATTTGTTGGACCATCTGCAGTAGCATTTTCTAACGAAGATGTTATCGCACCAGCGAAAATCTTGAACGACTTTTCTAAAAACGCTGAAGCACTTGAAATCAAAGGTGGTGCAATCGAAGGCGCTGTCGCATCTAAAGAAGAGATTCTTGCTCTTGCAACTCTTCCAAACCGCGAAGGACTTCTTTCTATGCTCCTTTCTGTACTTCAAGCGCCAGTGCGCAACGTTGCTCTTGCAGTCAAAGCGGTTGCAGACAACAAAGAAGACGCAGCTTAATCTTAAGCTACGCAGCGTAGCCTAGCTACGAAAATCTATTATAAATTTAAAACATATTTGGAGGAAATAACAATGGCATTGAACATTGAAAACATTATTGCTGAAATTAAAGAAGCTTCAATCCTTGAATTGAACGACCTTGTAAAAGCTATCGAAGAAGAATTTGGTGTAACTGCAGCTGCTCCTGTAGCTGTTGCTGCAGCTGGTGCTGCTGACGCTGGTGCTGCTAAAGATTCATTCGACGTTGAACTGACATCTGCAGGCGACAAAAAAGTTGGCGTTATCAAAGTTGTACGTGAAATCACAGGTCTTGGACTTAAAGAAGCTAAAGAACTTGTTGACGGTGCACCAGCACTTGTTAAAGAAGGCGTTGCAACTGCAGAAGCTGAAGAAATCAAAGCTAAATTGGAAGAAGCTGGAGCTTCAGTTACTCTTAAATAATAGAGCGACTACATTAGTAGCTTAAAAACATGATTAAACCGCTATTCTTAGGACTAGCGGTTTTTCTGTTTGTCTAGCAGGGGGCAAAAAAGGGGCAAAACTATTTATAAATTTTATCTAGTACATCAACAACTTTCGACTTGATGTTCTTGGTTACGTGAGTATAGATTTCCATTGTGGTCTTTCCGTTATCTTTATGCCCAACTCTTTGCGTGATGGCTTTTAAGGGGATATTATTTTCAGCAAGCGTACTGATTAGTGTATGACGTAGGATATGCGGGTGAAGTGGCTTATTGATTGGCTTCTTTAAAGTGGCGTTTGCATTTTTCATGAGCTTGCCGATACTTGATTTATGAATGGGAATTCCATTGGCTGATACAAATATAAATCCCATATCTTTATAGTTTGGGTTTGTATTCTTTCTTATCTTATGTAGCTCAATGAATTCTTCAATGATTTCAATTTCTTTTTTTGTTAGGTCAACTACTCTGATAGATGATAAGGTCTTAGGTGTGGTTTTAACACCCTCTGAACCTTTACGGGTTGGGTCTAAAGTTCCGTTGATAGTGATAGTACGGTTTTTCTTATCGTAGTTTTCAAATTTAAGTGCACCAGCCTCACCGACTCGGCAACCATTTAAAGCCATAAATTCAGCCATACGAGCGACGTGATAGCCCCGATTATAGCTTTTCATAGCTTTTAAAAGCCTTTTTAATTCGCTTTGCTCAAGGAACTTATCTTCAATCTTTTCCATATTTTCATATGCGACAACCTTTTTAGGAAGTCTCACACGCTGGATAGGATTGCTATCTACCAGTTCCATATCAAGCGCATACTTAAAGACCATGCTTAGTACTGACTTTTGCTTTTTGAGTTTGATATGATTTTCTTCCGAGTCAGTAAAGTACTGTTGAGTGTACTTCGCAGTGATATTTTTTATTTTCACGTCAGGCGCAAAAGTATCTTTTACTTCATCTACAGCATAGACCATGGTCTTTATGGTAGAAGGCTTGATTGACTTTTTATGAAGTTCCCACCAATCACTTAGTACGTCTGTAAAAAGCATATCTGTAGTAGTAAGATTTTGTAGTTTTTCTGCTATTTTCTCATCCAGCTGCTTCTGAGCTTCTTTCTTAGCTCTTGCTGAACCCGAATCAAGAGTGACAGATACCCTTTTCCATTTCTCGGTATACGGGTCTCTGTATCGTTCAAAGAATTTATATTTTCCGTTGGAAAGTTCTTCCATCCACATTGATTTTCACCTCATTTCTTGATAAAATAGGTATAGTAAAGCAGGCTTTTTAATGCCTTTTACTATCCAGGATATCCTCACGCTCAGACTCGCCAAAGTTTGAGAGCGTGGGGATTTTTTAGTTTTTAAAAAGGGAAGTAACTGTTAAGTTACTTCCCCTGGCACGCTAAGGTGCAAAGTTTAAAAATATGAGGGTAAACCTCTAAGTAACTTAATTATATCATGAAAATAAATTTATTCCAATCCGATGCCGACTTTAGCAGTCAATAAATAAGCACCATTTTCTTGTTTGCTAAATGTCAAAGTAATGCTTCGGAGTTTTGTACCTGCTGAAGAATATGAAATTGTTCTGCTTTCATGATCATTAACAGTAGTAGTGTTTATGCTATTTGGTTCTCCATGAACGCTAACAATATCATCGTAGTTAGTTCCGCCAGCACCATAGTTCATGATGTCACCCATTTGAAGAGCGTCAAACTGTTCTTTTGTCCAGTTAAATTTAGCATCTTCTTCTTTTTGAGATGATTCGATAGAAGAACTTACTGAACTTACAGTCTCTTCCACACTCTTAGCAGCATTATTCAAAGCACGGGCATACATCAATTGCGTAGCAATAACAATAACCATTGACACAACTGCTAAGACTGTACCGATGATAGCCAACATTTTTGGCCTTTTTCTGTTGATAGCTAGGCCTATCAAGCCCAATATAAGCGCTAAAATAGCAATAACAAATGATAGGTTGTTAATGATAGGCATCCAAGACCCAAATAGAGCAATTGCTCCGAAAATAATAGCCAAAATACCTAAAACTTTGCGTTCTTCATTCATAATGAAACCTCTCTCAGCTTTTAATGTGGATCAGTTATTGCACATTTTTTTATTTCCGTTTTACGTAACTATTTCCAAAATAGGAATAGATGTTAAATAAAAAATTAAAAGCCCAACTCATAAGAGCAGGGCTAGAATTGTCCTCTTGGGACAGTATCATCTATTTTGTCGTCAAGCGACTTTATGATTTAATTCTAACCCTAATTTTAAAAAAAGTCAATTTTTTATTTAATATAAATCTAGTCCAAGAACTTCTTTTATCTTGTCTAATAGTTTTTTATGGTCGTTTGTATCTAGCTTGTAAGCTGGTCTATAAACTTTATCATATAACTCTTTTCCTGCTGCATCTAGCATTACTTGTCCATCGCTATCAGTCTTTTTCTTTGTTTTATAGACGATTTTCCGTTTGTCGATTTCTTGGATTTTTCGGACATAAGCATAAGCTTTTGGCTTGGAAGGAGTGTTTTGATATTTACTATTTTCAATCGTGATACCACCACGATATTTCTTTCCTGATTTTTTACCAGTTAAAGGTGCTACTAGGAGTGTCCCATCGGCTTTGTCAGGAGTTGTTAAGATGATAGCGTAGTGTTTTCCGTAAAATTCATTCCCACCTTTTTGTGGGAAGTTGATTAGATAAACTTCGCCTTGTTGAAATTTCATATAATGCTCCAGATAATAAAATAAGGTGTACCTCTTAGAAGTACACCAGACAGTTTTGTCCTTGACGAACAAGGCTTTATAAATAAATATCGTATCCTTGACGAACAAGGCTTTTGACATTATTAGTGTACTTCTTTTTTTAATTTTTGTCAAGTAGTTGTTTCCAAAATGGAAACAGTTGATTTTTACTATTGTTCGTTGTAAAATAGTGGTGAAAGGTGGTGCGATAATATGTTTTCTTTTTTTACTCACATCAATCAAAAGCGTCAAAAGATGGAGCAATCTAAAAAAGAAATGGAATTGCGCCACAATGAATTTGCTGATAGAGTCCGCATGGATATTAAAACAGGCGAGAAAGAACTCGATTTAAAAAGAGAGTGTTTTAATCAGCGTTACGGACATCTATTTAGTCCTCGAAATAAATAGCAATAGGTCTTACTAGGTGGTCATCCTTATCTATCATCCCAAAAGAACCGAGTATAATATTTAAAATAGTTGTTGGAGCGTATTTTAACATCAAGTTACTATCTTCCATATGTGAGAAGTCGCTAGGTATTTGTTCGTCAAAAGTTGATGAGCAGATGCCTAGCATTTTTATTTTTCTCTTTCCATGTTGCATAAAACTCAGTTGGACACTTTGAACTCTAAGAAATTCAAGAGGAAGTATACTGAATGTATTGCTGATTTTGATTAGGTTTGTTTCAGGTAATAATTTTTTCAAGTACACCGACATGTGTTTTATCATTTCAAAAATATTCCAACCGTTTGTCGATAAAGGTTCTTGGATTTCTTTAGCTCTACGCAGATGTTTTTCTTTTCCTTTTTCTTTTATTTTTCCATATTCTGACTTCAGCGATCTAAATTCATCGTATCCAGGGAGTAAGAATTCTATTTCTTCTAAATCGCTTGTATTTGCTAATTGCTCAAAGTTAAAAACAGTTAACTCTCCAGATGTAGAAATTAGATCACCATCTTGGTAATCGCTATGTTTTATAAGATTTTTCGCCTCAAGACCAGTGATAAGCAAATCTAATGAATAATCATCAAGAGCGGTTTCTACTAGATTTTTATTTGACTTAGAAAATACAAAATTGTAACTATCAACATTAGTATTAGAATAGCTTCCTGTTGCTTTTAATAGAGCAGAGAGGCCAACGTCACTGGATGTGGTTGTTTGCTCTGTACTTCCTTCAGTTCTAGCGTCGCTTTCTCCATCTTCATTCACTAATTTTGTTATCAGACCAGAGTTTTGTTGAGCCAACAATGAGTTGACAAGTTTGGTATCTAAATAAATTATTTCTTTCATTATTTTCCTCCTTTTTAATTTACTAATGCTAAATACTCTTCTTTAACCATGATTTCATTTGTCATGGTTTTTAGATTGTAGTAAGACATGAATTTGAGGTAATCAAACTCTGTGGGGTCGTCTAAGTTTTCTAGTGCATCTTTTACGAGATGATGGATCATATTCCTATCAGCTTCGTTTTCACAGCGTAGACGGGCGTTCTGGTACTCTGAGCGTGTGTGGTCTTTGTGTCCAAGTTCGTGTAGGGCGACTTGGATTTGTTGTTCAGGAGTCAAGTTGTGGTCAATAGCGAGTACGTTTGTGTCTGGATTGTAGAAACCGCTACTGTGCCAGTTTGAACCGTCGAAGAGACAAAGTTCTACTTGATATTCTTCGCAGAGTTTAGCGAGTGTCATAGTTCTCCTTCGTTATTTATAAACATCTCTGCGGTGGGCGATTTCCACGGCTAGGACGACTAGTTTATCGTCTTGGATATCACAGATGATGCGGTAATTCTCTACTCTGTATCGCCAGTAACCTGCAAGGTTGGCTTTTAATGCTTTTCCATGTTGTCGTGGATTGGTCGTGTTTTCAATGTTTTTAGCAAGCCAGGATAGGATTTGTTTTCTGGTTGGGGTATCTAGTTTTTTAAGTTGCTTGAGAGCTTTTTTATCAATATCTAGCCGATACATTAAGCAATATCCTCTCGAGTTAGTCCTAGTTCATCCAAGACCTCATCCATGGTATAAGTAACTGGGTCGGCTAAATACTCCATATAGGCTTGGTCGGCTGCTCGTGCGTCTTCGATATCTTCCATGAGTGCCATGAAGTCGTCAAAATCCATGGTCGTTGTGTCGATGCCGTGTTTGTTTAGGTAGTCCGTGATGTAGGAATTTTTTTCTGTGAAGTTGATAGTGATAGTCATTAGCGTTCTCCTTTGCTTTTGAAGTGGGCGGATAGGACGGATGTGATGAAGTCGATATCATCTTCATTTAGTGGTTTCCCGTCAAATAACATGGTGTTGGCTGCTGCTTTGCGTAAGTCTATGATTTGTCCGTTTACTTGAGCAAATTCATCACTCCCGGCAATAGCAGGGTTATCCGTTCGTCCGAGCAGGTAGTCGGTGGATACGTTGAAGTAGTCGGCGATTTGTTGTAGCCGTTCGGCAGAAGGTTGATTCCTCTTCAACCCATACAAAGAATTTTTGCCTAGTTTTAGTTTATCTTCTAAAGTATTTAGCGAAATCCCTTGTTTTTCACATAAATCTTTTACGATTTCAAAAGTAGAAAACATTGATTTATCAGCCTTTCTAAGACATGACAAAAAATATTTTATAAAATACGCAAAAATTAGTTGACATTATTTTGCGTTTACGCTAAAATAGTTTTTGTAAGTTAATGAGTTAGTAAAAAACGAAGTTAAAACTTATCTAAAAATAAATAGCTTTAGCGAGCGAGTAAGTTGATAGATATAAGGTTTTATCAAGGTTTTTAATTATGCTTTCATTTTAGCAGATACGCTAAAAGCTGTCAAGCGTTTTATAAAATAATTTACTAGCTCTTTAACTTTGTTCCTTGACAATTGAATAGAGCATGTGAGATAATATAGAGGAATTGAAAAGTAGTTCCAATGGAACACAAATCCCCTAGTACCGCAAATACCAGGGGATTTTTTTGTGGGCTGGACACTAACGTTTGTCCTTGTCCTGCTTGCTATCCAGCCAGTCGCTGATCAATTTAGTTGCTAAATTGACTAAGAGCGGGGCAAGGATAAGTGTGAAAAGTAATTCCAATGGGACTCACCTCCTTTCAGAGGCTATATCGTTAGTACCGTCACTATTATATCACATGCTCTATCAGTTAGATAGGGCATTTTTTATTTTCAAAAAGGAGGAGGTCGCATGAGCCAACAACATCTTAAATGGATTGAGCTTGTAAAAGAGCGAATTGAAAAACGTGGGTGGTCGCAGACGGACCTGGCTACCGTCGTAGGTGTTAGTCCGTCAGCCATCACGCAACTTTTCAAAGATGGTAAAGGAAGTGATGACTTGAAGCTTCGCATTAACAAGAAGTTGCGAATCAGCGAGTCGTGGGAGAAATTTGAGGAGTAGGAGAATGGAAGAAGTAATTACAATAAGTAAACGTGAATTACAAGAAATGATTGCTGAGGCAGTCGCAAATAAAATAGTTAAGGTTAGAAAAGATTTTGGTCAAGTCGCTATCACTGATGAAGATATTCGTATCGTAAATAACAATCATCCTAAAGTCCTTGATTTACTTCAAAATCCTTATAAGAGAGAAATAGGTAGTGCAATCTATCCAATCATAACAGGAATCCGTTGGGATAGTAATATTGGTAGTGACTCTAAAATATTTTTAACAAACAGGTTGATGAATAAAAGAGGAATTTACTATCATTCGAAACAAAATCTTTATACCTCCCTTATCCATGAACAATTGAAATCTCTTGTTTTATCTCTACATGGTGCAACAGTAATAAAAGATTTGACAGATGATGAGTTTCAAAACGCTTTGGAAACATATAAAGAATTTAAAAATTTCTTTTTGGATAGGTACAACGTCCGTCTAACAAAATTAAAACAGGAATTTCCAGAATTATAAAACAAAAAAGTACCTGACAAAGTCAGATACTAAACGGAAAGATTTGAGGAATAGGAGGAATGATATGAACGAACTCATCAACGTAACTCTGAATGACAATCATGAGCCGATTGTATCTGGTCGTCAGTTGCATGAGGCATTGGGAGTTAAAACAGCATACAAAGACTGGTTCCCACGCATGACCGAATATGGATTTACAGAGGGTGAAGACTTTAGCTCATTTTTGAGCAAAAGTACTGGAGGTAGACCTAGTCAAGACCACATCATCAAACTAGACATGGCTAAAGAAATCGCCATGATCCAGCGAACGGACAAAGGGAAAGAAGTCAGACAGTATTTCATTCAAGTAGAAAAAGACTTCAACAGTCCTGAAAAGATTATGGCAAGAGCCTTGCTCATGGCGGATAAGAAAGTCCACAAGCTAGAGGCTCAGATTGAGGCTGACCGTCCTAAGGTGTTATTTGCAGACGCAGTAAGTGCAAGCCACACATCTATCTTGGTTGGAGAACTTGCCAAACTCATTAGTCAAAACGGCTACAAAATAGGTGCCAATCGCCTCTTTGCTTGGATGCGTGAAAATGGCTACCTGATTAAGCGCAAAGGCTCAGACTGGAACATGCCAACCCAACGTAGTATGGACTTGAAACTCTTTGAAATCAAGGAAACAAACGTGCAACACGCAGATGGACATATCAGTGTGAACAAGACACCAAAGGTCACAGGCAAAGGACAGCAGTATTTTATCAACAAGTTCCTTAATCAGGAATGTCTAACAGGTTAGAAAAGGACGAAAGTGATTGAAATAAGCGAAGAGAAAGGAGATTGTATGACGGACTTTAAAAATTTAGATTGCCAATTCATCTTTCAGGAATCCAACTGATGACTACACAGCTGTTAGTAATAGCTTTATCAACGATCCTGCATTAGATTTTACAGCGGTTGGCATCATGATGGTAGTGCTGGCCAATCACCCGAACTGGCAAGTCTATCCAGAAGAAATAGCTAAGCGGAAAGGTGTTAGTCGTCCAACTATTAGTAAATATTTCAAAATCTTGGAAGATGCTGGATATTTACGTCAAGTTAGGCGAAAACCTCCAGGTCGTGGAGGAAGTCATGTATTTCGATTTTTTTCTGATAGAAAAATATCTGATTTCCAGTTTGATATTATGTCGCAACGACTCGATAAAGCGATTAGTGATTCAACTTTTGAGATGTAAGTTTTTTTCATGTCAAACTTTTTCATGTCAAACTTTTTCATGTCAAATTTTTTACACTAATAAATATTAACTAACAACAAGTATTAAATAACAATAAATATTAATTAACAACAAGTCCTACTTCTCTTAATAAATAAAAGAGAGGGTAGAAAAAATAAATACAAAAAAGCACCTGACGGCAATCAGGCGCATACTAAAAAAACTAACTAAATTATAACACGAAAGAGAGGAAATTGCATGCCGAAAACAGAAATTACTTATAAGCCAGTTGATGTGAACGAAAAAGCTACGCATGGTGATTACAAACATCTTTGTCAGAGGTGGGAAGGGTTGACTCCCGGGACTGCAAAAGTCTGGGCAGGTGAAATGCGAGAACATCCAGACTTCAAGCAGTTCATCGATAACCCAACTCATAAGATTGTATTTATCGATTACGAAGGATTTCGCATGTTCGTCAAATGGAAAAGTCGTAATCGCTATCGTACGAAGAAAGAAACTTTATCAGAAATGCTTGAGAATATCAAGAAAGAAAAACAATTTGGGGTATAGGAGAGAAGAAATGTTTGAACCACCATTAATTAATCAGCTTTTAGGAACTGGCGCAGTGATTTTGGGATTTATCAGCGCAGGAATCCTAGTTCATCAGTTGGAGAAGCAAAAAGAGGAAGAAAAACGACTTCAAGAAGAGTATGATACGCAAGTGATTAGAACTTGTAATGAATTGCTTGAAATGGGTCGTGAGATTGAAAGAGAACAAATCCGCAAGAACATTCGCAGAGATTTTCCAGGCTTCACATTTGACAACGAACCGCCTCAAGGCTTGCGTCCTGAACCGTTAGCCTTGCCAGAGCCACGGAGAGCACGCTATGCAAAGTATTTGGGATAGAGCGAAGGAGACGCTAATGACTAGAATTGAACTTGAAAACCGTGTATGGCTTTCGGCCAATCATGAAGAAAAAAACGAATTGCTGGACCTTGGGCTAACCTCCAAGGCCAGATATGTGAAACGAGTGCTTGAACTTGGAAAGGTGTATGCTCATGTTTGATTATGACAGAGACATAATGCAACCACCTGAAGAACGAGAAGAACTTGACTCTAGCGAGTATGTGGATATCGGATGCGGTAGACGTCGATATGTGGGTGATGAAATATGATTGAAGAACTACTTGCAGAAATAGACAACTGGCGAGCTGATTATATGCATCTTGGAATTGAGCTTGGAGAAATCATCAACGACCAACAGGATATTATTTTGAAATTGCAAAACGAAAACAGACACTTAAAGCGTGAAAATTGGAATTTGAAGAAGACGAAAAGGAGAAAGAAATGAAAAAACGATTGTATTACAAAAAATGGAAACAAGAACTTAGAGAGGAAATAAAAGCAGAAACTGACGGCGAGTATCTAACCGAGAAAATTGTTAGAAAAATGAGTATTAACGACATGTTACATTATTTTCGAAAATTAGCATTAGAAGAAGCTGGATACTGTGGAACAATGTTTAATTACTAAAAGAAGGATGGGAATAAAATGACAAACGAACTAACACATAAACAATTTTTTAACTCACCAGCAGTAAAACAGAAATTTTCTGAGGTGGTAAACGGCAATGGTCAGCAATTCGTGGCCAGTCTACTTAGCATCGTGACAAATAACAACCTACTAGCTAAGGCTACTAACGAAAGCATCATGACCGCTGCTATGAAAGCTGCAGTCCTAAACCTACCAATTGAGCCGAGCCTTGGTTATGCGTACATCGTTCCTTACAAGAACCAAGCGCAGTTTCAAGTTGGGTATAAAGGCTTAATCCAGCTTGCACAACGAAGTGGACAAGTCACACGCTTGAACGCTGGGGAGGTCTATGAAAGCCAGTATAAAGGGTTTAACCCACTTACTGAAGACCTTGAAGTGGATATGTCTGCTATTCCAAAGGAGAATGAAAAAGTTGTCGGGTACTTTGCTTTTATGCGACTTGCAAACGGCTTTGAGAAGACCGTATTTTGGACAAAAGAACGAGTTCAGGCGCATGGCAAGAAATACAGTCAGTCATTCTCTAGTAAATATAGCCCATGGCAGTCTGACTTCGATGCCATGGCTAGAAAAACAGTCTTGAAGCACATGCTTTCAACCTATGCACCACTTTCAACCGAATTGCAGGAAGCAATCGTGGCAGATAACGAAGATAGCACAGTTTCAAACAAGAATGAAATCAAAGACGTCACTCAAGAACCAGTTGCTGAAACATTGGACAGCATTCTAGGAGCTCATAGCACGCCCACAGAGGGCGACAACGTAGTAGAGGGAGAATTTACCGCAGACACCAAAACACCCCCAAAAACGGCTGAAAAAACGGCAAATCCTGAAGAGTTAGCTTCTACCGAATACCCAGCAGATGAAATTCCAGATTTTGACGAAGAAACAGGCGAAGTTTTGGAAGAGATTAGTTTCTTTGAGGGAAACACGACCAACATTAAGGAGTAGGCTATGGAAGAACTAACACAAGAGAACTACTACCAGGATACAAGCTACTTGACCAACTCACGCTTTAAACGGTATCAGCAATGCCAGGCTAAGGCTTTTGCTTTGGACAGTGGGCAATGGGTAGAAGAGAGGGACGAGACCCCTCTCCTACTCGGAAACTACGTTCATAGTTACTTTGAAAGCGAAGAAGCACATCAGCAGTTCATGGATGAAAATGGTGACAAGCTACTTGCTAAGACAGGCAAGAACAAGGGAAATCTAAAATCTGACTTTGTGATTGGTGATAAGATGATTGCAAGCCTAAAGGACGATGATGGATTTAATCATTTGTATCACGGTTATCCGTCAGATGAGGTTCAAAAAGAGTTGATTGTCTATGGAGAAATCGAGGGCGTACCAGTAAAAGGAAAGCTGGATAGCGTGAATCTAAGTCGTGGCTATTTCGTGGATTTGAAAACCATGAAGTCCATCTACGCTGAAGAATGGAGCGTAGAACTTAAAAAGAAAGTTCCTGCAGCAGTTAACAATATTCTGAACTTTGGATATCATGGACAACTTGGTCTATATCGTGAATTGCTGAAACAAATGACTGGGAATGATTTTAGACCATACATTGTAGCGGTCAGCAAGGAAAACGTTCCAGATCGTGACATTTTGAAAATCGATGATGAATGGCTTGAAGAAGGTTTAGACAAAATCAAGTCTGAAATTGTCGAAGTTTGGGATGTTATCCAAGGTCAGAAAGAACCTAAAAAATGTGGTCATTGCGATTATTGCAGGAGTCTGAAAAAACTGAATGCAGTAGTTAGCTTGAATGACTTGATTGAAAGTGATTATTAAGTTTGGAAAAGTGAGGAAAGAATGAAAATCTATATTGAACAAGATGACGTAAAATTGAGTTTTGAGAGAGCGCAGGAACTTGACTATCAAACCTTATTCAAAGCCTATCAAATGGTTACAGGGTCTGATGAAATTCTTGAGGATTTAAGTCAGAAAGAGCCCGGGGATACAAAGACAGTTTTTAAAATTGATGCTGAAAAAATAGCTGAAATAGATTCTGTCAATATCAAAGAAGCCACAGATAGATTGTCAGCAAAATTTAGCGGAAGTCCAGCGGTTTCGCAGAAACCAAGCGAGAAGGTAGATGTTGATTTACAATGCCCATTTTGCGGATGCACGAAGCGGTGGAAAGTCCCGTCTTACTTTAAATTCATGAATTGTCCTGACTGCCAAGGCTCAATTTTCTTATCTTGGGCGACAGGAGTTAAAGGGGAATTGGATGAAAATGGATTTTATTTCAGAGGGGACATCCCGATGAAATTTAAGGAGCAGACAGATGAATTCGAGGACATGTTTGCTGTTAGAGAATCAAAATAACCAAAACCAATTATTTCCATTTTGGAAACAACTCAAAAACCAACAAGCCGGGCATTCTTGTAAAACTGCGAACTAGAAAATGCGTCAGTGACACTTATGTGACTTTGGACGAATGACGCAAAGAATTTCACTCACGCTTGCCTTGCTCACAATTTGGCAGGCGTGGGGGTTTGGTCAGAAATATGAAACTTGAAAAAGGCGATTACGTGAAAGTTTTTAAAAATGGAGAATTTTTTAAAATTGTACAAATTAAAAATATTTACAGTGACTGTATCGAAACCAGCCACGGTATTTACAATCGAACCACACTTGCTAGCAGGTTGGATAAAGAGTGTCTAATATCTGGCACGGTATCGTGGGAGGATAAAAATGGAATGGATCAACTGGACAGAAATCTGTCCTGAAACAAAGTCTGAAATCATCGAAAAAATAGAAAATGATGGCTACACTTATCCACACTATGACAAGAAAAATAATGGTGTCAAATACGTCATCTCTACACTGGACATCAAACGAGACTGTCTAAGAGTCGGAGTGCCATTTGAAGATGTGTACCCTTTGCAAACAACACTTTTTTAAAAGGAGAAAATAAATGCTAAACAAAATCGATATTCCAGGAACAGATAACACACTTGAAATCGTGGACAAGACCATCACGATCACCAATAAAATTGAATATGATATGCAGATGCATTTTAGAAATACAGATGCAGATGCTTCTCTTGATACAAGTGGCGACGTGTTTGAGCCTCTCTACTGGTTAGATATTAAGGTGACACCGAAAATGCCGACAGAGTATCATACGAGCCTTGGAATCAAGAGAGAAAAGCGCCACTTGGCCGAACTTCAGAAGTTCTTTGAGTTTATTGAGAGTAATAAACGAAACCTATTTGATCTCTGTGGATTCAAGGGAGAACTGCAATGAAATCTCTGACATTATCGTTAGACATTTCAACTACTGCGACAGGATGGGCCGTATTTCACGGATCTGACCTTGTCCAGAGTGGTGTCTTAAAGCATAAAAGCAAATCGTTCTTTGAACGTGGGCGGTTCATGGCTAGTGAATTGCGAGCGATTCAATCGAGAGTGCTCCAGAAATACAACTGCCATTTTGAATCAATTGTGGTCGAGAAGAACTCAGTCATGGGGCCAAATCAGCAGTCTATGATCAGTATTGGAATTGTTACAGGTATCACTCTTGGCCGGTTGATTGCTGACAATGTGTACTTCGTGAACGTGTCGACCTGGCGCAAGTACTGGAAGTTTAGTTACAAGGACCGAAGTAAAAAATCAATGAAGCTGCAGGCCATTGCTAAAGTGTCCGATGAATTCGACCTGAACGTCAAAGACGATGAAGCTGACGCTATCCTGATTGGTTCATATTTTGTAAACCATGGCCAAGAATTTGGAAATTTGGAAAGCCACAAGGTGAGTTGAGGAGTTGGAAGATGAATAAGCAGGAATTGATTAAAGAATTTGAAGAAACCGGGATTCATGGTTTGAATATGTTTGGAACTGTAGTCAAAGGCATTCCGACCGAAACTGCAATTGATCTAATCAAACAACTAGACGAACCTCGACCAGTCAAAGTTTCGCAGTTTGTGGCGGATGTGATTGAAGGAGCAAGAGAACAAAGCCCAGAACTAGAGGATGCGTTGCATTATGCTTGTAGCAATGGAAGCCATGAATTTACAGAATGGTATCAAAAGAAATCCAACAGAGATCTCTTCGCCCGTGCATGGCTGGATGGATACGAGGTCGAGAAAGAGAAACGGTATATTGTTAGTCTGAAGAATGGGCAACCCTTGGTTAAATCGCAATCAGGGAACACTCTTTATTTCAACCAAAATATAACAGCTGGAAATTATAAATTTACTCGCAAACAACTCGAAGAAGCGGGGTACGGCTGGGTATTCGATTGCCCAGGGATTGAGATTAAGGAGGTGGAGTGATGAATATCAAGAATTACAAATATGATTTTTCTAGTGGCAGAATATGCTACACAATTGATGTTGATGGCTATGAACAAGCCATGGAACACACAAAGACAGAATACGGAAGTGTACAAAGAAATGATATTGATGATTTCTTAAGTACGGTTGAGGAATACGACTTTCAAGAAGCTGAGATGATTGAAGCATTCGTTGATTTTCAAAATGATTTGCTCTTATATAGAATTGGTTTTGAATTGAAAAATGAGGTGGTAAATTGAAACGACCAAACAGATACCCGTACACTAAAAATCAATGGGTTGAAGAAACTGTCAATCACTATACATATAAAAGTGATATTTGCTATACAAGTCACATTTTAGAAAATAGACTTACTGGAGAAACTAAGAGCAAGGAAGTTGAGTGATGGGAGATATACGAATACTAGACGCTTGTTGTGGCAGTCGTATGTTTTGGTTTGATAAAAATGAGAGTCATACAACTTTCATGGACATCAGACAAGAAAAAATTGAAATACATGGGAAAAAGGTAAACGTAAACCCTGACGTTGTCGGAGATTTTCGTGATATGCCATTCGATGATGAAACATTTAATCTAGTAGTATTCGATCCGCCACATTTGAAATGGGCAGGTCAAAACTCAATTATGCGATCACAATATGGCCAGCTGGATAAAGTTACCTGGCCGGAAGATTTAGCCAAGGGTTTTGAAGAATGCATGAGAGTTCTAAAAGTTGGAGGTACTCTAGTTTTTAAATGGTCTGATTGTCAAATCAACGTTAAAGAGGTTCTTAAATCTGTACCTTTTAAACCATTGTTTGGACAACAAAGAGGTACTACGCATTGGATGACGTTTATGAAATTTGAGGAGGTCACAGATTGAAACGATTCATAGCTATCTGGATTCTGGTATCTGCTGGACTAAACATCTGGCAGATGGACAGGATTGCAGAACTAGAAAAGAAAAAGCCGATGGTTATCTACAAGGCGGATAACGCAGGCGCTGAGATTTTCGGTAAAGTCGTCGAGAAAGGACGACACGGCAAGCTGTACACGCTGACCATTCGTGACTACGGGGTGTTCGTGGTGACTAAAGAGCAGTGGGATAAAGTGAAAGTAGGGGATGGGGTGATGTTATGATACCAAAATTTAGAGCGTATGATAGTGGCTCATTAAGTCGCATGTATCAACCAGACGAAGTGATGGCTGGAAATGGTGATATCTGGATTATTGATGAGGATTCTGCTGCTGGTGAATGGATTGTGAATAATGATATTCACCTCATGCAATCAACAGGACTCAAAGATAAGAACGGAAAAGAGATTTTTGAGGGGGATGTAGTCAAAATGTCTAAGGATGTCTATTCTGAGCTAACTTATTACGAAGTTGCAAGGCATTATGGCGGAGCCTATCGTCTTGAATCAAAACAACACGGATGTGAATTGTGGTTACGCCATACTGATTGTGAGGTTGTAGGCAACATCTACGAAAACAAGGAGTTGCTAGATGCCTGACGTAGAATGGATTATGGAGAATTGCCATATGATGCGTGACAATGGTATCTGGGCAGGAGAGAAGCAGATTTCCTACGCTAGTCCAGATGGGCAATATACGTATTACGTAAACAAGCGTAAAGATGGCACTTATTATTTACATGGAGCGTCTAAACATTATGGCAGGACGTAGATGGACAGAAGATGAGGTTGATTATCTGGAGTGGTACGTCTTGTCCAGAGAAGAGCATGATTTAACACAGGCTTGCAAGTTTTTGGATAGAAGTTACCAAGCAGTTCGGTCAAAATTAGCCAAACTCCAGAAATACAATC
>NZ_OXCQ01000009.1 GCF_900411395.1 Streptococcus sp. 596553 | reverse complement strand
AGCCCTGAGAGATGATCAGGTAGATAGGTTAGAAGTGGAAGTGTGGCGACACATGTAGCGGACTAATACTAATAGCTCGAGGACTTATCCAAAGTAACTGAGAATACGAAAGCGAACGGTTTTCTTGGTTTGAATAGATATTCAATTTTGAGTAGGTATTACTCAGAGTTAAGTGACGATAGCCTAGGAGATACACCTGTACCCATGCCGAACACAGAAGTTAAGCCCTAGAACGCCGGAAGTAGTTGGGGGTTGCCCCCTGTGAGATATGGAAGTCGCTTAGCTCTAGGGAGTTTAGCTCAGCTGGGAGAGCATCTGCCTTACAAGCAGAGGGTCAGCGGTTCGATCCCGTTAACTCCCAAAGGTCCCGTAGTGTAGCGGTTATCACGTCGCCCTGTCACGGCGAAGATCGCGGGTTCGATTCCCGTCGGGACCGTTAGAATAACGGAAGTTATTTTAGACTCGTTAGCTCAGTTGGTAGAGCAATTGACTTTTAATCAATGGGTCACTGGTTCGAGCCCAGTACGGGTCATATATGCGGGTTTGGCGGAATTGGCAGACGCACCAGATTTAGGATCTGGCGCTTAACGGCGTGGGGGTTCAAGTCCCTTAACCCGCATTAAGATATAACAAATGAGCCGGCTTAGCTCAGTTGGTAGAGCATCTGATTTGTAATCAGAGGGTCGCGTGTTCAAGTCATGTAGCCGGCATTTTTAGATAGAAGAAAACAGTGCGAACGTAGTTCAGTGGTAGAACACCACCTTGCCAAGGTGGGGGTCGCGGGTTCGAATCCCGTCGTTCGCTTAGAGAGGCCGGGGTGGCGGAACTGGCAGACGCACAGGACTTAAAATCCTGCGATTGGTAACGATCGTACCGGTTCGATTCCGGTCCTCGGCATAATATGGAGCACCCTTAGCTCAACTGGATAGAGTACCTGACTACGAATCAGGCGGTTAGAGGTTCGACTCCTCTAGGGTGCATTTTTCTATTTAACTCGGGAAGTAGCTCAGCTTGGTAGAGTACTTGGTTTGGGACCAAGGTGTCGCAGGTTCGAATCCTGTCTTCCCGATATATTACAGAGATATGTGAGTGTGTATTTTTAAAACTAGATATTATATACATTAAGAGAGAATCATTTTGGTTCTCTCTTTTTTGATTTTCAGCAATTCATTTTGATTGCGTATATTTTTTGTTTCCTGATTTGTTCAATGAATACTGTAGTTTAGGTACATAAATTAAAATTTAACAGATTGTATAATTCTTACAAACTTTTAAGAAAGTAATTGAAGAGTTTTTTGTCCTACATATAATATATATGTTTGTACGATAAAAATTTCCGCTCTTTTGATTTTAAATAAGTATTAGTTTACATTATAGTGTGAATGGGGTTTGATATCTCTTTTGAGGAAGTTGCCTTAGATTTTTCTACTTGTGTTTTATTGTATAGTGTATCTTGCTTGTTTTGAACAGAATCTTTTATGACATTTGTCATATCTCCTCATGACAGAAGCTTCTAGTGATTCTACCTTCAAAGAATTATACTAGATGTATCAAGTGGAGGAAGAAAAAATGAAACATAAAGTAATTGTCGCAATGAGTTTAGTAGCAGCAGGAGTCATGACTTATCTCATGTTCTCAGGATTGGATGAAGATTTCTATCATTTTCCTTGGGAGCTATTTGCAGGATTTGGAATGATGTCCTGGCTTATCCGAGAAGGTTTGAAATTAGTCTCAGATGTGAAAAAGGAGTTTGAAAAATGAAAAAAGCGTTTCTCTATCTTTTTATTGGACTATCACTAGTGGTATGGTTGGTAGAAATGTTTACAGGTTGGTTTGATCAAGCCTTCCTTCACCAATTCATCCGTGGTGCCTGGGGACTAGGATTTATGATTTTTATCGTCTTTCCTATGGGAAAGGAGTGGCTGAAAGGAGAATATCATGAACATGATTAAGGTAGAAAGTCTAAATAAAAACATCAAGGGCAAGGCTATTTTGAAGGATATTTCTTTTGAGGTAGCTGAAGGTGAATGCGTCGCCTTGATTGGGCCCAATGGAGCTGGGAAGACAACACTCTTAGATTGTTTGCTTGGAGATAAACTAGTCACAAGCGGTCAAGTATCTATTCAAGGTTTACCAGTGACGAGTTCTAAGTTAGCCTATACTAGGGCTTACCTCCCTCAAGAAAATGTAATCGTTCAGAAATTAAAAGTTAAAGAGTTGATTGCTTTCTTTCAACGTATCTATCCAAATCCCTTAAACAACCAGGAAATCGATCAACTATTACAGTTTGACCAGCAACAAAAAGAGCAATTCGCAGAAAAATTATCAGGTGGACAAAAGCGTCTTTTCTCTTTTGTCTTGACCTTAATTGGGCGACCAAAGCTTGTCTTTTTAGATGAACCAACTGCTGCTATGGATACCTCTACTCGTCAACGTTTTTGGGAAATTGTTCAGGAGCTAAAAGCGCAGGGAGTCACCATTCTCTATTCGTCCCATTATATTGAGGAAGTGGAACACACCGCAGACCGCATTTTGCTCTTAAATAAGGGAGAGTTGATTCGCGATACGACACCACTAGCCATGCGTAGCGAGGAAATAGAAAAGCACTTTATCCTTCCTATATCTTATAAGGAAGTCGTTGAGAAGTCAGTCTTGGTTGAAAGGTGGGTACAAAAACAAGATGCTCTGCAAGTTGTCACACGAGAGGCAAATGCTTTCTGGGAACTATTAGTCCGAGCAGGATGTAGGATTCAAGAAATTGAAGTCAATAATCGTAGCTTGCTGGATACAATCTTTGAAGAAACACAAAAGGGAGATGACTAAGATGAAACAATGGATCGCACTAAACAAGATAGAATTTCTATTGACCAAACGACAATTAGTCTATTATCTATTATCCGTAGGGATGCCGACAGCCTTCTATCTATTCTTTTCAGGCATGTACCAGGACACACCAGGTGGACCCGCGAATTTTATGCGTGATTACCTTATCTCTATGACTGCCTTTTCCATGATGTCGACAGCTATCTTCTCATTCCCAGCTGTTTTACATACAGATAAAATCAACAACTGGCAGAAAACATTGCGCCATACTCCGGTAAATATGGTAGAATATTATCTATCAAAGATAACAAGTATGATGGTTGATTATCTGGTCTCAATCCTGGTTGTTTTCTCAGTTGGGCACTTGGTCAGAGGTGTGGATATGCCTTTAGGAAGCTGGATTGGGGCTACGCTCTTGCTGATAGTAGGAAGTGTAGCTTTTGTAGCGCTTGGCTTGACCTTGACACTCTTGCCTTCTAGTCAGCTGATGTCTGTCGTGGGCAATCTTCTCTATCTAGGTTTGGCTGTTTTAGGTGGACTCTGGATGCCCATCTCTTTATTTCCAGACTGGATGCAAGCAATCGGGAAGTGCCTACCAACTTATCAGTTGATGGAGTTGCTCAAGACCTTCTTAAACGAGGGTAGCATCAATCTATCAGCCACAGTTTATCTACTTGTTTTTTCAGCAGTTTTGTTTGGTTTGACCATTTACCTTCAAGGTCATAAGGAGAATGCTTAATGCTTGAAAGACTGAAAAGCATACACTATATGTTTTGGGCCAGTTTAATTTTTATGATTTTCCCCATCCTACCTGTAGTGACTGGGTGGCTTTCTGCCTGGCATTTATTGATTGATATTCTATTTGTAGTGGCGTATTTGGGTGTTTTAACAACTAAGAGCCAGCGCCTATCTTGGCTATATTGGGGCCTCATGCTGACTTATGTAGTTGGGAATACTGCCTTTGTTGCTGTTAATTATATCTGGTTTTTCTTTTTCCTATCCAATCTCTTAAGTTATCATTTCAGCGTAGGTGGTTTAAAGTCTTTACATGTCTGGACTTTTCTTCTTGCTCAAGTCCTTGTTGTGGGCCAACTGTTGATTTTTCAGAGAATCGAAGTTGAGTTTCTATTCTATCTACTTGTAATTCTTGCTTTTGTCGATTTAATGACTTTTGGCTTGGTTCGGATTCGGATTGTGGAGGATTTGAAAGAAGCACAGGCTAAGCAAAATGCCCAGATAAATCTATTGCTTACTGAAAATGAACGCAGTCGTATCGGTCAAGATTTGCATGATAGTCTGGGGCATACCTTTGCTATGTTGAGTGTCAAGACTGATCTAGCCTTGCAGTTATTTCAAATACAGGCTTATCCACAGGTGGAAAAGGAATTAAGAGAAATACAGCAAATTAGCAAAGAATCAATGCGTGAAGTGCGAACCATTGTGGAAAATCTTAAGTCTAGAACTTTGACATCCGAACTAGAGACTGTGAAAAAGATGTTAGAAATTGCTGGAATTGAGGTGGAAACGGATAACCAACTAGATACTGCTAGCCTTACTCAAGAATTGGAGTCAATGGCTTCCATGATTTTGCTTGAGTTAGTGACCAATATCATCAAACATGCCAAAGCGTCTAAAGCTTACTTAAAATTAGAACGGACAGAGAAGGAACTCATTTTAACAGTAAGTGATGATGGCTGCGGCTTTGCTTTTCTAAAAGGAGATGAGCTCCATACAGTCCGAGATCGTGTTTCTCCATTTTCAGGAGAAGTAAGTGTAATCAGTCAGAAACATCCAACGGAAGTGCAAGTTCGACTACCTTATAAGGAGAGAAACTAAGATGAAAGTATTAGTCGCAGAAGATCAAAGTATGTTGCGAGATGCCATGTGCCAGTTGCTTGCCTTTCAAGCAGATGTAGAGTCTGTCTTACAAGCCAAGAATGGGCAAGAAGCAATCCAACTATTAGAAAAGGAGTCTGTAGATATAGCCATCCTTGACGTAGAAATGCCTGTTAAGACAGGTCTTGAAGTTTTGGAGTGGATACGAGCAGAAAATCTAGAAACAAAGGTGGTTGTGGTGACGACCTTCAAGCGTCCTGGGTATTTTGAACGTGCGGTCAAGGCTGGAGTAGATGCTTATGTATTAAAAGAAAGAAACATTGCAGAGCTCATGCAAACCTTGCACACCGTCCTCGAAGGGCGCAAGGAGTATTCGCCTGAATTGATGGAAGTGGTGATGACGCATCCCAATCCGTTGACAGAACAAGAGATTGCTGTTTTAAAGGGAATTGCTCAAGGCTTGTCTAACCAAGAAATTGCAGATCAACTTTATTTATCCAACGGAACCGTCCGAAACTATGTCACCAATATTCTTTCGAAACTAGATGCAGGTAATCGAACAGAGGCAGCTAATATCGCGAAAGAATCTGGTTGGTTGTGATACTATTATAACTCTAAAACCATTATGTGCTAAAATTGAAGTGATTCAATCAAACAATTTGTAACTAGAGGAGGGCTTAGTTTCCTCCTTTTTGTTTACTCTAAGGTGGTAGCAAGAGCTAAACCTAGGCTTTCTATGAAATTTTTTCAATCAATCTTCAAAAAACACTTGAAAGTGTTTACAATTAGTGATAGAATGGAATAAGTAGAAACATGAAAACGAAATTTTCACATCTTCACTTTTGTAAGTAGATATAGAGTTTCAATCGGTGCCTCTACTTGTAAAAGAATGTGTGGGATAGAAAGGACAGGAAAAGGAATGAATGCAGATGATACAGTAACCATTTATGATGTCGCTCGTGAAGCAGGTGTTTCCATGGCGACGGTCAGCCGTGTGGTCAATGGCAATAAAAATGTAAAAGAGAATACCCGTAAAAAAGTGCTAGAGGTAATTGATCGTTTGGATTATCGTCCAAATGCAGTTGCGCGTGGTCTTGCAAGTAAAAAGACAACCACTGTCGGTGTCGTGATTCCAAATATTACCAATGGTTATTTTTCGAGTTTGGCTAAGGGGATTGATGATATTGCAGAAATGTACAAGTACAATATTGTCTTAGCTAATAGCGATGAAGATAACGAGAAAGAAGTTTCTGTTGTCAATACCCTCTTTTCAAAGCAGGTAGATGGCATTATCTTTATGGGTTATCACTTGACAGATAAAATTCGCTCAGAATTTTCGCGTTCACGTACTCCGATTGTTCTCGCAGGAACTGTCGATGTTGAGCACCAGTTGCCAAGTGTCAATATTGACTATAAGCAAGCAACGATTGATGCAGTGAGTTACCTTGCTAAAGAAAATGAGCGTATTGCTTTCGTTAGCGGTCCGCTAGTGGATGACATCAATGGTAAGGTTCGTTTAGTTGGCTACAAGGAAGCCTTGAAAAAAGCAGGAATCGCTTATAGTGAGGGTTTGGTATTTGAATCTAAATATAGCTATGATGATGGTTACGCCTTAGCAGAGCGCTTGATTTCATCAAACGCAACTGCAGCAGTTGTGACAGGTGATGAGTTGGCAGCAGGTGTCTTGAACGGTTTGGCTGATAAGGGTGTGTCAGTACCAGAAGAATTTGAGATTATTACTAGTGATGATTCGCAAATTGCACGCTTTACCCGTCCAAACTTGACAACTATTGCCCAACCTCTTTATGACCTTGGTGCCATTAGTATGCGTATGTTGACTAAGATTATGCATAAGGAAGAGTTGGAAGAACGTGAAGTTCTCTTACCTCATGGTTTGACAGAACGTCGCTCAACACGAAAACGGAAATAGAAAAAATCAGGGAATCGAGAAGATTTCCTGATTTTGTGCTCTTAAACAAGAGATGTCGACTCAATGAATACCACAGAGCGGACTAGGCGGCTGGTTAAAGGCTGCGCAACACACTGCTTTGAGGTTGTAGATGGAAGCTGACGTGGTTTGAAGAGATTTTCGAAGAGTATTAGCCTTCCATATAGTCTTTCAAATCCTGCCCTGTTAGTCCGGCATTGAGGGCAATGAGGAGTTTCAAGCGGGCTTTTTGGGCGTTGAGTTCTTTGACAAAGAAGACACCTGCTTTTTGCAACTGTACGCCCCCACCCTGGTAGGCATAGACAGGTTCTGCGATACCGTTAAAGCATCGGGAAACCAGGGCGACTGGGATTCCTTTTTGCAGAAGGCTTTCTAATTTTTGAGCCGTTTCTTTAGGAATATTACCAGCTCCGAAGGCTTGGATAATCAAACCGTCCAATTGTTCCAAATCAAGCATATCAATCAGCTCATCTGTCATACCAGCATAAGCAGAGATGATAGGGACTAATCCTTGTATGTGATCAAGGTCAAAGCGAACACGAGGTTCAGCTGTTTTAAAGTAGAGGATTTCCTGTTTCATGATCAGACCAAGTGGCCCGTGTGTTGGAGTCTGGAAGGTGCTGACGTTGGTTGTATGTGTTTTAGTAACATACTTGGCTGCGTGGATTTCATCGTTCATAACGACCAAAACTCCTTTATCAGCAGCCCTGTCATCGCTGGCCACTCGTAGAGCACTCAGATAATTATAAACACCGTCACTACCGAGTTCGTTAGAGCTGCGCATGGCACCTGTTAGAACGATAGGCATATGGGGAACTTCCATGGTGTCAAGGAAATAGGCTGTTTCTTCCAAAGTGTCGGTTCCGTGTGTGATTACCACCCCATCGTAGTTAGCAGCTTCCTCTTTGATTTTTTGGTAGAGGGCCAACATATGCTTAGGTTTGATATGAGGGCTTGGCAGGTTAAAAAAGTCTAGGGCATGGACTTGGATTCCGTTGAGGGGATTGGACACATGGTTCATGGGATTATCTGAACTCGTTACAACAGCGCCAGAGGCATCGGCCTGCATGGAAATAGTCCCTCCCGTATGTAAAACAAGGATTTTCTTAGGCATGATTTACTCACTCTTTCTGAAATGTGGTATAATCATTGTATCACAAAAGGGGAGATTGGGATAGGATGGAAGTCAAAGCTGTTTTTTTTGATATCGATGGAACCTTGGTCAACGATCGCAAGAGTGTTTTGAAATCCACTAAGGACGCGATTAAGATTGTCAAAGAACAAGGGGTGTTGGTTGGTGTAGCGACAGGGCGAGGACCTTTTTTTGTTAAGGAATTGATGGACGATTTGGATTTGGACTTTGCGGTAACCTATAATGGCCAGTATATCTTTACTAAAGACAGAGTCTTGTTCACGAGCCCAATTTCCAAGTTACATTTGCGCCAGCTCATTACGTATGCTAAAAAAGAGGGCAAGGAGATTGCATTAGGGACCAAGGATGCCATGTTGGGTTCCAAAATCATGTCCTTTGGTTTGGGTTCTTTTTCCCAACGAATCAGTCGCTTCGTTCCCTCTGTTTTAACTCGGACAGTGAGTCATTCCTTTAATCGTATGGTCAGCAAGGTTGTTCCCCAAAAGGAAGAAGACCTGCTTCATCTGATGAATCAGCCTATCTACCAAGTTTTGATGCTGATGACACCGGAAGAATCTGAGAAGGCTGCAGCTGATTTTGAAGACTTGAAATTGACACGTAGCAATCCTTTTGCAGCGGATGTCATCAATCAAGGAAACTCTAAATTGGAAGGTATTCGACGAGTTGGGAAAGAATATGGTTTTGACCTCAACCAAGTGATGGCCTTTGGTGATTCGGATAACGACCTTGAAATGCTGGCTGGTGTCGGTATGTCGGTCGCTATGGGAAATGGTAGTAGCAGTGTCAAGGAAGTTGCCAAGCACATTACCACCAGCAATCAGCAAGACGGAATCCATAAGGCCCTAGAACATTTTGGTGTTTTAGCTTCAGAAAAAGTCTTTGTCAGCCGTGACTATCATTTCAATAAGGTCAAGACCTTCCACCACATGATGGATGAACGAACCCAAGAAGAACCTCGAGCTTGGGATTTAGAAGGTGCAACCCATAGGGCTGGCTTTAAAATAGAAGAATTGGTGGAGTTTGTTCGAGCTGCCAGCCCTTCTGAAGAGGACTTTGGTCAAGCTCTATCGCAACTTCATCAGGCCCTTGATAAGGCAGCAGATAAGGTAGCACAGAAGACGCCTGCTCAGCAAGATTTGGTAGGGCAAGTGGATGCCTTGATTGACACACTTTACTTTACCTACGGTAGTTTTGTCTTGATGGGAGTGGACCCAGAACGTATTTTTGACATTGTCCATCAGGCTAATATGGGGAAAATTTTCCCTGACGGCAAGGCTCATTTTGATCCAGTGACTCACAAAATCTTAAAACCAGATGATTGGGAAGAAAAATATGCTCCAGAACCTGCTATTAAAAAGGAACTGAAGCGCCAGCTCAAGGCTTACGAACGCCATAAAGAGAGAAATAATACTCAATGAAAATCAAAGAGCAAACTAGGAAACTAGCCGCAGGCTGCTCAAAGCACTGCTTTGAGGTTGCAGATAGAAGCTGACGTGGTTTGAAGAGATTTTCGAAGAGTATAAATAGTAAACAAAAAGGAGCGCTGAGCTCCTTTTCTTCGTGATTATAAGGTTTTTTCTTGTTCTCTCACAACCAGCAAATCGACCTTAGCATGGCGGAGGATGTATTCAGATGAAGAACCGACCAAGAGGCGCTCAAAGGCGTTGAGACCGGTTGCGCCAACGAGGATGAGATCGACTTCCTCAGCATCTGGAATAGTACGTGCCAAGAGAGTCTTTGGATTTCCCATTTCAATAACGATGTGAACATCTGTCACACCAGCATCTTTAGCACGTTTTTCGTACTCTTTCATCAGACTTTCAGCGTCGACTTGGAGTTCTTCATAAACTTCAGCATCAAAGGTGGATACGCTTTGGAGAGCGCGTGTGTCAATGACATGAGCGATGGTGAGTTTAGCATCGTTTCGTAGAGCAGAATGAACTCCCTTGACAAAAGCCAAGTCCGCTTCCTTAGAACCATCGATTGCGACCATAATATTTTGGTAACGTTGTGCCATAATGAAACCTCCTGAAATTTTCTTACTATAATTGTAAACCTTTTCACTATAGAAGTAAAGCAAAAAAAGTATTTTTTCAAAAGAATGTTAGCGTTTAAAATCTATATAAATATATGATAAAATAAAAGAAAGGATAGCAGGAAAGAAGTGAAGGGAGGGAGAATGATGAAAAACTCTTTTCAAGAATCAAAAAAATCAAATTTCCTTTATTATGGAATCATCCTAGCCTCTGTCTTGGTAGAAGTGATTATGATCTGGCAATTAGAGAGTCTGGTACCGCTTCTCTATCCAGGTTTTGTTGGCTTTTTAGTCTTTCACCTAATCTATCATCTGATATTATTCCTAGTTGCTAAAAGAAGTGGTCGCTGGGATTACTTGATGATGTGGGGGCTTTTCCTCATGTTCAATCTTCTCTATGACTCCTTTTTAGGCTTGCTTTTTCTAGGTTTATCTTTTGGTATGTGATGTTTTTTGGCAAAACACCTGCTATCTCCACTGTCTCGACCTCGCTTTTAGCGAGGTTTTTCTTCTATCCGAATCTAGTAACACATTCCAGTAAACTTGTCCCATTCTCTTTCTAGTGGTATAATGTTACTATCCTGATGAATTGAGGAAACAAGATGAAAGAATATAACAAGTCTAGTAAGTTAGAGCATGTTGCTTATGATATCCGTGGTCCTGTTTTGGAAGAAGCCATGCGGATGCGAGCAAACGGAGAAAAGATTTTACGCTTGAATACAGGAAATCCAGCAGAATTTGGCTTTACAGCGCCAGATGAGGTCATTCATGACTTGATTATGAATGCGCGTGATAGTGAAGGGTATTCTGATTCCAAAGGGATTTTCTCAGCCCGTAAGGCCATCATGCAGTATTGTCAGTTGAAGAAATTCCCCAATGTCGATATTGATGATATTTACCTTGGAAATGGTGTCAGTGAGTTGATTGTTATGTCCATGCAGGGGCTTTTGGACAATGGAGATGAGGTTTTGGTGCCTATGCCAGATTATCCTCTCTGGACAGCTGCTGTCAGCCTAGCTGGAGGAAATGCCGTTCATTATATCTGTGATGAAGCTGCAGAATGGTACCCAGATATTGACGATATTAAGTCAAAAATCACCTCCAATACCAAGGCAATCGTCCTTATCAATCCAAACAACCCAACTGGAGCCCTTTATCCTAAGGAACTCTTATTAGAAATCATTGAGATTGCCCGTCAGAATGATTTGATCATCTTTGCGGATGAAATTTACGACCGCATGGTCATGGATGGACATGTGCATACGCCTGTGGCTAGCTTGGCACCTGATGTCTTCTGTGTCAGCATGAATGGTCTATCAAAATCCCACCGTATCGCTGGTTTCCGTGTGGGTTGGATGGTCTTGTCTGGTCCTAAGACTCATGTCAAGGGCTATATCGAAGGGCTCAATATGCTATCCAATATGCGCCTTTGCTCTAACGTTTTGGCCCAACAAGTCGTACAAACTTCCTTGGGTGGCCACCAATCAGTTGATGAATTGCTCCTTCCTGGTGGACGAATTTACGAGCAAAGAAATTTCATTTACAATGCCATTCAAGATATTCCAGGTTTGTCTGCGGTTAAACCTAAGGCTGGACTCTATATCTTCCCTAAAATCGACCGCAATATGTACCGTATCGATGATGATGAGCAGTTTGTCCTTGATTTCTTGAAACAGGAAAAGGTTCTCTTGGTTCATGGCCGCGGGTTCAATTGGCAGGAACCAGACCACTTCCGTATTGTTTACCTTCCTCGTGTCGATGAACTGGCCCAAATTCAAGAAAAGATGACTCGTTTCTTGAAACAGTATCGTAGATAGGGCTTACATTCGAAAAAGCGCTAAAAAGCAGGAAACATTTGCCTAGAGCTATTGACAAAAGTGAAAGAATCAGATAGAATAGTAAAGTATGTTTAGTAACTGATCACTTTATAGCCGGCTAAACGAATACAAAATCTATGAGGAGGTATTCATCGTGAAACGTACTTATCAACCAAGTAAACTTCGTCGTGCGCGCAAACACGGATTCCGTAACCGTATGTCAACTAAAAACGGTCGTCGCGTATTGGCAGCTCGTCGTCGTAAAGGACGCAAAGTTTTGGCTGCATAATCCAAACGAACCATAACAAAAATCAGTAGGAACTCGAGTCTACTGATTTTTATTTTTGTAAAAAAGTTCAAAAGGCTTTATATTTTTGCTGGAATAGTGTATAATATTTCACATACTGTAAAAAATGGAGAATAATCATGAAGAAATCAAAAGTTATGCTTTTTGGAGCTATGGCTTTGACAGCAGGTCTAGCTCTAGCGGCATGTGGGTCTTCCCAATCAAGTAATGCAGATAAGACTTACTCTTATATCTTTGTCAATAACCCAGATACCTTGGACTACATTACTTCAACACGTGGTTCCACTTCTAGTATTACGACCAACTTGATTGATGGCTTGTTAGAAAATGATAAGTACGGTAATCTCATTCCGTCTATGGCTGAGTCATGGACGGTGTCAAAAGATGGTTTGACTTACACTTATAAAATCCGTCAGGGGGCGAAATGGTACACTTCAGAGGGCGAAGAGTATGCGGATGTAACGGCTCATGACTTTGTGACAGGTCTCAAGTATGCGGCTGATAAAAAGGCTGAAAACTTGTACTTGGTCCAAGACTCTATCAAGGGCCTCGCAGACTACGTTGAGGGGGAAACATCTGACTTTGAGACTGTTGGAGTTAAAGCAGTGGATGACTATACTCTTCAATATACTCTGAATAAACCAGAATCTTACTGGAATTCTAAGACTACTGGGGGCATTTTGAGTCCTGTAAATGAAGCTTTTTTGAAATCTAAGGGAGATGACTTTGGAAGTGTAACACCATCCAGTATCTTGTCAAATGGTCCTTACTTGTTTAAATCTTTCTCATCAAAATCTTTGATTGAATTTGATAAAAATCCTAATTACTGGGATAAGGACAATGTGAAAATTGAGAAAGTGAAACTCTCTTTCTTTGACGGTTCTGATCAAGATAGTTTAGCGAGAGGATTTTTGGAAGGGAACTACTCGGACGGTCGTATCTTCCCGACAAGTTCAGTCTTTGCTGAACTCAAGAAGGGAAACGAGGACAAGATTACCTATACACCACAAAACTCAGTTACTTTCTACTATCTTTTTAACGTTAATCGTCAAAGCTACAAGCAGACCATGAAACAGTCTGATAAGGAAAAGACAGATTCACTTGCGGCCATGCAAAATAAGGATTTCCGTCAGGCTGTCAACTTTGCCTTTGACCGTCATGCTTATGCAGCGCAGACAAATGGTGAAGATGGAGCAGACCGTATCTTGCGTAACACGCTTATCCCAAGTGATTTTGTCCAAATCGGTGGTAAAAACTTTGGAGATGTTGTCAATGAAAAGATTATTAACTATGGTACAGAGTGGTCGAATATCAATTTGAATGATGCGCAACCTGCCTTTTTGAATGCTGAAAAAGCCAAGGCAGCATTTGCTAAAGCTAAAGAAACCTTGCAAGCAGAAGGCGTGACCTTCCCAATTCATTTGGATATGCCGGTTGACCAGACGGCCAAGTTAGATGTGCAACAAGCAAGTTCCTTTAAGCAGACAGTGGAAGAAACCCTTGGGGCGGACAACGTTGTGATTGACGTGATTCAACTTTCTCCAGACGAGAAGGATCAAGCTACATTCTTTGCAGATACAGCTGAACAAAAGGACTATGACATTGATATTTCAGGTTGGAGCGGAGATTACTCAGATCCGAAAACTTATCTTGATCTCTTGGATCCAGAATCAGGTTCTCAGCTTAACAATATTGGTTTGACTGCTGGAAAAGATAATGAAGTAAAAGAAAAAATTGGACTTTCTGCTTACAAAAAGTTACTAGATGAAGCAGATAGCGAAGTTGAAAATACTCAGGCTCGTTATGAAAAATTTGCTGAAGTCCAAGCTTGGTTGACTGACAGCGCCCTCTTCCTACCGGTTCAAAGTGGTGGAGCTAACCCAATCTTCCGTAAGACTGTACCGTTCACAGGAGCTTTCTCTTTCGTTGGTCATAAGGGAGATGCTGATAACTACAAATATGTTGAACTGCAAAAAGAGGCAGTAACTGCGAAACAGTACCAAGAACTCTATGACAAATGGCTAAAAGAAAAAGCTGAGTCAAATAAAAAAGCTCAGGAAGATTTAGCTAATCATATTCAATAACATTGCTAGTCATGCTTTTTAGTTAATACTCTTCGAAAATCTCTTCAAACCACGTCAGCGTCGCCTTGCCGTAGGTATGTTACTGACTTCGTCAGTTCTATCTGCAACCTCAAAACAGTGTTTTGAGCTGACTTCGTCAGTTTCATCTACGACCTCAAAGCAGTGCTTTGAGCAGCCTGCGGCTAGCTTCCTAGTTTGCTCTTTGATTTTCATTGAGTATAAGCCTAGTGACTATATTCAGAGAAAAACCTTACCAGACAATTTTGGTTCTGGTAGGGTTTTTTCGTTATTTTTTACTTTTGATGAAGTAAGTGGAGGTGGATAGGGCTTCAGATACCTAGAATGACTTATTTTATGTTTTTGAATGAGAATCGATTAAAATTTATAAATCTGTATAAATGTTTAGTGAGTAAATGATAGCAAATAGGGTAAATTTCTATATATTTTAATTAAAGTAAAAATTAGGCTAAAAGTGGACGGGGGGGGGATTTTATGCTATAATGTACGTATATTCTTATCACCTAAAGTAGATATATTATAATAAAATTGTATTATATTGTATTGGCTTTTTGAATAAGAAGAAATAAAAATAAAAAATGGAGATCAAAGAATGAAGTATAAGAGAACGCAGAAACGCTCCAAGCAAATGTGGCAGCGTGTGGAAAAATTTTCGATTAGAAAGTTTAGCTTTGGAGCAGCGTCGTGTTTGATAGGGGCATCTTTAGTTGGGGTGGCTATAAATCCGAACATTGTAGATGCGGCTTTGTATTATTCAAGAGATACACAAGATGGAAACGTCACGACTTTATATACAAATGTAGGAGATACTCCTTTTGAAGCGACTGGAAGTGGAGTTCATGAAACTGTCAATGTAGATAAAGAAATTGATATAAATGTGGATTGGTCACAATATAGCAAAACAAATCCTTATGTAACAGTAACTTATAAATATAACGGTGGTTTTGAAGGTGTTAACAACCACGATGTACACTACGGAGGAGGCCGTCCTGATTTTTGGTTTACAACGCCAATTGGTTTGAGTGAGCCAGTAGAGATTCAATTAAAAACGACTAGTACAAATAGGGTCATGACTAGTTGGAAACAAGATTCTCCTTGGGTTTCTGTTTCTAATAAGGTAGCATCTCGTTATCAAAATAAGCAAGATGCCCAAGGCATGGGAGCTGGACAGACTGATAAATGGGAACGATATAATGATGTCACTGGAGAGGAGGATAGTTCAGGTGTCATTTATCGCGATACTTTTGATAGTATGTTTGAGCATAGAGTAGGGACACCTGTAGAAGGAACACCGACCGATCAGGGGATTTTTGATGCTTTCAAACGAAATACAAAGAGTATTTATTCTGACTGGGAAAGAGCGACTAATCAGTTTGCTACGATGGTTGTAAAGTATCGAGTGATAGACCCTACTTTGAAAAATGATCGATATACATTAGATTTTGGAGCTGGGGTTAGAATTGGACACTTAGGTTCAGAACGTCAACGTTTTAAAGTATTGACAGTGACAGTTCCAGTACTATATCAAGACAAAGAATTATTTGAACCTAAACTTCCTAAACGTATAGGGGTAGAGAACGAAAAGAAATTATCAGATAAAGAAAAAGCTGAACTGAAAAATAAAATTTGGGAAGCAAACCAAGACACTAAAAGTGAGGCTATTCCAGAGAACTCTCATAATAAATTCATAGAAAATGTAAAAAAAGGTGAGGATGCTAATGCAACAGCGGATAGTAGTATTAGTATTTCGGATGATGGTACAGCGACAATTACATACCTAGATGGGTCAAAAGATGTTATCCCAGGCACATCCCTTGTTTATGAGAAATCAGATCCAAATACGACAGGAGTAGCAGGACCGGAAGATTATAAATATCAGTATAATCCATATGAGGTGGATAATTATGACAGTTTAACATCTGAAGATATTAAAAATGCCCGCAAAAGGTTTTATGACACAAATGGGATGAGTCATGTTGAAGAAAATGGGGAATGGAAGATTACAGCTGTCGGAGAAGCAAATACATCACAGGATTTTGTGGGAAAAAACATTCAAATTAATCAACAAGATGGTAAAGGGTATTTGTATGTAGATGATTTTCCGAATGGTGGATTGGTCATACCTAAAAATCATCTATTTAAACAAAAAGCTACAAAAACTTTCAGCGCTGATGAAGCAATCAAAAAAGGCGAGAAAGCGATTGATAATCTAACTTATCTATCAGAAAAGGAAAAAGAATATTTCAAAAATCAGTTGAATGGAAAAACAACTCAAGAAGCTATTAATAGTGTTGTGGATACAGCTATTGCTAGAAATTCAAAGAATGAATCTGGGCTTGAATCTAAAAAGCGTGAAATAAAAGAAAAAATCAATGGATTAAAATATCTAACAGAAACTGAGAAGAAAGCATTCCGTAAACAAATAGATGATCAAATTATCGCTGATCCAAATGATGGAGATGGTACGGAGAATAAAGCTTTAGACTATACTAAAGGATTGTTAGATAAAATTTTAACAGAAGCTGAAAAGACTAATCTAACAGAAGCTAAAACAACAGCAAGTTCTCAAATTGAAAATATTAAAGATAGTTTGAAAAATCCAACAGCTGATGACTATAAAAAGCGAATTGAAGATGCTAAAACTATTACGGATATAGAAAAGATTCTAGAAGAGGCCGAGAAACAAAAGGCTACCAATGAATCCCAAAAAGCTAAAGATGTAGCTGATAAACTAAAAGACGAATATAAGAAAAAAATAGATCAAATTCCTGGTTTGTCAGATGCTGATAGAGAGAAATATAAAATAGCGATTGATAGTGCAACTTCAAAAGGTCAATTGGACAATATTATCAAAGATGCAGAATCGAAAGCAACAAGGGATGAGGCGATAAAGGCTATTAATAATTTACCTCATTTAAATAAAGCTCAAAAAGCTAGTCTAACAGAGTTGGTAACTAATGCGAGAGATAAAGATGAAATTGAAGTGATTGTAACAGCAGCTCAAGGCTTGGATAATCGGATGGACATTTTACAACGATTAGTGAAGAAAGCGACTGATGAAATTGCTCCAGGGGATGCATACAAAAATGCGGAGCAGGATAAGAAAATAGCATTTGATAAAGCAAAAGAAAAAGCTTCAAAAATAGCGGATTTAAATGCTAGTGAGGATGAAGATGCAGCCGATACGTCACAAGTAGCGAAAATGATTGATGACTTAGCAAAAGCAATCAAAGATTTGACGGGACAAGATGCAGCTATTCCTGTATCTAAAGATGATTTAAAATCTGAAATTGATAAATCGGGGATGATCAAAGCGTCACCAGCTTACGTTAAAGAAACAGATGAGGCTAAGAAGCGAGCGTATGATGAAGCGTTAACTAAAGCACAAGAGGTGTTTGGAAATAAAGATGCTACACAAAAAGATGTGGATGATGCTTTAGCGAGGTTGCAACAAGCTAGATTCGCTTTATCAGGTAAAGCAGAAGACTTCACTTTAGCAGTGAAAGATGGAGCAGCAAAAATATCTGTTGTACCTAAAGTAGGAGAAAGCTTAACAGAACAAGCCGATAAAGATGCAGTAAAAGCTAAAGTAACAGCAAACGGTAACGATTTAGATGATACTTATTCTGTAGAATATGGAGCTATTGCAGAAAAAGGCGATAAGAAAGTAGTACCAGTAACAGTCACTCACGATGGTATTACAAGAACAGTTGATGTACCAGTAGAAGGAACTGATGCTGCGAAATCTCCACTAAATGATCCAGAAAAAGTAAAAGTTAATAATGTTGCTAATTTATCAGATGATGAAAAAGAAGCAGTAAAAGCAGCAGTTAAGAAAGCAAACACAAACTTAACTGATGATCAAATTTCAGTAGACAATACAGGGAAAGTAACTGTAACGTACTCTGACAAATCACAAAATGAACTTCCTGCCTCTAAGACTGTAGAAGCGAAAACTGAAGCAGAAAAAGCATTAGACAAAGCAAAAGAGCAAGCGAAATCAGACTTAACAGACGCAGCGGACAAAGAAAAAGCAGAAATTGAAGCAGACAAAAACTTAACAGAAGATCAAAAGAAAACTGAAAAAGACAAAGTTGATAAAGTTAAGGAAGAACAAGAAAAAAATATCGATAAAGCGACAACGCCAGAAGATGTAACAAAAGCAACAGACGAAGGTAAGAAAGCAATCGATGCAGTGCACAAAACAGAGTTAGACAAAGCAAAAGAGCAGGCGAAAGCGGACTTAACAGAAGCAGCTAACAAAGAAAAAGCAGAAATTGAAGCAGATAAAAACTTAACAGATCAACAAAAAGCAGATAAGAAAGCAGAAGTAGATAAGGTTAAGAAAGCTCAAGAAGAAAACATTGATAAAACTGGAACAACTGACGAAGTAGCAAAAGCAACAGAAGACGGTAAAAAAGCAATCGATGCAGTGCACAAAACAGAGTTAGATAAAGCTAAAGAAAAAGCGAAAGCAGACTTAACAGAAGCAGCTAACAAAGAAAAAGCAGAAATTGAAGCAGATAAAGGCTTAACAGATCAACAAAAAGCAGATAAGAAAGCAGAAGTAGATAAGGTTAAGAAAGCTCAAGAAGAAAACATTGATAAAACTGGAACAACTGACGAAGTAGCAAAAGCAACAGAAGATGGTAAGAAAGCAATCGATGCAGTACACCAAACAGATGCGGATAAATCAACTCCAACAGTTACAGCAGGAGAAGTACCAGTAAGTGTCGATCCGGCTACAGATAAAAAAGTAGCGGAAGCAGATAAAAAAGCAATTACAGAAGCTGTAGTAGTACCAGAAGGACAACCACAACCAAAAGACAAACAAGTCAAAAATGACGGAGAAATTGTGGAAGGAACAGGAGCGAATACAGGTAAGAAAGTAGTTGTAGTAGAAGTTACATATCCAGATGGATCAAAAGATGAAATCGAAGTACCTGTAAGAAAAGCAACTGATCAGGAAAAAGCAAAAGCTGATCTAACAAAAGCTGCAGATGCTGAAAAAGCTGAAATTGATGAAGACAATGCATTATCTAAAAAAGAAAAAGAAGCATTGAAGAAACAAGTTGATGAACTTAAAGCAAAACACGAAGAAAACATTAATAATGCAACTTCGCCAGAAGATATAGCATCGGCAACAGAAAAAGGTAGACAAGAAATTGCTGCTGTTCATACTCCACAAGATATTACAGAAACAGCTAAGAGAAAGTTAACTCCACCAAAAGAAAAGGTTAAGGTTACAGATATCAATCATTTAACAGATGAAGAGAAAGAATCTGTTAAAAAAGCGATTGTGGCGACTAACCCTCAACTAGAAGAATCTGAAGTCTATGTGAGTGATAAGGGAGATGTAGCTTCTCCTAAAGGTTACTTGGAAGCAGAAAAAGTTGTTGTTCAAGCATTAAACAAACCAGCGACACCAGTCGTAGTAGCTGATCCAAATCATTTAACAAATGATGAAAAGGAAAAAGTGAAAGAAGCTGTAGCTAACGCAAATCCTGGTCTAAGCAAAGATGATATTACAGTCGATGATAAAGGTAATGTAACAACTAAGAATGGCGATAAATTACTTGCAAAAGATGTAGTAACTCCAGCCCTGAAGAAACCAACAACACCAGTTGTAGTTGGAAATCCTAATGCTTTAACAGAAAAAGAAAAAGAGGACATTAAGGATGCTGTCGCAGCTGCAAATCCAGGCTTAAACAAAGGTGATGTTACAGTAAATCCTGATGGCAGTGTAACAACTCCAAAAGGAAATCTACCAAAAGAAGATGTTGTAACGACAGTCTTAAATAAACCGAATAAACTTGTTGAAGTAGAAAATCCAAATAGCTTAACAGTTAAAGAAAAAGAAGCGGTTAAGAAAGCCGTTGTAGCTGCAAATCCAGGTTTAACTGAGGATAAAGTCAAAGTTGACGATCAAGGAAATGTCACAACACCACAAGGTAACTTACCGGCAAAAGATGTTGTAACTTCTACCTTGAAGAAACCAACAAACCCAGTTGAAGTTGTCAACCCATCTAAACTGACAGAACCAGAGAAATCTAAGATTGTAGAAGAGATTATTAAAAATAATCCTGATTTAGCGGATAAAAAAGATAAAATTAAAGTTGATGATCAAGGCAATGTTGAAACACCAAAAGGCAACTTACCAGCAGAGGATGTAGTGACACCAGCCTTGAAAAAACCGACAAATCTTGTCCCTGTTAAAGATGTCCATAACTTAACAGATGCAGAAAAAGACGCTGTTAAGGATGCTGTTGTAGCTGCAAATTCAGGCTTAAACAAGGACGATGTCAAGGTTGATGGTCAAGGCAATGTTGAAACGCCAAGAGGTAATTTACTAGCAGGAGAAGTTGTAACTCCAGCCTTGAAGAAACCTGTCACACCTGTAGAAGTTAAAGATCCTAAAAACTTAACAGAAGCAGAAAAAGACGCTGTTAAGGATGCTGTTGTAGCTGCAAATCCAGGCTTAAACAAGGATGATGTTAAGGTTGATGGTCAAGGTAATGTTGAAACACCACAAGGTAATTTACCAGCAAAAGATATAGTAACACCAGCTTTGAAGAAACCTGTCACACCTGTAGGAGTTAAAGATTCGGATAACTTAACAGACAAAGAAAAAGAAGATGTTAAGAAAGCTATTGTTGAAGCAAATCCAGGCTTAAACAAGGACGATGTCAAGGTTGATGATCAAGGCAATGTTGAGACTCCAAACGGAAATCTACCAAAAGAAGATGTAGTAGTACAAACTGCTAAAGGGCAATCTACAAGTATCTTTAAACCAGAGTTAGACCTACAAACTGCTTTAGTATCCGGAAAAGTAACTGTAGAAAAAGGTAAAGACTTAACTGACGAAGACATCCTAAAACAATTAGCACTAGCTGATGGACTAACAGCGAAAGTTATTTCTAAACCAACTACAACTGAAACAGGAACTAAAGAAGCAGAAGTGGAAGTAACACTAGCGAATGGCACTAAAGTAACTGTAAAAGTACCAGTAGAAGTAGTTGATTCCTTAGGCACAGCTGATAAAGATAATGATCTTGCTAAGGCGAAAGAAGACGCTAAAAAACAAGTAGAAGACGCTGCTAAGAAAAAACTTGATGAAATCAAGAAGGATACGGGCTTAACTGAAGAGCAAAAACAAAAAGCTGAAGAAGCAATCAATAACGCCAAAGAAGATGCTAATAAAGCTATTGACGAAGCATCATCAGCAGGAACAGCTAAGCAAATTGCAGATCAAGCAAAAGAAAATATTGAAAAATATGATCCAAAAGCTGATACAGAAGTTAAGAAACCAGATGTAACAAACCTTGATGAAGAAAAAGCGAAAGCAAAAGCTGAAATACTGGAAGAAGCTCAAAAACGCATTGACGAAATCAAGAACAATAAAGATTTATCAGACGAAGCGAAAGCCAAAGCTATCGAAGAAATCAATAAGGTCAAAGACAAAGCGATTGAAGACATCAACAAAGCTCAATCTAAAGATGAAATCAACGCGGCGAAAGAAGCTGGTATTCATAAGATAAATGAAGTTCAACCAGAGGGCTCTATTGCATCTAAATTCGATCCGAAAGTTCCTGAAAACAAAGTGGAAGTGGAAAATCCAGCAAAACTTTCAGATGAAGAAAGAGAACAAGTTCGTCAAAACATCGAAGGGACTAACACATTCCCAGATGGAACAACAGTAGAAGTAAAATCAGATGGAACAGCTCTTATCACATATAAAGATGGTTCAAGCGATACGATTTCTAAAGATAAATTAGTAGCGCCAGCTAACAAAGAGACAGGAACAATCGCGTCAAGAACCGAGCCGGTTATCCCAGGAAAAACACAAGTAGGAAATACTACGAAGTTAACACCAGAAGAACAGGCTGCGGTTAAAAAAGCGGTTGAGGAAGCGAACAACTTCCCAGCAGGAACTACGGTAGAAGTAAGACCTGATGGAACAGTAGTCATCACCTATCCAGATAAATCTGTAGATACAATTCCAGGGGATAAACTTGTTGAAAAAGGAAGTAAACAAGAAACTCCAAAAGTTCAGACAGATGCAGAGAAGAACCCAGCGCAAGTTCCAGGAAACTTTGTACCTGTTGAAAATACTCACAACTTGACACAGACGGAGCAAGATACTGTAGCAGCTAAGGTCAAAGAAGCAAATCCAGCGGCGACAGATGTTAAGGTATCTAAAGACGGAACAGCGACATTGACATACTCAGATGGTTCAGTAAACACAATTCCAGGAACCAGTCTAGTAGTAGCCAAAGATACTGACAATGAAGCTTCAACACAAGCCGCGCAAAATCCAGCAGTGGTGCCAGCAACTACAGAAGTTGGAAATGCTCATAGCTTAACACCTGAGGAACAAGCCGCAGTAACAGCTAAAGTACAAGCAGCCAACCCAGCGGCGACAGATGTTAAGGTATCTAAAGACGGAACAGCGACATTGACATACTCAGATGGTTCAGTCAATACAATCCCAGGAACCAGTCTAGTAGTTCAAAAAGAAGAAGTTCCAACACAAGAGCAATCAACAATTGCAGAGAAGACAAAAGTAATCATCCCAGCTAACCCTATAAAAGTAGCAGAAGCTACAAGATTAACAGATGAAGAAAAAGAAGCTGTTAAAAAAGCTGTAGTAGATGCAAATGGATTCGGAAGCGATGTTAAAGTTGAAGTAGCTGGAGATGGCACAGCGACAATCGTCTTTAAAGATGGTTCAGCTATTACAATTCCAGGAAATCAATTGGTAGCACAAGATCCAAAAGCACAAGATAGCACTAAACCGACTGCTGAAAAATCAACTGTTAAAGCGCCTGCTCAAAGAGTAGATGTAAAAGATATAACTCATTTAACAGATGAAGAAAAAGAAAAAGTTAAGGTTGCTATTTTACAAGCAAATGGTTCAGCATTAGACGGAGCGACAATCAATGTAGCTGGAGATGGTACAGCAACAATCACATTCCCAGATGGTTCAGTAGTGACGATTCTAGGGAAAGATACAGTTCAACAATCTGCGAAAGGTGAATCTGTAACTCAAGAAGCTACACCAGAGTATAAGCCAGAAACTACACCAGGTGGAGATAATGGAGGCAATACTGGAAGCTCAGATGCTAATGCGAATGCAGGCGGTGGTAGCCAGGCGGGCGGACAGGCTCACACAGGTTCACAAACCCCAGCTCAATCACAAGCTTCTAAGCAATTAGCAAATGCAAAAGAATCAGCTAAAAATGTCATTGAAAAAGCTGCCAAGGACAAGCAGGATGAAATCAAAGGCTCACCGCTTTCTGATAAAGAACAAGCAGAACTTTTAGCAAGAGTGGAAGCAGAAAAACAAGCAGCTCTCAAAGAGATTGAGAATGCGAAAACTGTGGAAGATGTGAAGGAAGCAGAAACGATTGGAGTGCAAGCCATCGCCATGGTTACAGTTCCTAAGAGACCAGTGGCTCCTAATGCTGCTCCTCAGGCAACAAGTGCACCGCAAGCAACTGCAGGAACAATGCAAGATGTTACCTACCAGTCACCTGCTGGCAAACAACTACCTAACACAGGTTCAGCATCAAGTGCAGCACTTGCTAGTCTTGGTTTAGTGGCGGCAACCAGTGGTTTTGCTTTGCTAGGAAGAAAGGCTAGACGTAGAAAATAGGACAGCTAGAAAATTCTATTCTCTACTTAAAGTTAGATTATAAGGGGGATTTGGAGAAGTCATCAATCCTAGTGATGGGTGAGAGAAGAGAGAACCCAAGATAATCACATACTTTATACTCAATGAAAATCAAAGAGCAAACTAGGAAACTAGCCGTAGGCTGTACTTGAGTACGGCAAGGCGACGTTGACACGGTTTGAATTTGATTTTCGAAGAGTATTAGATGAATAGGGATGTTCTATCAATCTAGCCAGTCTCTTCTGTCTCTAACTGTGGAATAGAAGATGGGCAATATCTAGTAGAAAAGCTAGCAGAATAGCTCTCTATTGAAGAGAGGAGGGAAACCGAAAAATTGGGTGCCCCTCCTCTTTTTTGGTATAATAGAAGATAGAAAACGAGGTTAGAAGAGATGATTTTTGATACACATACACACTTGAATGTAGAAGAATTTGCAGGTCGTGAGGCAGAAGAAATTAGCTTGGCTGCTGAGATGGGTGTGACACAGATGAATATTGTTGGTTTTGATGAACCGACGATTGAGCGTGCTTTGGAGTTGGTAGATGAGTATGACCAGCTCTATGCGACTATCGGTTGGCACCCGACAGAAGCAGGGACTTACACAGAGGAAATTGAAGACTACTTGCTTGATAAGCTCAAGCATCCTAAGGTGGTTGCCTTGGGTGAGATTGGTTTAGACTACCACTGGATGACAGCGCCAAAAGAGGTGCAGGAACAGGTTTTTCGCCGTCAGATCCAGTTATCTAAGGACTTGGATTTGCCTTTTGTTGTCCATACCCGTGATGCGCTGGAAGATACCTATGAGATTATCAAGAGTGAGGGCGTTGGTCCTCGTGGTGGCATTATGCATTCTTTCTCAGGAACTCTTGAATGGGCAGAGAAGTTTGTGGAGCTTGGCATGACTATTTCCTTCTCAGGAGTGGTGACTTTTAAGAAAGCAACTGACATCCAAGAAGCAGCTAAAGAGTTACCTTTGGACAAGATTTTGGTGGAAACGGATGCTCCCTACTTGGCTCCTGTTCCTAAACGTGGTCGCGAAAACAAAACAGCCTATACTCGCTATGTAGTGGATTTTATTGCAGATTTGCGTGGCATGATGGCAGAAGAGCTAGCGGCGGTAACAACTGCAAATGCAGAACGAATTTTTGGATTGGACAGCAAGTGATGAAGGAAAAAATTTCTCAAGTCATCGTGGTTGAAGGTCGCGATGATACGGCCAATCTCAAACGCTATTTCGATGTGGAGACCTATGAGACACGAGGTTCTGCCATCAATGATCAGGATCTAGAGCGGATTCAGCGCTTACACCAACGTCATGGAGTCATTGTCTTTACAGACCCAGATTTTAATGGGGAGCGGATTCGGCGCATGATTATGACGGCCATTCCAACAGTTCAGCATGCCTTTCTCAAGCGAGATGAAGCTGTTCCTAAGTCCAAGACCAAGGGGCGTTCTCTGGGAATTGAGCATGCCAGCTATGAAGACCTGAAAACGGCTCTAGCTCAGGTGACAGAACAATTTGAACATGAGAGTCAGTTTGACATCAGTCGTAGCGACTTGATTCGCCTTGGTTTTCTAGCAGGGGCAGACAGCCGTAAGCGACGAGAATATCTAGGAGAGGCTCTCCGAATTGGCTATTCCAACGGCAAGCAACTCCTCAAACGCCTAGAGTTGTTTGGGGTTACTTTGGCAGAAGTGGAAGAAGCTATGAAATCTTATGAGTAGGAAAGATGTAGCCGTTACAATTTTTTAAGTTTCACAGTATTTTTCGAAGCAGGTAGAAGAGGAGGCGTCTGATGTTAATTGGTCAAAAAATTAAAGAGATTCGGATAGAAAAAGGAATTAGTCGTCCAGATTTTTGTGGAGATGAGCAAGAACTGACAGTTCGTCAACTGTCGCGAATTGAAAGTGGAGCTTCGCAACCGGGTTTGCCCAAGTTAGACTATATTGCTCGCCGTTTAGGAGTTCCAGCTTATAGCCTTATGCCGGATTTTTCAGCTCTTCCTCCTGCTTATTTAGAATTGAAATACCAGATTTTACGTGAACCAATCTATGGTAAAGAAGAGGAGTATGATAAGAAAGAAGCGTGTTTGGAAGAGATAGAGGATTTATTTTATGAGCAACTTCCTAATGAGGAAAAAGTATGGTTTGAAGCTACTAGAGCAACGATAGATGTTATTCGAAGCGGACGACCAGAATATGGGGAAACCGTACTGGACGATTATTTTAAAACAATTTATGATAAGGAATTGTTTTTGATAAATGAATTAGAAGTTATCAACTTATATTTTGCTATAGTGCTTACAAAGATAAAACAAGGTCAAAATCAGATTGAAGAAATTAACAGAATTCATTCGTTTTTAGTTCGTTTGACAAATCATGTAGAATTGATTGCACCAGAATATCTGTTTGCTTTAAGTAACACTTTGTTTTCGGGTCTAGCCTGTTTGGATAATTTGTCGTCTTATGATTCACTAGAATCTTATATCTTTAGCCTTAATCATATAATGGAAAAAACACAAGATTTCCAGAAGAAACCAATTATATTGATGTTGGAGTGGAAATTATCTCTAATAATAAAAAATGATTATGTATCTGCCGAACAGTTCTATCAGAAATCGAAGCTATTTGCTGATATAATAGAAAATTCTTATTTAGTTACTATGTTAGAAAAACAATGGCAAGAAGATTTAAAAAAATATTTATAAATATCGTGAAGCAATGACAAAAATGTCCTTGTCCTCATATCAAAACAGTTCTAAAGTTCGTCTTTAGAACTGTTTTTTTAGATATAAGCCAAAAATAATATGAAATAGTTAGATTTTAAGGACATTGATGTCCTTGATAGTTCTTGAAAAAACGGATATAATATATTTGAAGATGTTGCTAGTAGAAAGAATTTAATAAACTTCTTAACATGGCAGTGACTGTGGTCATCTTCTCACTAAGTGACCAAGTAACTTTTTGGAGGAAATGATGAAACGCTTATTTATTTTGATTTCAATGGTATTGGTATCGCTTTATATGGTAATAAATTCCGTTGACCATCGAGAAGAGATTTTATTTGGAAACTATCCCTCTGTTGACGTGATGGGTACTGGGCTAGACCAGCCAGTAGCTGGTCGCGAAGAGGTGACAGAGGCTTTGAGTAACTTGGCAGTAGAGCACAATAGTCTCATCGCCCGTCGGATTGTTGAGCCAAATGAAGCTGGAGAAACACGCTTTACCTATGCCACTTATGGTCAGGGAGAGCTTCCAGAAGGTCTGACCATTTCCTCCAAGGATAGTGCAGAAACGAGTGATTTATTAGGGTCTTACTTGATTGTATCAGGAAGTTTGGATGGAGTGAGTTTACAGACCACCTTGAAAGAGCTTGGTTATCAAGGCTTTGTTTCGAATGGAGAAGATCCATTTTCGATAGTCTTACTATTGACGGCCACCCCTATGGTGCTACTGAGTTTAGCTATTTTTCTGCTGACCTTTATGAGTTTGACCCTGATTTATCGGATCAAATCCCTTCGTCAAGCAGGGATTCGCTTAATCGCTGGTGAGAGCTTGTTTGGGGTGGCTCTCAGACCAGTGTTAGAAGATGTGAGACAGCTTATCTGCTCAGTGCTGGTATCCAGTCTTGTGGGATTGGGGCTTCTCTGGTATCAAGGTGCCTTGTTTATGGCAACGGTGCAACTTGTCATCATTGCTCTTCTACTTTATGGCTTGACCTTGGCAGGGATTTCTACCTTACTAAGTGTCGTCTATCTACTTGGTTTACAGGGAAATAGTCTGGTGGATCTCTTGAAAGGGAAACTCCCTCTCAAACGTATGATGACATTGATGATGATGGGGCAACTCTTGGCCGTGCTGGTGGTCGGTTCGAGTGCAACTACTCTCCTACCTCACTACCGTGAAATGCAGGAGATGGAGAAGGCAAGCGATAAATGGAGCCAGTCCTCAGACCGTTACCGTCTATCCTTTGGTTGGTCTAGTGCATTTGCCGATGAAGAAGGAATGCGTAAGGATAATCGTGAGTGGCAGACATTTACTGAAGAACGGTTAGCCAATACAGACTCTTTTTATATTATGAGCAATGTTGACAATTTCTCAGATGGAGCAGAAGTGGACCTAGATGGCAATCGTCTCAGTGACTACACACCGTCAGGGAATGTTATCTATGTCTCACCGCGCTATCTGATAGAAGAAAAGATTACCGTTTCTTCAGAGTTTATGGATAAGATGCAAAACTTGTCTGAGGGAGAGTTTGGGCTGATCTTGCCTGAGAGCTTGCGAGAGCAGTCTGCCTACTACCAAGGATTATTTACAGATTACCTGCAAAGATTTTCATCTGAAAGTGTAGAAGTGACGAGTCGGAAACACTACCTTCCACAGCTAAGGCTAGATTTTACAGAAACAGGACAGGAACGTTTCCTCTATAATGATGGGTACAAGACAACACGTCAGTACCTAAAAGATCCGATTATTGTAGTTCTAACGCCGCAAGCGACTGGAACAAGACCTGTTGCAGGGATGTTGTGGGGAACTACGGCTAATAGTGCCTTGAAACTAGATCGATATGGAGACAGCATCACCGCTCTAAAAGAGCAAGGTCTGTATCACAAGGTCTCTTACTTGGTAAAAAGCCAGCTATTTTTTGCCAAGGTACTAAATGACAAACGGGTGGAGTTTTACTCTCTCCTTATTGGGACGATTTTGACCCTGTCTACGGCTATCTTGTTATTTGATTCCATGAGTCTTCTCTATTTTGAGCAGTTCAGACGGGAGCTCATGATTAAACGTCTTTCTGGTATGACAATCTATGAGCTTCATGGCAAGTATTTACTGGCGCAAGGAGGAGTTCTCTTACTTGGGCTAATCCTATCTAGTGTTTTGACAGGAGATAGCTTGATTAGCGCTCTAGTTGTAGCTTTGTTTACGCTTAACGCTCTGTTGATTTTAGTAAGGCAGGACAAAAAAGAAGAAGCTGGTAGCATGGCAGTATTGAAAGGAAAATAAGATGATTGATATTCAAGGATTGGAAAAGAAGTTTAATGACCGCGCGATTTTCTCTGGTTTAAACCTCAAGCTGGAGAAGGGCAAGGTCTATGCCTTAATCGGGAAGAGTGGGAGCGGAAAGACGACGCTGCTGAATATCTTAGGAAAGCTAGAAAAGATAGATGGTGGAAGGGTTCTCTATCAGGGGAAAGATTTAAAAACCATTCCCACTCGTGAGTATTTTCGAGACCAGATGGGCTATCTCTTTCAAAATTTTGGCCTTTTAGAAAACCAATCAATCAAAGAGAATTTGGATTTGGGCTTTGTTGGTCAGAAAATCTCAAAAGTAGAACGTTTGGAAAGGCAAGTGGAGGCTTTAGAAAAGGTTAATCTAGGGTATTTGGATTTGGAACAAAAAATTTATACTTTATCTGGGGGAGAGGCACAACGAGTTGCCCTTGCGAAGACTATTTTGAAAAATCCACCCTTGATTTTGGCAGATGAACCAACAGCAGCTCTTGATCCTGAAAATTCAGAGGAGGTTATGAATCTCTTGGTGGGCTTGAAAGATGAAAATCGAATGATCATCATTGCGACTCATAATCCCCTAGTCTGGAATAAGGCCGATGAAATCATTGATATGAGGGAGCTTGCTCATGTGTGAAAAAATCCGTATTCGCAGGGTATCTGATTATCCGAGTGCCAGAGGTGGTTTAGAAGATATTCTCATCATGGAAAATATGACCAATCATCTCCTTTTGGTTCAAATCCGAGTAAATGGCTATTTGCTTGATTTTGCTAGCATTGAAGGGCAAAGGCAAAAGCATTATCGTTTGAAAAATTTACCTCAAACGGTTGAATTGACAGTGGACGATGTGGAGGAGGATGTAGATTTGACCCTACCTGAAAATCGAAGTTATCAAGAAGCTGATTTTTTCGATACTCAATGAAAATCAAAGAGCAAACTAGGAAGCTAGCCGCAGGCTGTACTTGAGTACGGCAAGGTGAAGCTGACGTGGTTTGAAGAGATTTTCGAAGAGTATGAACGGATGTTTCGAGAGAAGCGCTAAGTCCCCTTTTAAAGATTTTCAAGACTATCTTTCTTCATGAGGAAAGATAGTTTTTTGGTATGATTTTCACCCCCAAAATACAAGGGGAATGTGTTACAATAGAAGTAACAGATAATAGAAAAGAGAATAGATGAGAATTGCAGATTACAGCGTGACCAAGGCAGTGCTGGAGCGTCACGGTTTTACCTTTAAAAAGTCCTTCGGGCAAAATTTCCTGACGGATACCAACATCCTTCAAAAAATCGTGGATACGGCTGAGATTGATGACCAGGTCAATGTCATTGAAATCGGGCCAGGGATTGGTGCCTTGACGGAGTTTTTGGCTGAGCGTGCAGCTCAAGTCATGGCCTTTGAGATCGACCACCGTTTGGTACCGATTTTGGCAGATACCTTGCGTGATTTTGACAATGTGACCGTAGTCAACGAGGACATTCTTAAAGTTGATTTGGCGCAACATATCCAGAATTTTAAAAATCCTGACCTGCCAATCAAGGTAGTGGCTAACTTACCCTACTACATCACGACGCCTATTCTCATGCACCTAATCGAGAGTGGGATTCCTTTTAGTGAGTTTGTGGTTATGATGCAGAAAGAAGTGGCGGATCGCATCTCCGCTCAGCCGCATACCAAAGCTTATGGTAGCTTGTCGATTGCGGTGCAGTACTACATGACTGCCAAGGTTGCCTTTATCGTGCCTCGGACTGTCTTTGTGCCAGCGCCAAATGTGGACTCGGCTATCTTGAAAATGGTGCGTCGTCCAGAGCCAGCTGTAGCAGTAGAAGACGAGAACTTCTTCTTTAAGGTTTCCAAGGCAAGTTTCACTCATCGTCGCAAGACCTTATGGAATAACTTGACAGGTTACTTTGGCAAGACTGAGGAAGTCAAGGACAAGCTGACCAAGGCCTTGGACCAAGCAGGTTTGTCACCAAGTGTACGTGGGGAAGCTCTCAGCTTGGAAGAATTTGCCAGCCTAGCAGACGCACTTAAAGGGCAAGGACTCTAAGATGCAGGGACAAATTATTAAAGCCTTGGCAGGCTTCTACTATGTAGAGAGTGATGGTCAGGTCTATCAAACACGGGCGCGTGGGAATTTCCGTAAAAAAGGGCATACCCCTTACGTTGGGGACTGGGTAGATTTCTCTGCCGAGGAAAACTCTGAGGGATATATCCTTAAGATTCATGAACGCAAAAACAGTCTAGTCCGTCCGCCTATTGTTAATATTGATCAAGCTGTAGTAATCATGTCCGTCAAGGAACCTGATTTTAACAGCAATTTGCTGGATCGTTTCTTGGTTCTTTTGGAGCATAAGGGTATTCATCCCATCGTCTATATTTCTAAAATGGATTTGTTGGAAGACGGGGGAGAACTGGATTTTTACCAGCAGACCTATGGTGACATCGGCTATGACTTTGTGACCAGCAAAGAGGAACTCCTGCCTTTATTAACAGGTAAGGTTACAGTTTTTATGGGGCAGACAGGTGTTGGGAAATCAACTCTTCTCAATAAAATCGCACCAGATCTCAATCTTGAAACAGGAGAAATTTCAGACAGTCTGGGTCGCGGGCGCCACACTACTCGAGCAGTTAGTTTTTACAATCTTAATGGGGGTAAAATCGCAGATACACCAGGCTTTTCATCACTGGATTATGAAGTAACAACGGCTGAAGACCTCAATCAGGCCTTCCCAGAGATTGCTACTGTCAGTCGAGACTGTAAATTCCGTACTTGTACCCATACCCATGAGCCGTCTTGTGCGGTCAAGCCAGCAGTGGAAGAAGGTGTTATTGCCAGCTTCCGTTTTGACAACTACCTGCAATTCCTCAGCGAAATTGAAAATCGCAGAGAAACATATAAAAAGGTCAGCAAAAAAATTCCAAAATAAGGAGAAACCTATGTCTCAATACAAGATTGCTCCGTCAATTCTGGCAGCAGATTATGCCAACTTTGAACGTGAAATTAAACGCCTAGAAGCAACTGGGGCAGAGTATGCCCATATCGATATTATGGATGGTCATTTTGTACCGCAAATCAGTTTTGGTGCGGGTGTGGTCGAAGCTCTTCGCCCTCATAGCAAGATGGTTTTCGATTGCCACTTGATGGTGTCAAACCCTGAGCATCATTTAGAGGACTTTGCGCGTGCAGGTGCGGATATTATCAGTATCCATGTGGAAGCAACGCCTCATATTCATGGTGCCCTCCAAAAGATTCGTTCACTCGGAGTTAAGCCTTCAGTCGTTATCAATCCTGGCACACCAGTTGAAGCCATTAAGCATGTGCTTCACCTAGTTGACCAAGTCTTAGTCATGACGGTTAACCCAGGCTTTGGTGGACAAGCCTTTCTACCAGAGACCATGGATAAGGTCTGTGAGTTGGTTGCTCTTCGTAAGGAAAAAGGTTTGAACTTTGAAATCGAAGTGGATGGCGGGATTGATGACCAAACTATTGCCCAAGCTAAAGAAGCTGGTGCGACCATTTTTGTAGCAGGTTCCTATGTCTTTAAGGGAGATGTCAATGAGCGAGTACAAACTCTCAGAAAACAACTGGACTAGGGTTGCAGTTTTTGCAGGCGGAGACCGCGGCCATTATCGGACGGACTTTGATAGTTTTGTCGGTGTGGATCGAGGATCGCTCTGGGTTTTGGAAGAAAATCTACCTCTTGCTCTAGCGGTTGGAGATTTTGATTCTGTGACGGAAGAAGAGCGACAGGTGATTCAAAAACGTGCCCAGCATTTTGTCCAAGCCCGACCAGAAAAAGATGATACAGATTTGGAATTGGCTCTCTTAACCATCTTTGAGCAAAATCCTCAGGCTGAGGTTACTATTTTTGGTGCTTTGGGTGGCCGTATTGATCACATGCTGGCCAATGTTTTTCTTCCTAGCAATCCCAAGTTGGCGCCTTATATGCGCCAGATAGAAATTGAGGATGGGCAAAACTTGATTGCCTATTGTCCAGAAGGGACCAGTCAGCTTGAACCCCGTTCAGACTACGACTATCTAGCCTTTATGCCGGTTCGGGATAGCCAGCTGACTATTCTCGGTGCCAAGTATGAGTTGGCAGAGGAGAATTTTTTCTTTAAAAAAGTGTACGCTTCTAACGAATATATAGATAGGGAAGTTTCGGTGACTTGCCCAGATGGCTATGTAGTTGTCTTGCATAGTAAGGACAGGAGGTAGGATGGAAAGTTTACTTGTTCTATTATTGATTGCCAACCTAGCTGGCCTCTTTCTGATTTGGCAAAGGCAGGCTAAGCAGGAAAAACATCTCAGCAAGATCTTGGAGGATCAGGCAGATCACTTGTCAGACCAGTTGGATTATCGCTTTGAACAAGCCAGACAAGCCAGTCGGTTAGATCAAAAAGACTTGGAAGTGGCTGTCAGCGACCGTTTGCAAGAAGTGCGAATTGAGTTGCATCAAGGATTGACGCAAGTCCGTCAAGAAATGACAGATAATCTCCTCCAAACCAGAGACAAGACCGACCAACGGCTTCAAGCCCTGCAGGAATCAAATGAGCAACGTTTGGAACAAATGCGCCAAACAGTCGAGGAAAAGTTGGAAAAGACCTTGCAGACACGCTTGCAGGCTTCCTTTGAGACAGTTTCCAAACAACTGGAGTCGGTCAATCGTGGTCTTGGAGAAATGCAGACTGTTGCCCGCGATGTCGGAGCCCTCAACAAGGTTCTCTCTGGAACCAAGACGCGAGGAATTCTGGGTGAATTGCAACTGGGGCAAATCATCGAAGACATCATGACACCAGCCCAGTACGAAAGAGAATACGCAACGGTTGAAAACTCCAGTGAACGAGTGGAATACGCTATCAAGTTACCCGGACAAGGCGACCAAGACTACGTCTACCTGCCAATTGACTCCAAGTTTCCACTGGCAGATTATTACCGCTTGGAAGAAGCCTATGAAGTGGGTGACAAGGATGAGATTGAACGCTGTCGCAAGTCACTCCTAGCAAGCGTCAAGCGCTTTGCCAAGGATATCAGGAACAAGTACATAGCACCACCTCGGACAACCAATTTTGGAGTTTTGTTTGTGCCCACAGAAGGTCTCTACTCAGAAATTGTCCGCAATCCTGTCTTCTTTGATGACTTGAGACGGGAGGAGCAGATTATTGTTGCAGGTCCAAGTACCCTGTCAGCCCTGCTCAATTCCCTATCAGTTGGTTTCAAAACCCTCAATATCCAAAAGAGCGCCGACCATATCAGCAAGACTCTTGCCAGTGTCAAGACCGAGTTTGGCAAGTTTGGTGGCATTCTGGTCAAGGCACAAAAACATCTTCAACATGCCTCTGGCAATATTGATGAATTATTAAACCGTCGCACTACAGCTATCGAGCGAACGCTCCGTCACATTGAGTTATCAGAAGGTGAGCCTGCGCTTGATCTACTCCATTTCCAAGAAAATGAGGAAGAATATGAAGATTAGTCACATGAAAAAAGATGAGCTGTTTGAAGGCTTTTACCTAATCAAATCAGCTGACCTGAGGCAAACTCGAGCTGGGAAAAACTACCTAGCCTTTACCTTCCAAGATGATAGTGGCGAGATTGAAGGGAAACTCTGGGATGCCCAACCTCATAACGTTGAGGCCTTTACCGCAGGTAAGGTTGTCCACATGAAAGGACGCCGAGAAGTTTATAACAACACCCCTCAAGTCAATCAAATTACCCTTCGTCTGCCTCAACCTGGTGAACCCAATGATCCGGCTGATTTCAAGGTCAAGTCGCCAGTTGATGTCAAGGAAATCCGTGACTACATGTCGCAAATGATTTTTAAAATTGAAAATCCTGTTTGGCAACGAATTGTCCGAAAGCTCTACACCAAGTATGATAAGGAATTTTACTCCTATCCCGCTGCCAAGACTAATCACCATGCCTTTGAAACGGGTTTGGCTTACCATACGGCGACCATGGTACGCTTGGCAGATGCCATTAGCGAAATCTATCCTCAGCTCAATAAGAGTCTGCTCTATGCGGGAATTATGCTGCATGACTTGGCTAAGGTCATCGAGTTGACTGGACCAGACCAGACTGAGTATACAGTACGAGGTAATCTTCTTGGACATATCGCTCTGATTGATAGTGAAATTACCAAGACAGTTATGGAGCTCGGCATTGATGATACCAAGGAAGAAGTCGTTCTGCTTCGTCACGTCATCCTTAGTCACCACGGCTTACTTGAGTATGGAAGCCCAGTCCGTCCACGCATTATGGAAGCAGAGATTATCCATATGATTGACAATCTGGATGCAAGCATGATGATGATGTCAACAGCTCTGGCTTTGGTGGATAAAGGAGAGATGACCAATAAAATCTTCGCTATGGATAATCGTTCCTTCTATAAACCAGATTTAGATTAACAATTTAAGAAAAATGAGCATTTTTTAGGATAAGAATGTTCGTTTTTTTATGTGAATATGGTATAATAAGTAAAAGACAAAAATGAATACTCTTCGAAAATCTCTTCAAACTAGGCTAGTATCGCCTTGTCGTATGTATATATACATGTATATTACAGGAATTGTCAGTTCTATCGACAATCTCAAAACAGTGTTTTGAACCACCAGCGACCAGCTTTCTAGTTTGCTTTTTGATTTTTTGAATAAAAATGGAATAGGAAATAGAAATGAAATTAAGAAGAAGTGATCGGATGGTTGTCATTTCCAACTATTTGATTAATCATCCTTATAAACTAACTAGTCTCAATACTTTTGCTGAAAAGTATGAATCTGCTAAATCATCCATCTCAGAAGATATCGTGATTATCAAACGCGCCTTTGAGGAAATTGAAATCGGTCATATCCAGACAGTAACTGGTGCTGGTGGTGGTGTCATTTTCACACCATCAATCTCGAGCCATGATGCCAAGGAAATGGTTGAGGACTTGCGTGCCAAGTTGTCAGAAAGTGACCGTATCTTGCCTGGTGGCTATATCTACTTGTCAGATTTGCTTAGCACACCAGCTATCTTGAAAAATATTGGACGCATTATTGCCAAGAGCTTTATGGACCAAAAAATTGATGCGGTTATGACAGTAGCGACTAAGGGTGTTCCTCTTGCAAATGCAGTTGCCAATGTCCTCAATGTTCCTTTTGTTATTGTGCGCCGTGACCTGAAAATTACCGAAGGTTCAACTGTTAGCGTCAACTATGTATCAGGTTCAAGTGGTGACCGCATTGAGAAAATGTTCCTTTCAAAACGCAGTCTCAAGGCAGGTAGCCGTGTCTTGATTGTGGATGACTTCTTGAAAGGTGGCGGAACGGTCAATGGGATGATCAGTCTCTTGCGAGAGTTTGATTCAGAATTGGCAGGTGTAGCGGTCTTTGCGGACAATGCCCAAGAAGAACGTGAAAAGCAGTTTGACTACAAGTCACTCTTGAAGGTAACCAATATTGATGTCAAGAACCAAGCCATCGATGTTGAGGTTGGCAATATCTTTGACGAAGATAAATAAGAGATAGAACTAAAGGTTGGAACGCTTGTCCCAGCCTTTCTTTGCAAATAGAATAGAAGGAAGCTTATGAAAACACCATTTATCAATAGAGAAGAGTTAGAAGCGATTGTTGCCGAGTTCCCCACTCCCTTTCACTTGTATGACGAGAAGGGGATTCGTGAGAAGGCAAGAGCTGTCAACCAAGCCTTTTCGTGGAACAAGGGCTTTAAGGAATATTTTGCAGTTAAGGCTACTCCAACTCCAGCTATTTTGAAAATTCTCCAAGAGGAAGGCTGTGGTGTGGACTGCTCTAGTTATGTAGAGCTTTTAATGAGCCATAAACTGGATTTTCCAGGTTCTGAGATTATGTTCTCTTCAAACAATACGCCAGATAAGGAATATGCCTATGCGCGTGAATTGGGTGCGACCATTAACTTGGATGCCTTTGAAGATATTGAACATCTGGAGCGTGCAGCAAGAATTCCAGAAATCATCTCTTGTCGTTACAATCCTGGAGGCGTTTTTGAACTGGGAACAGACATCATGGACAATCCTGGAGAAGCCAAGTTTGGTATGACCAAGGACCAGCTCTTTGAAGCTTTTGCCATCTTGAAGGAAAAAGGAGCCAAGACTTTTGGGATTCACTCCTTCCTAGCATCTAATACCGTGACCCATCTCTATTATCCAGAGTTGGCTCGTCAGCTTTTTGAATTGGCTGTTGAAATCAAGGAAAAGTTGGGTATTTCGCTAGACTTTATCAATCTTTCTGGCGGTATTGGTGTCAACTATCGTCCAGACCAGGAGCCAAATGATATTGCCTTGATTGGTGAGGGAGTTCGTAAGGTTTATGAAGAGGTTCTTACGCCAGCAGGCCTTGGTCAGGTCAAGATTTTTACCGAATTGGGTCGTTTTATGTTAGCCCCTCACGGTGCTTTGGTCACAAGAGTGACTCATAAGAAAAAAACCTACCGTACCTATCTAGGTGTGGATGCATCAGCAGTCAACCTCATGCGTCCAGCTATGTACGGAGCTTACCATCATATTACTAACGTGACCCATCCAGATGGACCAGCTGAAGTGGTAGATGTGGTTGGTTCGCTCTGTGAAAACAATGATAAATTTGCAGTGAATCGCGAACTGCCTCATACAGAAATCGGTGATTTGCTGGTAATTCATGATACAGGTGCACATGGATTCTCCATGGGCTACCAGTACAACGCCAAACTTCGTTCTGCGGAAATCCTTTATACCGAAGAAGGCAAAGCCCGTCAAATACGCCGAGCAGAGCGCCCTGAGGACTATTTTGCAACCTTGTATGGTTTTGATTTTGAAGAATAAAATGATAAGTAATTGAAAATGAAATTGAAAAACAGATTGCTTTCTAAAAAATAGGCAAAAATCTTGTTTTTCCTTCAAGTCGTGATATAATAAAACTATAAAACGTTTTCAAGGAAGGTAACGATATGTCTGAAGAAACAATTGATTATGGACAAGTGACAGGAATGGTGCATTCGACAGAAAGCTTTGGGTCAGTAGATGGGCCTGGTATTCGCTTTATTGTCTTTTTGCAGGGCTGTCACATGCGTTGCCAGTATTGCCACAACCCGGACACTTGGGCTATGGAGTCCAATAAGTCACGTGAACGGACGGTAGATGATGTTTTGACAGAGGCCTTGCGCTACCGCGGTTTCTGGGGAAATAAGGGTGGGATTACAGTTAGTGGAGGAGAAGCCCTCTTGCAGATTGATTTCCTGATTGCCCTCTTCACCAAGGCTAAGGAACAAGGAATCCACTGTACCTTGGACACCTGTGCCCTTCCTTTCCGTAATAAACCACGTTACCTTGAGAAGTTTGACAAACTCATGGCTGTCACTGACTTGGTTCTTTTGGATATCAAGGAAATCAACGAAGAACAGCACAAGTTTGTTACTAGCCAAACCAATAAAAATATCTTGGCTTGTGCCCAGTATCTATCAGATATTGGAAAACCTGTCTGGATTCGCCACGTGCTAGTTCCAGGATTGACAGATAGAGATGATGACTTGATTGAACTTGGTAAGTTCGTCAAGACCCTCAAAAATGTTGATAAGTTTGAAATTCTACCTTATCACACCATGGGAGAATTCAAATGGCGTGAATTGGGAATCCCATATTCACTTGAAGGAGTTAAACCACCAACAGCAGATCGCGTAAAGAACGCTAAAAAACTCATGGATACCGAAAGTTATCAAGACTATATGAAACGTGTACATGGATAAAAAAGAAGCCTGATGGAAACATCGGGCTTTTGATACTCAATGAAAATCAAAGAGCAAACTAGGAAGCTAGCCGCAGGCTGCTCAAAACATGGTTTTGAGGTTGTAGATAGAACTGACGAAGTTAGCTCAAAACACTGTTTTGAGGTTGTGAATAGAACTGACGAAGTCAGTAGCCATACATACGGCAAGGCGAAGCTGACGTGGCTTGAAGAGATTTTCGAAGAGTATGACTTGCAAAAAAGACTTAGCAAATCAGCTAAGCCTTTTTCTTCTTATCTCGAACGTTGTTTTCCAACGTTGCGATTTTTGTGTTTTTTCTTGCTTGTGATAGCAGTTGGTTGTTCAGGGGTAACGTCTTTTCGTCCACTTGGTTTAGAGAAAGCACTTGCTTTTGGTGGGTTCTTCGCCAGTTCTTCACGGACTTTTTTGCGAAGTTTTGGACGAACGATATAGTTGACGATAAACTGTTGGAGAATCATCATGAAACCACCGACAACCCAGTAAAGTGTGACACTAGCTGGTGAGAAAAGGGAGAAGACGACGATCATGAGTGGGCTCATGTAAATCATTTTCTTGATTTGTTCTCTTTGCATTTCATCTTCTACTCCGTGAAGTGAAAGGAGCGATTGAAGATAGTAAAGAATACCAGCGAAGGCAACCAAAATCATACTTGGAGAACCTAGAGGAATGCCTAGGTAGCTTGCTTGAGCAACCCCTTCAGTATGTTGGGCAGCAAAGTAGATAGCAGAGAAGAAAGGCATTTGAAGGAGGATAGGGAAACATCCTACACCACCAAACATGCTGATGCCGTGTTCTTTTTGAGCGGCAAAGAGAGCTTGTTGGGCTTCGAGTTTTTCTTCTTGAGTAGTCGCTTCCTTGAGACGAGTTTGATGTGGCTCAAGGACGTGCTTGAGGGCGTTCATCTTTTCAGAGTGAAGCGTTGCCTTCCATGATTGGTAGATACCAAGTGGCAAGATAATCAAGCGCACGATAATAGTTACGATGATGATAGCGACACCGAAGCCTAGACCTTTATCAGTAGCGAAGTACTTGATGGCTTCAGCCATAGGCGCTCCGATCGTATTCCAAATAAATCCTGTTGGCTGACCTGTGGCTTTATCGACATTGACACAGCCAGTTAAGACTAGCAACATAGCCACTCCCATAGCAGAGAGTGCAAAACGTTTAATAGATTTCACTGTTTTTATTCCTTCTTTAAAAATTATACCTTTCTATTCTACTGTTTTTTTACAAAATATACAATAGTTCTGGAGACCTAATTTGCGATTTTAAAATCAGAGTAGGGAGGAAAGTTGCTCAGTTTGACATCTAAGTAGCTGACTTTTGAAAAAGGTGTTGGTCCTTTTCGGATTTCTTGGATAAATTTTGCCATGGTAGCAGATGAGTCTGCTTGGGCTAATATTTCTACTGTTCCGTCGTCGTTATTCCATACCCGACCTGTGATGCCACCAATTTCAAGTGCCAAGCTGTAAACACCCCAACGAAAGCCGACTCCTTGCACCCTACCTTGGGCAATCATTCTAACCTTTTGCATACCAAACCCCTTTGATTGTGTTATAATATTTCTATGACTATTATAACCTCAAAAGCCAATTCTGTGGTAAAAAATGCCAAGAAATTACACCAAAAAAAATACCGCAAGTCTGCCTATTTGATTGAAGGCTGGCACTTGTTTGAAGAAGCTGTCCAAGCTGGAGTTACGATTGAGAAAATCTTTGCCCTAGAAAATTACCGAAATCAGTTAGCTGCTTTTCCGCAAACTGTCTGGGTTTCAGAGGATATTTTGCTAGATTTGGCGGATTCTCAGACTCCACAGGGCATTGTTGCGGTGGTTCAAAAAGAAGAAGTAGGGCAAGCTGACTTGAGTCAGGGCAAGTTCTTGTTTTTGGAAGATGTGCAAGATCCTGGGAATGTGGGAACGATCATTCGGACTGCGGATGCAGCAGGTTTTACTGGAGTGATTGTTTCAGATAAATCGGCAGATATCTACAGTCTCAAGACCTTACGTTCGATGCAAGGCAGTCATTTTCATCTGCCTATTTACCGGATGTCTAGTCAAGCGCTTCTCGAGGAAGCTAAGGAAGCAGCTATCCCAGTGCTGGCAACAACCCTATCTAAAGATTCTGTTGATTACAGAGAACTGCCTCCTAAAGAAAATTTTGTACTAGTCATGGGAAATGAGGGACAAGGAATTAGTCCCCTCATGGCTGAAAGTGCAGACCAGTTGGTCCATATTAGTATGAAGGGGCAGGCTGAGAGTTTGAATGTTGCGGTTGCAGCCGGTATTTTAATCTTCCATTTAAGCTAATTTTAACTTTTTTTGTTATAATCAAGGAAAGATGTTCATAGAAAAGGAGAAAAGGATGAATCACACTATTATAAGTGACCGTGCAGGTCTCAATCAATTTTACGCTAAGGTTTATGCCTTTGTTGGTCTGGGAATCGGACTATCTGCTTTGGTATCGGGCCTTATGTTGACGGTCTTTCAGTCTCAGTTGCTTTACTTTTTGATGCAGGGGCGTCTCTGGTTGACCGTTGCTACTTTTGCGGAGTTGGCCTTGGTTTTCGTTGCCAGCAGTATGGCTTCAAAGAATAGTCCAGCGGCTCTTCCAGTATTTTTACTTTACTCAGTATTAAACGGCTTTACCCTTAGTTTTGTGGTGGCTTTCTATACTCCGGGTACAGTTTTATCTGCCTTTGTATCGAGCGCCCTTCTCTTCTTTGTCATGGCGGCAGTTGGTATCTTCACCAAGAAAGACTTGAGTGGCCTTGGTCGAGCAATGATGGCAGCTCTCATTGGTTTACTGATTGCTATGGTAGTCAATATTTTCTTGGCTAGCGGTTTCTTTGATTATATGATCAGCGTAGCCATGGTCTTGGTCTTCTCTGGGTTGATTGCTTGGGATAACCAAAAAATTCGCCTTGCCTATGAACAATCACAAGGTCGTGTAGCGACAGGTTGGGTTGTGTCAATGGCTCTCAGCATCTATCTTGATTTTATCAATCTTTTCCTAAGTATTCTACGTATCTTCGGTCGCAATGACTAAAAGGTCTATGAAATCAGTGTTTTGAGTGACACTGATTTTTTTAAATTTTCTCTTTTCTTTTCTTGGAAATAGGTGTATAATGCTTTTAACTAATTTTTGAGGAGTAGTTTATGAAGAAAAGTTTTATCCACCAACAAGAAGAAATTTCCTTTGTCAAAAACACTTTTACCCAGTATTTGAAAGATAAGTTAGAAGTTGTCGAAGTTCAAGGTCCTATCTTGAGCAGGGTCGGCGATGGGATGCAGGATAACTTATCAGGTGTGGAGAACGCCGTATCGGTCAAGGTTCTCCAAATCCCTGATGCTACTTATGAAGTGGTGCACTCCCTTGCTAAATGGAAACGCCATACCTTGGCTCGTTTTGGTTTCGGTGAAGGTGAAGGTCTTTTCGTCCACATGAAGGCCCTTCGTCCAGACGAAGATTCGCTTGATGCGACCCACTCTGTTTATGTTGACCAGTGGGACTGGGAGAAGGTTATCCCAAATGGTAAGCGTAACATCGCTTATCTAAAAGAAACAGTTGAGAAGATTTACAAGGCTATTCGCCTGACAGAGCTAGCTGTTGAAGCCCGCTATGACATCGAATCTATCTTGCCAAAACAAATCACCTTTATCCACACAGAAGAGTTGGTAGAACGCTACCCAGACTTGACACCAAAAGAGCGTGAAAATGCTATCTGTAAAGAATTTGGAGCCGTCTTTTTGATTGGTATCGGTGGCGAGTTGCCAGATGGTAAACCGCACGATGGACGTGCACCAGACTATGATGACTGGACAAGCGAATCTGAAAATGGCTACAAGGGTCTAAATGGTGATATTCTTGTTTGGAATGAGTCTCTAGGTGGAGCCTTTGAATTGTCTTCTATGGGAATCCGTGTCGATGAAGAAACGCTTCGCCGTCAGGTTGCCATCACAGGTGATGAAGACCGCTTGGAATTGGAATGGCACAAGGCTCTGTTGAATGGCCTATTCCCATTGACAATCGGTGGAGGAATTGGACAATCTCGGATGGCTATGTTTCTACTTCGCAAGAAACACATCGGAGAAGTGCAAACAAGTGTTTGGCCTCAAGAAGTTCGCGATACTTACGAAAATATTTTATAGAGAATCGAACCGCAAGGTTCGGTTTTCTTTCTCTTTTCGCCCATAATTTGGTATAATAAACGGTATGAAAATCGTATCAGGAATCTATGGGGGACGTCCCCTCAAGACACTAGAAGGAAAGACGACAAGACCTACTTCGGATAAGGTTAGGGGAGCCATTTTTAACATGATTGGTCCCTACTTTGAAGGGGGACGAGTCTTGGACCTGTATGCAGGTAGTGGTGGTTTATCTATCGAGGCAGTATCGCGTGGCATGTCCAGCGCTGTTTTGGTGGAGCGAGACCGTAAGGCACAGGCTATCGTGGCTGAAAATATTCAGATGAGCAAGGAAGTTGGGAAATTTCAACTCCTCAAGATGGATGCAGAAAGGGCACTGGAACAGGTATCTGGCGAATTCGACCTCATTTTCTTAGACCCTCCTTATGCCAAGGAACAAATCGTAGCAGATATTGAAAAAATGGCTGAGAGGGAGCTTTTTTCTGAAGATGTCATGGTCGTGTGTGAGACGGATAAGGCCGTTGAACTTCCAGAAGAAATTGCCTGTCTTGGTATCTGGAAGGAAAAGATTTATGGAATTAGTAAGGTGACAGTCTATGTCAGATAAGATTGGCTTATTCACAGGCTCATTTGATCCGATGACAAATGGGCATCTGGATATCATTGAACGGGCTAGCAAACTCTTTGATAAGCTCTATGTCGGTATTTTTTTTAATCCTCACAAACAAGGATTTCTCCCTATCGAAAATCGTAAACGAGGGCTAGAAACGGCTTTGAAACATTTGGAAAATGTTGAAGTTGTGTCTTCTCATGATGAATTGGTGGTTGATATCGCAAAAAGACTGGGAGCTACTTGCCTAGTGCGGGGTTTGAGGAATGCAGCGGATTTGCAATACGAAGCCAGTTTTGATTACTACAACCATCAGCTGTCTCCTGATATAGAGACCATTTATTTACATAGCCGACCTGAACATCTCTATATCAGTTCATCGGGCGTTCGAGAGCTTTTGAAGTTTGGTCAGGATGTTGCCTGCTATGTTCCTGAGAGTATTTTGGAGGAAATTAAGAAATGAAAAAAAAGATTAGATGGCCCTTATATGTCATTGCGGCCTTGATTGTGACTTTCTTGGCATTTGTAGTGCCCTTGCCCTACTATATAGAGGTTCCAGGTGGTTCGGAAGATATTCGCCAAGTCCTTAAAGTAAATGACACAGAAGATCAGGCGGCTGGGGCCTATCAATTCGTTACGGTTGGTGTCCAGCATGCCACTTTAGCCCATATGGTTTATGCTTGGTTGACGCCTTTTACAGATATTCGTAGTGCTCAGGAGACCACAGGTGGAACTTCCGATGTTGAATTTATGCGAATCAATCAATTCTACATGCAAACATCACAAAATATGGCCAAGTATCAAGGTCTAAAAACAGCTGGTAAGGATATCGAACTCAAATACCTTGGGGTTTATGTCTTGACTGTAACGGATAATTCGACCTTTAAAGGGATTCTCAACATCTCTGATACAGTTACAGCAGTCAATGATCAGACCTTTGATAGTTCCAAAGATTTGATTGATTACGTCAATTCTCAAAAACTAGGGGACTCCGTCAAGGTCACCTATGAAGAGGATGGGCAAACCAAGTCTGCAGAAGGAAAAATCATTACTCTAGAAAATGGCAAAAATGGGATTGGAATCGGTTTGATTGACCGTACAGAAGTGACCAGTGATGTCCCAATTCGCTTTTCAACAGCTGGTATCGGTGGTCCAAGTGCAGGTCTCATGTTTAGTCTGGCCATCTATACTCAAATAGCTGACCCTGGCCTTCGTAATGGTCGTATCGTTGCCGGTACAGGAACCATTGACCGCGATGGGAATGTGGGGGACATTGGAGGTATTGATAAGAAAGTTGTAGCTTCGGCTAGAGAAGGTGCCGCGATTTTCTTTGCTCCTGATAACCCTGTTGGCGAAGAAGAACAAAAAGCGCATCCAGATGCCAAAAACAATTACCAAACAGCCCTAGAAGCGGCTAAAACAATCAAGACAGATATGAAAATCGTGCCTGTTAAAACCCTACAAGATGCAATTGATTACTTGAAAAACAATCCCTAGATTTTGAGGGGGATTTCCAAACTAGCGCACAAACAGAGAAGATGGTATAATAGTCAAATGGTTCAATTATTATTCACTCTAAGCAGTCATATGCTCTTTATTTATGTGAGTTTTTACCTTTTAAAGGATCTTGTTAGATGGGAAAAGGTTTTAAAAGTGACAGCTGAGAATACAAGAAAAGTTCGTTTATTAGTAGGTTTTTTCAGCATTGTCATGGGCTACATCCTGAGTTCTTTCTTTATTAGCCTGTATCAGTTGTGGCAAGAAGCGCTTAGAGGACTATTATAAAATCAAGAGTAAAGGAAACGAGTATGGACAAAATTGTGGTTCAAGGTGGCGATAATCGTCTGGTAGGAAGTGTTACTATCGACGGAGCAAAGAATGCAGTCTTGCCCTTGTTGGCAGCGACTATTCTAGCAAGTGAAGGAAAGACAGTCTTACAGAATGTACCGATCTTGTCGGATGTCTTTATTATGAATCAGGTGGTTGGTGGTTTGAATGCCAAGGTTGACTTTGATGAGGAGGCTCATCTTGTCGAGGTGGATGCTACTGGCGACATCACTGAGGAAGCCCCTTATAAGTATGTCAGCAAGATGCGCGCCTCCATCGTTGTCTTGGGACCAATTCTTGCCCGTGTAGGTCATGCTAAGGTATCCATGCCAGGTGGTTGTACGATTGGTAGCCGTCCTATTGATCTTCATTTGAAAGGTCTGGAAGCTATGGGGGCTAAGATTAGCCAGACAGCTGGTTACATCGAAGCCAAGGCTGATCGCTTACACGGTGCCCATATCTATATGGACTTTCCAAGTGTTGGTGCTACGCAGAACTTGATGATGGCTGCAACTCTAGCTGATGGGGTGACAGTGATTGAAAATGCTGCGCGTGAGCCTGAGATTGTGGACCTAGCCATTCTCCTCAATGAAATGGGAGCCAAGGTTAAGGGTGCTGGTACAGAGACCATTACCATTACTGGTGTTGAGAAACTTCATGGTACGACTCACAATGTAGTCCAAGACCGTATCGAAGCAGGAACCTTTATGGTAGCTGCTGCCATGACTGGTGGTGATGTCTTGATTAAAGACGCTGTTTGGGAGCACAACCGTCCCTTGATTGCCAAATTGCTTGAAATGGGAGTGGAAGTGACGGAGGAGACGGAAGGAATTCGCGTTCGCTCTCAACTAGAAAATCTAAAAGCTGTCCATGTGAAAACCTTGCCCCACCCAGGATTTCCAACAGATATGCAGGCTCAATTTACAGCCTTGATGACAGTTGCAAAAGGCGAATCAACCATGGTGGAGACAGTTTTCGAAAATCGTTTCCAACACCTAGAAGAAATGCGTCGTATGGGCTTACACTCGGAGATTATCCGTGATACAGCTCGTATTGTTGGTGGGCAACCTTTGCAGGGAGCGGAAGTTCTTTCTACTGACCTTCGTGCCAGTGCAGCCTTGATTTTGACAGGTTTGGTAGCACAGGGAGAAACTGTAGTTGGTAAATTGGTTCACTTGGATAGAGGCTACTACCGTTTCCATGAGAAATTGGCGCAGTTAGGTGCTAAGATTCAGCGGATTGAGGCAAGTGATGAAGATGAATAAGAAATCAAGCTACGTAGTCAAGCGTTTACTTTTAGTCATCATAGTACTGATTTTAGGCGTTCTAGCCCTAGGAATCGGTTTAATGGTCGGTTATGGAATCTTGGGCAAGGGTCAAGATCCGTGGGCTATCCTGTCTCCAGCAAAATGGCAGGAATTGATTCATAAATTTACAGGAAATTAGGCTGGGAGACCAGCCTTTTTCTAAAGATAAGGAGAAATATGAACAAAAAAACAAGACAGACACTGATTGGTTTGCTAGTGTTATTGCTCTTATCTGCGGGGAGCTACTATATTAAGCAGACTGAACTAGGAAATCAGGCTGCTAAGACAAAAATGAGTCAGAAAAGTCAATCACCAGACGCGCCTGGTCAAGAATTGGCGGAAAGTGTCTTAACAGACGCAGTCAAAAGCCAAATAAAAGGGAGTCTGGAGTGGAACGGGGCTGGTGCTTTTATCGTCAATGGTAATAAAACAAACCTAAATGCCAAGGTTTCAAGTAAGCCCTACGCTGATAATAAGACAAAGACAGTGGGCAAGGAAACAGTGCCAACCGTAGCTAATGCCCTCTTGTCTAAGGCTACTCGCCAGTACAAGAATCGTGAAGAAACCGGGAATGGTTCGACTTCTTGGACTCCACCAGGTTGGCATCAGGTCAAGAATCTAAAGGGCTCTTATACCCATGCAGTCGATAGAGGTCACTTGTTAGGCTATGCCTTAATCGGTGGTTTGGATGGTTTTGATGCCTCGACAAGCAATCCTAAAAACATTGCTGTTCAGACAGCCTGGGCAAATCAGGCGCAGGCCGAGGATTCGACTGGTCAAAACTACTATGAAAGTAAGGTGCGTAAAGCCTTGGATAAAAACAAGCGTGTCCGTTACCGTGTAACCCTTTACTACGCTTCAAACGAGGATTTAGTTCCTTCAGCTTCACAGATTGAAGCCAAGTCTTCGGATGGAGAATTGGAATTCAATGTTCTAGTTCCCAATGTTCAAAAGGGACTTCAACTGGATTACCGAACTGGAGAAGTAACTGTAACTCAGTAAAATATGAAATAAACTCCTATGTCACTTGTGGATATAGGAGTTCTTTTCTGGACAATTTAAGTAGAACTAGAATAGACACTGATAAAAAATAATATGTACTGGACTAGATTTTGTGATATAATAAAGGATAAGATACTATTTTAGGAGAAGAACTATGGAAGACCCAAGTAGTCAGAATTTGTTGCTACAATTTGTTTTATTGTTTATCTTGACGGTATTAAATGCCTTTTTCTCAGCCACAGAAATGGCCATGGTTTCTCTTAATCGTGCCCGAGTTGAACAAAAGGCGGAAGAAGGAGACAGACGCTACATCCGCCTGCTGAAGGTACTAGAAAATCCTAACCACTTTTTATCAACCATTCAGGTAGGAATCACCCTGATTACAATCTTATCAGGGGCGAGTTTAGCTGATACTCTAGGACGTGTGATTGCCTCTTGGCTTGGGAATGGCGAAACAGCACAAGCCGTGGCAACTTTTCTATCCTTGGCATTTTTGACCTATATTTCCATCGTTTTTGGGGAATTATATCCTAAGAGAATCGCTCTTAATCTAAAGGATGCCTTGGCCATTCGTACAGCGCCGGTTATCATTGGGATCGGAAAACTAGTCAGTCCTTTTGTTTGGCTTTTAGCTGCTTCGACCAATTTCTTGAGCCATTTGACTCCTATGTCATTCGATGATGCGGATGAAAAGATGACCCGTGATGAAATTGCCTATATGCTGACAAATAGTGAAGAAACATTGGATGCTGATGAGATTGAGATGCTACAAGGTGTCTTTTCGCTCGATGAACTGATGGCACGAGAGGTTATGGTTCCTCGAACGGATGCCTTTATGGTGGATATTCAGGATGATAGTCAAGCCATTATCCAAAGTATTTTAAAACAAAATTATTCTCGTATCCCGGTTTATGATGGGGATAAGGACAATGTAATTGGAATCATTCACACCAAGAGTCTCCTTAAGGCTGGTTTTGTGGACGGTTTTGATAATATTGTTTGGAAGAAAATCTTACAAGATCCACTTTTTGTACCTGAAACTATTTTTGTGGATGACTTGCTAAAAGAATTGCGAAACACTCAAAGACAAATGGCAATCTTGCTGGATGAATACGGTGGGATGGCTGGTTTGGTAACCTTGGAAGACCTTTTAGAGGAAATTGTTGGTGAAATCGATGATGAAACGGACAAAGCAGCAATAGATGTTCATCAGATTGGCGAGGATACCTATATTGTTCAAGGAACTATGACCCTCAATGATTTCAATAATTACTTTGATGTTGAACTGGAAAGTGATGACGTTGATACCATCGCTGGTTATTATTTGACAGGAATTGGAACCATTCCAACGACTGAAAAACTCAGTTATGAATTAGTCAGCCAAAACAAACAGCTTATCCTAACCAATGATAAGGTGAAAAATGGACGTGTTACCAAGGTAAAAGTCCAAATTACAGAAGTCGAAATAGAAGAAGAAACAGAGTAAACTAGAGGCTTTTGTCACCAGGCGTGACGAAGCTTTTTTCAGTTTCAAAGGTTCTTTAATGACTTTATAGCAAAGAGCACGAGAGACTGGAGTCTATTTCGGTTAATTCATAGGGAAGTCGTATTCTGGGAAAACTCAGCCCCAAACTTGCCCCAAAACTATCCGTATTTATCAGAAGAAAAAATAAAAAAAGCCCTTCAAATTGGGCTTTCTGTTCATTTGAAACCTGATAAATCAAGTTATAGAAGGCGGTAGACGGATTTGAACCGACGATCAAGCTTTTGCAGAGCCGTGCCTTACCACTTGGCTATACCGCCTTAACGTTTCTTATTATACCTTGAAAATGATTTTCAGTCAATAGCTTTTTCAGTTTTTTGTACTATAGTGTGATTCGAATGTGATGCTAAGTTTTCTATGGGAAAAAGATTACCAAAAATCTACTGAATCCCCTTGAAAAATCTAGCTAAATAGGGTATAATGTAAATAATCATTTGTCGTAGGTTTTGTCTGAAATATTGTCCAGACAAGGCTCACAGCAGTTAAATCTTCTGAAAAAGTCAGATTTAGCTGCTCTTTTTGTGCTTTTTTTCAGGATTTCGAGTATTTGTAACACAGACTTAAAGATTCTGAAAATTCGTCAAGAGGACACGGTGATAGGGGTTTTACAACCATATGACGATTAGAAAAGCCTGATTGATAGGCTTGGAACTTATTTACAAAGGAGAATCATCTTGGCAGGACATGACGTTCAATACGGGAAACATCGTACCCGTCGTAGTTTTTCAAGAATCAAAGAAGTTCTTGACTTACCAAATTTGATTGAAATTCAAACTGACTCATTCAAAGATTTCCTAGACCATGGTCTTAAGGAAGTGTTTGAAGATGTATTGCCAATTTCAAACTTCACAGACACAATGGAGTTGGAATTTGTTGGATATGAAATCAAGGAACCAAAATACACGCTAGAAGAAGCTCGTATACACGATGCTAGCTACTCAGCACCAATTTTTGTAACCTTCCGCTTGATCAATAAAGAAACAGGCGAAATCAAAACTCAAGAAGTTTTCTTTGGTGATTTCCCAATCATGACAGAAATGGGTACCTTCATTATCAATGGTGGTGAACGTATTATCGTATCTCAGTTGGTTCGCTCACCAGGTGTTTACTTTAATGATAAAGTTGATAAAAACGGTAAAGTGGGCTACGGTTCAACGGTTATCCCTAACCGTGGAGCTTGGTTGGAGCTTGAAAGCGACTCAAAAGACATCGCCTACACTCGTATCGACCGTACTCGTAAGATTCCATTTACGACCTTGGTTCGTGCCCTTGGTTTCTCAGGTGATGATGAAATCTTTGATATCTTTGGTGACAGCGAATTGGTTCGCAACACTGTTGAAAAAGATATCCACAAGAACCCAATGGACTCTCGTACCGACGAAGCCTTGAAAGAAATTTACGAACGCCTCCGTCCAGGTGAGCCTAAGACTGCTGAAAGCTCACGTAGCTTGCTTGTAGCTCGCTTCTTTGACCCACGTCGCTATGACTTGGCAGCAGTTGGTCGTTACAAAATCAATAAAAAACTCAATGTTAAAACACGTTTGCTCAACCAAACCATTGCTGAGCCATTGGTAGACCCTGAAACAGGAGAAATCTTGGTAGAAGCTGGTACAATCATGACTCGTAGCGTGATTGAAAGTATTGAAAGCCATTTGGATGGTGACTTGAACAAGATTGTTTACATTCCGAATGATGCAGCGGTTGTGACTGAGCCAGTTGTTCTTCAAAAATTCAAGGTTGTTGCACCAACTGATCCAGACCGTGTTGTAACCATCATTGGTAATGCTAATCCAGATGACAAGGTTCGTATCGTCACTCCTGCTGATATCCTTGCTGAGATGAGCTACTTCCTCAACTTGGCTGAGGGACTTGGCCGTGTAGATGATATCGACCACCTTGGAAACCGTCGTATTCGTGCGGTTGGTGAATTGCTTGCCAACCAAGTACGTCTTGGACTTTCTCGTATGGAACGTAATGTCCGTGAACGTATGTCTGTTCAAGATAACGAAGTCTTGACACCACAACAAATTATCAATATCCGTCCTGTAACAGCTGCGGTGAAAGAATTCTTTGGTTCATCACAGTTGTCACAGTTCATGGACCAACACAACCCACTTTCTGAGTTGTCTCACAAACGCCGTTTGTCAGCCTTAGGACCTGGTGGTTTGACTCGTGACCGTGCCGGATATGAAGTACGTGACGTGCACTACACTCACTATGGTCGTATGTGTCCTATCGAGACACCTGAAGGACCTAACATCGGTTTGATCAATAACTTGTCATCTTACGGACATTTGAACAAGTATGGTTTTGTTCAAACACCATACCGTAAGGTTGACCGTGAAACCGGCGTTGTTACAAACGAAATCGTTTGGTTGACAGCCGATGAAGAAGATGAATATACTGTAGCTCAGGCAAACTCTCGTCTGAATGAAGATGGAACCTTTGCTGAGAAGATTGTCATGGGACGTCACCAAGGGGTCAACCAAGAGTATCCAGCGAATGTTGTTGACTACATGGACGTATCACCAAAACAGGTAGTTGCCGTTGCGACAGCATGTATTCCTTTCTTGGAAAACGATGACTCCAACCGTGCCCTCATGGGAGCCAACATGCAACGTCAGGCTGTGCCATTGATCAATCCTCAGGCACCTTACGTTGGTACTGGTATGGAATACCAAGCAGCCCACGATTCAGGAGCTGCTGTGATTGCTCAGTATGATGGTAAAGTTACTTACGCAGATGCTGACAAGGTAGAAGTTCGTCGTGAAGATGGTTCATTGGACGTTTACCACATCCAAAAATTCCGTCGTTCAAACTCAGGTACCGCTTACAACCAACGTACGCTTGTTAAAGTTGGCGATGTCGTTGAAAAAGGCGATTTCATCGCTGACGGACCTTCTATGGAAAATGGAGAAATGGCGCTTGGACAAAACCCAATCGTTGCCTACATGACATGGGAAGGTTACAACTTCGAGGATGCCGTTATCATGAGCGAACGCTTGGTGAAAGACGATGTCTACACATCTGTTCACCTTGAAGAATACGAATCAGAAACACGCGATACAAAGCTTGGGCCTGAAGAAATTACTCGTGAAATTCCAAACGTTGGTGAAGATGCCCTTAAAGACCTTGACGAAATGGGTATTATCCGTATCGGTGCTGAGGTTAAAGAAGGTGATATCCTTGTAGGTAAAGTAACACCTAAGGGTGAGAAGGACCTTTCAGCTGAAGAACGTCTCTTGCACGCTATTTTCGGAGACAAGTCTCGTGAAGTGCGTGATACTTCTCTTCGTGTACCACACGGTGCCGATGGTGTCGTTCGTGATGTCAAGATCTTTACACGTGCAAATGGAGATGAGCTGCAATCAGGTGTTAACATGCTGGTTCGCGTCTACATTGCTCAAAAACGTAAGATCAAGGTCGGAGATAAGATGGCCGGACGTCACGGAAATAAAGGGGTTGTCTCTCGTATCGTTCCTGTAGAAGACATGCCTTACCTTCCAGATGGAACTCCAGTCGATATCATGTTGAACCCACTTGGGGTGCCATCACGTATGAATATCGGTCAGGTTATGGAGCTCCACCTTGGTATGGCGGCGCGTACTCTTGGTATTCACATCGCGACACCAGTCTTTGACGGAGCAAGTTCTGAAGACCTTTGGTCAACTGTTAAAGAAGCAGGTATGGATAGCGATGCCAAAACAATCCTTTACGATGGACGTACTGGGGAACCATTTGATAACCGTGTTTCTGTCGGAGTCATGTACATGATCAAACTCCACCACATGGTTGATGATAAATTGCACGCGCGTTCAGTCGGACCTTACTCAACTGTTACCCAACAACCACTCGGAGGTAAAGCTCAGTTTGGTGGACAACGTTTCGGTGAGATGGAGGTTTGGGCTCTTGAAGCCTACGGTGCATCAAATGTCCTTCAAGAAATCTTGACTTACAAGTCTGACGATATCAACGGACGTTTGAAAGCTTATGAAGCTATTACAAAAGGAAAACCAATTCCAAAACCAGGTGTTCCAGAATCCTTCCGAGTTCTTGTCAAAGAATTGCAATCTCTTGGTCTTGACATGCGTGTCCTAGACGAAGATGACCAAGAAGTGGAACTTCGCGACTTGGATGAAGGAATGGACGAAGATGTCATCCACGTAGATGACCTTGAAAAAGCCCGCGAAAAAGCAGCCCAAGAGGCTAAAGCAGCCTTTGAAGCTGAAGAAGCTGAGAAAGCAACAAAAGCGGAAGCAACAGAAGAAGCTGCTGAACAAGAATAAGCAGTTCACTTAGAATAGAAAGGGAAGAAATAGTGGTTGATGTAAATCGTTTTAAAAGTATGCAAATCACCCTAGCTTCTCCAAGCAAAGTCCGTTCATGGTCTTATGGAGAAGTCAAAAAACCTGAAACAATCAATTACCGTACTTTGAAACCAGAACGTGAAGGTCTCTTTGATGAAGTTATCTTTGGACCTACAAAAGACTGGGAATGTGCTTGTGGTAAGTACAAACGCATTCGTTACAGAGGGATTGTTTGTGACCGCTGTGGGGTTGAAGTAACGCGTACAAAAGTTCGTCGTGAGCGTATGGGACATATCGAATTGAAAGCTCCTGTATCTCACATCTGGTACTTCAAGGGGATTCCAAGCCGTATGGGCTTGACCCTTGATATGAGCCCTCGTGCCCTCGAGGAAGTTATCTACTTTGCGGCTTATGTGGTGATTGATCCTAAGGATACACCACTGGAGCACAAGTCTATCATGACAGAGCGCGAATACCGTGAACGCTTGCGTGAATATGGTTATGGATCATTCGTTGCCAAGATGGGTGCCGAAGCTATCCAAGACCTTTTAAAACAAGTAGATCTTGAAAAAGAAATTGCTGAACTCAAAGAAGAGTTGAAAACAGCGACTGGACAAAAACGTGTCAAAGCCATCCGTCGTTTGGATGTTTTGGATGCCTTTTACAAGTCTGGAAACAAACCTGAATGGATGATTCTCAACATCCTTCCAGTTATTCCACCAGATCTTCGTCCAATGTTGCAGTTGGATGGTGGCCGTTTTGCCTCATCTGACTTGAATGACCTTTACCGCCGTGTTATCAACCGTAACAACCGTTTGGCTCGTTTGCTCGAGTTGAATGCACCAGGTATCATCGTTCAAAATGAGAAGCGTATGCTTCAAGAAGCGGTTGACGCTTTGATTGACAATGGTCGTCGTGGTCGTCCAATCACAGGACCAGGTAGCCGTCCACTCAAATCATTGAGCCACATGCTTAAAGGTAAACAAGGACGCTTCCGTCAAAACTTGCTCGGTAAACGTGTTGACTTCTCAGGACGTTCCGTTATCGCCGTTGGTCCAACTCTTAAGATGTACCAATGTGGTGTGCCACGTGAAATGGCGATCGAGCTCTTTAAACCATTCGTGATGCGTGAAATCGTTGCCCGTGATATCGTGCAAAACGTCAAAGCGGCTAAACGCTTGGTAGAACGCGGAGATGAGCGTATCTGGGATATCCTTGAAGAAGTGATCAAAGAACACCCAGTACTTTTGAACCGCGCACCGACCCTTCACCGTTTGGGGATCCAAGCCTTCGAGCCAGTCTTGATTGATGGTAAGGCCCTTCGCTTGCACCCGCTTGTCTGTGAAGCCTACAATGCCGACTTTGACGGGGACCAAATGGCCATCCACGTACCGCTTTCAGAAGAAGCTCAAGCAGAAGCTCGTATCTTGATGCTAGCTGCTGAGCACATCTTGAACCCGAAAGACGGTAAACCAGTTGTTACTCCATCTCAGGACATGGTTTTGGGTAACTACTACTTGACCATGGAAGAAGCTGGTCGTGAAGGTGAAGGAATGGTCTTCAAGGACCGTGATGAAGCGGTTATGGCTTACCGCAATGGTTATGTTCACCTCCACTCACGTGTTGGTATCGCAACAGACAGCCTCAACAAGCCTTGGACAGAAGAGCAAAAACATAAAGTCTTGCTTACAACAGTTGGTAAAATCCTCTTCAACGACATCATGCCAGAGGGTCTACCATACTTGCAAGAACCAAACAATGCCAACTTGACAGAAGGTGTTCCAGCTAAATACTTCTTGCCACTTGGTGGAGATATCAAGGAAGCAATCAGCAAACTTGAACTCAACCCTCCATTCAAGAAGAAAAATCTTGGAAATATCATCGCTGAAATCTTCAAACGTTTCCGTACGACAGAAACTTCTGCTCTACTTGACCGTATGAAGAACCTCGGTTACCACCACTCAACTCTTGCAGGATTGACAGTGGGTATTGCCGATATTCCAGTCGTTGATGACAAGGCTGAAATCATTGAAGAATCACACAAACGTGTAGAACAAATCACAAAACAATTCCGTCGTGGTATGATTACAGACGACGAGCGTTACAATGCCGTTACAGCTGAATGGCGTGCTGCCCGTGAAAAACTAGAGAAACGTTTGATTGCCAACCAAGATCCTAAGAACCCAATCGTTATGATGATGGACTCTGGAGCCCGTGGTAATATCTCAAACTTCTCACAGCTTGCCGGTATGCGTGGTCTGATGGCTGCTCCGAACGGACGCATCATGGAATTGCCAATCCTTTCAAACTTCCGCGAAGGTTTGTCAGTACTCGAAATGTTCTTCTCAACTCACGGTGCCCGTAAAGGTATGACCGATACGGCCCTTAAGACAGCCGACTCAGGTTACTTGACTCGTCGTTTGGTTGACGTTGCTCAAGACGTTATCATCCGTGAGGACGACTGTGGAACTGACCGTGGTCTCTTGATCCGTTCTATCGCAGAAGGAAAAGAGATGATCGAGTCTCTCGAAGAACGTCTCAACGGTCGTTACACTAAGAAAACTGTTAAACATCCTGAAACTGGTGCAGTGATCATCGGTCCAAATGAGTTGATTACAGAAGACAAGGCGCGTGAAATTGTCAATGCTGGTGTGGAAGAAGTGACTATCCGCTCTGTATTTACATGTAACACTCGTCATGGTGTCTGCCGTCACTGTTACGGTATCAACTTGGCGACTGGTGATGCAGTTGAAGTTGGTGAAGCAGTTGGTACAATCGCTGCCCAATCTATCGGGGAACCTGGTACACAGCTTACAATGCGTACCTTCCACACGGGTGGGGTTGCCTCAAATACCGATATCACTCAGGGTCTTCCTCGTGTCCAAGAAATCTTTGAAGCCCGCAATCCTAAAGGGGAAGCGGTTATCACAGAGGTTAAAGGACAAGTTACCGCTATCGAAGAAGATGCATCAACTCGTACCAAGAAAGTCTTTGTTAAGGGTGAAACTGGTGAAGGTGAGTACGTCGTTCCATTTACCGCTCGTATGCGTGTAGAAGTTGGAGACCAAGTAGCGCGTGGTGCTGCTCTTACAGAAGGTTCTATCCAACCAAAACGTCTCCTTGCAGTCCGTGATGTCTTGTCAGTTGAAACGTACCTTCTCGGCGAAGTACAAAAAGTTTACCGTAGCCAAGGGGTAGAAATCGGTGACAAACACATCGAGGTAATGGTTCGTCAAATGATCCGTAAAGTCCGTGTCATGGATCCAGGTGACACAGACCTTCTCATGGGTACCCTCATGGATATCAATGACTTTACAGATGCCAACAAAGATGTTCTTATCGCAGGTGGAGTTCCAGCGACAGGTCGCCCAGTTCTTATGGGAATTACCAAAGCCTCACTTGAAACAAACAGTTTCTTGTCAGCGGCTTCCTTCCAGGAAACAACTCGTGTCCTTACTGACGCAGCTATCCGTGGTAAGAAAGACCATCTCCTTGGACTTAAAGAAAATGTTATCATCGGTAAGATCATCCCAGCAGGTACTGGTATGGCTCGTTACCGTAACCTTGAACCACATGCTATCAACGAAGAAGAATACCTTAATCCTCCAGTAGAGGAAGAAGGAAATGAAGAAACAACAGAAGTAGTTGTGGATGCTACCGTTGAAACTGTGGAAGAAACAGTAGAATAAAAGAGAATGAGAGAGCCTTCGGGTTCTCTTTCTCTTTTCTGAAAACTTTCTCCATTTTTCCATGAAATGTGGTAAAATAATACTCAATGAAAATCAAAGAGCAAACTAGGAAACTAGCCGCAGGTTGCTCAAAGCACTGCTTTGAGGTTGTAGATAGAACTGACGAAGTCAGCTCAAAGCACTGCTTTGAGGTTGTGGATAGAACTGACGAAGTCAGCTCAAAGCACTGCTTTGAGGTTGTAGATAAGACTGACGAAGTCAGTAACATATACCTACGACAAGGCGACGTTGACGTGGTTTGAAGAGATTTTCGAAGAGTATAAAAAAAAGAAGCTGACAAAGGAGACGGGGATGGAACAAACATTTTTTATCATTAAACCAGACGGTGTAAAAAGAGGGCTAGTTGGTGAAGTGTTGAAACGTATCGAACAACGTGGTTTTACAATCGAAAAATTGGAGTTGCGTTCACAGGTTTCAGAAGAGTTAATTGACCAGCACTATCAGGACTTGGTTGGTCAGAGTTTTTACCCACCGATTCATGAATTTATGACTTCAGGACCGGTTCTTGTGGGTATCATCTCTGGTCCTAAAGTAATTGAAACTTGGCGGACCATGATGGGGGCAACTCGTCCAGAAGAAGCTTTACCAGGGACTATTCGAGGTGATTTTGCAAAAGCTGCTAGTGAAAACCAAGCTATTCAAAATGTTGTACATGGTTCAGATTCAGAAGAGTCAGCTAAGCGAGAAATTGCTCTTTGGTTTTAAGAGTTGATTGGCTCAATCAATCGGTTAAAAGCTCATTTGAATAGAAAGTATAGTCAATTAGTTTAAGACATGACGCATAATATCAAATTTTTTAGTTTTTGATATGGTGCGTTTTTTGATTAAGTGACTATTAGTTCGTCTCGCTCCGTTAGGTGCGAGACAAAAAAACACCCGCTATGCGGGTGCGCGTCGAAGGTTATATCAAAAAAACTCCAAACGCGATACAATAAAGGTGTTCAAGCCAATTGTAAAGCGAAAGGAGAAAAATATAGCACAAAAGGTTCTTTTGTCCTGTTCTTGTTTCGATTGACTATATTTCTATACTTTTTCTTCCTTTCTCTGTGAAAATCGCAAGTTTTTCCCACCTTTTCTCAATACTGAAACAACATCTTTCCAGAACTTCAATAATTTCTTTTTGTGTTAAATCATTATTTAACTAAATCTTTGGAGGCAATACGTTTTCAAAGCTACTTTTTTACCATAGGTTTTGAGCCTTCAACACAGATTACTAAGCCAAAAATGCTCTAAATTTTTGAAATTCTAACAAATCCCACTCAACTTCATCATCATCTTTGACTTTCACAATATCTTCCTCAAAATAACATGGAATAAAGATAGTTTTCTTTTGAAACGGTTGTAGGAGGAAAATCTCTCCTACACTATTATTGATTGTGAGAGAAAATTGCAAAATATCATCTACCAAACTTTCAATTATTAAGATTTTTTGCAGTTTATCTGAATTAGAATCGCAAGGCTTCTCAATAATATAATTGTCGAATTTTTTCATTCTAACTTTCTCTTCACTATTTCTTCCTTTATCAAGAAAAAGTTACCTCAATATTGATAAAGTACAATTCTAAATTAACTCCAATTATTGATTCCTGATAATATTTCAGTAACTCATCGTGCAATTAAAAACAAGGATTTTTATTTCAGACGATCCATCGTGAACACTTCATCAGCCATCTCCCAAATTGCCGGATTATGTGTTGCGATAATGATTAGCCTATTATCATCTCGAAGAGATAGCAAAATCTCCATAATCAACTGAGAGGTTGCTGGGTCTATTGAAGCTGTTGGCTCATCTGCCAGAATAAAGGGTGGATTCTTTAAGATAATTTTTGCCAAGGCAACCCGTTGCGATTCTCCGCCCGATAACTCAAAGATGCGCTTATCTAGGTCAAGATAAGCCAGGCCGACCTGTTCTAAAGCCTGCTTCTGCCTCAACCGCTGTTCCGACCGACTCAACTTTTGACCAATGAGACCTAGCTTAAGGTTTTCTTCAATACTTTGGTTTTCAATTAAGCCAAAGTTCTGGAAGAGGTAGCCCAATTCGTGACGGAAAAAATCACTCGATTTATAATTGGCCAAGTCTTTACCTCGGTAAAAAATCGTCCCATCATAAGATTCTAATTTTCCAATCATGTTCATCAAGGTTGTTTTTCCGCTACCACTTGAACCAATTAAGGCATAGACTTTTCCAGCCTCAAATGTCATTGAAAGATTCGAAAATAACTCTCGTTCTCCAAAAGATTTACTCACCTGTTTAAGTTCAATCATATTAACCTCCCTTCAAAACAAGCATGGACATCTTGTTTTCTTTCTGCATTTGGATATGTAACTGTAAAAGAGATAGACCAGTAAAGAGTAACAAGACTAAGAAAGCAACTACTATCTCTACCTGAAGAAATACACTCGCAACAAATCCCAGTAAAAACACACCCAGTTGAGCAAAGAGATAAGTGCGATGGATTTCTAAGAACCTGAGACCTGCAATGCGTTTGATAAAAATGGCACGTCTAAATTCTTCAAAGTAGAGCCTATTCATAGTGTTAAACAACAAGATTGAAGTTACAATCCCAAGCACAGCTCCTGCTAGCATTACCCAACGTTCCCTCTGGATATTATCCAATAATGTGATGTAGTTGTGGTAACCTGTTTGCATTTCTGAGACCCAATTTTCAATGCCTTGTCTCTGGATAAGCTCCTGGGCATCAGACAATTGATTAAAGAGAACGTAGTTCTGTACTGCGTCTACCCAAAAGAAAATGGACTGTGGACCAGTTGATTGGGGTGTTATAACAATGATGATTGGATCTTTCAAAAACTGCTGGTAAGAAATAGGGGTCGTATTATACACAAAACGATCCTGACCTGATTCTAAATAACCTACCGTAGCAGTCATTTGTTGTCGTTCATCTTGACTAGACATGCGACTGGTTAAGTCGTCTTCAAAAACAGATTTATAATGTTCTTCCTCTGAACGGAGGTGTTCAGGCAGCAATAAGACAAACTCCCCTACATCAAGGTGATTCATCTTTTGCTCAATAGTTGTATCTACAGGAATGTTTTGACGCTCCAAGTATTGCGGTGTGACGATAAGGACATTGCCATTCGGGCTGTAATCGTGCCATTCTGTAGAGGTTGTCAAGTTTTTGGAGGAAGCCATGCCATTTTGCAAAGAACGGTCAATTAACTGGTGTCTAGATAAGAAAGCCTTTTTTTCTGAAACAGCCAGATCCATCAATTGATACCAAGTTCTGAGTTTCCTTTGAGCTTGTTCATCAAAACCAGGACTCGTTCCTTCACGGCTGAATGATAGGGTAATCAGTTGTCTTTCCTGGCTCCAAGCCTCTTGTCCAATCCGATGCTGTTGCCAGGCTTGGGTATACTTTAAGCTACTCCCTATTCCCAGCGTTACAATAATAATCGCTAATAGTTGACCGATTAAAATCAAACTAATGATTCCTCTGACAGGCACTTGCCCTTTTATAATCTGCATCAGGTGTATCTTTTTTATCCCAACTGCGAAGAGTTGAGCGAAAAACAGGGAGATCGACAACAAGATGAGATTATAACAGAGCAAGCCTTCTCCTATGGTCATTAGGGATTGCGTTGGAAGCGACAGAATTTTTTGCATAAGAATGGCGAGTACGCCAGCTAAACTGAAACCAACAGCTATCCCTTTCAAATCCTCACCAACTGGTCTAAGGAAAATGGACCACCGTTTCTCTCCTGAAATGAGGCGAATGCCCGACGACCGTAATTGGCTAATTTGACTAATTAAAGTCAGTGCTCCAAAGGTTAAGATGAAAATCAATAGACTGATTAACTGAAATCCGTTACTAAAGATAGCCATTAACGTAGATAGTTTGGATGGAATTATCAGGTGCATGTTAGTCAAGCCAAGTTGACTTAGCTCCTCCCTTAGCAAGTGAATATCTAGGTTTCCATCGAATACAAAATAGTTTGTTTCAACACTACTACTTTGAGCATCTTCTAGTTTTTTTTCCTGTAGCCCATCAGGCAACTTTCCGTTCCCAAAGGTCGTATAAGAAAACACTGGAGTACCTTCTGAGTTAGGATCTTGGTGTTGAATCGCAATAAAGCTATCTGTTTCTTCTGCTAGTTTTTCCAAGCGTGTAGCAACATGCTGAAAAGTTGTTTCAGGGGAAGAATCATGTACAACAACGTTGGGGTAATAATGGGAGACATATGTATCAGTCCAAATGGTAAATACCCAAACAAAGAACAAACTAGCAAGCAGGTTGGATATGAGTATAAATAATTTTTTCATAGTGCATTCCTTATTCTAAAACAGAGGGCAGAAATACCTCTGCCCTCTATAAACTAAACAAGCTTACTAAACTATTGATAAAAGAATCTTCTTCAATTATTCTTTACCATCCCGCATCAAATGTAACTTGCTCCCCAAAATTTGTATTAACAAACGCATAGGCCGCACTATGTGCTCCTGCATAAACTGTTTTTTGATTGTCACGTCCATTACTTCCAACATAGGCCCAGTGATACTGTGAACCATGATAATAATTCGAAAATGCTCCCCAATTATTTGGATCATGATGGCCTCCATAGGTCCACTCGCCACCACGGTGAGAAACTGCCAAAACAGGAAGAGCTAAACTAAATGCCAAAACGGCAAGGGATGATGCAACTACTTTTCTAAATTTTAACATATTATTACTCCTCTGAATGAAATATTATGAAAATGAGCGAAATGCAACTACATATTTTAATTAGAAATCTCAGTCTGAATTATAGTATCCTATTTTTTCCTCCTTTCTAACTGCACGTTCCTTTCTACAGACAGAGACCTAATTTTATAAACCAATCTTAAATACTTTAGATTTTGTAACTCATAATTTTCAACAGTTGGTTAGCTATGAAAGCATTTTATCAAACATCTCCATTCTTATATCTATCTGGTATTGTTACAAGCTCTCATCAGAATACCTTTCTCTAAATAGTTGAATTTTAAAGTAATACGAAATCAATCAGCCTTCCCAACATCAAGACCATTGGACTTCTTTTGTGATTGCACTCGAATCTCCAATTGTCTATTCTTCTGAATAAACTGTTGGTAAGGAATTGTGTTACTAAACATAAAAACACCTAGTAATACTAATATAGATAATTTTTGAATTCCACGATTTTTCTTCATTCGTGAAACCCTTTTCTTTTTCCTTGTTTTCATTTTAACATATATATATTATTCGGTCAAGCATTTTTATGTAATTTTTGACTTTTTTTAGTTTATTACCATAAAGAATTATTTATTCTTTTAACTTGCTATTTTGAACTAAAAATTTTATAACGAAATTAAGCAAATAGGAAGGTTTATTATCTTTAATGAATACACTCGCAGAGAAATTCAGATTGAAAAGAAAAGAGTTGAGACTCTCCCAACAAACTCTTGCAGAAGGAATTTGTGAACAAAGCCAGATTAGTAAAATTGAGAGAGGGCATTTCATTCCCTCCGCAGACCTTTTGTTCAAACTCTCACAACGACTCGAAGTGCCATTAGATTATTTTTTTAATGAACAAATTGAAATTAAATCTAACCTCTCTAATTTCAAGCAATTATCTGCTCGACTATTAGATGACAGAAATTATGACGATTTGGAATATATTTATAGAATAGAGATTGAACGAAGCACTTTTCTAACACTAGAAGACCGAACTTACCTTGAATGGATTAAAGCTATTATTGACTTCTATCAATATGACAGTAAGTATGAGGCTATTTCTTCATTGGAAAATATATTATTAAAAGTCTCTTCAAATACTCTGATTTATTTAAAGGCGTTGAATACTCTATCTAATTTCTATTCCTTAGTGGGTCGTGAACAAGAATATGAGGCAAACTACTCTCATTTGATGGAGTTATATCAGACAAAAAATTTTGAGCATCAAGAATTTTTATTTGGCTACATCAGAGTTCGTTACAACTACGCTCACTACCTATTGTCAAAGGAAAAATATAATGAAGCCATCCAAGAAGCTCTTGAGACGATTGAACTCTGTAAACAAAGACAGACAAGCTACCAACTGGCTCCTCTACTTATTCTTGTAGGAAATGCTGGAGCCAAATTTCTAGACAGAGAACAAGTCAAAAATTATTATATGGAAGCAAGAGAGCTATGCAAGATTTATAACAATCCTTTAATGCTGATGAAGATAGAAAATTATTTGAAGGAATTAGATACTGTTTAGTTAATCTTGACATTATAGTTTTTCTGAAACGTTAAATAACCTGTAAGGCTGATAGTGAAATGAATACTATCAGCCTTATTTCAATTTATATTCTTCCAAAATTTCTTCAAACCACGTCAGCTCTATCTGCAACCTCAAAACAGTGTTTTGAGCAACCTGCGGCTAGCTTCCTAGTTTGCTCTTTGATTTTCATTGAGTATTAGTCTCTCGTGTTTGTTTAGCGTCTTAAAGAGACATTTGAGAAGATTAGAAACAGTTCTCTCTTTTCTCCTAGTATAATGATTGGTAGGAAGGGAGAGAAAAGATGAAATCAATGAGAATCTTATTTTTGTTAGCTTTAATTCAAATCAGTTTGAGTAGCTGTTTCCTATGGAAAGAATGCATCTTGTCCTTTAAACAAAGTACAGCTTTTTTCATCGGAAGTATGGTCTTCGTTTCAGGAATCTGTGCTGGAGTAAATTATCTTTATACCCGTAAGCAAGAAGTCCATAGTGTCCTAGCCAGTAAGCAGTCAGTGAAGCTTTTTTACAGTATCTTGCTCTTAATTAACTTGTTAGGAGCTGTTCTTGTCCTGTCAGATAACTTGTTCATCAAAAATACGCTGCAGCAAGAATTAGTTGACTTTTTATTGCCATCCTTCTTTTTCCTATTTGGACTAGATTTGCTGATTTTTTTACCCTTGAAAAAATACATGCGCGATTTGCTTGCTATGCTAGATAGAAAAAAGACAGTGTTGGTGACTATTTTAGCAACACTTCTCTTCTTAAGAAATCCAATGACCATTGTCTCACTTCTGATTTATATTGGACTGGGTTTGTTTTTTGCAGCCTATCTTGTCCCAAATTCGGTTAAGAAGGAAGTTTCCTTTTATGGTCATATTTTCCGAGATCTTGTATTGGTCATTGCTACGCTCATTTTCTTTTAGAGAAAGCTTGTTTTTATGGATGTTATGATGGTAAGTTTAGTAGGAAAATAGACACAAAAGAAAAGTTTTTGGTATAATAAGAGTATGTACACAAAAAATGAAGAAGAGCTACAATCCTTAGGGGAGCGTTTGGGTCATCTATTAGCAAAGAATGATGTTTTAATCTTAACTGGAGAACTGGGCGCAGGTAAAACGACCTTTACTAAAGGACTTGCGAAAGGATTGCAGATTTCTCAAATGATTAAAAGTCCCACCTATACTATCGTAAGAGAGTATGAGGGGCGTCTTCCGCTTTACCATTTAGATGTTTATCGTATTGGAGGAGATGCGGATTCTATTGATTTGGATGAATTTCTCTTTGGTGGAGGCGTGACTGTTATTGAGTGGGGAAATCTCTTAGGAGATGCCTTGCCAGATACTTATTTAGAGTTGGAAATTCTAAAAGAAGAAGACGGTCGCCGTTTAAATTTTCAGGCAAAGGGTTTGCGTGCAGAAAAACTCTTGGAGGAGCTTCAACATGGAGTATGAATTGCTCATTAGAGAAGCAGAGCCTAAAGATGCAGCTGAATTAGTGGCCTTTTTAAATCGTGTAAGTTTGGAGACAGATTTTACCAGCTTAGACGGAGATGGTATTCTCTTGACCAGTGAGGAGATGGAAGTATTCCTCAACAAGCAAGCTAGTTCGGACAATCAGATAACCTTACTTGCATTCTTAAATGATAAAATTGCTGGTATTGTAAATATCACAGCTGACCAGCGTAAGAGAGTTCGTCATATTGGAGATCTCTTTATTGTGATTGGAAAAAGATATTGGAATAATGGATTGGGAAGTTTGTTGCTAGAAGAAGCGATAGAGTGGGCACAAGCAAGTGGCATTCTGCGTCGTCTCCAACTGACTGTCCAAACTCGTAATCAAGCTGCAGTTCATCTGTATCAAAAGCATGGCTTTGTAATTGAAGGTCGCCAAGAGCGTGGAGCATATATAGAAGAAGGGAAATTTATCGATGTTTACTTGATGGGTAAACTGATCGATTAGTAGAAATATGGTTAAAAAAATTATTGGAATGGTGCTAGCTTTACTTTCTGTAACTGTAGTAGGAGCAGGTATTTTTGCTTATACTATTTATCAACAAGGGACAGAAACCTTAGCTAAAACCTATAAAAAAATCGGCGAAGAAACCAAGGTTATAGAAGCAACTGAACCTTTGACCATTCTGTTAATGGGAGTGGACACCGGAAATGCTGAACGAACTGAAACTTGGGTCGGTAGAAGTGATAGCATGATCTTGATGACAGTGAATCCTAAAACGAAAAAAACAACGATGATGAGTTTAGAGCGGGATATTCTGACCCGCATTGAATCAGGGAATGGTCAGGCTCATGAAGCGAAATTGAATTCAGCATATGCAGATGGTGGAGCAGAGCTTGCTATAGAAACCATTCAAAAAATGATGAATATCCATATTGATCGCTATGTGATGGTCAATATGAAAGGGTTGCAAAAACTAGTGGATGCAGTAGGTGGTATTACAGTCAATAATACCCTAGGTATCCCAATTTCTATCAGTGACCAAGAAGAATTTAATACCATTTCTATCGGTGTTGGGGAGCAACATATTGGGGGAGAAGAAGCCCTAGTCTATGCACGAATGCGTTACCAAGATCCTGAGGGGGATTATGGTCGTCAAAAACGTCAACGTGAAGTTATTCAAAAAGTCATGGAAAAAGCTCTCAGTTTAAATAGCGTTGGTCATTATCAAGAGATTCTAAAAGCTTTGAGTGACAATATGCAGACCAATATTGATTTGTCTGCGAAAAGTATCCCTAACTTGCTAGGCTATAAAGATTCATTTAAAACCATTGAAACTCAGCAGTTGCAGGGTGAAGGAGAGATGCTTCAAGGTGTTTCTTACCAGATTGTTTCGAGAGCCCATATGTTGGAAATGCAAAATCTACTCCGACGTTCTTTGGGACAAGAAGAAGTTACTCAGCTTGAAACCAATGCGGTTTTATTTGAAGATTTATTTGGAAGAGCACCTGTTGGTGATGAAGATAATTAACTTTTGATACAAATAAAAAATCAATCGTAGGAAATTTCCTGCGATTTTTTCAAAAAAATACGAATAGATAGGTAGGAGGAAACATGAAAGCAGAAATCATTGCTGTTGGAACAGAGATTTTGACAGGACAAATTGTCAACACCAATGCCCAGTTTTTATCAGAAAAACTAGCAGAGATTGGAGTGGACGTATATTTTCAGACGGCTGTAGGAGACAACGAAGCCCGTCTCTTATCCTTGCTTGAGATTGCCAGTCAACGTAGCAGTCTGGTGATTTTGACAGGTGGTTTAGGGCCAACTGAGGACGATTTGACCAAACAAACTCTGGCTAAATTTTTAGGGAAAGAATTAGTCTTCGATCCTCAGGCCCAGGAGAAGTTGGATGTCTTTTTTGCCCAGAGACCAGACTATGCCCGAACACCGAATAACGAAAGACAAGCTCAAATTGTAGAAGGAGCGACTCCACTGCCAAACGAAACAGGACTGGCTGTGGGAGGAATATTGGAAGTCGATGGAGTGACATACGTCGTCCTTCCAGGTCCACCAAGTGAATTGAAACCCATGGTTTTAAACCAACTTCTACCCAAGTTGATGACAGGGAGCAAGCTATATTCCCGAGTTCTTCGTTTCTTTGGAATTGGCGAAAGCCAGCTGGTGACCATTTTGGCTGATTTGATTGATAATCAAACAGATCCGACCTTGGCACCTTATGCCAAGACAGGAGAAGTAACTCTACGTCTGTCAACAAAAGCTAGCAATCAAGAAGAGGCGAATCAAGTGCTGGATATTTTGGAACATCAAATCTTGAATCGCCAAACTTTTGAAGGCCTTTCTTTACGAGAACTTTGTTATGGTTATGGGGAAGAAACTAGTTTAGCCAGCATTGTGGTAGAAGAACTGAAAAAACAAGAGAAAACCATCACGGCTGCCGAGAGTTTGACGGCAGGTCTTTTCCAAGCGACCGTGGCTGATTTTTCGGGCGCTTCCAGTATATTTAAGGGTGGTTTTGTGACCTATAGCCTGGAGGAAAAATCAAAGATGTTGGATATTCCTGTCAAGGATTTGGAAGAGCACGGTGTGGTGTCTGAATTTACAGCTCAGAAGATGGCTGAGCAGGCGCGAAGCAAGACCCAGTCTGATTTTGGCCTTAGTTTGACTGGAGTGGCAGGACCAGATAGCCTAGAAGGGCAGCCAGCTGGGACAGTCTTCATAGGCTTGGCTCAAGAGCAAGGAACTGAGGTTATCAAGGTGAATATTGGAGGCAGAAGTCGAGCAGATGTACGACATATTGCGGTTATGCATGCCTTTAACCTAGTTCGCAAGGCTTTATTAAGTGACTAACTTTTGATATAATAGTAGATAGGTCTAAGGACCATTAGAATGTAGGAGAATAGAATGGCGAAAAAACCAAAAAAATTAGATGAAATTTCAAAAAAATTTGGGGCAGAACGTGAAAAAGCCTTGAATGACGCTCTTAAATTGATTGAGAAAGACTTTGGTAAAGGATCAATCATGCGTTTGGGTGAACGTGCCGAGCAAAAGGTGCAAGTGATGAGTTCAGGTTCTTTGGCTCTTGACATTGCCCTTGGTTCAGGTGGTTATCCTAAGGGACGTATCATTGAAATCTATGGGCCAGAGTCATCTGGTAAGACAACGGTTGCCCTTCATGCAGTTGCGCAAGCGCAAAAAGAAGGTGGGATTGCAGCCTTTATCGATGCGGAGCATGCCCTCGATCCAGCTTATGCTGCGGCTCTTGGTGTTAATATTGACGAATTACTCTTGTCTCAACCAGACTCAGGAGAACAAGGTCTTGAGATTGCAGGAAAATTGATTGACTCAGGTGCTGTAGATCTTGTCGTGGTTGACTCAGTTGCAGCCCTTGTCCCTCGTGCGGAAATTGATGGAGATATCGGAGATAGCCACGTTGGTTTGCAGGCTCGTATGATGAGTCAGGCCATGCGTAAATTGGGTGCCTCTATCAATAAAACCAAAACAATTGCCATCTTTATCAACCAATTGCGTGAAAAAGTTGGGGTCATGTTTGGAAATCCAGAAACAACTCCTGGTGGACGTGCTTTGAAATTCTATGCTTCAGTGCGTTTGGATGTTCGTGGTAATACACAAATTAAGGGAACTGGTGACCAAAAAGAAACCAATGTCGGTAAAGAAACTAAGATTAAGGTTGTAAAAAATAAGGTAGCTCCACCGTTTAAGGAAGCCGTAGTTGAAATTATGTACGGAGAAGGAATTTCTAAGACTGGTGAGCTCTTGAAGATCGCAAGCGATTTGGATATTATCAAAAAAGCAGGGGCTTGGTATTCTTACAAGGATGAAAAAATTGGGCAAGGTTCTGAGAATGCTAAGAAATACTTGGCAGAGCACCTAGAAATCTTTGATGAAATTGATAAGCAAGTCCGTTCTAAATTTGGCTTGATTGATGGAGAAGAATCTTCAGAACAAGATACTGAAAACAAAAAAGATGAAGCAGTTCAAGCAGATTCTGTGAATGAAGAAGTAACTCTTGACCTAGGCGATGAACTTGAAATCGAAATTGAAGAATAAGCTGTCAAAGTAGTGGAGAAATCCACTGCTTTTTCAGTTTGTTGTTCAAGTTTTCAGATTGCCTACAGTTTGCTGTTTCTTGTCGCTCCTCTAGAAAGCTGATATAATAGCCTTATGAATAAAAAACGAACAGTGGACTTGATACATGGTCCGATTCTTCCCTCGCTCTTAAGCTTCGCCTTCCCAATCTTGCTATCAAATATTTTTCAGCAGCTCTATAACACTGCTGATGTCTTGATTGTTGGGCGTTTTCTTGGTCAAGATTCCTTGGCTGCAGTAGGAGCGACGACAGCGATTTTTGACCTGATTGTAGGTTTTACTCTTGGTGTTGGCAATGGCATGGGAATTGTCATTGCCCGTTATTATGGAGCTCGGAATTTTACAAAAATCAAGGAAGCAGTAGCAGCCACCTGGATTTTAGGCGCTCTTTTGAGTGTTGTAGTTATGCTACTGGGCTTTCTTGGTTTGTATCCTCTCTTGCAATACCTAGATACCCCTGCAGAAATTCTTCCCCAGTCCTATCAATATATTTCTATGATTGTGACCTGTGTCGGTGTCAGCTTTGCTTATAATCTCTTTGCAGGCTTGTTGCGGTCCATTGGGGACAGTCTAGCTGCGCTTGGTTTTCTGATTTTCTCTGCTCTGGTTAATGTGGTTTTGGATCTCTATTTTATTACGCGACTGCATCTGGGAGTACAATCTGCGGGCCTTGCTACCATCATTTCGCAAGGCTTATCAGCGGTTCTCTGCTTTTACTATATCCGTAAGAGTGTGCCAGAACTTTTGCCTCAGCGCAAGCATTTCAAATGGGATAAGTCCTTGTACGCAGATCTTTTGGAGCAAGGTTTGGCTATGGGCTTGATGAGTTCAATTGTGTCCATCGGCAGTGTGATTTTACAGTCTTCTGTCAATACTTTTGGTGCAGTGATTATTAGTGCCCAGACGGCAGCTCGACGCATTATGGCTTTCGCCCTTCTTCCTATGACCGCTATTTCTGCATCTATGACGACCTTTGCTTCTCAGAATTTAGGAGCTAAGCGCCCAGACCGTATTGTTCAAGGTCTTCGAATCGGCAGTCGTTTAAGTATGTCCTGGGCAGTGTTTGTTTGTGTCTTCCTCTTTTTTGCCAGTCCAGCCTTGGTTTCCTTCTTGGCTAGTTCGACAGATGGTTACTTGATAGAAAATGGAAGTCTCTACTTGCAAATCAGCTCAGCCTTTTATCCAATTTTGAGCCTCTTGTTGATTTATCGCAATTGCTTGCAGGGCTTGGGGCAAAAGGTTCTTCCTCTGCTTTCTAGCTTTATCGAACTAATCGGGAAAATCGCTTTTGTGGTCTTGATTATCCCTTGGGCAGGCTATAAGGGTGTTATTCTTTGTGAACCCCTCATCTGGGTTGCCATGACAGTTCAACTGTACTTCTCATTATTCCGTCACCCCTTGATAAAAGAAGGTAAGGCCATCTTGGTAACAAAAGTGTTATCCTAGTTTGATTTACTGAATAAAATCTCTTTCCTCTAGTGAAAATCGAAAAAACTTGTGCTGTCATCTTTAGTTTGGTCTTGAAAATAGTTTAATATACTTTTGACTTCTTTTATATGATATAATAAAGTATAGTATTTATGAAAAGGACATATAGAGACTGTAAAAATATACTTTTGAAAAGCTTTTTAGTCTGGGGTGTTGTTGTAGATAGAATGCAGACCTTATCAGTCCTATTTACAATGTCAAAATAGTGCGTTTTGAAGTTCTATCTACAAGCCTAATCGTGACTAAGATTGTCTTCTTTGTAAGGTAGAAATAAAGGAGTTTCTAGCTCTGGATTGTAAAAAAATAAGTTGTTTTAATTGATAAGGAGTAGAATATGGAAATTGATGTGAGTAAATTAAGAACAGATTTGCCTCAAGTCGGCGTGCAACCATATAGGCAAGTCCATGCCCATTCCACAGGCAACCGCAACTCAACGGTTCAAAATGAGGCTGACTACCATTACAGAAAAGATCCTGAATTGGGCTTCTTTTCTCACGTAGTCGGTAATGGTCGTGTTATGCAGGTAGGACCTGTTGATAATGGTGCCTGGGACGTTGGGGGCGGTTGGAATGCAGAAGGTTATGCACAAGTTGAACTGATTGAAAGCCATGAATCAAAAGAAGAGTTTCTGATTGACTATCGTCTCTATATCGAACTCTTGCGCAATCTAGCGGATGAAGCTGGTATACCGAAAACACTTGATACAGACGACTTGGCAGGTATCAAGACACACGAATACTGCACCAATAACCAACCTGACAACAACTCAGATCACATTGACCCCTATCCTTATCTTGCCAAATGGGGTATTAGCCGTGAGCAATTCAAGCAGGATATTGAAAACGGCTTGACGATTGAAGCAGGATGGCAACAGAACGATACTGGCACCTGGTATGTACACTCAGACGGTTCTTATCCAAAAGATAAGTTTGAGAAAATCAATGGTACCTGGTATTACTTTGACGGTTCAGGCTATATGCTTGCAGACCGCTGGAAGAAGCACATAGACGGCAACTGGTACTGGTTTGATCAGTCAGGCGAAATGGCGACAGGCTGGAAGAAAATCGCTGAGAAGTGGTACTATTTCGACGCAGAAGGAGCCATGAAAACAGGCTGGATCAAATACAAGGAGACTTGGTACTATCTTGATAGTCAAAATGGGGACATGGTTTCCAATGCCTTTGTCAAATCAAATGATGGCTGGTATTACCTTAAAGAAGATGGCACGATAGCAGAAAAACCAGAATTTACAGTCGAGCCTGAAGGCTTGATAACAGTAAAATAATAATGGAATGTCTTTCAAATCAGAACAGCGCATATTATTAGGCCTTGAAAAAGCTTAATAGTATGCGTTTTCTTGTGGAGATATTTCCTTCAATTTTTGCTACTATATTAAATAAAAATCAAAAAGCAAACTAGAAAGTTATGCTCAAATAAAATCTAAATTTGACAATGTAAACCGAGTCGGATAGCTTTAAGTACTGTTTTGAGGTTGAAGATATGATTTTTGATAGGAACTCATCAAATAGGTTTACTATCATCACTTTTGGATTTTTAAGCAGCACCAATAAATTGCTTCCTTGTTTTGTCATAATTTTTTTATTTAAAAAATTGACTTTATGACAAGAGTGTGCTATTCTTTTTATGAGAGGTGTATGAATATGATAAATGTATGTGATGTTGGAAAAAGAATAAAAGAACTTAGAATATCTTCAAATCTTACTCAAGATAAGATTGCTGAATATTTGTCTTTGAATCAAAGCATGATTGCCAAAATGGAAAAAGGTGAAAGGAATATCACGTCGGATGTTATTGAGAAACTATCTGCCCTGTTTTGCTGTACGGTTGAATATCTTTTGTTTGGCGAACAAGCTGAACAACAGTGTGTCATATCGTTTAGAAAAAATAAAATAGTAGACCAAGATATTAAAGTTTTAGCGAAAATCAATAAAATTGTATTGAATCAATTTGAGATAGATCAGCTATTGGAGACAAAATAAATGATTGATAAAATGGATTTAAGTAATAAAGCTTCAAATCTTAGAAAAAAGTTGGGAGCTGATGGTGAAGCGCCGATAGATATTTTTAAATTGGTACAAAAGATAGAAAATTTGACGCTGGTATTTTATGGACTCGGAAAGAATATTAGCGGAGTCTGTTATAAAGGAACTCAGTCCAGTCTCATTGTAATCAATTCAGACATGTCATTAGGAAGGCAAAGATTTTCTTTAGCACATGAATTGTATCATCTTTATTATGATGAGGTGAAGAAGAGTTCAGTCAGTCTTATCTTGATTGGTGAAGGAGATGAAACTGAAAGAAAAGCGGATCAGTTTGCTTCATATTTTTTAATTTCCCCATCTTCACTGTATAGGATGGTTGAGGAAATAAGAGAAAATGCCAATAGAACTCATCTTGAAGTAGAAGATATTATAAAATTAGGTCAGTTTTATGGTATCAGTCATAAAGCTATGTTATATAGATTGCGGAATGATGGATACCTTGATGCAGAAGAAATTAAAAAGATGGATATTAGTGTTATAGAGACAGCTTCAAGATTAGGCTATGATACAAGTTTATATCGTCCTTTGTCAGAAAGTAAAAAGGAAATGGTATTAGGACACTATATTAAATCGACTGAACAACTTTTAGAAAATAACAGAATTTCGCAAGGGAAGTATGAGGAACTGCTATTAGATGCTTTCAGATATGATATTGTATATGGGCTAGATGAAGAGGGGGAGTTGTCGTTTGACTAGTCGTGTATTTATTGATACAGATTGTATTTCAGCATTTTTATGGGTTGGCACTGAACATCTTTTAGAAAAGCTCTATTCGGGTAAAATTGTTATTCCACAAGAGGTGTATGATGAAATCAATATACCTACAATTCCCCACTTAAAATCTAGGATAGACCAGTTAGTAGCTAAGGGTTCGGCTGAGATTGTGAGCATAGACATTGGAACTGAGGAATACGAATTATATAGAAATTTAACAAGAAATCATGATAGTAACAAGGTTATTGGTAAGGGAGAAGCGGCTTCTATTTCCTTAGCGAAAAAGCATAACGGGATATTAGGAAGTAATAACCTAAGAGATGTTGAACCATATGTAGAAGAATTTTCTTTAGAACATATGACGACAGGAGATATACTGGTTGAAGCGTTTAAAGCGCAATTTATTACTGAACAAGAGGGCAATCATATCTGGAATAATATGCTTAAAAAGAGAAGGAAAATTGGGGCGGATTCTTTTTCAGACTATCTTCGTGGAAGTGTTCATCAAAATAGACAAAAATAAATTTGGATAAATCGAACTTACTATTCAGGAGGAATATGAGCAATTCGAAGAAGAAAAGTGTCAAATTGAGCCTATAAGAGTAGAAATGACCTACATAGGGGATGAGAGAAAAGTTGTCCTTGAAGTTTCCCTGAACTATCAGTCGCATGTCAAACGATATGTAGGGTGATATGAGAGGGGATAGCGAGTAGTTTTTGGTTATTTTATCAAAAAACTTGTATTTTATCATACTGAATGATAAAATACAAGAAAAATAGTAGAATAAAGGAAAGCTTTTCTAAAATGTGTATCTCCCCACAGGATTCGTTCTTGTGGGATTTTTTTCGTTAAAGAAAGCGATAAATATTGACTTTTTTAAAGAAAGATGTCATAATTAAGTTGGAAAAAACGTAAAAGTATCACTTTTCTCGTTATCCCGACTCCCAAAACGTCGTTAAACCGCTCGGCAATCCATGGAGACATGGACACATAGTAGTAAGCACGCTATGTGGCTTGGCAGAGCTAAAAACTGTTCCCTTGCGATAAGCCTAATAAGCACAACATAGGGAGTTAGAGAAGCCGACTCTAATCATCCACTTTGGGCAGTAGTGAGAACTGCCCCGTGCTTTTTTTATTTTGAGAAAATATGGAGTTTGTCGTTGAAATTACTTGATTGTATTTTAGATTATCAAGAGAAATTCGATGGAAAAACATGTCAAGTATCAACGAATTATAAGCATTTAGAGACTTTCGAAGTAGATTTTTGCTTGACTGATTTACATCACTTATTTGGCTTGCACAAAATCACACGAGATTATGCTAGTCAAACAATACCTGCTATTCAAGCTGGTGTTTTTATTTTGGAAGAATATAAAAATAATCCCATGTACAACGATGTTATAGAAAGGATATCTTTGTATAGTTTTATCGGTGATATCTTCTATTCTAAGATAACAAGTTGTTGTATCCTAGCCAAAGATTTATCTAAAAACACTATGAAGTTGGACGTCATATTTTTTGAAGATAGAAACAAAAGATCCGCAATTTTAGGTTTACGAAGAGATAAAAGTGGAGTGTTTAAACCGGTTACTCTACATTTTACAAGCGCTAAGAAATATGCTAAAGTTCGTAAAACAGATGTGAAAGAAATTAAATGGTTATAAAAAAACTTTTCGCAGGCTTCGGCTTGCGTTTTTTTGTTTGATAAAATTAAAAAAATGTACAAAAATAAGTAGAATTGAAAACAGGAAAAAACACCTCCTTTCGATTCGCCAAGCCTCTTCGCAAGGCAATGAGGGGGCGGAGAGACGCGCTCGTCAACAGAAGTATCTCATTGGAAATGTTGCTCACTTTTTTAGTGAGCTTTTTATTTAAGGAATAGGAATGAAAAATAAGAAGTTAAAATTATACTCAATGAAAATCTCTTCAAACCACGTCAACGTCGCCTTGCGGTCTGTATCTTACTGACCCAAGCTATGATGGACTTAAATAGGTGGTTTGGAGCGTCCTAGCGGCTAGGAAATGCTGACCATAGTCCTTTGCTGAGGATAGGGTGTAACACTCAACTGTTGACCTAATTGATAGGAAGAGAATTACTATAAAATACTCAGGTTTCTATCATATATTTTGAAATGTTTGTGTAATCAAAATGTAACAATATTGTAACACTGGCGCAGAGGATGTTGAGCATATATAAATGTAGTATAACTCTTGTATCTTTGTTGAAAAATAAGCTGTATTAAAAGACTTTATATGTCTGTGCATATATATATATATAATGTTGCTTTTTTCTTGTATTTCCTGATTCTATCTTATCAGAGAGGGGGTTGATTTGTATGTCAGAAGTGTTACTATATAGTTGATATATTATCGTCTATCGGCTTTTTGTGCGCTTTCTAAGCTTGAGAAAGCACTTAGACGAGGAAAGGATTTACTTATGTTCAAGAAAAAGAATGATGGTAATGGAGAGAAAATTTTCCGTTATTCCATCCGTAAATACCATTTTGGGGCTGCTAGTGTTGCGGTTGCGGCTCTGATGTTCTTTGCAAATGGGGTGCAAGCGCAGGCACCTGCAGTATCTTCGGCAACAGCTAGTGAAGTGGTTGCTGGGGCTACTGGTAACCCTGATGGGGATCCGCAGGAGTCGGATGGGGAAGAGCCAGAGAAAGTCTCTCAGACTGAACCGTCGGCTGAGCTCAAGTCTACAGGGGAGTCAAACTCTCCAGAGACTAAAGCCGAGGACGCTAGTAAGGGACAGGAAACAGCTGACCTTGCTCCGACCAAACCAGAGACGAAGCCAGCTGCTCAAGAAACTTCTCAAGGAGGAGCAGTAAAAGAGCAAGACCAGCCCACATCTGCCACTAAAACGACAGAAGCTAAATCACTCCAAGGCAATCTGCAAGCTTTGTTGGAAAAACTAACTCTTAGCTCCATGAAAGCGCTCTACGATGAAGTGGAAGCAGGTCTAGCAGCAGCTAAGGCAGTTTTGGAAGATCCAAAAGCGACACAAGCACAGGTTGATGAGCAAGTAAGAGCTATGGAAGAACTTACGCGCCGTGTCAATCAAGCCTTGAATCCGTCGCTACCAAGCTCTACAGTCTCAGAGGAAGCAAGTCTGACAAATCATGGGCTTTCTGCACCAGACGGAGCTGTGACCAATCAAGGAAGTGGAGGAAAGCGTCGTAAAAGAGGTGGTTTGAGCCAAGCCACACCAGCTGTGGATCAGGTGAGCCCAGAAACTGTAGGTAACTCAGAAAAAACTGAATCTAGTGAAAAGCCTAGTCGACAAGAACTTCCAACCTACACCAATACGACAGAAGGTGAAAACGGCGTCTATGGACTAAAAGATGAATTAGAGTCTATTGTCAAACGACTTAAAGAAAATCAAGCGTCGGAAGATAAAATCCAAGCAGCAAAAGCAGCAGCTGATAAGTTTAATGAAGCATTTTCTAAGGGTGATACCATCAGCCAAGAAGATTTTGCCGCTGCCCTAGTCGACCTGAAAAAATCCCGAGACCTCATCGAAGGAGTGCTGGAAGAAAAATATGGTGAGGAAACTACAGCTGGAGGAGTAACTCCTAAACCACGTGATGGTGGCTACTCTGACTTTCGTAATGCTACCTACAGTGGAAGGTCTGCAAGGGCGACAAGTCCCTTAGATCGACATGAAAGTTACATTGAAAACGGTAAGTCGGGAGATAAAACCTACGATAGATACACCTATGTGTTTTTCTCTAGTAGAAGACCGATAAACAAAAAGACCGATCCTGTCTATCATGCAAAAACCTATATTCTTGCAAAAGTAACTCCTACAAAGGATGGTTTCCATTGGGATATTGAAATAAATAATGGACATAGACGAATACCTGGGACAGGTGTTTGGTTGACGATTCCTTCGGGGCAAACACTCAAGCAAGGTACAGATAGTATTAGTATTCATGGCAAAAACGGTGGCACCACTGCTGTATCTTCTGATTCTGGGGACTTGATTGATCTTCTAAGACACTCTCTAACAGGCTTTGGCAATCAGACTAAAGGAACAGTTAGTAATACTGGTATCAATAGAAGGAATAGTCCGAGCGGCCTACCAGTAGACACCTTTGAGGATTTAGCTCGTCATGGTGTAAGAAACAACCAACCATATGAGAGAAAAAATGAGACTCAGGCGATGCAAGACCAATCAAATGAAAAATTTAGACATATAAATAATAGTGGTTCGCATTTATATTATTTTTCGCTGGGAAATAATGACAATAGTTACAAAATAACTTTCGATACTCAAGGGAATAGCGATATCAACAAGCTTGACTATGCTGTAGGTACGAGAGGAAATGAAGGTGCATGGACGTTCCTTGTCAATCAGTGGCATTCCAGAACATATCAGGAGGCGAAAGAGGGTGCCAAGGATGACATAGAGCAAGCTAGACGAGTAAAAAACGACTCTATTAGCAAGAATAAAAATTTATCCCAAGTGGAGCAAAATAGTGCTACTGCAAAAGTTGATACCTATGCACATCAAGCTACACTTGAGCTTGACAATGCCAGCAGCTTTGTTGAGGTGGATGATGCCTTGCAAAAGGGGTTGAGAAATATCAACGGAGTGAAGCCAGTAGGGAGAGAGAACGCGATTGCCTCTCTGGATAATACAGCGAATACGAAGAAAGCGTCATTTGACACGGTTCAGCACTTAACAACAGAAGAGAAGAAAGCGGCGATTAAGAAGGTTGAAGACGCCTTGGCAGAAGCGA
>NZ_OXCQ01000048.1 GCF_900411395.1 Streptococcus sp. 596553 | reverse complement strand
TGCTGTTGGTCGTCGCTGTGGCAGTAATTTGGTTAATCGCTGTTTCTCCAGCCTGCTTAGCTTTCTCAACTCCTGCTTGGTCAGTCGCTTCATTGACCTTGCGTTTCGCTTCTGCCAAGGCGTCTTCAACCTTCTTAATCGCCGCTTTCTTCTCTTCTGTTGTTAAGTGCTGA
>NZ_OXCQ01000025.1 GCF_900411395.1 Streptococcus sp. 596553 | reverse complement strand
TTGTTGTTACTTCAGTTCCATTAGCATCAGCAATTTTCACTGTTACTGGAGTTACATTTCCTGTATAAGTGGCTACCGGGGTGAATTGAACATAAGACTTACCGTCTTCTTTTACGATAGAGTATGTTCCTTGACCAGCTACCGATACTTTACCTTCACCATCAGCTCCTACTAGAGTCAGAGTAGCTTCATTTAAATCAACAGATTTTTCAGTTCCATTTACAATTTCACTACCTTTGCTAAAGTTCAAGGTGTTTACATTTTCATCTTTAGCATTGAGAACCACTTCAGATTTTTGAACAGCTCCCTGAATGCCTGTAGTTGAAGCTTCACTTGCAGTTGGAGTAACACCAACAATGTTTGGTGTGTATTCACCACGTTTATCGTTCTCTGGTTGCGTACCATTGTTATCTGAAACAAGAACTTGGACAGGTTTTACTGCTCCAACATAAGCTTTATTGGTTGGCGTAAAGGTCACGAGACCTGTTGACTTATCAATACCGAAAGTTCCAATCACATCACCAGCTTTCACAGTACCATTATCTGCTGCAGCGTAAGCTGGAGTTGTAGCGCCATCCGCTACTTCTGTACCTGCACTATCAAGAAGTTTATAGCTATCTGCCTTCAATGGGACTGTTTTTCTAGCTCCATTTACTTCTGCAGAACCTGGGATAAAGGTTGGTTTACCTGTTTGAACTTGACCTTGAATATCTGTTGAAGATACCTTAGTTCCTTCTGGTCTAACGCCAATAACAGTTGGTGTGTAATCTGCCGTAGATGTTAATGGATCAACTCCGGCTACTGTCACGGTCAATTTTACCTTAGCTGGATTTGGAGTTCCAACAAATGTTGGATTAGGAGTAAAGGTTACCTCACCCGTATCCGCATTAATTGCATAAGTACCTACAGTAGCTCCTGTATTATCTGTAGCATTTGTTGACTCTAAGCTATAAACTTTTGTACCATTTGTGGTAGCAGAAATCTTAGTTTTCTCTGCGTCATCAAAATTGAAGCTTGGAGTTCCTTTCTGAACCGCTCCTTGAATATCGCTAGTAGTTGCAGGCGTTCCTACAATACCAGCTTTAACAGTAATAGTGTAAGTTGTAGTCGCTGTAGAAGTGTTCACTCCGTGATCAGTACCAGCAGTCGTATCTCCTACAGTTGTTCCATCAACCAAGTTTGTATTACTATCTATGACATTGATGGTAACACTATATTTACCAACTTTTGTCAGTTTAAGTTCAGTTGCAGTTGGATAGTTGGCTGCATCTCCAGATGTAGTCTCTGCAAACACAGTGTTGCCATCTGGATCTGTAACAGTAATGCTTGTTACTTTTGTTTTATGACTTCCCTTGAATGTAGACTCTGCAGTACTTGTAGCTAACTTATCATCTTCAGTATCTCTGACACTAACTTTTGCACCAGTAACTACCGCAGGGCGGTCGATTAGGTTAACAGTTGTATTCAAGGTACTCTCGTAAGAAGTCGACCTAGCAGTTGGTTTCGAGTTGATGATAGTAGAAGTGCTGGTGTTTTCAGCCATAATTCCCTTAACAGTCCCAGTATAACCCGAACTAGTTTCAATTTCCCATGTGTCATCACCAGTCTTATGGGCTTTTACTGTAGACTTATCGCTTGCTGACCATTCCTCACTATTTTTATCATACTTAACAGTAATGTACATACCATTACCTGTAGCAGTGTTTTCTGTGTTATTCTTGTTATAAACTGTTTCAGTTAGAGTAACATCGTCAACAGCAGTCACTTTGTTCGCATTATTGTAGGTTCTGGTATATTCGTACAAGTCAAACTTCATGGAGCCATCTGTTTGGGCACGGGTTGAAACTTCCCGTTTGGTGATTGTGTAATTGCCACCAGTTAACTCTGTTCTCACCGTTGCATCAGAAGCTGCTAATTCATAACGACCTGATGTTGGATTGAGATTTGCTGTATATTTCGTACCGTTTGTTGCAGAGTTCAACTCCACCTTGGTTCTCATGAGATTAGCCGTAACATTTTCAGTTTTAGCATATACAGAAATCTTAGAAACTCCAGCTATTGCCGTCGCTTCAGGTTTTACTGATAGAGAAAATTCATTCCCTACCGTTCCAACTTCAGTTCCAGCAGAAACCGCGGTATTCGTTGTTCCCTCCTGTACAACCCACTTGCCAGCCTTATTTGTTTTTAAAATAGTCTTAGAGCCATCTGGTGTTGTAATTTCTGCATAGGTTGCCCCATCTGAAATCTCAACCGGTACGGTTGTATCATAAGTAGCTATGTTCTTTACCGTTACCTTAGGTGCGATGACAAAGGTTAATTCTCCACGACCTTCTTGTGTATCATAATTCCAACTCTGACTAAGACCACTTGCTCGTTCTGTACGGTTGTAATCTTTCGAGTAGGCAGTCACATAGTAAACACCTGCCTTTGTTGGTGTCCCAGAGATCAGTCCCTTCCCATCATAGCCAACAGTTTTACCATCTTCAGTAATAGGAGTAGTCCCTGCGTTTGATCTATAAGTCAAACCAGGAATGGCAGTATCCACCGTTGCCCCGTTTGTTGAGATATTTCCTGAAATTCCAGAAGTTGCATTATTATTATAGACATGACGAACTTGAGTATCCGTACCATTATCCAACGTATAGGAAACAGTTGCTTGTGCAGTGGTTATACGGGAAGCAGATTCATCTTTGTAATGGATATCTACAGGTGCAATCGCTTCTCCGACGGTTCCCTTATAGACTTTATTATTACTTTCGATAATCGGAGCTGTCGTATCTTGCCAGCCAATCCAACCCCCACGTAAGTTTCGATAAATCACACGAACACTTGCATGAGTTTTAGTATTAGTATAAGTAATATAGGTTCGTGTATCATATACCCCATTTGAACTACCCATGAGAATCTTGCCCTCAATCGTATCAGTAGCAGCATTGTAGTTTAATCCTTTAGGTAAATTCGTCGGTGAAACATTTGAGATAGTCCAACCAGCTGCCTTAGCAACATCTGTTAGGTCAAAACGATCCTTAATTTTATTGATATAAACGCGGTCTTGACCTTGCTCATAGACATAGTGATAAATGTGGGTAGCTAGATACTCATATCCACCGTTAGCTTGATATTTTGAATTGTTACCACCCGAAATCGTCGAACCGTCTATACGTTTTTTATTTTTCCAAAAATCCGCCTCTACTGCCAAGTCTTCTGCTTGTTCCTTGCTTAAGGGATAATCCATACGTCCTATATTGTTAACTCCATTACCTGCGTTACTAGGATCTTTCGCTTCCCCTACACGTTGAGTAGAATAAACCACAGTTTCTAAAGTGCTGATATCTCCATTCCTTCGGTCAGTAGAAACATCTCCCTGCTTTGCTACAGTAGAAGTAAATGTATAGATATCCTTACCAGTATAATTATCTTTTGTTGGAGAGTTGGCTTTAGCTGTGTAGGTTCCATCCTCATTTGGAGTTGAGATATAGTCGCTGGCTGCCAGAAGCTGACTTCCCTCTTTCATCGCTTGATCATTACGGCTATCACGACTACCTGAGTTGAAGCCTGTTACAAGGTTTACAAGGCTGTTGCGTACACGTTTTGCTTCTTGCACGCGTTTTTCAAGTTCAGGGATTGTGATATTTGCATCCACAAGGCTTGATTTAATCAGTTGAAGAGTTGCTTTTGCACTTTCTATCACTACAGAATCTGTAGCCAACTTCTCTGCTTGCGGTAAGTAGCGAGCAAGGTCTTCTTGCACTGTTGCCAACTCTGCATTTGCATCTTCAGCTGTTTTTTCTTCAGCTAGACTTGCATCAACCGGTTTTTCAACTTCAGTTGCTGTTGGGGCAGCTGTTGTTGCTTTTTCCTTATTTTCCGATTCAGCTGGTGTTACTCCAAGAACTTTAGGCATGCTTGCAATAATCGAGACTTGTGAACGACTCGCTTTAGCAACTGTGTTCACTTCTGATTGGCTTGCATTTCCTTTGGCAAGAATTGCTTTCGCATCTGCCAGTACTTTCTCTGCATTTGCAATAGTAGATGCTGGAACTTTAGAACGAGCAATCTTAGATAATCCTAGTTCCAAGTCAGAGATTGTATCCTTAAGAATAGTCTTATCTGCAACTGTTTCTGTAGAGGAGCTAGTTGCCGCTGCTTCGGTATTCTCATCGCTAGCTTGGGATGAGGCAGTATCTTCACTAGCATCCCTAGTTAGGACTGGCTCTGCGTCATAAGTAGTGGGTTTAGATGAGTTAGAACCTTGATTAGCCCCCTCATCGCCTATGGTCGGTGTTGGAGTAGCTGTTGAAGATAGTTCATTAACTCCTTCTACTTCTGTTGCTGATACCGC
>NZ_OXCQ01000008.1 GCF_900411395.1 Streptococcus sp. 596553 | reverse complement strand
CTGCGTCATAAGTAGTGGGTTTAGATGAGTTAGAACCTTGATTAGCCCCCTCATCGCCTATGGTCGGTGTTGGAGTAGCTGTTGAAGATAGTTCATTAACTCCTTCTACTTCTGTTGCTGATACCGCACCAGCTCCAAGAAACATCAAACCAGCCGCAATTGCCACTGATGCTGCCCCAAAACTATACTTACGAATACCATACCGAAGGTATCTTTCAGTTCTAAAATCTTGTTGACCTCTCTTCATGAGATTCAACCTCCTTGATTTATTTTACTCGTGTTGATTTAAAGCATTGGGGCAAATAAAAAGCCCCCCCTTAAATTTTTTAGTAATATTAAGAGGAGAATATCTTAAAAAAGATTGCTAAATAATTGTACACACTTAAATTCATTATAGCATTTATATTTGTAGCATTCAAGTATTATAACTGGTAATTATTGAGTTTGAATGAGTGTTTTTTAATTTTATTAGAGATTTTTCTATTTTTCATTAACGATGATCAATGCTTTAGTATAAAACCAATTTACATACGCTTAAAGAGTATTGTATTGAAACACGGGACCCTAAGAATAACAGCAGTAACTTAAATTTATACTCTTCGAAAATCTCTTCAAACCACGTCAGCTTCACCTTGCCGTACTCAAGTACAGCCTGCGGCTAGCTTCCTAGTTTGCTCTTTGATTTTCATTGAGTATTACCTTACAAGAAGATATTTTGAAATCAAAAAAAGTTGAGACATAGCGTCTTCAACTTTTTTACATTAGATTAACTACTGATTAAAGTGAGTTTACGTCAACTTTGATACCAACACCTTGAGTAGTTGTGATAGTCAAGTTTGTTACGTAAGTTCCTTTAGCTGTAGCTGGTTTTGCTTTTTGGATTGTTTCGTTGAAAGCTTTGAAGTTTTCAACCAATTTTTCAGCTTCAAATGATACTTTACCGATGATTGCTTGAACGTTACCTGCACGGTCAGCACGGTAAGTGATTTTACCACCTTTAGACTCTTCAACTGCTTTAGCAATATCCATTGTTACAGTACCAGTTTTAGGGTTTGGCATCAAGTTACGTGGTCCAAGGACACGTCCAAGACGTCCAACAAGAGCCATCATGTCAGGTGTAGCGATAACTACGTCGAAGTCCAACCAACCGTCGTTGATTTTAGCAACAAGGTCATCTTCACCAACAAAGTCTGCACCAGCAGCTTTTGCTTCTTCAGCTTTTGCACCACGTGCAAAAACAAGAACGCGTGAAGTTTTACCAGTACCGTTTGGCAATACCATTGCTCCACGGATTTGTTGGTCAGCTTTTTTAACGTCGATGTTCAAGTTGTAAGCAACTTCTACAGTTGCGTCAAATTTTGCAAAGTTAGTTTCTTTTGCAAGTGCTACAGCTTCTTCTACGCTGTATGCTTTTGTGCTGTCGATTTTCTCAAGAGCAGCACGAAGTTGTTTGCTTTTTTTAGCCATTTTCTATTCTCCTTGTAAGTGGTTCAATCGATTTTCATCTCCCACGTCACTCCTCGAAATGATGAAGTCTTGCGGGTTTTCAGTCTATTATTTTTCTTTTCCTACTTCGTTAAGCTCCCTTGCTGTACCCAAGTACAAGCTTCAGTCACTTGCCTAGTATGAAAAGCAACTAATAGACTGCTGTGAGATTTTCTACTGTGTTATTGATTAGTCAACAACAGTGAATCCCATAGAACGAGCAGTACCTTCGATCATACGCATTGCAGACTCTACGTTTGCTGCGTTCAAATCTGGCATCTTAGTTTCTGCAATTTCTTGTACTTGTGCACGAGTAACTGTAGCAACTTTAGTTTTGTTAGGTGTACCTGATCCTTTTTCAACACCTGCAGCTTTTTTCAAAAGAACAGCAGCTGGTGGTGTTTTAGTGATGAAAGTAAATGATTTATCTTCGTAAACTGAGATAACAACTGGAATGATCATACCAGCTTGGTCAGCTGTACGAGCGTTGAACTCTTTTGTGAATCCCATGATGTTGATACCAGCTTGACCAAGAGCAGGTCCAACCGGTGGAGCTGGTGTAGCTTTACCAGCAGGGATTTGCAATTTTACAAGTTTTTCGACTTTTTTAGCCATTTTTAAATCCTCCTTTGTGGTTTTGGCGGTAATTAGAGATTTTTACCTCCCACAAGTATGCTTTTTACATACCTATCTATTATACACTATTTATCTGGAATTGCAAGAGAAAAGTTTATTTTTTAATCGACGTAATCTCCGCCTTCAAAGCCATAGTATTCTTCCAAACTAAGACCACTCTCAGCAATTTCTTTAGCTTCTTTTCCTACATAACGCAAGTGCCATTCCTCAGCCATATAGCCTGTTTCCTTTTCCTTACCTTTGAGATAACGGACAACAAAGCCATAGTCAGCTGCATGGTCCAAAAGCCATTGGGCTGCTTTTTCTTCTGTCACCAAATCACCATCAGTCCCAATCACATCAAAGGCCAAGCCAGTTTGGTGTTCACTATAGCCAGGTCGAGCAGAATAACGGTCGGCAGCTTCTTTTCCATCTTGATTGACATAATCTTGATAGAGTTTGGTCTGAGTTTCATAACTTCTAAAGCCACTGTAATGATCGCTGATTGGGAAACCTGCCTCTTGCATAGCTTTGATGAGCTTGACCAACTCAGCCTTGGCTGTTGGATTTTCCCCTGGATTGTAGTCTTTTGACAATGGATAGTGTTTATTGGCTACGATGATTTCATCGTATTTGCCTTGGATGCTGTAGTAATCACCTTTATTGACCACTTCTGCTTTTTTCTGGGCAGCTCCTTGAGACTTACTTCCAACTGTTCCATCAGCTTTAGCAGTTTGTTCTGTTTTAGCTGCTCCATCTTCATTTTTTGCTTTTTCTTGTGAACAAGCTGCTAGACTCAAGGCTAGCAAGGCTGTCAAGATAAGGTATCTTTTTTTCATTTCTACTCCTTTATTTCTAATAGGTTATCTACTTCTGACGATAAACATTCGACTAATCTTTTAATCTCATCCGTTTTTACTTGGTATGTTTCTGCTGTCATTTCTTCAAAAGGAACCCACCAAACTGGTCCACGACCTTTAAGACCGTGGTCATTCATATCACCTGTCCGTCTAGGAAACAGATGCCAGTGGAGATGAGCATCGCCATTTCCTAGTAGTTCGATATTCATTTTCTCAGCAGCAAAGGCCTTGGCAACTGCCTCTTGGACTAAACTCATTTCTTCTAGAAAACGGAGTCTTGTCTCCTTTTTCAAATGGTGCAATTCGGTAACGTGTTCCTTAGCTAGAAAAAGACTATATCCTGCAAAATACTGGTGGTCTCCAATCACAAGATAGCCTGTTTCCAACTCTTTGACAAAGTAAGGATTTTCTTCCTTCTTGATGAGGTCAATTCTCTGGCAAATCAGGCACATATTAGTCTACCAACCCACTCTTAAGATAAGCATCAACCATACGCTCTGTTGCGACCACCGAGTCAATATGAGTACGCTCATAAGAATGACTAGACTCGATACCCGCACCAAGAAGAGCGTGTTTAACTTCTGCACCTGCAGACATAGCCGCTGAAGCGTCCGAACCATAAAATGGATAGATATCCAGCTTGAATGGAATATCTTGCTCTTTCGCCAAGGCAACCAAGTGTTGACGGAAGTCATAGTGATAAGGCCCTGAAGCATCCTTGACACAAATAGACACTGTATATTCGTCTGTCTGCTGGTCATCACCCATAGCTCCCATATCCACAGCCAGATATTCGACTACTTGAGCAGGAATATTAGAATTAGCACCATGCCCCACTTCTTCAAAGACTGAAAAGGCAAAATGGGTTGTTACTGGCAACTCAATCTTCTCTTCCATATAAATACGAAGCAGGTTAAGCAAAATCGCTGCGCTGACCTTGTCATCCAAATGACGAGACTTGATAAAACCTGTCTCTGTCACGACAGTTCGTGGATCAAAACTGATAAAATCACCGACCTCAATCCCCAAGGCACGAGTTTCTTTTTCATTGGTTACTTTGGCGTCCAAACGCACTTCCATATTGTCCTGGGTACGTTCTGCAGTTCCTGCATCCTTGTAGACATGGCAAGAAGTTTGGTGGATGAGGATGGTTCCTGATACTTTTTGACCTGTGCTAGCCACATGAACGGTACAGTTTTCACCTTCAATCATGTTCCAAGGAAAGCCACCGATACGATCCAATTTGAGACGGCCGTCTGGTTTGACAGCACGAACAATGGCCCCCAGCGTATCTACATGAGCAGTCACATAGCGATGCTCTTCATCATTTTGACCTTTAATGGTCACATTGACACCGCCTTTGGCTGTGCGAACCGGTTGGTAACCAAAACCTTCTAGAGTCTTGACTAAATAGTCCGAAATCTCCCGAGTGAAGCCTGTTGGCGATGCGATGGCTGTTAGTTCTTTGATATATTCTACTGTTTGATTCATTTCTTCACCTCTTTTGCTACCTATTATAACACATTTATCATCGGATAAAAAAAGAAAATCACTCCTGTAGACTTGGCTACAAAAGTGATTTTATACTCAATGAAAATCAAAGAGCAAACTAGGAAACTAGCCGCAGGTTGCTCAAAACACTGTTTTGAGGTTGTAGATGGAACTGACGTAGTCAGTATCCTATACATACGACAAGGCGACGTTGACGCGGTTTGAAGAGATTTTCGAAGAGTATTAGTGATTATTCCATTTCAAAAACATCACTTTCTTGCTTATTTGGTAGAACCAATGAGAGCAAGATTCCGACAATGGCTGGCACCAACCATGGGAGAGAGGCCTTGGCAAAAGGAAGAGCGTTGACAAGGTTTGCAAGAAACTCAACCTTAAACGAGCTTCCTAGTACGCTTGCAATAGCAATAGCTGTAACCACAGCAATTGTCAACTGCATACCTGGTTTTGAAAGAGCTACAAATTTATTGACAATGACAATCATAACGATGGCAATCGTGATTGGGTACAAGATAACCAGTACTGGAATTGAGTACTTGATAATCGCATCAAGACCTAAATTAGCAATGGCAAATCCAATCAAGGTAAAGGCTGTCGCATAAACCTTGTAGCTGATTTGTGGGAAACGCTCATTAAAGAACTCAGCTGTTGACACAATCAGACCAACTGTTGTTGTGAAGCAGGTTACAGTAACCATAGCTGCAAGGAAGAGTTGAGCTGTTGAGCCAAATATTTCTTGAGTAGCTTGTGACAAGATGTAAACACCAGGTGTTCCACCTTTCATCGCTTCAGCTGGTACTGGGAAATGATTTCCAAGGAAACCTAAACCGATATAAAGAGCACTAAAGGCAAGGGCAACAACGATACCAACAACCCAAATAGTTGAAATGTATTCTTTCTTGCTTGAAAATCCAAGTTGTTTCAAGGTTTGAACTGCGATTACGCTAAAGGCAACTGAAGCAAGGGCGTCCAAGGTATTGTAACCTTCTAGGAAACCTGTACCAAAGGCAGAAGCTTGATAAGCGGCTGACGCAGCTTGAGGACTTGTTCCACCGTATTTGAAAGCTCCCAGAACAACCAAGATAACAATCAAAATCGCAAAAACTGGTGTTAAAATACGGCCGATACGGTCTAAGATTTTTGATGGATTAAGCGAAATCAAATAGGCTGCCGCAAAATACAGAACCGTAAATACAATCAAGCCAAGTCCTTTATTTGCATCCGACAAAAGGGGGCTAATCCCTACTTCGTAAGCTGTTGTAGCAGTACGTGGGATAGCAAAGAATGGGCCAATTGACAAGTAAAGAACTGAGAGGTAAAGAGTCGCAAACCAAGGCGCTATCTTTGTTGAAATCTCGTAGATATATCCTTTAGGATTTAACGTTCCAATAATCAGAGTCAAGACGGCGATACCGACACCTGAAAAGACAAAACCTGCGATGGCAGGAAGAAAATGTTCTCCAGATAGAGCACCTAGAGAAGGCGGAAAAATCAAGTTCCCCGCACCAAAAAATATTCCAAACAGGAGCAAACCTGTTAAGGCACCTTTTTTAGCCATGAAAATCTCCTTCATATTTATAAAATACTGACCTAGTATATCATGAATAGGAGTATGAAAAAAGCTTCACGAAGTAAATATTGAATGTTTTCAAGATTCTCAAAAATGAGAATTGTCTAAAAATAAAATTCTCCTACCCAGTCCACACCAAGTAGGAGAAATGCAAAATTTTAAAGTTCTTCAAAGGCAGTCATACCACCTTGGACATTGATAACCTTATAACCTTGTTCTGATAAGAATTGGCAAGCACGCGCCGATCTCATTCCAGATTTGCAAATAACATAATGTAACTGGTCCTTGTCCAACTGATCAAAGGTATCAGCTAATTGACTGAGAGGAAAATTCTGAGCACCTTCTAAATGAAGAGCTTCAAACTCATCCATTTCTCTCACGTCCACTAGAGAAAGTTGGTCGTTTTGGTAAAGCTGGCAAAATGCGTCAAAGGTTATTTCTTTCATTCTTTTTCTCCTAAAATAGTTTTAATTCTTTTTTTCAAATCTGGCACCACTTCTGCCTCAAACCAAGGATTTTTGGCCATCCAGATTTGATTTCTAGGCGAGGGATGAACTAAAGGAAAATAGGTTGGCAAGTAATTCTGATAATGTTTTACCCGTTCTGTTACCTTGCCACTGATTTTCTCCTTTAAATAGTAGGTCTGGGCATATTGCCCAATCAAGAGGGTCAATTGAATATCTGGTAATTCTTGCAAGAGCTGCGGATGCCATTTTTCGGCAAAGCCAGCTCGAGGTGGCAGGTCACCTGACTTGCCATGCCCAGGAAAGTAGAAATCCATAGGCAAAACAGCAAAATATCCTGAATCGTAAAAGGTATCTTCATCCACACCTAGCCAGTTTCTCAGGCGGTCACCACTTTTGTCCTTCCAGTAAAGGCCTGCTTTTTGGGTTTTAAGACCAGGCGCTTGACCGATGATATTGATGCGAGCAGTCTTTGGTGCTGCAAAGAGAGGCTCGATGCCACGCTCTGTATAGGTGGCATTCTGCGGATCCGCCATGATAGCCTGCTTGATTCTTTCGATTTGGGACATCTACTTTTCCTCCAAAAAGAAGTCTAAGCATACAATCTCAGACTTCTATCGTTTTATTTGATCAATTCATAAATAGCTTCGGCATAGATTGCTGCTGCTCGGAAAAGATCGTCCAAGGCGATAAATTCATTAGCTTGGTGCATGGTGTCAATTGAGTCTGGGAACATAGCACCGTAGGCAACCCCACGTTCAAGCAAGCGACCAAAGGTTCCACCACCAATAACTTGTTCATGACCTTGTAGACCAGTTTGTTTTTCATAAACATTCAACAAGGTTTGAACAAGTGGATCTTCCATTGGTACATAGTGAGGCGTGTGACCGTGTTCAGAAAGGCTAACAGAAGCAACTGGCAAGTTTTCAAGAATTGACTTGATTTGCTCAGGACTTGTTCCTTTTGGATAGCGGATGTTGAGGGCAATGGTATTGTCAGCGCTTGTTTCGTCAAAGCGGAAGACACCGGCATTCATAGAAAGGGCGCCCATCTTTTCGTCCACATGGGCAATCTTGAGACTTTCACCCTCATGGTCGTTCAAGAGAATTTTACCAGCGATGTCAAGGTAGTCTTTAGCTGGACCAGCAAAGTCAAACTGGCTAAGGAAGAGGGCTAGGTAAGTCGCACCATTGACACCTGAAGCAGGCATAGCACCGTGGGCTGATTTACCAATAATCGTCACCTTGTATTGGCCAGCTTCTTCTTGGAGTTCTCCTCTAAGTTTGTGTTCTGCAACAAAAGCATCTAGTTTAGCTTGCAAGTCAGCTAAGTCACCTGAAACAACTGCTGTTGCTGATTCTGGTACCATGTTTTCACGCAAACCACCTGTGAAGCTGTGAAGACGGGCAACACCTGCATTTTCACCTGCAAAGTGGAGATATTCCGTGATATTTCCTTTTTCACCATTGATGATAGGGAATTCAGCGTCTGGAGAGAAACCGAAGTCTGGTTTCGCAAGTCCTACGTGCTCGAAGTAGTAGTCCATATCTGCCCAGCCTGATTCTTCGTCTGTTCCGACGATGAAGCGAACTTTTTTAGAAGTTGGAAGGCCCAATTCTTTGATGATTTTCAAGCCATAGTAACAAGCTGTTGTAGGACCCTTGTCGTCCGACGCCCCACGCGCATAAAGGCGACCGTCTTTGATAGTCGGTGTGTAAGGGTCTGTGTCCCAACCGCTACCAGCTGGTACCACGTCCATGTGGGCAAAGATTCCGAGAACTTCTTCTCCATCACCAAACTCAAAATGTCCTGCATAGTTGTCAACATTTTTAGTTGGGTAGCCATCACGGTCTGCGATTTCAAGGAATTTTTCCAAGGCTTTTACTGGACCAGGTCCAAATGGATGCTCAGCATCAACCTTGCTGTCATCTCGTTCTGAGTTGATTTCTAAAAGGCTAAACAAGTCAGCCAAGAGGTCTTCTTTGCGTTTTTCTACTTCTGCTGTAAAATCAATTGCTGTCATTTTTTTCTTCTTTCTGTCTTTTCTCGATGATTTCATCTACTGGCAAGCGGTAACTTGGTTCCAATTTTTCGTCTGTGTATCCCACTGTAATCAAAAGTTCTGGGCGGAAGCGGTCTTCGATATCCAAAACTTCATTGACTTTTGATTTGTCAAAACCAAGAATAAGATTTGATCCGATTCCTTGGTCTGTAAGAGCGAGAACCAAGTTCATAGCAACCAAACCTGCATTGAGGGCTAGATAGTCGCTGACTTGTTGTTCATTGTAACGGGCAAATTCAGCAGGCAAATTCTTCATAAAATATTGAAGTTGCTCTTCAGAAAAGTTATTAGCACCACCAACTCGGGCAATCTTACGAGCACGTTTAGCCAAATCTGTGTCTGTAAACAAGGCAATAGTTACAGGCGCTGATGATACCTGTTCAAAGTTTGAACCGTAAGCCAATTTTGCTAGTTCGGCATTTTTCTCACGCACCACTACAAATTTCCATGGCTGGCTGTTGTGGGAACTTGGTGCCAAGGTTGCAATTTCGATAGCCGTACGCACATCTTTTGGATCCACTGGCTTATCAGTGAAATGCTTAGTCGCATGACGTTTTTTATTTAATTCAAGAAATTTCATAATCGATTTCCTTTTCTAATTCTACTGCTTCCATTCTACCATAATTTGAAAGAGCTTGCAGAGATTTTTCATGATTAAGATTTTTTATTACAGTCATAAAAAATATATATTGGTTCATCAAGAAAGTTTCTGATAAACTAGCAAGTACTTTACATTTGAATGGAGATATTATGAAAAAATTTAGCCTATTATTAGCCATCCTACCATTTTTGGTTGCCTGTGGAAATCAAGCCATACCTAAAGAGACCAGCTCTCAAAAGACAATCATCGTTGCTACAGCTGGCGATGTGCCGCCATTTGATTACGAAGATAAGGGAAATCTGACAGGCTTCGACATCGAAGTTCTAAAAGCAGTAGATGAAAAACTCAGCGACTATGAGATTCAATTCCAAAGAACTGCTTGGGAGAGTATCTTCCCAGGACTTGATTCTGGTCACTATCAGGCTGCAGCCAATAACTTGAGTTACACAAAAGAGCGTGCTGAAAAATACCTTTACTCACTTCCAATTTCGAACAACCCCCTCGTCCTTGTCAGCAACAAGAAAAAGCCTCTGACTTCACTTGACCAAATCGCTGGTAAAACAACGCAGGAGGATACTGGAACTTCAAATGCTCAATTCATCAATAACTGGAATCAAAAACACACCGACAATCCCGCTACTATCGATTTTTCTGGTGAGGATATCGGTAAACGAATCCTAGACCTCTCTAACGGTGAATTTGATTTCCTAGTCTTTGACAAGGTATCGGTTCAAAAGATTATCAAGGACCGTGGCTTAGATCTCTCAGTCGTTGATTTACCTTCTGCCGATAGCCCCAGCAACTATATCGTTTTCTCAAGCGACCAAAAGAAGTTTAAAGAGAAATTTGATAAAGCGCTCAAAGAACTCTATCAAGACGGAACACTTGAAAAACTTAGCAATACCTATCTAGGTGGCTCTTACCTCCCAGATAAATCTCAGTTACAATAAGATATATAAAAGCGATTGGACCAGCCAATCGCTTTTTTAGTTTGCATTGGTTATTTTAGGAAACTCTTACAAAAAATCAAAATAATCCTTCACATCCTCTACATATCCATGCTTTTCTATTAAGCTTGCTAAGAGTTCCAGATTGTGCCCCTGATAGTTATCTTCACGACGTAGCTCTTCATACATTTCAATAAAAGGCAGGCCCTTGGACTTGGCCAATTCTAACTCAGCCTCGTAATCATAAGCGACTTTACGAAATAGGATATTTACCAATTCCCCATCTTCAACCTCTATCACGACATACTGGGCACGGTGATTTTTTAACGCCTCCCAGTTAAAATAGGGCATGCCAATCGACCCTGGATTGATGATTTGTTGCCCTTGACTGCCATAACGAAGCAACTGCTTGTGGACATGACCATAGACTGCCACGTCAACTTCATCATCTAGGAGTTGGTCAAATTTCTCTGTATCATTCTCAACTAGCAAGTCACCACCATAGTTCTTATTTGGCAAATTATGAGAGATAGAAAAGCGCAATCCTTCAACTTCTTTCTTTTCCAGCAAAGGCAAGCTTCGTAGCCAGACAATCGTTGCAGGATTCATTCGCTCCATCAAAAACTGGGTCATTCGCATGAGCTGGACTTCCTGTGGGTCTTCTAAGCCATATTGCCCATCTAAAGCCTCAAGGACACAATCATCCCAATTGCCTCGAACACTAGCTGTGATAGGAAGGGCCTTTAGCAGGGCGACCAAGTCATTTGCGCCTGGACCAGGAAGAAAAATATCTCCCAGAAGCCAGTATTCACTGACTCCTTGATTTTTAGCATCTGCAATCACTGCTTCTAGCGCTGTCGCATTGCCATGAATATCTGATAAAATTGCGATTTTATGGTTCATTGTGGTTTTCTTCCGTTTGGTAATCTACTTTTTCTTCCGCCACTTGAGGCAAGGTTTCTGTTTCCTGCGGGTTCAACTTCCTCTGCACTGCTTCTGCGACCGCTCTAGGTACTCCAACTTCGACAATCTCATCCACACTGGCTTCCTTGATTTTGGTCAAAGACTTAAAATGCTTCATGAGATTCTGCTTGCGTTTAGGTCCCAGACCTTCAATTCCATCCAGTTGTGATGAAAAGGAATTTTTGGAGCGCAGTTGGCGATGGAAAGTGATAGCAAAGCGGTGTACCTCATCTTGGATGCGCTGAAGGAGGAAAAATTCCTGAGAATTGCGAGACAACTCTACCACCTCAAGTGGATCACCGAAGAGCAATTCATGGGTTTGGTGCTTGTCATTCTTTTGCAAACCTGCAATGGGAATATCCAAACCCAGTTCCTCTTGGATGACTTGCTTGGCGATATTGACTTGACCTTGTCCCCCATCAATGACAATCAAATCTGGAGGAGTCAAACCGTCACGCTGTACTCGACCATAGCGTCTGCGAATGACCTCTCTCATACTGGCATAGTCGTCTGGTCCGACGACAGTCTTGATTTTATACTTACGATAATCTTTTTTACTTGGTTTACCATTGACAAAGACAACCATGGCTGAAACAGGGCTAGTTCCCATGATATTGGAGTTATCGAAGGACTCGATGAGAACCGGTGTCGGGATTTGGAGCAAACGTCCCAGATTTTCAATAGCCCCTTGGGTCTTTTCGACAGATTTCTCTAGCAGATTAAATTTCTGCTCTAGACTGACCCGAGCATTCTTTATAGCCAAATTGACCAGCTGTTTTTTCTCTCCACGCTGGGGTTTGAGAATCTTGGAATCCACCAAGGCTTTAACGGCTTCTTCGTCAATATCCTGCGGAATCAGTACCTCATTGGGAACCAGGTGGGATTTTTCTTGATAGAATTGTCCTACATAGGTGAGAAAGTCCTCATCCGGATCGTTGTAGTAGGGAAAAAGATTGACATCGCGCTCAATAAGCTTGCCCTGACGAACAAAGAAAACCTGAACACACATCCATCCCTTGTCCACATAGTAGCCAAAGACATCCCGATTTTGGAGATCCTTAGCCATGACCCGTTGCTTGGTTCGAAGCGTTCCAATGGCCTGAATCAGGTCACGGTATTCTGCTGCACGTTCAAACTCCATACTTTGTGCTGCGGATGCCATCTTGCCCTTGAGGTCATCGATGATTTTGTCATCCTGTCCTTTTAAGAAGTCAGAAACCTCCTGAGCTATAGACTTGAAGTAGGCCTCATCCTTCTTACAGATAGTGTGGGCCATACATTGACCGATATGGTAGTAAAAACAAACCTTAGACGGTGGATTCGTACACTTTCTAAAAGGGAAAATTCGATCCAGCAGCCGCTTGATTTCATTGGCTGCCCCCACATCTGGGTAAGGTCCAAAGTAGAGACCGCCGTCCTTCTTGACCTGACGGGTGATAATTAAACGAGGATAGCGCTCATTGGTGATTTTGATGAAAGGATAAGACTTATCATCCTTAAGCATGATATTGTATTTAGGCTTATTTTCCTTGATCAGATTAATTTCTAGGAGAAGTGCCTCAATATTAGACTCAGTAACGATAAATTCAAAATCCACAATTTCAGACACCAGAGCCTCTGTCTTAGTATCATGACTTCCATGGAAATAAGACCTCACGCGGTTACGCAGATTTTTAGCCTTTCCTACATAGATAATGGTGCCGTTTTTATCCTTGTGAATGTAGCAACCAGGGCTGGTAGGCAAGAGCTCTAGTTTTGATTTAATCAAGTTGTTCATAATTCCATTATAACAAAAAAGTAGGGAAAGATAGTCCCCTACTCATTGGTCTCATATAATTTTCGAAGTCTTTCAACATCCTCTTCCTGGATACCATAAAAGGAACCTGCAGGTTGCATCACAGACTTCTCATCTGTATGGTCCAAGCCAATTGCATGCCCCAACTCATGTTCTGCCGTATGGACGATACGCTCAAAGGAATAGCCATAGTTAGGATTGGACAAATAATAATGATTCAACCGCACCGTTACAGACAAGAATTGCCCCGTCAAGAGATTGGTCTGACTTTCCGCCTCTCCTGCCACAGGAGTACCTCCGTCATTCATCTCCGTAGCCAAGATATCTGCCTTGCTGGACTCAGTCACAAGTTCAAAATGAAAGGCACCAGTTTGATTCCAGTTCTGAATTGCTTCTAAATATGCCTCTTGAAAGCGTGAATCCATCTGCGGATCCAGGTAAATACGAGCAGAAGCCTGTGGCCATCTTCCTTCAGAATGCTGGTGGCTATCTGTCTGGTTCAACTTAGGCAGTTGCCCTGTTCTTTCCCATTGGTCGATACTTTGTTGACCAATTTTTACTGACCGTTCTGCTTGCTTCAGCGCCCCTTGAAAATCCCCGTTCAGATACCAGAGAAATCCAAAAGCAAGAGTACATAAAAGCAAAACAATCCAAACCAGACGCCAAAACAAACGCCAAATAAAATAAAAGAAAGCCCCTATCAAACGAAAAAGCCAGCGCATGTCTCTCCACCTTTCTAGCAAATAAAGTCTATTTTACTAAAACAAGCTGAAAGAAAACTAAATACTGACTTTTTCATCTTAACGTCCTAATATTTTTTTGAATAACTGAATAGCTTTGTATTTTAAAGATGATGGATGATAACGGAAAGTTCCTGATTTACGTACAATATAGCCATTAAAATTCTGTTTAAAACGCAAAACACCATCACTACCATCAAAAATCCCTTGAATGCCTAGGAAGTTGTATTTAGGTATTCCACGTTTTATGCTTTCCAACATAACATATTTTTGAAGCAGTGCAGGGGCATAGAACTTATTAAACTCAGTGTAAGAACCACTAAAGAGATAAGTCGTTTCCTGAGGCATATAAACAAATAAACTCCCGGCTAAAACAATATCTTCTTCTCCATATTTTTCAATCAAGTCTCGCGCTTCTGCTTTTCGAACTTCAAACGTTTCAAATTGACTAGAATATTCTCTCAGTTGATTTTGTTTTTTCTCAGAATGAGGATTTTTACTCAAATCAAGTCGCAACTTGTCCAGGATTTCTTCTAGTTTACTTTGCTCACCTTGTAATTTGTTCATATATTCCGAAAAATTCAAGGTTGCTATGAGAAACTCAGCTTGTTCTCCAAATGAATCATAAAAGTGCTCATAATATTCTAAACTTTTATCACTGTATTCTCTACGTTCAGAGGTTTCTTTTGTTATATTCTTAAAAATCGATAGTTCTTCACGTTGTAACTTTTTCAACCGAATGCCAAACGTTTCAGCCTTTTTCACCAAGGGTTTACCCTTTTTGCTAAAACTTTTAAGCAAATTCTTTTCAGTTAATTCAGTCAAATCTTTATAGTATAACCAATCCGGCTCTCCACCTGGATAACCTGTCGTCAAGCCATCAAATTGATAACCTAAATCAGTTAAACCATGAATGATATTTTTTTTCTCAGCATCTATTGGATTACCTTGGCTATCAAAAGTTTGATAAGTTTCATAAGGTTTTACAAGCAACTCTAATACACCATTTTGCTTGGCATATTCTTTTAACTCCGCATAAAAAACTGGAAGTGCATCTTGTTGGGTATAAATCGGCCCCGAATTGATCTCCATATGCAGACCACCCAGCATGGGCAAGCTATAAACCAGAGCTGCAACTTGAATCTCTCCTTCTTGTTTCAAAGCAAGATAAACAATTCGAGCCCCTCTTTTTTCTAGCAAATCCCCCATCTGAACCGATTGCATAAAGGAACGAGAAGAAACCTGATCAGAATAAGCCTGAAACTCTTCTTTCGTGAGTGTAATTAGTGCCATATACTTACTTTCTATGTTTTTTTCTTAATGTTTTACGGAAATCAAGAGCAAGTCTTAACAGAGGATAGAGAGGATGGGTAGGTATTGTAAATTCACCCAAGTATTCTTCAATCGTTGGATTAAATTTTTCCTTAAAATGATAAAGTCCACCATTGAGAGAGTTTTCAACACCACCTAAATTTTGCCAGACCATACCTCGCTCAAAGGCATAGCGAGCTGTTTCATACCAAGTTAAAATTGGTGCATTGTAACGTTTAAAATCATCATCCATACCAGCATATAGATTGACAGACGTTTGTCCGAATTCTAAAGTCAAGGTAGCCGCTAAAGGAACTCTTGCTTGACCTGCATCCATATATTCCTGCAGGAAAGTCAATTCCTCTAACAAACGTTCTTTTTCCTTCTTCTGCGCTTCTACTTTTGAAGTTCGAGTTGACTCAGTAAAGGTCTCTTCCAAGGCTCTGTTTTTCGCCAACTGTTCGTCTAATTCTTGCGAACGTTTAGAGACATCCAAGGTGGCCAAGGTGATATAGGCCTTGTCCTTAAAATTATCTAACAACTTTTTATAATAGGTTTCATTCCTCAAATGAATCTCTTTCCGCTTCTCGGTTTTTTTCATCAAAAAGGAAAAGGACTCCAATAATTCAGTCCCACCAAATTGAATCTCTACACCCTTATTCCGTGCTGTTCGAATAGCCTGTTTTGTTGACTTGGAAAGTTTATCTTCTTCAAAATTTTCCTTGTATATTTTCGCCTGAATACGAGGTTGAATGGTGTCTCCCATTTCCTCTGTTTTTCCTGACCACCTTACTCCCATTTGTTGCAAACTATCAATAATAGCCAGATTTTCAGGAAATTCTGTTTTTTCCTGATTAATTAAACTTTGAGACAGGCAAATACTTGGGTCAAAAGTCACAAAAATAGCTCTCTTGCTACGAGCATAAGACTTAATAGACTGAATGACAAAATTCAAGAGTTCTGTATCCCCATAATCCAATATAGGCCCTCTTGGGATGTAAAACATTTTATAGCCTAGCGGAAGAGTTCTAATCAAAATACTAGCTGTCGCCAGTAATTTTTCTTCCCTGTAGACACCAAACTTCTCATGTTGCCAATCAGACTTCACTTCTTCCCAAGCACTACTTTGTAATACATTGGCTAATTCATGGTCTTTGACAAACTGATCATATTCTAATGCGGGAATGCCAATTTGATAACGGTACATTTCCTACTCTCTTTCCTCCAGTATCTTATTACTATTCTACTACTTTCGTTTGAAAAGTCTAGTGAAAACATATTTTATTTTAGTTCTACTCCCTACACTAAAGTTCAAACTAAGTCAGTCTCTCTTCTAATTTGAAATCAATTGGTAGGGTTGCTAAGAACCGTTCCAATTGTTTTTCCCAATAATACCACTCGTGAGTTCCAGCGCTATGGCTATAGGTCACATCAAAGCCCAGCTTTTTGAGATTTTTCACTGCGAGATTATTGGATTCGTACAAGAAATCCTGTTCGCCACACCAAGCCCACAGCTTGGTCTTTTTATCCGATTTTTTAGCCAGACTTTCAAGCGAATAGGGACTAGTTGTCCAATCTTGAATCTCTCCAAAAACACCTCTCCAGTATGCTGGTGTTCCCAAATCTTGACTTTCAGGAGAAAACTCTTGAAAACTAAGGGCGCCTGAAAAGCTAGCTGCATGAGAAAAACGATTTGTTGCAAGAGCCAGTTTAAAGCAGCCGTAGCCTCCCATAGAGAGACCGGCGATAAAGGTCTTTTCACGCTTACTTGTCATATTAGGGAAGAAGCGTTTCAGAACCTGTGGCAATTCCTCTGCTAGAGCTGTGTAATAGTCAAAACCATACTGGGTATCAGTGTACCAACCGTTGCTGGTATTGGGCATGACGACGATGAGATTAGTCCCCCGAAGCAAGCGTTCTACATTGGTCCGCTTGAGCCAACTATTATGATTGCCAGACATCCCGTGCAAGAGGTACAAGACAGGGATATCTTTACACTCTGGTTCTTCCACTCGATTGGCATCAGGGTAGAGGACATTCACTCCCCACTCCATATCCAAAACTTGTGAGTAATACTCGATTTTCATTACTGCCATAATTTTTTCCTCTATTTTTCTATAAGAAAAAGCCGAAATTCGACTTTCTCCCTGTTTATTTCAACGATTATTTTGCTTCCATGACTACTGGTAAAATAGCTGGACGACGCTTAGTCTGGTCAAAGAGATACTTAGTTAAATTATCACGAACCTTCCCTTTGAGATCTGCCCAGTCAAAGTCATCTCCTTGAAGATACTCTTCTACCGTTTGGTTAATCAATTCTGAACTTTCACGGAGAATATCACGACTCTTCTTGAGATAAACAAATCCACGCGTGTGCACACGAGCCTTGGCCACAATTTTCTTCTCACGACGGTTAACTGTGATTGCTACGATGAAAATACCATCCTCTGACAAGACCTTACGGTCACGAAGGACTACATTACCAACATCACCTATAGCATTTCCGTCAATCAAGACATCGCCTGCCGAAACCGCGCCAGCTGGGACAAAGTCCCCATTCTCATAAGCCATACTGGTTCCCTTTTTAGGGATAAAAATGCGTTCTGGCAACATCCCGACCGCCATAGCAGCCTTAGCATGGGCATCCAACTCACGGTATTCCCCTTGAATTGGGAAGAGATACTTAGGTTGCAAGAGATTGATCATCAACTGCAAATCACGCGCATTTCCGTGCCCTGATACATGTAAACTTTGGGTAATCAATTTGACAACCCCTCCTGCCTGATAAATCATATTTTCCACACGCGCAACGAAGGCTTCTTTAGCAATAGACGGAGCCGTAGCAATATAGACCAGGTCCCCATCCTTGATTTCTACATAACGATGGCGACCAATCGACATCTTACGAAGTCCATTGATAGGTTCACCCATACGACCTGTCTCAAGAATAATCAACTCATGGTCTTCAAAGCGAGACATATCTTTCGGCTTAATCAAGAGAATTTCGTTGGCTAAAGACAACTTCTTGAGACGAATCGCTGTGCGGACGATATTTTCAATATCAAATCCTGTCAAGACGATACGTCGACCTGTTTTATCCGCAGCGTCAAAAATCTGCTGGATACGAGAAAGGTTACTGGAAACAGCTGCAACAATGATACGACCTTCCCAGTCAGCAATGGTTTGGGTAATTTCATCTCTAACTTCACTTTCACTAGCCACCTGAATATTGCTGTCCGCATTGGCCGAATCACTGAGGAGAGCCAGGACGCCGTCACGACCGATTTCTGCCAAACGAGCGAAGTCTGTCGCATAGGATTCACTAGCTGTCTGGTCAAATTTGAAGTCACCTGTATAAACGATGCTCCCTTCAGCTGTCTTCAAGACAATTCCCAGGCTCTCTGGAACGGAGTAAGTCGTAGGGAAGAAGGAAACCACTGTCCCACCAAAATCAATCTCCGTATCTTCATCAATAACATGAAAATCATTAAATTTCTTGACTGCGTCATTTCCTTTGACAAAGAGTTTTGCCAACTCAATGGTCAACTCAGAGCCAAATACAGGTACCTTGGCTTCAGCCAAGAGATAAGGCAGAGCACCAATAGCATCTGCATGGCCGTGAGTTAAAAATACCCCAGCAATTCGATCTTTATTTTCAAAAAGGTAGTCCATCTTTGGAATCACCACATCGACCCCTAATTGTTCATTTTCGGGATATTTTAACCCTGCATTCAAAACAAAAATGGACTCTCCAATTTCAGCAATGTACATATTTTTCCCATTTTCACGTACACCACCAAGTGTTGTTAAACTAATATTACTCATTTTTCCTCCAAAATCTTAGTTTATCTTGATTATAGGGTTGCTTACCCTCTTATTCTAAAAGCACTATTACTGTTAGCCGAATCTTTTCCTACCATTATACCATTTTTTTGATGATTTTCAAAATGAAGATTTGTTTTCAAAAAAGAGCTGGTTTCCCAACTCTTTCCTATGATCTACTCTTTTTCCATTAAAAAGTCATAAATTTCTTGCACGGTACCCAGCGCCATCATTTCTTGGTCTTTGACGGTTTGTTTGAGATTTTGGTAAATCTGACTTTCTCCGATTTCTCTCTTTGGCGCTTCTTTATTGACTGTCATAACCCCATCTTTGATGGTCACAAAGCCTAGTTCTTTAAAGACTTGAATCATCTTAACCAGCAAGATTTGTTGGATATTGAGATAAGCAGCCAAATCCTTGAGCTTGTAGCGAATATCAAACTCTGGAAACTGGTAGATAGTCTTGTACAATTTGGCAAACTGCTCTCTAGTCCCATAGCCTGTCAGATAGTAGGCCTTGTCAATATCATTTTTGAAATAGACAGCGGAAAAATTCTGTTTCTGAAAAATGGTCTTCAGCTGAGTAATATCCTCAGGAACGGTTTTTACGACAACAGCTTCACTATTTACTAGACTCGGTAATTCTCCAGCAAAATCCAAGACTGGAACTCCTTCTGGCAAGACTGCATTCTTCCCACGGATGTTAAAAAGTTGAACACCCTCTACACGCGCATCCACCATCATCAATTGGAGGGCAGTTTGGCCATTCCATTGGTTGACAGACAATTTGACTGCCAACTCTAAATTCTTGGTTTGAGCAAATTCTGTTGCCCACCTGCCTTGTCCGAAGGCCACCACTTCAAAACTCGCCTCACCTTTGGAAATTTTCAACTTGAGATGAGCATTGCCTGCCCCCATAGTACGGGCACTTTCGACCTGAAAATCCTTTATATAAAAGACAGGTTTCTGATTGTCCATTCCAAAAGGAGCTAAACGTTCAAAACTTTTGACCGTTTCCAAGCTAAGTGCCTCCAAATCCAACTCTTCATCTAGGTTTAACTTATTCTTGCCACCAGCATCTGCACCTTTTTCACGAACATAATCTTCCAAAATCTGAGATAAATCTGAGAGTTGCTCAACTTCCAGCGTCATACCCGCCGCACCAGCATGGCCACCAAAGGCGATAAAGAGGTCTCGATGAGGATCCAGAGCTTCAAAAATGTCGACCGCTTCCACACTACGAGCACTGCCCTTGGCACGACCATCCTCTATATTGAGAACGATGACTGTCTGCCCTAGTTCTTCCAACAAACGACCAGCCACGATCCCTAGAACTCCAGGATTCCAACCTTCCTTGGCCAAGACTTGGACCTTCTTCTCAGGGTTCACCATGGTCTTAGCTTCTTCATAGATAGACTGGACGATTTCCTTGCGCTCTTCGTTTTTCTGATGAATCATGAGGGCAATCTCGTGAGCTTCCTCGTCGTCAAATCCAGTCAGCAAATCAATGGCTGGATTAGGATCATCCAAACGACCCAAGGCATTCAAACGAGGGGCAATCTGGAAACCAACCGTTTCTTCTGTCACTTCGTTGGCAGCAATCCCAGCCATGTCCAGCATTTCTTGTAGACCAATACGCTGAGTATGTCCCAACATTTCCAGACCGTATTGAACCAAGATACGGTTCTCATCTGTCAAACTAACCATATCTGCAACGGTACCAATAGCGACCAAATCAAGCAATTCCACTTGTACTTCTTCTAAAAGGGCACACGCCAGCTTGAAAGCCACTCCACAACCAGCCAAATATTTGAAAGGATAGTTCGCATCAGGGTGTTCAGGATGGACAATGGCATAGGCATCAGGCAGGGTTTCAGGCATAGAATGGTGGTCAGTCACAATGACATCCACTCCCATAGACTGGGCCAATTCAATAGCCTCGTGACCAGCAACCCCATTGTCCACCGTCACAATCAAGGAAATTCCTTCTTGCTCGATAAAGTATTTATAGACACTTGTATTAGGTCCATAGCCATCAGTAAAACGATTGGGTAGATAAACACGGCACTCGGCGCCAAGCTGTTCCAAACTTTCCTTAACAATAGAGGCCGAAGTCATTCCATCCGCATCGTAATCTCCATAAATGAGGATATTTTCCCCTTCTTCAATGGCCTGACGAATCCGTTCCACTGCCTTGTCCATATCATGGAGCAGATAAGGGTCATGCAAGTCCTCCAAGGAAGGTTCTAAAAACTTCTTCAGACTTTCTTGGTCCTGAATCCCTCTTTCAAATAATAGCCGAGCCACCTCAGGACCCAGTCCAGCCTTCTTGGCTATCTTTGTAAAATCCGCATCTTCTACCTGCGGGGCAAACTGCCATTCATAAGTAGGTGTTATCAAAAAGACATCCACTCTTTCTAAGAATTCTATTGCTTCATTATAACATGATTTAGGCTTTTTCTCTATCCAGATTGCTTTTTTATAAAATTTTAGTGAATTTTTCAGATATGATTTGACAAGGCAATTCTTTTGGTGTAGAATCGTGTTATAAAATCTAACACAAAGGAGATTCCTTATGGCTTTAGTAGAATTTGAACACGTTGAAAAATATTACGGAGATTACCATGCACTCCGTAACATCAATCTCCGTTTTGAAAAAGGGCAAGTTGTTGTACTCCTAGGCCCTTCTGGTTCTGGTAAGTCCACTCTTATCCGCACCATCAATGGTTTAGAGGCTGTCGACAAGGGAAGTCTTCTAGTAAATGGTCACCAAGTTGCTGGTGCCAGCCAGAAAGATTTGGTGCCTCTTCGTAAGGAAGTCGGCATGGTTTTCCAACATTTTAACCTCTATCCGCACAAAACAGTGTTAGAAAACGTAACACTTGCACCTATAAAAGTTCTAGGAATTGATAAAAAAGAAGCTGAAAAAACAGCCCAAAAATATCTGGAATTTGTAAATATGTGGGACAAGAAAGATTCATATCCAGCTATGCTGTCTGGTGGACAAAAGCAACGGATTGCCATTGCACGTGGACTCGCTATGCATCCGGAACTCCTTCTCTTTGATGAACCAACATCTGCCCTAGACCCTGAAACCATCGGCGATGTTCTGGCAGTTATGCAAAAATTGGCCCACGATGGTATGAATATGATTGTCGTTACCCATGAAATGGGCTTTGCCCGTGAAGTTGCGGATCGCATTATCTTTATGGCTGATGGAGAAGTTTTGGTGGATACGACAGATGTTGATGACTTTTTCGACAATCCAAGCGAACCTCGTGCCCAACAATTCCTCAGCAAAATCATCAACCACGAAAGTGACAAAGTCAAATAAGGAGGCGTCTATGAAAAAGAAATTCTTTTTATCCGCATTATTGATTAGCCTTTTCGGCCTTGCTGCTGCAAAACCAGTCCAGGCTGATACCAGCGTCGCAGATATTCAAAAAAGAGGCGAACTGGTTGTCGGTGTCAAACAAGATGTTCCCAATTTTGGCTACAAAGATCCCAAGACAGGGACCTATTCTGGTATCGAAACTGACCTGGCCAAGATGGTCGCTGATGAGCTCAAGGTCAAGGTTCGCTATGTACCTGTTACAGCGCAAACTCGTGGACCCCTTCTAGACAATGAACAGGTCGATATGGATATCGCGACCTTTACCATCACAGACGAACGCAAAAAACTCTACAACTTCACCAGCCCCTACTACACGGATGCTTCTGGCTTTTTGGTCAATAAGTCTGCCAAAATCAAAAGCCTTGAGGACCTAAACGGAAAAACCATCGGAGTCGCCCAAGGTTCCATCACCCAACGCCTGATTACTGAACTGGGTAAAAAGAAAGGCTTGACCTTTAAATTCGTCGAACTTGGTTCCTACCCAGAATTGATTACTTCCCTACATGCTCACCGTATTGATGCCTTTTCCGTTGACCGCTCTATTCTATCTGGCTATATCAGTAAACGGACAGAACTGCTAAATGATAGTTTTAAGCCATCTGACTACGGTATCGTCACCAAGAAATCAAATACAGAGCTCAACAATTATCTTGATAACTTGGTTACTAAATGGAGCAAGGATGGTAGTTTGCAGAAACTTTATGACCGTTACAAGCTCAAACCATCTAGCCATACCGCAGATTAAGGAGGACACCCTATGACAGATTTATCATCTTGGACAGCCTATTTTCAGGATTTTGGACAATTTTTCAATGGTTTCCTCTTCACCCTTGCCCTAGCGATTGGATCCTTTATCCTCGCCATGGTCTTAGGCATCTTCTTTGGAGCCATGTCAACCAGCAAACGTCCTATTTTGCGTATTTTAGCTCGCATCTTCGTGGAATTTTACCAAAACACTCCCCTCTTGGTACAGTTTGTTATCGTTTTTTATGGCCTACCTCTTATCAGTGACCATATCATCATGATTCCGATTTATTGGACAGCTGTTCTCTGCGTGGGTCTCTATCACGGTGCCTATATCGCTGAGGTTATTCGCTCAGGGATTCAGTCTATTCCTAGCGGTCAGATGGAGGCCGCCTTGTCGCAAGGTTTTACCTATATCAGTGCTATGCGTTTGATTATCTTGCCTCAGGCTTTCCGTATCATTCTCCCACCTTTGACTAACCAAATCGTTAATCTCATTAAGAATACCTCGACAGTCGCTATCATTTCTGGAGTGGACTTGATGTTTGTGACCAAGTCTTGGTCGGCTCTTAACGGAAACTATATCCCAGCCTTTCTAGGTGCTGCCCTTCTCTACTTTTCTCTTTGCTTCCCTGTTGCCCAGTTTGGTCGCAAGATGGAGCAAGCCAACAAAAAAGCCTATTCACTTTAGGAGGTTACTATGGAATCCATTTTAGAAGTTTTGACCCCAGATAACCTAGTCTTTATCTTTAAAGGATTTGGCTTGACCCTCTACATTTCTCTGATTGCCATCATCCTCTCTACCCTTATTGGAACGGTGCTAGCCGTCATGAGAAATGGGAAAAATCCTGTCTTACGCATTATCTCCAGCATTTATATCGAGTTTGTGCGTAACGTTCCTAACCTCCTCTGGATTTTCACTATCTTTTTAGTTTTTAAGATGAAGTCCACTCCAGCAGGTATTACAGCCTTTACCCTCTTTACATCAGCGGTCCTAGCTGAGATTATCCGAGGCGGTCTCAATGCCGTGGACAAGGGACAGTACGAAGCAGGAATGTCGCAAGGATTTACATCAACCCAAATCCTCTACCACATCATTCTCCCACAAGCCATTCGCAAAATGTTGCCAGCCATCATTTCTCAGTTTGTTACCGTGATTAAGGATACCAGTCTTCTCTACTCTGTTATCGCCCTACAAGAGCTCTTTGGAGCTAGCCAAATTCTCATGGGCCGTTATTTTGAACCAGAGCAAGTGTTTAGTCTTTATATCCTGATTGCCCTCATCTACTTCAGCTTTAACCTAGCAATTTCTAGCCTGTCTCATATGCTAGCCAAACGTTGGCAACAAGCTGCAGAATAATACTCTTCGAAAATCTCTTCAAACCACGTCAGCTTCACCTTGCCGTATATATGTTACTGACTTCGTCAGTTCTATCCACAACCTCAAAACAGTGTTTTGAGCAGCCTGCGGCTAGCTTCCTAGTTTGCTCTTTGATTTTCATTGAGTATAAACAGCCACTCTCCAGTTCAATTGGAGAGTTTTTTAATGATAGCAGATATTTATAGACATCAATTTGACACCATACTTTTTCTATGATAAAATGTAACAAATTTATTTACAACAAATCAAAATCTTAATGAAATGGAATTTTCTATGAAATCAATCAAAGGACTACTCTTTATCACAGCTAGTTTTATCTTGACTATTTTGACTTGGATGAACACTTCTCCCCAATTCATGATTCCAGGACTAGCTTTAACAAGCCTATCTCTGACTTTTATCCTAGCCACTCGTCTCCCACTACTAGAAAGCTGGTTTCACGGTTTGGAGAAGGTCTACACCATCCACAAATTCACAGCCTTTCTCTCCATCATCCTACTAATCTTTCATAACTTTAGTATGGGCGGTTTGTGGGGCTCTCGTTTAGCTGCTCAGTTTGGAAACCTTTCCATCTATATCTTTGTCAGCATCATCCTTGTCGCCTATTTAGGCAAATACATCCAATACGAAGCCTGGCGATGGATTCACCGTCTGGTTTATCTAGCTTATATTTTCGGACTCTTTCATGTCTATATGATGATGGGCAATCGCCTCCTTACATTTAATCTTCTAAGTTTTCTTGTTGGTAGCTATGCCCTTTTAGGATTACTGGCTGGTTTTTATATCATTTTTCTATATCAAAAGATCGGCTTCCCCTATCTAGGGGAAATTACCAATCTCAAACGCTTAAATCACGATACTAGAGAAATTCAAATCCATCTTAGCAGACCTTTCAACTATCAATCAGGACAATTTGCCTTCCTAAAGATTTTCCAAGAAGGTTTTGAAAGTGCTCCACATCCCTTTTCTATCTCAGGAGGTCACGGCCAAACTCTTTACTTCACTGTTAAAAATTCAGGCGACCATACCAAGAATATCTATAACAATCTTCAAGTCGGCAGCAAAGTAAGCGTAGACAGAGCATACGGACACATGATCATAGAAGAAGGACGAGAAAATCAGGTTTGGATTGCTGGAGGTATTGGGATTACCCCCTTCATCTCTTACATCCGTGAACATCCTATTTTAGATAAACAGGTTCACTTCTACTATAGTTTCCGTGGAGAGGAAAATGCAGTCTATCTGGATTTGCTCCGTGACTATGCTCAGAAAAATCCTAATTTTGAACTCCATCTAGTAGACAGTAGGAAAGACGGCTATCTTAATTTTGATCAAGAAGAAGTACCCGAACAGGCAACCGTCTATATGTGTGGTCCTCTTTCTATGATGAAGTCACTCTCCAAACAGATTAAGAAACAAAATCCAAAAGCAGAGCTTATTTACGAAGGATTCAAGTTTAAATAACCACTCATACTCTCCTGAGAATTCTAGGAGAGTTTTTTATAGCCAAATGAAACAAGACCGGAGCGATGGAATTTTGGCATTCAAATCAATTGATAAGAATGTTTTATAGTGGAATGAAATAAGATACGAACAAATTGATTAGGAAAATCAAATGAATTTATAGAAATCTTTTAGCAGTCATGGCGTCCTATTCCAGTTTCAAAACGCTATAGAAGCAGCATTGTGCTAGTCTAGATCCAGTTTACTATACTAAAACGAGTAGCTTGAAATCAAAAAACCCACCCAATGGGCAGGTCTTCTCTGTATTATTCAGCTAGATTAAGCTTTACCTTCTGAACCGAATACGTCGATACGTTCTTCAACTGATGCTTGGATAGCTTTTACACCGTCAGCCAAGAATTTACGTGGGTCGAAGAGTTTTTTCTTGTCGTATTCTGCTTCGTTTGCTTCGTAGTCACGAGCAAATTTACGAGTTGCGTTAGCGAATGCGATTTGGCATTCAGTGTTAACGTTAACTTTCGCAACACCCAGTTTGATAGCTGCTTGGATTTGCTCATCAGGAATACCTGATCCACCGTGCAATACGATTGGGAATCCTGGAACAGCTTCAGTCAATTTTTGCAAGTGATCAAGGTGAAGACCTTTCCAGTTTTCTGGGTAAGGACCGTGGATGTTACCGATACCAGCTGCCAAGAAGTCGATACCAGTTTCAACCATTGCTTTAGCGTCTTCGATTGGAGCCAATTCACCATCACCGATGATTCCGTCTTCTTCACCACCGATAGTACCAACTTCAGCTTCCACTGATACACCATTTGCATGAGCAAATTCTACAACTTTACGAGCTTTTTCAAGGTTTTCTTCAACTGGAAGGTGTGAACCATCAAACATAACTGAAGTATAACCAACTCGGATACACTCAAGTGCATCTTCGTAGTGACCGTGGTCAAGGTGGATAGCTACTGGTACAGTGATACCCATTGATTCAACAAGGTTAGCGATCAAGTTGCGAGCAACTTTGTAACCACCCATGTATTTAGCAGCACCCATTGAAGTTTGGATCAAAACTGGAGCTTTTTTAGCTTCTGCTGCGCGCAAGATAGCTTGAGTCCACTCAAGGTTGTTTGTGTTAAATCCACCAACTGCATAACCGTTGTCACGAGCTGCTTGGACAAATTTTTCTGCTGAAACGATTGCCATTTTATCAGGCCTCCTGTATATTTTTATGGGTCATCCCATTTACATTGTTCATTTTATCACTTTTTGACAAAAAAATCTAGTTTTTCCCGTAGTTTCGATTGAATTTCTTCTAGCTTCATCTATGTAAACCCTTTCTCTCCCTAGTCTTGGACAACTTTTGGAAAAGCTATGAAGAAGGTCAAACGATTCTCCTTCATCTCAAAACGATAAGGTAATTTTTCATGTTCCAATAGACTTTTGACCACAAAGAGCCCCATCCCAGACCCTTTGGCCTTGCGACTAGCATTATCAGAAAAAGATTGGACCAGTTTTTCTTGTTCTTCTGGACTACAGCTATTTTCTATAAAGAATTCCCCTTCTATTTCGCCAATTCGAACCAAGCCACCTGGAGTCGAGTGCTTGATGGCATTGCTGATGAGATTAGACAGGATCAACTTCATGACTGATGGATTTAGATAGGCCTGCTGATGGGACAAGCTATTATCAATCTGGAGCTCTCTTTCCTTGGCTAGCAAGGCATAATCCTTAACCAGACTTTGGGTCATCTGGTGTAAGTCAATTTGTTCCCTATCATCTCGTAATTCCTGTACAGAAGAGAGAGAAAGTATCTGGAGAACATGGTGATTGAGCTCATCCACAATCCCCAAGGCAACTCCCAGATAGTGGTCTCTATCCTTATAACGACCGACATTTTCTTTCATGTTTTCGATCAGGATTTTCAAACTAGCCAGCGGTGTTTTCAATTCATGAGAAGCCCCTCGTAGGAATTCGACCTTCATCTTTTCCAGCTGGAGAATGGCTTCATTCTTGTCATGCAAGTCCGCAATGACAGTCAAAAGATGCTGGTAGAGGCTATTGATTTGTTCCTTGAGATCACCAATCTCATCCTTGGAATCCACGCGCAAACGTACTTGAGCATCCAGATCCATCATCCGACGGGTCACCCGCTTGATTTCCAAAATCGGGGCAACAATGGTCCGAGCATAGATGTAGGCCACCAATAGGGAAATCAGAAAGGATGCCAGCAAGGTGTAGGGAAGAAATTGGAGACTGATTTGCTCTGCTTCCTTTTGCAAATCCATGGACGCTAAAAACTGGAGAGTCATGGTGCCACCGTCTTGCGTTTTCACCTCCCGCTCCTCAATAAAGAGAGAGGTAGTCTGACGGTCCGTATCCAGAGGAAGATTGTCCTTGACTTCTAACTTGTCCTCGGTCATCTCACCCTTGACCGCCCCCTTAATCTCACTAGTCTGGGAATACAAGTCTAAGACTTGCTCGATACTCTGTCTATCCTTTCCTTCTAGTGACCGGGCAATAGCTGTCGCTTTCTGGCCAATGGTTTCCTGACGATGACTCAGATAAGTCGAAGGAAAGAGAAAATAAATGGCTAAATGAAGGCAGATAACCAGAACACTAAATATCGAGAAGGTATAGATGAATATCTTTGTAAATAAACCTGTTCGTCTCATTTTCGCTCCAATTTATAACCAACATTGCGCACAGTGAGGATGCAGTCCAGGTCTAGTTTTTTCCGCAATTCCTTGATATAAACATCAATGACGCGGTCAAATGGAACCTCATCTGTCGCTTTCCATACGGCATCGATAATCTGAGAACGGGTCAAGGCCCTTCCTTCATTTTTCACCAAATAATCAAGAATTTCTAACTCTTTGGCATTGATAGCTACTTCCTCACCTGCGAGGCTTGCACTGTAGCTTTCAAAGTCCACCTTGGCATCCTTGTAAGAAAAGATTCTTCCCGTATCATAATAGCGCTTGAAAATCGCATCCACCCTCACTTTTAAGAGGGAGAGGGAGAAGGGCTTTTCCAGATAGCCATCTGCTAGCGAAGCAAAGGCACTCATCTTGTATTCTTCATCCTGAAAGGCAGTCAACATCAAAACAGGAACCTGACTGGTTTTACGAATCTCAGCTAGTACTTCCAGACCATTGAGCTTGGGCATCTGAATATCCAGTAAAACCAAGGCTACTTCATAGCTGGAAAATTTTTCTAAGGCTTCTTGCCCATCTGCAGCCTCAATGGTTTCATAACCACAATCTGTCAAATAGTCACTGATCCCCTCACGGATCATCTCTTCATCTTCTACAATTAAAATTTTCATACTTTAACTGCTCTCTATTTTTTATTTTTCTTATACTCAATGAAAATCAAAGAACAAACTAGGAAGCTGGCCGCAGGTTGCTCAAAGCACTGCTTTGAGGTTGTAGATAGAACTGACAAAATCAGTAACATATATACGGTAAGGCGACGCTGACGTGGTTTGAAGAGATTTTCGAAGAGTATTAGAATAAATACCTACTCTATTTTCTATTATAGCCTCTTACTGGCCTTTTGTCTGTAATCAACTGACCACTAGATAAAACAAAGAGAGCCTATCGCTCTCTCTGCTTGCATTTCACTCTCTGTGGAAGGAAGGTTATTTGGTTTTTGAACTAGTGGGACTTTTTTTAAAGGCTGTAGTCCTTACTGGTTGTGTCTTAGCTTATTTTGTAAACTCTACAACATAATCATAGCCTTTTTCTGTTTTCGCCCCAAAGTAGAAATCATTTACTTTATATCCACGATTTTCCACCTTAGCAATTTTAGCTTTGATTGCTTCTTTGACTTCTTTTTCACTAGCATTTTTTGGAAGTTTGATAGTAGTCTCTCCATCTACATCCAATGCACCAGCTATACCTGGTAGAGTTTTTAGGTTGAAGTAAATGTTAACATTCACAGTTTCTTTTACTTCTGTTGATCTTTTAGCCCTTCTTTGAACTAGTGGAGCTTTTCTAAAGCCTGTAGTTCCTACTGGCTGTGTTTTGGATTCTTTTGTGAATTCTACAACATAGTCATAGCTATCTCCACCTTCAATGATTTGATCTAAGTCTGTTTTTGACGTAACTGTAAAGCCTTGTTTTTTAAGTTTCTCGATTTGGGCTTTTGTTTTTTCTTCAACAGCTCGTTTTAATTCCTCTTTAGATGTCTCTCCAGAGAAAGTAAGCACATTTTCGCCACCTAATTCTCCTAATGCTCCAGCTATATCTTTAAGAGATGTTAAATTATAGTAGATATTTATTTGTTTAGTTTTATTAGATAAATCTCTTTTTGCAACTTTTTTAGCTCTCACTTGAACTTTTGGTGCAATTCTAAAACCTGTAGTTCCTGTAGCTTGCTTAGTGAAAGTGACTACGTAATTAAAGTTTTTCACATCAGTATCTTGCTCAAATACTATTTCTTCTTTTACTGTATATCCACGTTTATTTAATTCTTGAACTTTAGCTTGAATTTTTTCTTTTACTAATTCTTTTGCCTGTGCTTCACTCGTTCCAGCAGGAATCGTAACGGTATTTTTTTCACCAGGATCACCAAAGAAGCCTGGAATATCTTTCATACCATCAAAATTATAATAAATAGAGACTGTGTTTTGAGGTTCCTCAATACTTCTACGACGACGAGTTACTCGAGGTTGGTAAGTTCCTGCACTTCGGAAGCCTGAGTCACCAGTTGTAGAACTGTCCGACGTTGCCGCAGGTTTTGCTTGTGGTGAGTCTTCAGATGAGGACGGCTGAGAAGATGGATTGCTAGAAGTTAGTGCGCTGTTTGCTACTGTACTATTTTCATCTATAGTTGTTCCACCAGCATGACTTTCGATTGGTTTCTTGAAATCAGGTCCATCATGTTCTACACCTGGAGTCTCAATTTCACGTAGTTTATCTCGATATTCATCTATCAGATCAGCTTGTTTATCTGTATCTTGCTCGCTTTTGAGTTTATTATGGTACTCTTCAGTGAGTTGCTTCACTTTTTCAAGTGCTTCTTTTTTCTTATCCTCATTTAAAGTACTCTTATTGATCTCTGCGTCTTTTGTTTTCCTATCGTCATCAATCGCAGCTTTATTACTATCTTTGGTATCTTCTTCTAAAGACTTCTCTGAACCCTGATGTTCCACAGCTGGTTCATCGCCTTGAGGTTTTTCTTCATTAGAAGTTGAATCGTTTGAGTTGCCATCAGTTGTAACGTCTGTTGATGAATTTGAAGTATTTCCCGTTGTAGCAGTCGTTGATTCTGGAGCTGTTGATTCAGTTGATGAACTTGAGTCAGCTGAATTACTTGTTGCACTTGATGAAGCCGTATTGTCTGTAGACGGTTGTTCTTCTGTAACTGGTGTTTCTTCTGCTACGGGATTTTCTGATTCACCTTCATTAGTCACCTCATTTGTAGAGTCTGCTGCTGGCGCTGGTGTTGCTGTTTCCGTAGTTGCAGATGTTCCTGATTCTGCCGACTCTTTTCCTTCAGATTCATTTGCTACCTCTTCTGGTTTTGTTTTATCAGAGGTCAATGTTGAAGGAGTTGATTCACCTGAATCAGCACTAGTTGTAGCGCCTGTTGTTGGATTATTTGATGTTTCGGCGTTACTTTCATCTACTGATGTTGAATCTTCTTTTGGAGCTGGTTTTTCTTCAGTTTCTTTCGCTTCTTTTCCTGTTACTCCTGATTCTTCAACTTCTTTTTCTGAAGTTGAATCTGTTTCTTTTGGTGCTGTAGCTGATTCTGCTGGAGCTTGTGTTCCTGCTTCCTCAGATGTTTTTCCTTCAGCTTCCGATGTAGAATCTGTTCCTGATTCTACAGATGGTTGTGTAACTGTTGACTCACCTTCAGAGGCAGTTGATGAAGATTCAGTTGAAGAAACTGAATCCTCCGCTTTACCTTCTTCTCCTGATTCTTTTGGTGCTGGGTTTTCTTCTACTGGTTGACCTTGTTCTCCTGCAGTTGTACCCTCTACCGCTGGCGCTGGCTCTTCAACTTTCGGCATTTCTGCTTTTTCTTCAGTTGTATTTCCTGATTCATCTGAATTAGCACTAGCTGTAACACCTGTTGATGGAGTATTTGCCGTTTCTGACGTTTTCTCAGGTTCTTTTCCTTCTTCTCCTGTTGTTTCCCCTGCTTCTGCTGTTGCACCTGGTGTAGTTCCTTCTGTTTCATTTTCTTTAGGTGTTGTTTCTGCTGAAGTTTCTGAAGCTTCTGTTGATTCTGTTGCAGCTTCTGCGTTTGATTCAGCTGGTTTCGCTACCTCTGGCTCGGTTGCTTTTGATTCAGTTGGTTTCGCTGCCTCTGGCTCTGTTCCTTCAGCTTCCTTTGCTACTTCTTCTGTTGAAGATGGTGTTTCTGGTTTTGATGGTGCTGGGGTTTCTTCTGCTGGTTGATCTTGTTCTCCTGAAGTGCCTTCCTCTACCACTGGCGCTGGTTCTGTTGGTTCAGCTGACGCCTCTGGTTGTTCAACTTTCGGTGCTTCTATTTTTCCTTCAGTTGCATCTTCTTTAGGTGTTGGAGTAGTTGGCTCTTCTACTTTCGGCGTTGGAGTTTCTGCATTTGGTTCAGCTGGTTTAGCTACCTCTGGCTCTGCTTCTGTTCCTTTTGGTTCAGATGATTCTGTTGGCTCTTCCACTTTTGTCGCTGGAGTCGCTGGCTTCTCTTCTTTCGGCGCTGGTGTTACCACCTCTGGTTCTGTTGCTTTTGCTTCAGTTGATTCTGCTGGAGCTTCTGTTTCTTCTTTAACTTCTGGGCTTGTCTCTGCTGGTGCTTCTGAGGCAGGCTTTTCACCCGATTCTTCCGCTCTTTCCACTACTGGTGCTGATACAGGCTGATAGACTGGGCTATAGTTCACAGTCATTTTTTCAACTTTCTCAGTGACATCTGTTAATTCAAAGGTAACAGCTTTTGTTTCCTGATCTTTCTTGAGCAAGACTTCGTAAGTGCGAACTTCGCCACTGGCACCACTTTCTTTGATGACAATCTTGTGTTTTGTGACTGTATCTGAAACCGTTTCAGCTTCAGTAAAGTACAATTCATTGTGTGGTAAGAATAAATTCTTGCCTGAAGCTTGATTCATTTCTTGGAGTACATCTACAGGGATATTACTTGCTTCGCTGATAACACTTAATGTATCTCCCCACTTAATGACATACTTAAATAAATCACCTTCTTTTTGAAGATCAGCTTTCACTTCCTCAACTGTTCTGGCTACCCAGACACCATCTTGTTCACTTGCTGACACAGTTGGAGCTAAAAAGCCCAGACCTAGCAAAATGACACCTGTCGCAACAATTGCACCAGTTCTCAATTTTCTAAAGCCACGGAGGGACAAGCTTCCTCTAACATTTGTTTGTCTCATAATGTTTATTTTTCCTCACTATTCTATATTTTCCAAGGTAGACCCTGCCTAGGTCTACTAGCCTATGTTTGCGATATGGATAGGCTTCTACAGATTTATCTATCTATTTTCAAGATAAGATTTCTATAGATTTTTATGCACAATTCCATATATAAGTTGCGAAACTCCTTTCTAATAAATTCCATAACCTTAGTATATCATATTTAAGTACTAAAGTACAAAGAAAGCAACTGAAAGCAATGATTTTCACCACTGCTTTCGGATTTATTTATCATTTTAAAACTTTCAGTTGCTAGCCTCATTTTTCAGTCTAGCATCAGTATTATTCACCATCCAGCAAGAGCTCTTTTGGTTGTTTTCTAAGGAGATTGCTTGAAGCAAGCGCCATAACGAGAACCACTAGAACTAAAGCAAGGACAAAGACGATGATAAAGTCTGATGTCTGAATGGAAATATCTAGGCTTGACAAGGTCTTGTTAAAGCCATCTACTTCTGCACCACCACCAAGATTAGAGGCTTGAGCCGCCTTGCTAGCCTGTTTGGCAACACCTGAAGTCACGTTGGCAAGGACAGTGTTTCCAATTGCACGGGCAGTGTAATTAGCTAAGAAGTAAGCAGAAACAAGAGCAGGAATAGCAATCAAGATGGATTCAGTGATGAATTGCCCCAAGATACTTGCCTGCTTGAGACCGATAGAGAGGAGAATTCCCACTTCCTTGCGACGGGCATTGATCCAAAGGCTGAGCAAGAGGGCAAGGAGAAGAACTGAGAAACTCAAGCTACCCCAGAAGAGGAGGTTGGCCATCTTGTACATACCAGAGATAGATTGCTCAAGGGCTGGATAGTTAGACGAGCTCTTCACCAGTGTATAGCTCTTCCAGTTGATACCACTTATGCCATTCAACTCTTTCATAACATCATCCAAGTTCTTGTCCGCTGTTACAAAGAAGGTTGCGTCCCCATAAATAGCTGTGTCTTCTGTGTATCCATAAAGTTTTGCAGCAGTGTGAATGTCTGTGATAGCTGTATTTTCGTAAAGCTCTTGTGAGTAAGTTACTGCTGACTTATTATAACCATCAAAGAGTCCCTTGATTGTCACTTCGACTGTTTCCTTGGCACCTTTTTCATTGTCAGCATCATAGACATTAGAGTCCAACTTGACCTTATCCCCTACTTTCCAGCCGTGTTTGGCTGCCAAGTCCTTGTGCAGAAGAATCTTGTCCTTGTCGTCGTTTTTTAGATGCTCACCTTCGACCAACTTATAAGAACCAGAGACAAACTTATCTTCTTTAGAAGAGTCATTGACACCAGTGATCATCAAGCTACTTCCAAAATGTTTGGCACGGTCAGGTGTCAGATTTTTCTTGGTTTCTGGCGTTTCGATGAGTTCATAGCCAGTCAAATCTCCGATAGCGTTGATGCGTTTCACATAAGACTCAATAGCCTTATTTTCGGTGATTTTTTTGATGTCTTCACCCTTGATATTCCCAGCACCACGTGGCGTTCCTTGATTGACGCGACGATTGATTTGCATGGAGAAGCTATTGGTGATATTTTTAAAGGTCTCCTGAGAAGCCTTGGCAGTAGCTCCCTTGATCGACAAGCCGACCAAACTCAAGCTCGCCATGAGGAGAATAATCAGGAAGATGACAATCGATTTGAAAAACTTCCTTGTGACATAGGCAAATGCGTTGTGTAACATAGGTTCCCTTTCTAGATTTGATTTAATCATTCTATCAAAATAAGCTCAAATTATTTACTAGTATTGCGAGTTTCAGTCAGTTTCTTATCTTTCAACTCAAGTGTAATATCTGACGCTTGTGCCACTTCTTTGCTGTGGGTGACGACGATGACACATTTACCTGTTTTCTGGGCAAGTGATTTGAGCAGTTCAACAATATCTCCAGCAGTTTTAGGGTCCAGATTTCCCGTTGGTTCATCAGCAAGAATGACTGGAGCTTCTGAGACCAAACTACGAGCAATGGCAACACGTTGCTGTTGACCACCTGATAACTGGAGAACATTCCGCTTGATCTGACTTTCATCCAAACCAAGCTCAAGCAGTGTATCCTTGCTTGCCTTTTTGTTAACCAAGCGGATATTTTCCAGTGGAGAAAGATAATCTATCAAGTTATAATTTTGAAAAACCAAGGAAATATGGTGCATGCGATGGTAAGAATAGCCCTTCTTACGAATATCCTCTCCCTGAAAAAGAATCGAACCTTCAACAGGACTGTCAAGACCGGCAAGGAGGGACAAGAGAGTGGATTTCCCTGCTCCTGATTCCCCAATAATACTGTAAAATTTCCCGGGTTCAAAATGATAATTGATCTGATATAAAACTGCCTCGGCAGTATTCTTATAACGGTAGGTAAGATCTTGTAATTGTAATAAAGTCATGATTTCTCCTTCTTATACTCAATGAAAATCAAAGATTAAACTAGGAAGCTAGCCGCAGGCTGTACTTGAGTACGGCAAGGCGAAGCTGACACGGTTTAAATTTGATTTTCGAAGAGTATTAACTAATAGATGATAAAATTTTCTTAGGCGATTTTCTAAATAAGAATAGGAAACAAAGAGCTACAGACAAGCAACTAAGCAGAACTAGAAAAACATAGGATTCTGCAAAAGATAAGATGCTGGTTGATAAACTGCTTGCTTTAGCTAGCGTGTCTTGTAGGGCTGCCTGGTCTCCACTGGCTAGTAGTGTTTGCAGTAGGTAAGTTGTGATTGCGTTTCCTGCAACAAATGCTGGAAGCAAAGCACCGAGAGATACCAAAACTACCTCTAAACAGAACTGTAGGAAGATCGAGCTCTTGCCCTTTCCAAGTGCCAGTAAAATTCCCACTTCGTAGACCCTTTCTCTCAACCAGAGAGACAAAACAAGAATTAAGGCCCCTGCTCCAGCTATCAACATCCCATAAAGGAAGATGGTCAGAAAGGTTTGGAAGGTTGCAACTGAGTCTTTGATTTGTTCAAAGGCCTTGTTTTCCTTTTCGACTTGATAGCCTTGATTTTCCAAGGACAAGTTTTCCACCTGCTTCATGAGTCCGTCCATCTCCTTAGGATTTTCTACATAGAAGCGTGCTGCACTAACTTGCGGTTCACCATTGCCCAAAAGGGTTTTGCTACTTTCATAGTCTGTAAAGACTTGATTTTCACTGAAGTCAGAAGACAAGCCTGTGAATTTCTCCTGTTTCTTACCAGAAAAGATGCCGACAATCTCAAACTCTGCTGTTTGCCCTTTGCCAGATTCGGACTGACCAGCATCCAAGCTAATCTTGTCATGAAGGGAAAGACCGTTCTTCTTAGCCAACTCTTCGTGGATCAGGATTTTCTTGGAATCCCCTTTTTGAAGGTGTCGCCCTTCTTTTAGATTGAAAGCCGAGCTGGTAAAGGTGACATCTTTGGATGAATCCTCAAGAGCCGTTAAACTAACCAAGTTCTTGTCCGCAGCTGACAAATCATCACGCTCTACGCTCTGCTCACCACTCACTGCTTCCTTGTCTTTTAGTTTTGCAATCGTTTCGAGTTCAGGAGAGACATTTTCCAGTCCCTTAATCTGGCTCACGGATGATAAGTCCGACAACTTAAAGGTCTGTCCGTTTTCTATCTTCTTAATAGAAAAAGAGGTATTGAGTGATTTGTAAAGATTGGTTTCCACTGTTTTGTTGGACTTCATCAGAGTCAAACAGGCTGAAATTCCGGCCAATAGGACCAATAAAATCAGAAATAAAATAAAACTTCTCAGTCGTTTTCTACTGACATAAGCCCAAGTTCTTTGGATTGGATTCATTTGTCACCTCCATATTTGTAAGACTATTATAAAACCCAAATATGAAATGTTTATGAAATACGAAAAAAGAACTAGAATTTTCACAAATGAGTGATTTTTCTAGTTCTTTTTGATTTACAAAGACTTTATGCAGGGAAAGCTACTAAGGATCAGATGAGATCCTCTATTTAAGCTTCCTCTTCATCGTCTTTTTTCTTTTTGGCAAATAGCAAACCAAATGCACCAAGAAGAGAGAGAAGTCCTAATGCACCGTTAGCACGGTTTTCTTGTGTACCAGTATTTGGCAATACTGCTTGCGGTTGAGAAACTGATGGATTCGTTTCTGACACTTCATTCGGCAATTGAGCAGGTACTTCAACTGTTTGACTTGGTTGTTCAGCCGGTTGAGCAGCTGGCACCTCATCAGGGGTAGCAGTATCTGGTCTACGATTTGTATCGGCAGATGGCGTAGCTGGTCTTTGTTGACCGTCACCTGTTGGTCTAACTGGACTCACTTTTCTGAAGATGTGAGTTACAACATCACCTTCAGTTTCTGTTCTTACAAATACATAACCTTCAATTTCACCATGTTCAAATGCTTCATTCGCTTCACCTAATACCGTTGGAGCCTTAGCATCCGCAGGTTTCAAATCATTTCCGTCTTCATCAGTCCATTTAGTGATGATAAGTGATGGAAGGTCTAGTTTTGTTGAATCTCCTTTTCCAGTAACCATGACCAAATCTTTATTTGGTATTTCATGAGAAATTTTCGTCCGTGGATCCTTAACGGTTGCATTCCCTTTAGAATCGACTGTTACATCTTTTCCTGGATTTGCTTTTTCTACCGCTTTCTTAACTTTATCTTGTTCTTCTTTTGTTAAGTTACTTGGATCTTTAACTGGAACTTTTTCGGTTGGCTTCACTGGTGCAAAATCTTGGTTCACTAGCTCTGTTCCTGGAATTGTATGACTAATTCCTGTTGTCGGATCTGTCACCGTCGCTGTTCCGTCGGCTCCTACCGTTACTTCCTTACCTGGGTTCTTCGCTTTGACTTTGTCTGCCACTTGTTTTTTCTCTTCTGGAGTTAAGTGGGATTTGTCTTTCACTGGAACTTTTTCGGTTGGTTTCACTGGGGTGAAGTCTTGGTTCACTAGGTCTGTTCCTGGAATTGTGTGACTGATGCCTGTTGTTGGATCTGTCACTGTCGCGGTGCCGTCATCTCCTACCGTTACTTCTTTACCTGGGTTCTTAGCTTTGACTTTATCTGCCACTTGTTTTTTCTCTTCTTGAGTTAAGTGGGATTTGTCTTTCACTGGAACTTTTTCAGTTGGTTTCACTGGGGTGAAGTCTTGGTTCACTAAGTCTGTTCCTGGAATTGTATGACTGATGCCTGTTGTTGGATCTGTCACTGTTGCTGTGCCATCGTCTCCTACCGTTACATCCTTACCTGGGTTCTTGTCTTTGACTTTATCTGCCACTTGTTTCTTCTCTTCTGGAGTTAAGTGGGATTTGTCTTTGACTGGAACTTTGTCGGTTGGTTTCACTGGGGTGAAGTCTTTAACGGTTAAATCTTCTACAGGTAGTAATGCAGATTCTCCAGTATTCTTATCCGTTACAGTAACATTACCCATATCATCAACTTTAACTTCCTTATCTGGGTTAGCTTCTTTAACCCTCTTCACTAATTCCGTTATTTCTGTCGGTGTTAAATGTTCAGGGTCTGGAACTACAAGTGGTAACGGAAGTTTAACTCTAAACTCAATTGCTGGAGCACCTTTAGCACTAGTTAGTTTACCAGGAATTGTAATTTCGCTTGTACCTTCTGTCGGAAGTTTACCGTCTTCTTGAGCACTTCCTTTTCCTTTGGTTGATTTTTCTGGTAAGTCATCGTTTGTTAATGTTACTTTACCATCTTTTACCTCTTTTTCTCCATTAACACCTGGTAATTTCACTTTTGCACCGTCAGAAACACCTGTAACTGTGACATCCACATGTCCGTCAAGTTTATCTTGAGTTCCTACTGTAAATGTTGGAGTGGCACTTGGTACCAACTTCGCTGGTACTTTTGTTGTTGTTGTCGCTGGTTTGTGTCCGTCTTCTGTCACTGTTACTGTTGCAGCATCGTCCTTATCTGTTGGTAGCTTGCTGTTATCTACAGTTATTGTGCCATCCGTTACGGTATAGTCTCCAGGAACTCCTGCAATGGTTACTTTCGTGCCATTCGCATATGGTGTATTACCTTCTTTATTAATGTGGTATGTCACATTTCCTGTTGCTGGATCTTGTGTTCCAGTGACGACTGCTGTTGTGGCGTCTTTCAACTTCGCTGGTACTTTTGTTGTTGTTGTCGCTGGTTTGTGTCCGTCTTCTGTCACTGTTACTGTTGCAGCATCGTCCTTATCTGTTGGTAGCTTGCTGTTATCTACAGTTATTGTGCCATCCGTTACGGTATAGTCTCCAGGAACTCCTGCAATGGTTACTTTCGTGCCATTCGCATATGGTGTATTACCTTCTTTATTAATGTGGTATGTCACATTTCCTGTTGCTGGATCTTGTGTTCCAGTGACGACTGCTGTTGTGGCGTCTTTCAACTTCGCTGGGATCACCTTATCCCCATCAGTTTCTGCTGGAAGTTTCGTGTCTTCTGTTACAGTAACTTTACCTGTTTGTACTGTATCTTTCAGTTGGTCGTTCTTAATTGTGATTGTACCATCTTTGACTTTGAATGTTTCGTTTATTCCTGGGACAGTCACTACAGAACCATCTGAGTACTTAGTATCGTCATGTCGTTTAATTGTTAGTGTCACATCTCCTGTTGTGCCATCTTGCTTGTTGACCGTCACGTTAGGTGCTGCTGGTGCAACTTTTAATGTAACAGTAGTCTTTTCTTTAGAACCATCGTTATAGGTAATTACTACTGGTACTTGTTTTTCCTTATCAGCTTCTAGTTCTGGTAATTGTCCATCAAATGTAACAGATTTTATACCTGCTTTTTGATATGTTTTTGTTACGCCGTTTTCAATAACTCCTGTGACTCCTGTTGCTGAATATAAATCTGTTCCAGTAAGGTGATCCGTTGGTTTCTTAATAATGTCTGCTTTTGTAACTTCATGTGCTGTTAAAGTATGTGCTCCTTCATCAGATACTGCTTCAACATCACCTTCGCCTTTGCTTGCAGTTACTGTTATTGTAGTATTTACCAAGTTACGTGGAATTTCGATACTTCCATCATGAACGCTTACTCCATTAGGTTGTCCTGTTACTTGCCATCCATTTTGAGCATCTTTTGTTACTACAACACTTCCTGATTTTAGAGGAATTGTAATTTTATCCCCTGAATTTGTAGAATTTGGTGTTACTTTTACATTTCCATTTTGCCATTGTCCTACTGCCGGGGCGCTTGGACTTGCTTCTTTAACAGCTACATATACTTTAACTTGACTTCCTTCTTTACCTTGACTATCTACTGCCGCTAAAGTAACTTCGTATAATCCAGCTGGAGTTGCGCCTGTTGCTGTAGGTAATTCAGATACAACCTTAACATTTCCTGTTCCGTATGGTTTTTCACTTTCAGTAGCACGTCCATCTTCTGCATCTGTTACTGTCACTAAATCTTTTAACAAGTCGGCTGTCAACCTTGTTCCAGAAACATAGACTTTTCTATGAGTTGCATCCTTTCCTGTGTCACCTTTTACTTTGATAGTAGGTGCTGTATTCGTAACACTAGCGACTTTCCAGTTTCCAGTAGCCGTTGGGTCTTGTCCTGCTTCTGGTTGATATTCTACACGTAAACCTAGTCCTTTGCCGTAAGTTGCTGTATTATCTCCGTTAGCAGCTTCTTCTCTAATGTGAAGTTTCTTACCGTTACTTTCTTCATTAAGAGGAATAGTAATAATACTTTCTGCTGGATTAGTCTTGCTTGCGCTAGAACTAATTCTTCCGACATATCCAGAAGCATCTGTCACCGTTGTATTATCAGCACGAGTTGCATCTGTGTGCCAAGTTCCATCTGCGCCACGTACAAGAGTGATACTATTTGGTTTATCTCCTGTTTCTTGGCTATTATGGAATCGTAATTCAACTCGTTTGGCATCATGTGGCACTGTAATATCAATATGTTTGCTACCAGCAATGGTAGGTGATACAGAGTAAGCACCCATTGTGACTTCTTTTTCATCACTTGTAGTTGAAACTGTTCCACCTGTGACTGTATTCTCCACTGTAATCGCTGGAGGTGTTGTAGTTTCTCCATTCTTAGCAACTGATTGACGAAGTTTTACAGTAGTAGGAAGTGTAGCTGTCCAAGTTCCATCGTTGTTGATGATTACTCCACCATTATTTTCACTAGATAGAACAGTATTCTTTTCATCGTTCAAATGAACTTTGACTACTTTATTAGGAGCGTTAAATCCACCTAATGTACCGCTTAGCGTACGACTAGTTGAAGTCACTGTTGCTGTATCGAAGGTTGGTTTTTGAGGAGTAACTTGTTCCCCATTACTATTATTAGAGACTAGGTCATACTTAGTATCTACTTTTTCAGTACCGCTATCAGTTTTCACTGTTTTTTTATACATTCCAGAAACTACTACATTAGCTGTCAATTGTTGCCCCAATGTCACAGGTTGTTTGTAGTCAGCTTCAGCAAACGTTGTACTTCCTGTTCTTTCTGTTACAGTTTTTTCTGCAACTACATTGCCATTAGAATCTTTCAATTGTACTTTTACAGTTGCTCCTGTCGTCAACTGATCATCTGTTGGAAGATTGCTCACTGTAATCTCAGGTTTAGTTCCTGCTTTCCCTTGGAATTGATTTGCAGTTAACGTCGGTGCTTTTGGTTTGACATCAAAGATAATAGGCAATAATTGTCTTCGTTTGTCTTCATAGTCTGGCTTACCAGCTTCATTAGGGAAAAATACACCAATCGTATCTTCTACTCTTCCTATAGTAGTAGCCGCCTTGTCTCTACCTGCTTCATAGTAGTTTTTTGAACTCCAAAAAGCTTTAACTGGAGAGTTTTCTCCTTGAATAGGGTAATCGTCAGTATAGTACCCTCCTCTTCTAGCATCAAAATTCCCAAATGGTGTTCCTACCGTCGTCTCATAACTAGGATGTGTCAACGTTGCACTATAAGTAGGTAGTTTTACTTCTAAGGTATCTTTAATAGGCTGAGTTGGATCATCAGTAGCATAAGAAACTTCAATATATCCTTTTAGATTCGAATTGGCTTTACTTACATCTGGAACTTGATCATCTTTCCATTTAACGGTTACTCCCTGACCAACGCCATTTACATAATCTATTGCATTCTTTCCGTTTGCTAATGTTCCCAATGCATTTACATGCATTGCTTTCTTAAGCGTCACTCTGTCGTAAACTTTTACTGGAACATCGACTTCTGTCGAAGTATAACCAGTCGCACTGACCGTTACAGCTTTATTCGTAGTTCCTGCTGCAGTTGTTGTAGGTTTGCCATTTTTCCAAGCAACGCTTGGATTTGTTACCCCTGCAGGTACTTCCACAAAGTGACTTGGAGTGTCTACATTAGCGATTGTTCCATCTTTAATCGCATAAATAGCTTTAGGCTTCACTGCAGCTATAGAGATTGTTTTCTCAGCTTTATTCCCATTCTTATCTAAAACTGTTACTTTAACTTCATGTTTAGCGGCTGAACTTAGTGTTCCTGTGATTGATTTTGTTGTTGCATCATAGCGTAGACCACTTGCTCCTGCTGGTAAAGTAGCCTTGATATTTGAATCATCTATCCCTACACCTTTGTCTGATAAATCAAGAGAAAGATTGAACTCTTTTCTAACACCTACAAGCGTATTACCCAACCCAATTGTTGGGTTTGTACGATCGCCATCTTTAGAATCAGAATTTCCATTTTCATCACTTGGAACTTCTTGGGCAACTACTTTCGCTTGAATTTTTGTTTTATCTTTAACAACTTGATCTTTTAAAGTAATTTCCCCAGTAGTTGCATTAACACTAATTCCTTCTTTCGCACCACTCGTGATACTCCATTGATTATTAGATCCCTTAGTAGCGATAACCGTTGTTCTATCTTGAGCAGTTTTCGTCACATTACCATTATCTTCTAATCGATTCTTATCCGCTGGAGTATACGTCACTTCCATACGACTAACATTTGTTTCATTTGTATGACCAACTCTTACATCACCGTTATTGTCTGGATTTACCGTTGGAGCTGTCGGCTTAACCCTGAATGTTACTGATACAGTATCTTTTTTAGGAGGATAAACAGTTACATTTTTTCCATCAACAGTTTTCGAATATTTTGCACCATTATTAGGGAATGTAACTACTGCTGTATATTCAACTACACCTGGTGTACTTAATAAAGTTTTATTTGTAACAGCAGCATTGTCTTTACTCCATGTAAATGTCATACCACTTGTGTAGTAGTTATCATCACCATCAGGTTTTTGTGCATTACCGTCTGATACTTTAACATAATGATGTGAATCTTTAGCATGCCCTGTATCTGTTGGGTCTACTAGTTTTGTATTTAAAGGAACTGTATCTGGAGTATTTTTAGCTTCAATATCAACAATGATATACTTAAACTGGTACGTTTTTGTATTTCTAGAAGCGTCTTTCACAGTAACACTAGCTGTATGTTCCCCAAGTGTATTGTTATTATCCACTATATTATTGGATGTTAAAGTGTACTGATTATTATTATTTGTCAGATCAGTTTTTTCAACATCACTTCCACCTTGTTTGTTAAACCAAACCCCACTTGGAATTCCTGACGCTTTAAGATATGTTGTTTTACCAGAGTTATCTTCTACTTCAAATGTTGGATTAAATTCCGCTCCACGATAAATAACAAATCTAGGATTTTGATCAACATTCTCTCCTAATTCTGTGCCATTAATCTTAACTTTAGGAGGTTTTGTGTCCACTACATCGTAAGTTAAAGTAAGTGTCTTAGGAGTCTCCCCTTCTGGATTAGGAGCTAACACTTCTACTCTCTTATTAGTACCTACTGTTAAATCAGGGGTATTAGGTGCAGTCATCGGAGTGCTAGAATCCTTCCACAAGAATGTCTTATCATCCCCAATAGCACCTCCATCTTCATAAGTAAAGTACTGTTTAGGACTTCCCCAATTTGGATTTTCACCTACATTTATTGTTTTTTTCGTTGCCCTATAATTATATGTTACGATTTCACTATAAGGTACTTTATACGTCGTTCCATCTGTATAAGTCGCCGTGATTCCATCAGTCCCTTTTGTAAAGGTTGGGTTCGCTTCATTCGTTTTATTCGCTTCTTTAATAGCAGTTAAAATCGTATCCTTCTCTTTATCCTTTATATTTGTTGGATTTAAAACTTTTACACGTGGTGGATATGTCGGTTTAGCAGAAACGATTTTTACTGTTACTTCTTTCTTATTCGTAGCATTCGTAGCATTACCAGCTTTATCTTTAGCATTTAATTTCATCGTAATGCCAGAAAAATCTGTCGTTGTTTTTCCAGATTTCAATCCTACTGTCAATTTAGCGGTTGCGTCTGTAGCTTTTCCATAAACTGAATACGTTGTAGAATTTTCATTATAATCTGCACTATTTTCTACCGTTCGTGTTGCTGTTGGATTAGTACCATTAGATGAAAATTCATATCCACTACCATTAGCTTCATCTTTAATATCTACATCAAGTTCTACATTATTACGTTCAGGAGTAGCAACAACTACTACTTTACCTGTGCTATCCGGCGTCAACCATGTGTTTGTTCCATTTTTACGAACTCGAATCGTTGGTGGAGTTCTGTCTTGAGCTTTTGCTTTGACAGTAACCTTTTCACTCATGAACTCATTTGCAGCTTTTGCTTGAGCTTCTACTGTACTACCGTCTTCAACACTGTTTGCTGGAATTGTTATTGTCCCGCTACTTTGATTTATTGTAACATTGGTACCACCCGTCACTGTCCATCTAGAACCTTGCTTATTAGCAGTAATTTCTGTTTTTTGACTATTAGATTCTTCGATATATTTAACAGTCAAAGAGTTAGCATTTCCGTTAGGAGTTACTGTCACAGAACCATCTTTATTGGCAGTAACTGTTGGCGTTGCAGTACGCTGACGAATTGTTTGTCTACTTTCGTTACTAGCATCACTATTTCCAAAGTAAGATTTCGCTATAACATCTGTTCCAACACTAGCAGTTCCTGCTTTTAATGAAAATGAATTTCCATTGATTTGAATTCCATCCGCACCATCCCCACTACTACTCCATGTTCCGTCTTGAGGGTTACGTATTAGGGTTACCGTTTTCTTTGCACCATTATTCGTATAAAAAAGTTCTACCTTATCCACGTTTTTATTTTGAGCAGAATCAGCATAAGGAGTTACGGTTACTGCTCCCTCACTATTAGGTGTAACTGTCGGAGCATTCGGCTTTTCTTGTAAACCTCTCGCCATGAAGTATTGCAATCCAGAAGAATATTCATATGACCTCATTCCTGCAGCATAATAAAGTGGTGCATATTTGTTATCTGTGTGAGTTTTATAAGAAATTGTTACAATACCCGATCCATCATGTTTTAAATAATATAATTGGTCAGTATTTTCTTTTAATCCGTCTAAATTTCTTTTCGCTTTATCTTTTACACCATCAGAAATTGCTGTACTCCAATCAGCAGTACGTCTACCTTTGTGAAAAGCAGGCCCTAAATAGTAATAAGCATTCGAAGATCTAGAGTCGTCTGGTGTTGTTTGAACTCTATCAGTAGATCCGATAATAAAATTGCTATCCGTTACATCTGTCACACTATTAAAAGCGTCAGTAAAATGGTGTTTGGTAGCATCTCCATAATCCGCTTCCGTAGCTTCTAAATGCTCCTTTATTTTGTTCCGCCATCCTGTATCTAAATTGAAACCGCCAAGTGTCCTACTGCCTGTCTTTTGTCTTGTAACACCAAGAGTTTCACCCATAGTGTGTCCTTTAGGCAATGTAAACCAATATAGAGCATGTTGGTGATTGTGATTATGAGTATTGAAAGTAACAGTCCAAATATAATCGCCATCAACTTTAGGGTCTTTTTTTACTGTTATCTTAGCCTCTTTCAAAGCTTCTTCTACAGGTTTTTCATCATCATGTGAATATAATTTATCTTGAGTGCCTCTTCTCATCGCATACAAATAAGTCTCAGCAGGCAAGTCTGAACCATCACCATTTTGAACAATATACGCCCTTTTTGTATTAAGACCAGTCGGATTAGCTCTAAAGTCTGACCCTGATTTCATGGGTTTGCTATTTCGCAAATCACGTTTTCCTGATTTTTCACGAGTAAGTGCTAAGGCAAGTTTCTTCTCAGCTTGCTTTCCTTTTTTGAGGAGTTCTTCAATTTCAGCTGGTGTTAACTGAGGTTGTAATACACTAGCTTCAATTGATTTAACAATTTCTTCTACTCCTTCTAAAAGTTTCTTAGTCTCAGGACGTGTGATTTCATTTGCCTGTATCAAATAGGCAGACAAATCTTTCGAAATCGCTTTCAATTTTTCTTTATTCTGATTATCACTAACTTCTGACTTTGAAAGTTTAGTTGATGGAGTCCTAACTTCTCCATTAGTTGATGCTACAGGATTCTTCTCTAGGACTTTTGTAACAGCTTCCTTTGGAGTTAGTACAGTCCCCTCTGGAGCAGCCAGCGTAGTGTTTGTCAGACCTGCTTTTTCTAAGACTGGAGGAGTGGAAACTTGAGGTGACAAAGCTTCCTTGACCCGACGAGTCAGGTCTTCCATGAGTTTGACTTGCTCATCAACCTGTGCTTGTGTCGATTTTGGATTCTCTAAGACCGCCTTAGCCTTTGCGAGACCTTCTTCCACTTCAGTGTGGAGAGCCTTCATGGAGTCTAGGGTCAGATTTGCCAACAAAGCTTCTAGGGTGCTTTGTGTCGATTTGGCTGCACTTGTGTCAGCTACTGGCGCTGATCCTTCCTGATCCTTTTCCTTCGTCACTTGAGGAGCTTCTGCGTTCTCATCTATCTTAATCTCGGGCTGAAGACTTTTAACTTCAGCTTCTGATTCTTCTTGACTTCCTTCTTCAGTTTTAGCTTCTGGAGCGCTAGATTCTCCTGCTGATTTGAGCTCAACTGGCTGTTCAACTACTGCCATTTTCTCAGGACTCTCCTCATCTGAGTCCTGTGGATCCCCATCTGAATTTCCAGAAGGTCCAGCAACTACATCACTAGCTGTTACTGGAGACACTGCAGGGGCCTGCGCTTGCACCCCATTCGCAAAGAACATCAGAGCCGCCACTGCAACACTAGCAGCCCCAAAATGATATTTCCTTATTGAGTAACGGTAAATTTTTTCACCATTATCATCACGATATGATTTTCTCATTATCTTACCTCTCGTTTTCCCTTTCTGGAGGTAGCAAAAAATACCCCCCCCCCCTTAAATATTTTAGGTATTTAAAGAAAGGATATGTTTTTTTTTATTCCCACACTTGTCAAAAGACAAATTCCGAGATATTATTATTATATCCTATTTTCGCAAATTTGAACAGCAAAACGCGAAGTTTTTAGCAGTCTCGTGGAGACGTTAAAAAAGTAACAAAAAAGCCGATATAACAGTATTTTCTTGCTATTATATATATGCACACCCTTATCTATCAACCTTATTATGGATAATATTTTAAATTTAATATAAATAAAAAACAGACCTTATCTATAGAAAGATAAAATCTGCCATTTTTTCTATATAAAATCAGCAGAAGCATTCTGCTGAAAATCGTGAAATATGATGTAAGTTTCCTAGCACTCTGATAAGATTTTAAGAGAAAAGCTAGATACATCCCCTAACTTACAAAAGCGCCTCAAACTCAGCGACGGTCATCCCCAACTGCTTACTGGCAACTTCAGATGTTAGAAGACCTTGACGAACGAGATTTAGTAGCATAGACAAACTTCCTTCAGCTTTCCCGCGTTCAAGTCCTTGTTCGATACCTTCCGCCCTAGCTGTTTCCAAGGCATAGTCCTGTGCCAACAAGGCTTGTTCTTCTCGCATACGTAGTTGACTAAACATCTTCCTGTCCTCCTCGGACCAGCTCTTGTAGTCCAGCAGTTGGTCTGCTTGGCTGATGGCTCGCTCAGGTTGTTGGGTAAAAGGTTTGTTACCGAAAAACTCCAACCATGGTTTGCGAATGCTATCTTTGCTGGTTTCTCTGTATTTGTTAGATCTTATTTATGATGCTCTTTCAATAGTTCTTCAAACTCAGCCACGGTCATGCCTGATTGCTCACTCGCAACCTCAGGTGTTAGAAGACCTTGACGAACCATATCCAGAAAGGCAAAAAGTTTTCCTTCTTCCCTTCCTTCAACTTTCCCGCGCTCCAATCCCTGTTCAACTCCCTCAGCTCGTCCACGTTCTAAACCCTCTGCACGACCACGTTCCAACCCTTTTTCCTCAGCTTGTTCCAAGGCATAGTCATGCGCTAACAAGGCTTGTTCTTCGCGTCTGCGTTGTTCACTAAACATTCTCCTGTCCTCCTCGGACCAGCTCTTGTAGTCCAGCAGTTGGTCTGCCTGGCTGATGGCTCGCTCGGGGTGCTGGGTAAAGGGTTTATTCCCGAAAAACTCCAACCACGGCTTGCGAATGCTATCTTTGCTGGTTTCTCTGTATTTTTTTAGTTCTTATTTATGATGGTCTTTTAATAATTCTTCAAACTCAGAGACAGTCATTCCCAACTGCTGGCTGGCAACCTCAGGTGTCAGAAGACCTTGACGAACCAGATTTAGTAGCATAGACAAACTTCCTTCAACTTTCCCACGTTCAAGTCCTTGTTCTAAACCTTTTTCGATACCTTGTTCAATCCCCTCAGCTCGACCACGCTCTAAACCCTCTGCCCGACCACGTTCAAGACCACGTTCTAAGCCCTTTTCCTCCGCTTGTTCCAAGGCATAGTCCTGCGCTAACAAGGCTTGTTCTTCACGCATACGTAGTTGGCTAAACATTTTCCTGTCCTCCTCGGACCAGCTTTTGTAGTCCAGCAGTTGATCTGCTTGGCTGATGGCTCGCTCGGGGTGCTGGGTAAAGGGTTTGTTACCGAAAAACTCCAACCACGGTTTGCGAATGCTATCTTTGCTGGTTTCTCTGTATTTTTTTAATTCCAAGAATGCCATCTTAACCAGATGGTTTTCTTGTCCATTATTGGTGATGGTTAAGACCTCACCTGTCGTGTCCTCTCGCATACTGAAACTGTGGAAAGCCAAATCATCTGAGAAATAATTGCTGTCCACAATTGCGATAGCATAAACTGGTGCAATGTGTTTATAACTCTGGTGAGTATTTCCTTCTCGCTGACGAATTTTTTCTAGGTTTTGATTGACCTGACTACACAGGTAAGCCCACAGGCGATTGATAAAAAAATTCTGATGATGAACTTGAATTTCAATGATTACTTGGGTCCCATTATCTAGTTCAGCTAAAACATCTATACTGGTATAAAAATCCTGCGCTGAGTAAGGCAGGGAAGGCAAGACGTGAATATTGCTTCCCTCTAAAATCGTCACATTTTTAGCTGGTAAGTCCAGCATATCGCGAATAAATTGACAAGTGATTTCTGGATTACTAAAGATTTTCTTAGCAACCAAATCGTTGGTTGGGCTGATGCCCGGATGTCTTAGAATCATCCTTTTCCTCCTTCTATTATAGCACATTTTTTAATCTAGGTTTGCTAGATTCACTGCTACTATCTATTTATTCGGAAAAGAAAGGAGAAAGTTAAAAATTTTTAGACTTCACAGGTTGAAATTTACATAAAAAAGCAGCTGATTCTTTTTTTGATTCTACCATATTTCTAGCGATTACTCCTATAAATAGGATACATCCCAGTTTCTAGTAGAAAAGGACTCTGAAAAGCAAACAAAACCCAGTATTAGGAAGAGTTAAATCTTATCTGAAAATGACTAGCTCTCAAGCTATAGTTTTGTGTCTAAATATAAGTATCACTAGGAAAAACTCCATAAGTAAACACACCAAAATTGGATGTTCCTACTATGCGAAAACCTCTTCAAACTACGTCAACTTTGCCTTACCTAGAGCTTCAAAAGGACGTTTTGAGTCATCTGCTGGTAGATTTATTCATTGATTTTCAATCTTCTAATACTAAACAAAAATCAAACAACTATAGTGAAATAACATAAATTTTACATGAATAGATTAGGAAAATCAAAGCAAGTTCTAGGAATGTTTTAGCAGTCACAGTGTACTTTCCCAGCATCAATCCACTATAACTCTGCACATAAAAATGGAGAAGATGGCAATCCTCTTCTCCAAATATTAACTTCTTTACAAACCAACTATAGTTGACAAAGAACCTAAAATCAATTGATAACACAAGGTCAGGTCGGTCAACTCTTTCAACTGAAGCCCTGTCAACTCTTCCCATTTATCAATCTTGTATTGGAGAGAATTGCGGTGCAGATAGAGTTTCTGGGCTGTTTTAGTGAGAACAGCACTATTTTCCCAAAGAGAGAGGATGATTTCCTGAATCTGATCTTGATCCAAAATCATCTGGTGTAGACATTCCTTGATTACTCTCAAGTCCACGAGTCTTTCTCCCATACTCCAAAGATAGAGCTGAGAAAAAGTATGAACACCTTGATGACCCTGACGCCACCAAGTCTTAAATAAATCCCGCTCCGCTTTAATCAAGTCTGATAGGGCTTGATGCCCCGTCTGAGACCAAACCTGTCCTAACATGATAGATAGACGCAGTCCAAAGTCATACTCAACCGCTTCAATCGTATCACTTAAAATAGCTCGTACAGAGGTGTATTTGTCTTGTTGAAGCACGAAAACATAATCCTGAGCTCCAACCTGAATCACCGTCTGACAGTTAGGAAAAAGGGTCCGCATCATATCCAGCCAAGAAGCTAGATTTTCCTGTTGAAAATAGGAAAGATGGCAATAAACCAACTGAATCTTTTTAAAAGTTTGTGGTGCCTGTCCCTTCCCCTCAATCAGATAAGAATACCAAGGATTGAGCGAACGAGCCTGCTCCTGCTGGGTCAAAAGAGCAACCAACTGCTTTTCACGCTCACTGAGCCCAGCTTCCTCCAGCAAAATCCACTGTTGAGAAGCTAAAGGAAGAGTGAGATAACCCTCTTTCTCTACTGGTTGGTCTGAAATCTGAGCCTCAGGAAACCAGTCTTGTAGTTCTTTTGCCATCATGTCCTAGCCCTCCACTTTTTGGATGCACCACGAAATCAAGCTCTCAAGACGTTCTAGATTTTCAGTCATATGGAGATAGCCTATCACGGCTTCAAAACCTGTGGACATACGGTAAGTCACTACATCAGCATTTTTAGCCTTTGTGTGACTATTGGTATTGCGACCACGTTTGTAGATTTCTTCTTCTTTTTCCGTTAGGACCTGCTCCTCTAACATAAGAGAAATCAGGCGAGCCTGAGCTTTGGCTGAGACATACTTGGTCGCTTCTTGGTGGAGTTTATTGGGTTTGGTCATACCTTTGAGGATGAGGTGACGGCGAATATACATAGAATACACCGCATCTCCTTCAAAGGCCAGCGCAATCCCGTTAATGAGATTGACATCAATCACGAGTCCACCTCACTCCATCTTTGGTGTCAAGGAGCTTAATCCCTTGAGTAGCCAATTGGTCACGGATCTGGTCCGCTGTCGCAAAGTCACGATTGGCACGCGCTTCTTGGCGTTTTTGAATCAAGGATTCTATCTCTGCATCCAAAACTTCCTCAATAAAGACAATTCCAAAGACTTCTAACATATCCGCCAGAGCTTCCTTAACACTTGCATCATAGTTGCCGGAATTGATCCATTTGGCCATTTCAAAGACTACTGTGATTCCGTTAGCAGCGTTAAAATCTTCATCCATTGCAGCCACAAACTTATCTTTAAAAGCCTGCAACTCTTGAGCATCTACAGTTCCAGTAAATGGTTGCTCATAGGTGTTTTTCAGATACTTGAGATTAGTCTCTGCATCCCGCACTGCCTTTTCTGTAAAGTTGATTGGCTTGCGGTAATGCTGAGTCGCAAAGAAGAATCGAAGTACCTGTCCGTCAAGAGTTTTAAGGGCATCATGTACAGTTATAAAGTTACCCAAGGACTTGGACATCTTGACATTATCGATATTGACAAAGCCATTGTGCATCCAGTAGTTGGCAAAGGTCTTGCCTGTTTTTGCTTCTGACTGGGCAATTTCATTGGTATGGTGTGGAAACTCTAGGTCGGCTCCACCACCGTGGATATCAATGGTATCGCCCAAAATCTCTGTTGACATGACCGAACACTCAATATGCCAGCCTGGACGACCAGGTCCCCAAGGACTGTCCCAAGAAATCTCGCCTAATTTGGCAGCTTTCCATAGGGCAAAGTCTACAGGATTTTCCTTACGAGCCGTTTCTTCATCGGTTCGACCTGAAGCACCTAGCTCCAAATCTTCCAAGGTTTTATTTGCTAATTTAGCATAGTTGTGGGATTTTTCCACACGGAAGTAAACATCCCCTTGGCTCTCATAGGCAAAACCTTTTTCAATCAAATCTTTCACAAAGCGGATGATGTCAATCATAAACTCCACCACACGCGGATGGCGAGTCGCAGGTTTGACGCCCAAGGCCGTCACATCCTCACGAAAGGCAGCAATGTACTTGTCCGCAACCTCCTGAGGCGTAATACCTTCTTCCTTGGCACGGTTGATAATCTTATCATCCACATCCGTAAAATTGGAAATATAGGCGACGTCATAACCACGATACTCAAAATAACGACGAATGGTATCAAAAGCCACCGTTGAACGGGCATTCCCTACGTGGATATAGTTGTACACGGTTGGCCCACAAACATACATCTTGACCTTGCCGTCCTCAATCGGGACAAATTCTCGCAAATCACGAGACATAGTGTCATAGATTTTAATCATAAATCATAGTCAGGAAATCCAAAATCCAAGAACAATTAGTTTCAGCACTAAGAGTTCAATTGAATTTCAGTCCGAATGTCTCTACACTTCGGAATCCCTTGCTCCTTTCTAAAAAGTAAAAGAAGAATCAAATAAATGCAAGAAAAGGGCTGACAGTCGCCCTTTTGCTTTACGACCTACTCAGTCGAATATCGTCTTTTAAAAAATGTTAATAGATAAAAGAATCATCATAAATTATAATCCAGACGATCTGTGACTGGCATCTTTAGCCTGCTCGAGTTTATTGACGTAGTACTCTCGTTTTTCTTCAACTTCGTGGATCGTCGGTTCATCCTTCTGTCCATGAACTCGGACAATCTTGGCCGGAATACCGACAACCGTCACATCACTAGGTACATCTGCTACGACAACTGCTGCAGCACCGACCTTGGCATTTGCACCAATTTCTACAGGACCAATAACTTGGGCATGCGCTGATATAAGGGCACCCTGACGAACGGTTGGATGGCGTTTGCCACAGTCTTTCCCTGTTCCCCCAAGAGTCACCCCATGATAGAGGAGAACTCCCGTCTCAACGATAGCCGTCTCTCCAATCACCAAGCCAGAACCGTGGTCAATAAAGACTCCAGAGTCGATTTGAGCACCTGGATGAATCTCAATTTGAGTCCAAAAGCGCCAAAACTGACTGTGCATACGAGCCAAGAGTTTGAAGCCATGCTTCCAGAGAAAATGCGAAAGACGGTGGGCCGCCAAGGCCTTGACACCTGGATAAGTCAGCAAAACCTCCAAAGTGGTGCGGGCCGCTGGATCATTTTCTTTTACGATATCAATGGTTTCGCGCCACCATCCCATACATTTCTCCTTTTCTTATTCTGAATCTTTTGGTGTTTCTGTAAATTCTTTCTTAGGTCTGTGGTCCTTGTGATGACGTGGGCGGTGAGGACGCTCTGATTTTTCACCTTTTTCATCACGTTCAGGTTTTGGAGGACGAGGAAGAAGAGCCTTCATAGAAGCATCCACACGTCCTTTTTCATCAATCTTGATAACCTTAACATCAACTTCATCCCCGATTGCTACCAAGTCTTCGACATTATTGGTACGCGTCCATGCCATCTCAGAGATATGAACAAGGGCATCTGTCTTATCAAAGAGGTTAACAAAGGCACCAAATTTCTCGATACGAACAACTTTAGCACGGTAAACTTCATCCACTTTGGCTTCACGGACCAAACCAGCAATAATTTCTTTAGCACGGTTAATAGCATCTTGGTCGCTAGAGTAGATAGACACATTTCCTTCTTCGTCGATATCAATCTTAACGCCTGTTTCAGCGATAATCTTGTCGATGGTTTCTCCACCCTTACCGATGACAATCTTAATCTTGTCCACATCAATCTTGATGGTATCAATTTTTGGAGCAGTTGGAGCCAATTCTGGACGAACTTCTGGAATGGTTGCTTCAATCACATCAAGGATTTCAAAACGCGCTTTCTTGGCTTGAGCAAGGGCCTCAGTCAAGATTTCTGCAGTAATCCCTTGAATCTTGATATCCATTTGAAGGGCTGTAATCCCATCACGAGTACCTGCAACCTTAAAGTCCATGTCTCCAAAGTGATCTTCCAAACCTTGGATATCTGTCAAGACTGTGTAGTTATTTCCATCTGAGATGAGACCCATAGCAATCCCTGCTACTGGTGCCTTGATTGGCACACCACCAGCCATAAGGGCAAGCGTTCCCGCACAGATAGAAGCTTGAGAAGAAGAACCATTTGATTCCAAGACTTCTGCTACTAGACGGATAGCGTATGGGAATTCTTCCAAGCTTGGCAAAACTTGAGCAAGAGCACGCTCACCAAGAGCCCCGTGACCGATTTCACGACGACCTGGCGCACCGTAACGACCTGTTTCCCCTACAGAGTATTGTGGGAAGTTATAGTGGTGCATAAAGCGTTTCTTGTACTCTGGATCCAAACCATCAATGATTTGAGTTTCACCCATTGGGGCCAAGGTCAAAACTGAAAGAGCCTGAGTTTGTCCACGAGTGAAGAGACCAGAACCGTGTACACGAGGAAGGAAGTCAACAACCGCATCCAAAGGACGGATTTCATCAACCTTACGACCATCAGGACGTACCTTATCTTCTGTGATCAAACGGCGCACTTCAGCGTGTTCCATTTGTTCCAAGATTTCAGTCACATCACGCATGATACGGTCAAATTCTTCATGGTCTGCATATTTTTCTTCGTAAACAGCAGTTACTTGATCTTTGACTGCTTGAGTTGCAGCTTCACGAGCCAATTTTTCTTCTACTTGGACAGCTTTTTGGAGGTCACTGTTGTAGGCTGCGATGATTTCAGCCTGCAATTCAGCATCTACATGAAGCAATTCCACTTCTGCTTTTTCCTTACCGACAGCAGCAACGATTTCTTCTTGGAAGGCAATCAATTCTTTGACTGCTTCGTGCCCTTTAAGGAGAGCTTCTAACATGATTTCTTCTGACAATTCTTTAGCACCAGATTCTACCATGTTGATGGCGTGTTTGGTACCAGCTACTGTCAATTCAAGGAGAGATTGCTCTGCTTGTTCTTGCGTAGGGTTGATGATGATTTGACCATCCACATAGCCAACCTGTACCCCAGCGATTGGACCGTCAAATGGAATATCTGAAATGGAAAGTGCCAAGGATGAACCAAACATAGCAGCCATTGGTGCAGAAGCATTTTCATCATAAGAAAGCACAGTGTTGATGACTTGGATTTCATTACGGAAACCTTCCGCAAACATAGGACGGATTGGACGGTCAATCAAACGCGCTGTCAAGGTCGCATCCGTTGAAGGACGTCCTTCACGTTTCATAAAGCCACCAGGAAACTTCCCAGCTGCATACATTTTTTCTTCGTAGTTGACTTGAAGAGGGAAAAAATCCCCAGTTGCCATCTTCTTAGACATAACGGCCGCAGTCAAGACAGTTGACTCACCGTAACGCACGACAACTGCGCCATTTGCCTGCTTAGCAACCTGACCAGTCTCTACAATTAACTCACGACCCGCAAAAGTCGTTTGAAACACTTGTTTTGTCATTTTAATCCCCTTTGAATTGATGAAATTATACGCCTTGCCTACAAAGATCAAGATACCAAGGACGTCAAAAGCAAAGTAAAAATAGGAAACTAACGAAGTCTTCGATGAAGACAAGACAGTTTATCTTTTTTACACAGCTTTTCGGCCGGGTTCAATTACTCAAGATACTAAGCCGTTAAGCAACTCAAAGGAAAATAGGAAATCGAACGACGGAGCGAATGCTCCTAGGTAGATTTATCTTTTTCCACAGAGTTGTAGGCGTGTTCAGTTACTCAATATATTTTGGACGGTTCGGCTTGCCGAATATTTCTGTAGAAAAATAGGAAGGTGACGCCGCACTCGATGAGTGCTAGTAAGCTTATCTTTTTTCCTAAGAAATGAGGCCAAAATTCAATTAAGTATCTTTTTGATATTTCCCTGAAATAGTGCGGACGGGAGGTAAAATTATCCAGTGGATGATTTTAGAAATCCAATGGAATTTCAATGGTAATTTTTAATTACTTCGCCTTCTCATTTCTATGCTCAGGCTAAAATAGTTTCCCGAACTATTTTACTCTCAAAAATCCCGTCTTAGATAATAATATTGTTATCATCTAAGATACCACGATAGCGTGAAATATCTTTTAAATACTCACTCTGTTCGTGTTTTTTGAGACACACATTATTAGATTTTGTTTAAAAAATAATCAACTTTAAACAAACTTCTACAACCTAAATACCCTCATCTTTGTATCAAGTACGTACAGAGTCTATTTTATCATATTTTTCTTAAAAAGTGCGGTCTTTACCATTAAAAAGGAACCATTCCCCTCACCTGAGAAGAATGGTTTGCTTTTTATTATCCTAGAGACTGGTGATTAAACAAGGCATGTGTTGCTTGGTGGATATATTTTGCTGTTTCTGCATTGTTCATAGTGTAGAGATGCACTCCGGCCACATCCTGAGTTACCAAGTCCACGATTTGGTCCACTGCATAGGCAAGTCCTGCTGCTCTGAGCGACTCAGGGTCATGCTCATACTTGTCTAAAATGGCTTTGAATTTACGTGGAAGGTGGATATTCTCACAAGTCTTCAAGAGGCGGAGAGCCTGATTTCGATTCAGAATTGGCATAATCCCTGCATGAATAGGAACATCAATCCCAGCCAAGATGCACTTGTCTTGGAAATCATAGAAGCGCTCATTGTCAAAGAAAAGCTGAGTTACAAGGCTCGAACAGCCTGCATCCACTTTCTTCTTAAGATTTTGAATATCTGAAATCTGATTTGGTGAATCTGGATGACCTTCTGGATAACAAGCACCGACAATATCAAAGTGAGGGGCTTGTTCCTTGATGAACTCGATCAAGTCAGTTGCGTAGCGGAAATCCTTTTGTGGTTCCACATCAGGAATAACATCCCCACGAAGAGCCAAGATTTTCTGCACCCCAACCTTGTCCAAGTCTGCAATAGTTTCAGCAACCTTGTCCTTAGTCAAATAGATGGCTGGCAAGTGAGCAATAGTCGGAATCGCCAAGTCATTTTGGATAAAGTCAGCCAAACGGACCGTCGTTTCCTTGATATTAAATTTATTATTGCTGGCAGTCACACTGATAAAGTGGGGAGCCAACTCCTGCATATCTTGAAGAGCAGAAATAATGTTATCATTACCCACTGCTGGGTTTGGAGGGAACACTTCAAATGAGAGTGACGGTGTTTGGCGTGACATAGTCTTATCCTTTTCTAGTTGATTTTTTCGTTAGCTGGACTCTTAGAATCCGAGTGAAACAGGCAGATTGACCAAACAGTGCTTCTAGAGAAATCTTGTCTTACAATTTCTCACGCGCAGCTTTAGCTGCTTCAACAAGGCGGATCAAGCTTTCTTTTGTTTCTGGAATACCACGTGTTTTCAAACCACAGTCTGGGTTGATCCAAACTTTCTTGCTTGGTACTTTAGCAAGGATAGCTTCGATTGTGTGGTCGATTTCGCCTTCATTTGGCACACGAGGTGAGTGGATATCGTAAACCCCAGGTCCCACTTCTGTTTGGAAGTTTTTCGCTTTGAGTTCGTCCAAGATTTCAAGGTTTGAACGGCTAGCTTCAAAGGAAATAACATCTGCATCCATGTTGTCGATAGCTGGGATGATATCTGTAAATTCTGAGTAACACATGTGAGTGTGGATTTGTGTGTCTGGCGCTACTGTTGAGTGTACCAAGCGGAAGGCAGGAATTGCCCAGTCAAGGTAGTCTTCGTACCAGTCGCTACGACGAAGTGGCAATTTTTCACGAAGAGCAGCCTCGTCGATTTGGATGATTTTCACACCAGCAGCTTCAAGGTCAAGCACTTCATCCTTGATAGCAAGGGCGATTTGAAGAGTAGAATCCTTGATAGAGATGTCTTCACGTGGGAATGACCAGTTGAGGATGGTAACAGGTCCAGTCAACATACCTTTAACAGGTTTGTTTGTACGGCTTTGTGCATAGCTAGACCATTTAACAGTAATAGGGTTAAGACGAGTGACATCACCCCAGATGATTGGTGGTTTAACTCCACGCATACCGTATGATTGTACCCAACCATTTTTAGAGAAGAGGTAACCTGACAAGTTTTGACCGAAGTACTCAACCATGTCATTACGCTCAAATTCACCGTGAACAAGGACATCAAAGTCGATATCTTCTTGCCATTTGATCCATTCGTCGATCGTTTCAGCAAGGAAAGCATCGTACTCTTCTTGAGACAATTCACGTTTACGGTAAGCCAAACGTTTGGCACGAACTTCTTTAGTTTGAGGGAATGAACCGATAGTTGTTGTTGGAAGAGCTGGAAGTTTGAAAGCTTCTTCTTGGATAGCTTCACGTTCTGCAAAGGCTGGCAAACGAGTGTAGTCTGCATCTGTCAAGCCAGCGATACGCGCACGAAGCTCCGCATTTTCACCAACACGCTCAGTCGCAAAGAGTTCTTTGTTAGCTGCAAGTGCTTCTTCACCTTGACCATTGCGGATAGCATCCAAATCACGAATCTCATCCAATTTTTCAACTGCAAAGGCAAAGTGGTTCAAGATTGCTGGCTCAAATTCTTCATTAGCAGTTGTAAATGGTACATGAAGAAGTGAGCATGAGCTTGTCAATACGATGTTTTCAGCTGGGATTTGCTCAAGAACAGCCAAGCTCTTTTCGTAGTTGTTACGCCAGATATTTTTACCATTGACAATACCTGCATAGAGAGTCTTGTCAGCTGGGAAGCCACCTTTAACGAGTTCAAGAGTTTTCTTACCTTCAACGAAGTCCAAACCGATAGCATCTACTGGCAAGTTTACAAGGTCAGCGTAAACGTCACGAACGTCACCGAAGTAAGTTTGAAGCAAGACTTCAAGACCTTTTTTGTCAGCCAAGAGTTTGTTGTAGAGGTTCAAGAAGAGAGCTTTTTCTTCAGCTGTCAAATCTTTGACAAGAGCAGCTTCATCCAATTGGATACGAGTCGCACCAAGTTCTGCCAATTTAGCAAAAACTTCTTGGTAAGCAGCCACTAAGCTATCTACGAAGTCTTCTGCTTTCACACCTTCTTCAAAGTCTGACAATTGAAGGAAAGTGAATGGACCTACAAGGACAGGACGAGTGTTCAATCCAAGTTCTTTGGCTTCTTGGAACTCATCAAAAATCTTGTGACCTGCAAGTTTAACTTGAGTATCTTTTTCAAATTTAGGAACGATGTAGTGGTAGTTAGTGTTGAACCATTTCTTCATTGGAAGGGCGCGAACGTCCCCTTTTTCTCCTTGGTAACCACGACCCAAAGCGAAGTAGCGCTCAAGGTCAGACAAGTCCAAGTTTTGAACTGAAGCAGGTACCACGTTGAAAAGGAAAGCTGCATCTAGGAAGTTGTCATAGTGAGAAAAGTCATTTGATGGAATTTCAGTGATTCCTTTTTCTTTGACGATGTTCCAGTGTTTAGCACGCAATTCTTTTGCTGCTGCCAAGAGTTCTTCTTCTGAGATTTCTTTTCTAAAGTATTTTTCAGTTGTAAATTTTAATTCGCGGAATTCGCCCAAACGAGGGAAACCGATGATTGTAGTTGACATGATGTGTCCTCCAAAATTTGTTGTTGAAACTATCTTAACAGAAAAGAAATCATCTGTATAATTGTAAAAAATTAGGCTTTGATATAGTTTGAAACTATATCTCTGTTTTAAACAAAAGAAAAAGACTTGAAACAAATGCCTCAAATCCTTTGTGTAGCTTGTTTTTTAACTATATTTCCGTTAGACTGGCCAAACGCGTTATTAGTAATTCTTATAAGTGACTATGACTTGTTATTAGAAAAGACTATAATACTCTTCGAAAATCAAATTCAAACCGCGTCAACGTCGCCTTGCCGTACTCAAGTACAGCCTGCGGCTAGTTTCCTAGTTTGCTCTTTGATTTTCATTGAGTATGAGTCTACTCTAATCAACTCTTTTCCTGTTCGAGGGGGACGACTGCTAGTGTCTTTCCTAAACTGGCTAAAACTTTCAAGACTGTATCCAACTGAGGACTTGTCTTGCCTGTTTCCATCCTAGCTATGACAGGCTGGCTTACTCCACTGAATTCTTCCAGCTTTTTCTGGCTGATTCCTTGGTCATGCCTAGCCTCAATCAGCTCACTCATGATAGCCACTCGCATATCACTTTCAAGAATTTCCTCCTTTGTAAAGAGTTGAGATCGGACATCCTTCCAGTTACTCCCAATAGCACTATTCTCCATCACTTAGCCCTCTTTCTTTTACGTCTATGTATAATGAGCGAATTATGATTCGATAGATTGACCAGCGGGTTTAAAGTTGGAACTAGCTTGTTTCTTAAGCGCTTTTCCTTTTCTAGGATAGAGCAGATCCTGTTTTGATAATCCTAATTTTCCATGATGAATCCAATAGTAAATGGTTGAAATTCCCACGTTAACGCCCTTAGCCATCACCATCATTTCAGGCGAAAATTTTTGGTTATGATAGTGGAGAATCTTTTCCTTTAGTTCCTTGGTCAAGCTTGATTTCTTGACCGAGCGCTTGCGATTATTTTCATAAAATTGTTGAGCGTAGTCGGCAGAGTAAAGCTCTTTACCCCCCTTTCCCAAGACATTTTCGGACTGTCCCACGCTTGATTTCAGTATGGATGTTTGAGGAGCTTTTCCAAATAGAGAGGCAATTTCTCTATTTGATTTTCCTTCTTTTTTCCATCGTTCGATTAAGCAACGACTATCGATTGTCAAATGTTTGCCTTTTGTAGTATAATTGTCTTGCATTTCTGTGCCTTTTAATCATTTCAATCTTAAATTGGACTTTTTTACTTGGGTTGTACTTAATCTATGAGGAAGACAAGAAAAAGAATATCAATCAAGTAAAGTCACAAAGTCACATTAGCTCCGAGCAACCATTGCAAATTGAGGTACTCATACAATGATTAAAACATTTCTTTCTGCCCTTTCTGTCATTCTCTTCGCTATCCCTATCATAGCTTATTCTTTTTTCCCATCTTCTAATCTTAATATTTGGCTATCTACCAGACCTATCTTGGCACAGATTTATGCCTTCCCCTTAGCTACTGCAACTATGGCTTCCTATTTTAAGTTTCGTATTTTTTTCCCTATCTTTTTACAAGAAAAATAAACAAATACGGTTTTACTCTGGCATTTTGCTCTTATTATCGCTCATATTACTATTATTCGGAACAGATAAAACCCTTTCTTCCACATCAAATAAGACTAAAACCTTAAAATTAGTAACTTGGAACGTCGCTAATCAAATAGACGCACAACATATTGAGCGAATTTTTAGCCATTTTGATGCCGATATGGCTATATTCCCTGAACTAGCTACCAATATCAGAGGTGAGCAAGAAAACCATAGAATCAAACTATTGTTTCATCAAGTTGGACTTTCTATAGCCAACTATGATATTTTTACTTCTCCACCTACTGACAGTGGAATAGCTCCTGTGACTGTGATTGTCAAGAAAAGTTATGGTTTCTATACAGAAGCTAAAACTTTCCATACAACACGGTTCGGGACAATTGTATTACATTCGAGAAAACAAAATATACCAGATATCATTGCTTTGCATACTGCTCCTCCTCTGCCAGGTTTAATGGAAGTCTGGAAGCAAGACTTAAATATCATTCATAATCAACTGGCTTCAAAATATCCAAAGGCTATTATTGCAGGTGATTTTAATGCAACTATGCGTCATGGAGCACTTGCAAAAATAAGCTCTCATAGGGACGCATTAAATGCACTTCCACCTTTTGAAAGAGGAACTTGGAATAGCCAAAGTCCAAAACTTTTTAATGCAACAATAGATCATATTTTATTGCCTAAAAACCACTACTATGTTAAAGATTTAGACATTGTAAGTTTTCAAAACTCTGATCATAGATGTATTTTTACAGAAATCACATTTTAATTATTTTATACTCTTCGACAATCTCTTCAAACCACGTCAGCGTCGTCTTGCCTTAGACATATGGTTACTGACTTCGTCAGTCTTATCTACAACCTCAAAACAGTGTTTTGAGCAACCTACGGCTAGCTTCCTAGTTTGCTTTTTGATTTTCATTGAGGATTATATAAAATCACCCCTCTAGTGTTCATAAACTAGAGGGGGAATTTGTATCATACTATCGTTTAACGCACTTCTGCATTGACTTTTTCTTCAAGTGATGCTTGGATTTTTTCCATGTAGCGTGCTACTTCTTCGTCTGTTAAGCTATCTTCTGGATTTTGGAAGGTCAAGCTATAGGCCATTGACTTCATACCAAGTCCCAATTTTTCGCCTGAGAAGACGTCAAAGAGTTTGATATCTGTCAAACGTTTTACGCCGGCAGCTTGGATTGCATCCACAACTTCTTGGTGAGTCACTTCTGCCTTGAGGAGAAGGGCAACGTCACGGCTGACTGCTGGGAATTTCGTGATTTCTACAAATGGAGCAGCAGGTTGAAGGGCAGCTTCGATGGCTGAAAGGTTGAGCTCAGCTACATACGTTTCTGGAATATCGTAAGCCTTAGCGGTGACTGGATGCACTTGGCCAAGGAAACCAAGAACTTGGTCACCGAGTGAAATGACTGCTGTACGACCTGGATGAAGGCTAGCGATTTCAGATGTTGCTGTATAGGTCACTTCTAGTCCCAAACGAGCAAATAGCGCTTCTAGGATTCCCTTAGCATAGAAGAAATCAACTGGAACTGCTGCTGTTTGGAAATCTTTTTCAGCAACCAAGCCTGTCAAGGCAAAGGCAAAGCTGTTGATTTCATTTGGAAGTTCTTTTTTTGGATTACCTGTTTGTTCAAAGACTTTTCCAATCTCGTAAAGGGCCAAGTTTTTGTTCTTACGAGCTACGTTATAAGCCACCGTATCAAGGATACCAGAAATCATATTTTGACGGAGGACAGAACGGTCCACTGTCATTGGCCACATAAGTTCTGTAAGGTTACTTGGTTGAGCCGTAAACTCAACTGCTTTTTCAGGAGTTGTTAGAGCATAGGTGATAATTTCTGTCAAACCTGCCCCTTCAGCAATGGTACGAACTTGACGTCGAAGTTTTTGTGTCGCTGTCAATTCACCAGCTGTCCCATCGTCTTTTGGAAGACTGGTTGGCAAGCGGTCATAACCATAGATACGAGCGATTTCTTCAAAGAGGTCTGCCTCGATAGTGATATCCCAACGACGACGTGGGACTCTGACTGTAAAGCTATCTGCATTTCCAGAAAGGCCAAATCCAAGACGACGGAAGACATCTTCTACATCCGCGTAAGAAAGTTCTGTACCAAGGACACGGTTGACGTCTGCAAGGGTAGAAGAAACTTCCACATCAGAGGTATCAAGCTCACCTGCTGAAACGATTCCCTTACGAACCGTCGCACCAGCAAGTTCTGCAATCATGCTCGCTGCCGCATCAAGGGCTTCATTAACTGTTGCCACATTGATGCCTTTTTCAAAGCGAGAAGAGGACTCAGAACGAAGGTTGAGGCGACCGCTAGTCTTGCGGATAGATTTTCCATTGAAAACAGCAGCTTCAAGGACAACACGACTAGATTTTTCAGAGATTTCTGTTGCTTGACCACCCATGACACCTGCAAGAGCTACTGGCTTGTCTGCGACAGTGATAACTAAGTCATTTGTTTCCAAGTCACGTTCTTCACCATCTAAAGTCACCAATTTTTCACCAGCACGCGCTTCACGCACACGGATGTCAGTCCCTTCAAAGGTATCCAAGTCAAAGGCATGCATAGGTTGACCAAAGTAGAGAAGGATGTAGTTGGTCACGTCCACTACGTTATTGATGGGACGGATACCTTCGTTCATGAGGATATTTTGCAACCATTGTGGACTTGGTGCGATAGTCACATTGTCCAAGATACGAGCTGCATAGTAAAGCGCCTTGTCTGTCTCAATGCCCACAGAAAGAGCATCTGCTGCAGCTTGGTCAGTTGTAAATTCTTTAAAGTTGACTGCCTTGTCATAGATGGCTGCCACTTCGTGAGCCACCCCACGCATAGAAAGGGCATCTGCACGGTTTGGTGTGATAGAAAGTTCGATGATTTCATCATCCAAGTCTAGATATGAGAAGACTTCCTCACCTGGAACGGCATTTTCTGGCAAGATTTGGATGCCATCTGCGAATTCCTTAGGTACAACTGAGTCAGAAATTCCCAATTCACCAAGTGAACAGATCATCCCAAGTGACTCAAGACCGCGGATTTTTCCTTTTTTGATTTTGTAATTGTCAGCGATACGAGCTCCCGGAAGTGCCACCATAACCTTGATACCTGCACGCACATTCGGGGCACCACAGACGATTTGACGGGCTTCTTCTTCGCCAACGTTAACCTGACAAACATGGAGGTGAGTTTCTGGCACATCTTCGCAAGACAAGACCTCACCGACGACAATTTTTGAGAGACCAGCAGCAGGTGATTCGACACCTTCTACCTCGATCCCTGTAGTTGACATTTTTTCAGCCAACTCTTGTGATGGAACATCAATGTCCACCAATTCTTTTAACCATTTATAAGATACAAGCATAATTTAGTTCTCCAGAATGACAGTTGCCACTCTGGTTCTTTTCCTTTCCTATCATTTCAATAGAAGAATCATCTTCTTACCTTAATTTCTTTCTCAGTAACCAATCCGTATCTACTTTTTGACCAACCATAAAATGATGTTGGCTAAATTTTTCAAAACCATATCGGTTATAAAAGGCTTGAGCTTTTGTATTATGCTCCCAAACACCTAACCAAGCCCAGGAAAAACCATTTTTTGTAGCAAGTTCCAGAGCGAATTCAAACAGTTGCTTACCGAATCCAAATCCTTGGAATTTTTGTAGCACATAGAGACGTTGAATTTCAAAAGCGTCCTCTAATTCTCTCTCAGTTTGAGCACTTCCCCAGTTGACTTTAAGAAAACCAGCTATCTCCTCTTCATGCATAATGAAATAGGTTTCGGATTCTGGATTTTCCAACTCAATTGACAAAACTCTCAGACTATAAGCCTCTTCAAAGTATTCCTGTAACTGCTCTTCCGTATTATCATGAGCAAATGTTTCACGAAAGGTTTGTTTAGCAATTTTAGCCAACACCTCAACATCTGCCATTTCTACTTTTCTAATCATTATTTAAACTGCTCTGAGAAGCGGACATCTCCTTGGTAGAATCCACGGATATCATTGATTCCGTAACGGAGCATAGCTACACGTTCTTGACCAAGACCAAAGGCAAATCCAGAGTAAACAGTCGCATCGATACCACTCATTTCAAGGACACGTGGGTGAACCATACCAGCTCCCATAATTTCGATCCAACCAGTTTTCTTACATACGTTACAGCCTTCTCCACCACACTTGAAGCAAGAAACATCCACCTCAACAGATGGCTCTGTGAATGGGAAATAAGATGGACGCAAACGAATTTGACGCTCTTCACCGAACATTTTTTGCACAATCAATTGAAGGGTTCCTTGAAGGTCTGCCATAGAAATGTTCTTCCCAACAACCAAGCCTTCAATTTGGTGGAATTGGTGACTGTGGGTCGCATCGTCCGTATCACGACGGAACACACGCCCTGGTGAGATCATTTTCAAAGGACCTTTAGAGAAATCATGGCCATCCATGGCACGCGCCTGAACAGGAGACGTATGGGTACGGAGTAAGATCTCTTCTGTGATATAGAAAGTGTCCTGCATATCGCGAGCTGGGTGGTCTTTGGGAAGGTTCATACGTTCAAAGTTATAGTAGTCTTGCTCTACTTCAAAACCATCCACGACTTGGTAACCCATCCCAATGAAAATATCTTCGATTTCTTCACTAGTTTGTGTCAAAACATGACGGTGACCAGTAGCAACTGGACGACCTGGAAGCGTCACATCGATACTCTCGCTAGCCAGTTGAGCCGCGACTTTCTTTTCTTCCAAGAGCTTAGCTGTTTCTTCAAAGGCTGCTGTCAAGACATCACGCGCTTCATTGACGTGTTTCCCGATAATCGGACGCATCTCAGCAGAGACATCTTTCATCCCTTTGAGGATTTCAGTGAGCGAACCCTTTTTACCAAGGACAGAGACACGCAAATCTTGCATCTCTTTTTCATTTTCAGCAGTAATCTGCTTCAAGCTAGCCAGCGTTTCTTCACGAAGCGCTTTTAATTGTTCTTCAATAGTTGACATAATTCCTCCATCAGTCGCTCGTAGATAAAAAGAAAACCACATGCCAAAAACTCCACTCGGAGCGTTGACACGCGGTACCATCCGTTTTCATCTGACAAGTCAGACCTTCATTTCTAAATCCATGCGCAAGTGAATTCACCCAGCTTTCATATAGAGAGCTTGCAGTCACGGCTCTCCTCCCTGATATACTTCCATTAGGCTACTAGTCTTGCGGATTCCTATTCAATTACTACATAGTTTATCAGATTTTTAGCATTCTTGCAAGACCTATCTCACTTCTGCTTGTTAGCTGTGCTTCGAATGTGAAAATGTCATCACTCTCACTAAAAAATGAAAATCATACATAGAAATTTTTAAAAGTTTTCTCTATCGTAAACCTTCCACTAGTTCAGAAGCTATACTAGCTGATTCCAAACGTAGTATGGTCATTTCATCTACCTTCCCTAATAATGGCATTGCACCATACCAAACAATGGTCTTGTTTACCAAAAGAATAGGCGTGACTATTTTTGATTGAGTAAAAGATACTTTAATTTTCTGGCTCTTCAACTGGTCTAGCCATGCTTTATTTGCAACCGTCTCTGGTATACATATCTCAATTTGACTATTCCTAAATTCTTTTAGAAAATTCATCAGTTTTGTCTGGTTCACATAAGGTAAAATAAGCATACACTCCTGTCTTTCCCCTGCTAATACTCAATGAAAATCAAAGAGCAAACTAGGAAGCTAGCCGCAAGCTGTACTTGAGTACGGTAAGGCGACGCTGACGTGGTTTGAATTTGATTTTCGAAGAGTATAAGTCCTCTCTCAGCACATTCTCATATCTACTATCAACATAAACGAATGGTTTCTCCTCACCCTCAATGGCACGATAATCCATCTTTCGATAAGCTACTTGTCGTTTCTGAAACATCTTTTCTAAATAAGGAACATGAATATCCACATAATCGAAAATCCGTACCAAGGACTTATTCTTGTAGTTTCGATGAATCCGACCTGCGTACTGAATCAAATTATTTTTCCAAGAAAAGGGTGCTGCCAAGATAAGCGTGTCCAACTGAGGTAAGTCAAAACCTTCGCCAATGTATTTTCCAGTAGACAATAAAACAAACCCTTTATCTAACTGTTCTAACGTCTCCAGTAAACTTGTTCTCTCTCGGACTTTGGTTTTTCCGCTAATAATGTAACAGTCATCAACCTCTTTCTCTTTCAACAACTTTTCAAAGACATCTATCTGTTGAATTCGATTAACTAGAACCAAGATATTCCGCCCTTCTGCCACTTGGTCTAGAATATCCTTGAGAATCATCTGATTCCTCACTGAGTCAGTAGCAATCCAATCACTAAGCTGTATAAAATTACTTGCTTTAGTCTTTTCAATTTCCAGATGACCAAAAGAAGTGAATCTTAATTGCAATTGCCGTTTAAAAGATGTCTCCCTCTTATCAGCAGTATGGAGTATCCCACCAATTCTCTGAAAAACGATAGGCTCATGACCATTCTTACGCTCAGGCGTAGCCGTCAAACCGTAAAGATACTTCCCTCTAAACTGAGCAACAACTTTTTCAAACATCAAGGCAGAGACATGATGACACTCATCCACAATCATCATCTCATACTCATCCAAAAGACTTTGACTATTTTCCAACTTAAATAGAGATTGAATCATAACAACATCAACCAGTTTACTCAGCCATTTCTTAGTCCCACCGTACTGCCCTACATAGCCTATTACCTTTTCACGACCTGATGCCGTATAACGGACAGCCTCCTCCTCTTCGAAAGTCAAAAAGCAGTTTAAGCGATCTAGCCATTGGTCTAAGAGTTGCCTATTATGAACTAGGATAATTGTTTTTGTCTTCCGTTCAGAGATGAGAGCAGCACCTAAAACGTTCTTCCCAAAACCAGTCTCCGCATGGAGTAAACCATTTTCTTTGGAAATCATATCTGACAGGGCTAACTCTTGCTCAAAAGTGAGTTCTCCCTTAAATTCCACTCTAATAGACCTTTGTACCTTTCTCCTATCTTTCACAGATCCCTGCTCATACTAAATGAAAATCAAAGAGCAAACTAGGAAGCTAGCCGTAGGTTGCTCAAAGCACTGCTTTGAGGTTGTAGATAAGACTGACGAAGTCAGTTACATATATCTACGGCAAGGCGAAGCTGACGTGGTTTGAAGAGATTTTCGAAGAGTATTAAATTTATCTTACAATGGATATAGTGAACCTCTTGGCAGCCATAAATAATGATCGGATTCTCCAAATAAATACATTCGCTCAGGAATTTGATAGGTTGGCTATCGCATAGCCTGCTTTAAATAAAATTCGGGATTAGAAAATGAAGCCATATTTTTCAAGAAAAACAGTGTCTTGGGTGTCACAGACGATTTTTCAAGTTGGATCATATTGGATAAGATGACCTTCAACTCCTTATCCAATTCTTGCTTACCTAACTCCTCTTGGATTAACAGTGCCACTTTAGCAGTTGAAACCCTCTGAATCTCTTGTAGATACCTCCATTGGTCTTCATAAGGCTGAAACTGTTCATCCACAAAGACCGTTCGCCCTTGATGGTAAGCTTCTCCTTGAAAAGGCAAGGCAATCAAATTTCCAAATCCCCCCTTAGGAAGGACATCCTGATTTGGAAACATGCGATCAAAAGAATCAAAGGACAGTTGTATACTTTCCTGCATAGCCAATTCTAATAGTTTCTTTCCAAATAAGCGAGCCTCTCAACTCGGAATCGCTTCCTCAAAGAAGAACCAAATATGGAGTCCGTAACCCGAACGAGAAATCTCTAAATGGGCTTCCATCTGGCGTTTCCTGGCTATTCTTCGAATGGTTAAACCAGCTTCTTTCCAATCTCTTTCATCCAAATCCAGTACCAAAAAATAACAGCTATCATCTAAGTGCATAGGAAAGATACCGATAGCTGTCTCCCCACGAAAATGAGATTTCAAAACGGAATCCGTTAATGTCTGGAAACTCCGTTTTTCAGGCGGCAACTGCTTCCAACCATAATCATAGGATGGAAAATACTGAATTTTCCCTTGATCATTGATAAAACTCTTAGCATAAACATCATAACGGCCAGCAAACACAGAGGTAAACAATTGTAATTTTTCTTGCGTCGTCAAGTGACTACTTTGAAGTTGGAACATCTCCTCGAACTGAGAGCGTTCCATCACAAACTGACTCTTGTCTTTAAGACGTTTACACAAGAAAAACTCACTATCCCCATTAAAAGAAGAAAAGACATCAAGTACTTCTACCACAATTCCATCCAAAGACACAAAAACAGCCATAAGAGTCACCTCCTTGATTCCTATAGGCTGATTATAACAAGAATAGCTGAAATTGTACACGAAAATAAAATCCCTTATTTGTTACAATAGCTTTGAAAACTTTTATTTCTTTGCTACCCAGCCGATGGCATCGCTTGGGGGATTTTCGGTATCAATCCAGATAAATTCAATACCGATTTCCCCATTTTTAAACTTAGTCAAACGAATACCGTTGATTTCCAGTTCATTGAGCCGTTGACTTGTTAAGGTTTCTATCTTCTTCAACTAGTAAAATTAAGGGGAAACTAATACAAATCTTCTAAGCTTCTGTATTCAATAATTTCATTTTTGATAATATTCTTTTTAAACTCAAAATATTTTAAAGGATTATTAACTAATACTAACTTTGGAATATCATCTAAGTTAGTAACTAGAGATAAAATAAAATCTGATTTAAACTCTTTGGCTTTTTCATATTCTCTGGCAGTCAATCGAATGCGACCCTTAGACTTTCGGATACCTTTTACTTCGGCAAGGTAAGAATGCTCTTGGACATCTACCTGAAAGTCATATCCATCACCATAAAGACGGGCATCGGTCAATAGTCCACCTTGGAATTTTTCTTCTTTATCAAAATGAAGGATAAAATAATTCTCAGCCTCCATTCCCGTTTCCTGTAGACGTTTGAATTTAGTTCGAATAATTGGTTTTTCAAGGGTAGTAATGCCTGTTCGCTTTCCTTCACTAGCAAGTAACATTTTAACGATTTCAGCATAACTATGAACATCTTCATTTCCAAACATCATATCAATTAAATCTTTACGAAAACGGTAAACTTCAGCTTTCTGCCACCAACCTTTTCGATTATTGTCAAAATAAGGATCAAATAAATCCATTCTATTTTTTACAACTCCAGTTGTTTCAGCAATTTCCAGAGAAACTACATAGCGATAAAACTCCGACTTGCTAGAACATTGAAATTCTTTTATAAAAAGCTTGTCAAACTTGGCAAGACCGTAGCCAATTAAATTTAACAATTCATAATGCGGGTGCTTAGACATCACTTTCTCCATCAATAGATATTGATTTCATTATACCAAAAAACACGGTTTACCACCGTGTTTCTGTGTTTATTTAACGAGTTTCTTCATCTCATCAATACGTGCTACGGTCGCGTCGTATTTCGCTTGGTAGTCGGCTTGTTTGTCGCGTTCTTTTTGGACGACTTCTGGTTTTGCGTTGGCTACGAAGCGTTCGTTAGAGAGTTTCTTACCAACCATATCCAGTTCTTTTTGCCATTTAGCCAGTTCCTTGTCGAGACGAGCCAATTCTTCTTCGACATTAAGGAGGTCTACCAGTGGCAGGTAGATTTCTGCTCCAGTGATGACGCTTGACATTGCGAGTTCAGGTGCAGGAATATTTGACGCGATCTCCAAGTGTTCTGGATTTGTGAAGCGTTTGATGTAGTTGACATTGCTGTTAAAGAAGGCTTCTAAGTCGCTATCGCTTGTCTTAACAAGGATGGTGATAGGCTTGCTTGGTGCTACGTTCACTTCCGCACGCGCATTACGAACGGCACGGATCAAGTCTTTGAGGCTTTCAACGCCAGTGTGGGCAGCAAGATCTTCAAAGGCTGGGTTGACAGTTGGGTATTCTGCTGTAACGATAGAACCTTCTGAGATTTGTCCAAAGATTTCCTCTGTCACGAATGGCATGATTGGGTGAAGGAGACGAAGGATCTTGTCCAAGGTGTAAAGGAGAACAGAACGTGTGATGACTTTCTCTTCTTCGTTGTCACTATAAAGAACTTCCTTAGTCAACTCAACGTACCAGTCCGCAAACTCATCCCAGATGAAGTTGTAGAGGATGTGACCAGCCACACCAAATTCAAACTTATCAAAGTTGGCAGTAGCTTTTCCGATGGTTTCATTGAGGTTGTGGAGAATCCAGCGGTCTGTAACGTTTCCGGCTTCTTTGTTAACAACTTTTTCCACATTAGCAGTTGCTTGCTCAAGAGTCAAGCCTTCATTGTTCATGAGGATGTAGCGAGAGATGTTCCAGATCTTGTTAATGAAGTTCCAAGAAGCATCCATTTTCTCGTAAGAGAAGCGCACGTCTTGGCCTGGTGCAGAACCGTTTGAAAGGAACCAACGAAGGGCATCAGCACCGTATTTCTCGATCACATCCATTGGGTCAATCCCGTTTCCGAGTGATTTAGACATCTTGCGTCCTTGCTCGTCACGAATGAGACCGTGGATAAGGACGTTTTGGAATGGCTGACGACCTGTGAATTCCAAAGATTGGAAGATCATACGAGATACCCAGAAGAAGATGATGTCGTAACCAGTAACCAAGGTTGAAGTTGGGAAGTAACGTTTGAAGTCTTCTGAGTCGACATCAGGCCAGCCCATAGTTGAGAATGGCCAAAGAGCCGAACTGAACCACGTATCCAAGACGTCTTCGTCCTGAGTCCAACCGTCACCTTCTGGAGCTTCTTCACCGACGTACATTTCACCCTCAGCATTGTACCAAGCAGGGATTTGGTGACCCCACCAGAGCTGACGAGAGATTACCCAGTCGTGGACATTTTCCATCCATTGGAGGAAGGTATCGTTGAAACGAGGTGGGTAAAATTCTACCTTATCGTCTGTGTCTTGGTTGGCAATAGCATTTTTAGCCAATTGGTCCATCTTAACGAACCATTGTGTAGACAAGCGTGGTTCAACTACAACACCGGTACGTTCTGAGTGACCAACACTGTGGACACGTTTTTCGATTTTAACAAGGGCACCGATTTCTTCCAACTTGGCAACGACTGCCTTACGAGCTTCAAAACGGTCCATGCCTGCAAATTCGAAGGCCAAGTCATTCATAGTTCCGTCGTCGTTCATGACGTTGACTTGTGGCAAGTTGTGACGTTGACCAACCAAGAAGTCGTTTGGATCGTGGGCAGGCGTGATTTTCACGACACCTGTACCAAACTCAGGATCAGCATGCTCATCCCCAACGATTGGAATCAATTTATTAGCGATTGGAAGGATGACGTTTTTACCAATCAAGTCCTTGTAGCGTGGGTCTTCTGGATTGACTGCAACGGCAACGTCCCCAAACATGGTCTCAGGACGAGTGGTCGCAACTTCAAGGGCGCGTGAACCGTCTTCCAGCATGTAGTTCATGTGGTAGAATGCACCTTCGACATCCTTGTGGATAACTTCAATATCAGAAAGGGCTGTGCGTGCAGCTGGGTCCCAGTTGATGATAAACTCACCACGGTAGATCCAGCCTTTCTTGTGAAGGTCCACAAAGACCTTGCGAACCGCTTTTGACAAACCTTCGTCAAGAGTGAAACGCTCACGAGAGTAGTCTACAGAGAGCCCCATCTTGCCCCATTGTTCCTTGATGGTAGTGGCATACTCGTCTTTCCATTCCCAGACTTTCGTCAAGAAAGACTCACGACCCAGGTCATAACGGCTAATGCCCTCACCACGCAAGCGCTCCTCAACCTTAGCTTGAGTTGCAATACCAGCGTGGTCCATACCAGGAAGCCAAAGCGTATCAAAACCTTGCATGCGTTTTTGACGGATGATAATATCCTGCAAAGTCGTATCCCAAGCGTGACCAAGGTGAAGTTTACCAGTTACGTTTGGTGGTGGAATCACGATTGAATAAGGCTTAGCCTTTTGATCGCCTGAAGGCTTGAAAACATCCGCATCAAGCCATTTTTGGTAACGACCAGCCTCAACCTCGGCTGGATTGTATTTAGGTGAAAGTTCTTTAGACATGTGTTTGTCCTTTCTAGTTAATATCTTTAAATAAAATTAGTATGTAGAAGATAGGCCTTGATTCAGCACATCTGATTTTTTCAGTATCTTCTATAAGCAAAGAAATGGTGAAAATTTTACATTAACTTTCTCTCATTATCTTCAGAATATGTTTATCAAAGTCCGATAGAATTTTTTGAGTTCGGTTAAATTTTTCATACTCCTGGATGGCTTTTGAATCTGCTTGTTTCTTGGAAATACTTCCTTTTCCTTCTAAAATTTCGTACTCATTAAAAGATAGAAAACGATCAATACTATCTGCCAATCCTCGCATTGTAAAAGTATTACGGCGTTCAACCAAACCCTCAATATAATCAAAATAGGCTGTAACAGTTCGCTCTAGTTGTCGAATTTCTTTTTCTTGCAAATAGTTTTTAGCCACCGTTACATCTGATTTGAGCACTCGTCCATCAGGTGCATTCTTCCAAGACGTTAATCCCATTTTTTCTTTACTAGCATCGGCTTGTTGATAGATAATTTCTGCAGCAGTACTTCCAGTAATTGCATAATGAAATTTATTTTGCACCATAGCATAGAAATTTTTAGTAATATCTGAGTTTCGATCATAATCTATGGCACATTCGGCAAAGATATCCGTAATTTGTTGATAGATTCGGCGCTCGCTAGAACGAATAGAGCGAATTCGTTCTAAAAGTTCACGGAAATAATCTTGTCCGAAAACTGCCTGTCCTTGTTTCAAGCGTTCATCATTCAAAACAAAACCTTTGATGATAAATTCTTTCAAGGTCTTGGTTGCCCAGATTCTAAATTGAGTAGCCTTGCCGGAATTTACTCGATAGCCAACTGAAATAATCGCATCCAGATTGTAATATTCAAGTTCACGCCGAACAGTTCTATTTCCCTCTTGTTGAACCTGTGCAAATTTTGCACAAGTTAACACCTTATCCAACTCACCACTGTCATAAATGTTTTTTAAGTGCTTTGTAATGACACTTCGTTCAACTCCAAAGAGCTCTGCAAGGCCTTTTTGAGTCAACCAAAGATTTTCATCTTGTAAAAGGATATCTAGCTGAACGTCGCCATTTGGTGTAGTATACAGGATGAAATTAGAAATTTCATTCAAGACAATTTCACCTCCTCCCTTCCATAAACAATTACTTCTCTTTCTTAAACTTTATGCCGTTTTCCTTCAGCTTTTTAACGGTTACGGGACCAATTCCCCTCAAAGCGAGAACTTTTTTTTCAGTCCATTTTTTGAAATCTGAAGATTTACGAATCCCATTTTCAACAAAGATGTGAACAAGATCCATCCGGATTCCCTTCATTTTTTCCTCGCTCATAAAGGAGTACCAGTCTGTAACCTGGGGTAGATTTCTTAACACACTGGAATGATTCGAAAATACTGGTTTACGACGGAATTTTTTGGCTTCTTTTGTTAAAAATTCTGTTAAAATAATATTTTCTTGTAAATAGTCAAGCAGAGGATACAAACTAGCTTGTAGCGATTCAACTGAATTTGGACAATAGCATTCTTGATCTTCTATATCTATAACTTTGAATTGCCAATCTTCCTCTATAAAGAATTCAACAGCTTCATCATTGATTTCCACTAATTTTGCAAATAGCTGACTTGCTTCTTCAATTTTTCCTTGAGAAAAAGCAGAGATGATGGCATGAATAAGAATGGTATCATCCCGTTTCCCTTTATTTAATTCTTCACGATAGAAACGTTCAACCTTTAGTTCCTGACCAGTAATATGATACAAGGAAAGCATACAGAAGACAAAATTAGGAGGAAAACGGTCTGGTCGCTTACTCAAATACAGGTCAATCAATTCTATAGCCTTAGAATTGAAGTTCTCCATCATATAATACTCAATCAGAAACATCAGAGCAGACAGGATAGGGCGTGCTTCAAAATAATTCCAACTATTGTATCCATTCATTTTCCATTTTTCTAAAACTAGAATTTCAAAATCCAATACTTTTTTAAAAGTTGACAAATCAAAATCTTCAACTTCTGATAAGAATAAATGAAAAGCAGCAGCAAAATAATCTGGATTGATTTTTAAAACTTGTTTTAACAGTTTATTTCGCTTCTGTGTATTTGGAGTATGCATAGCTTCTCTAAATATGGCATGATCCTGTTTCCAATCAAAAGTCCTATTTTTCAGTTGGTAATTGATTAGCTGAACATCTGGATACTCTCCGTGTTCATCAGCATATTGCATCACTGCTGTATGCAGTTCATCGAAATTTTGAATAGTCCGACGTTCTACAAAAGTTGGATTTTTGGCCATGATTTCTGTCCAAGCAGCCTCTTCTTCAGAAATAACTTTGATATCCAACTTTTGCTGGCGTTTTAATTCTTTTTTTCTATTTTTCTTTTTAGCCATCTATTTTCTCCTCTAACTCATTCTTCAATATATCAAACTCTACCTCTGCTGTATTGGATATTCTTACGACCTCGGATACAGGCTTGAACGGGAATCTAAGCTTCTTTGTGATTCATTTGCTTTGAAGGTTGTACCCCAAGCCTGACCAAGGTAGAATTTTTCCAGTTACATTTGGTGGTCGGAATCACGAATGAAAAAGGTTGAGACTTTTGAACTTCTTGAGTCTTGAGAACATCTTCATGAAGTTGTTTTGTTAACGACCAACCTAAACATAGGATGGAGTGTATTTAGGTGAAAGTTATTTAGACATTATTTTTTCTCCTTTTATGAATATTTCTTTTATATCTACGATTTATTAATATACTATGCATATTGTCACGATACACGTAATATCCATTATAGGTGTTTAAATAGAAATATTGTAATAACCAAATTATAATCTTCCCAATAACTAATGATAATATGAAACAAACGAAAATAATTATAGTTGAGGCAAATAATTCAGACATCCAATCAGCTTCGGGAGTTATAAATTCGACCAATTTCTTCTTAATCTTTAAACCCCAAATAATTTCGGTTAACTTTGGAATAATACTCAACATTAATAGAGTAAGAAAACCATATAGTTGAGTTCGATAGAGGTGTCTATCCATTTTCTCAGTTCTTATTGGTTTTTTCTTATGTTTTTTTGTATCGAATTGAGAATTTATTTCTCCAATTAGACTAGGAATTAAAATTGGCAAAAACCATGTTAAAGCATTTATTAATTCATTTTCAACTTGATTAAATACTGCTAACAGTAATATACAGATTGAACCAATTAACCATGATGCTATTACTTCTTTGGTATCTTTTGCACCATGTCTAATTAGATTATAAATCATCCACCAGCATATTAAATAAAGTGCAATAAGTGAACTGAACATAAGAATGTCAGTTATTAAATCAGAATGAAAATCAATAACATTAGAAATAAAGTAATAAATATAGATATAATACCATAAAAACGAAATAATAAGCATCGTGGCATATACATTCCACAGTGTCTTTCCCTTTACGATATCTATTTTATTAACTTTTTGAAATATCTTGATTGATCCTACAGTTTTTATAACAGATAATACAAATGGTAATATTAAAAGTATTACAATGATAATCCAGTTATTTATGTGATTTTTACTTATGCCATAATTAATAAAAAAATATTGAGATAAGTTGATTAAAGTTGATTCAACTAGATTTAGGTTATAAAGAATGTAAGTCAAGATTCCGCAAAATATTCCATCCCATGCGTTCATAAAAGCTAAAGATTTAGTACTTTTAGTAAGAAAAACTCTAAACTTATTAAATCGATTTTTATAGTTAAACACATATATTAGTATCAAGGCAAATTGTAAAATTATAACTAATTTAAAATCGGTAAGACAGAATATAATTAGAGATATTATTGGAAAATACGTTAGCGCATACATAAGTATTTTCCAAGTTTGAGCAAAAAGATTCTTCAATCTATTGTCAGTATTAAAATAATACATTAATTTCAATCTTTGCCTCCTAAATCTAATCTAAAGGTTGGTAAATCAAAATCTTCAACCTCTGATAAGAATGGGTGAAAATCAGCAGCAAAATAATCTGGATTGATCTTTAAAACTTGTTTTAACAGTTCATTTCGCTTCTGTGTATTTGGAGTATGCATAGCTTCTCTAAATAAAGCATGGTCCTGATTCTAATCAAAAATCCTATTTTTCAGTTGGTAATTGATTAGCTGAACATCTGGATACTCTCCATGTTCATCAGCATATTGCATCACTGTTGTATGTAGTTCATCGAAATTTTGAATGGTCCGACGTTCTACAAAAGTTGGTTTTTTAGCCAGTAGTTCTGTCCAGACAACCTCTTCTTCAGAAACGACTTTGATATCCAACTTTTGCTGGCGATTTAATTCTTTTTTCTATTTTTCTTTTTAGCCATCTATTTTCTCCTCTAACTCATTCTTCAATAAATCAAACTCTACCTCTGCTGTATTGGATATTCTTACGACCTCGGATACAGGCTTAAATGGGAAATCCCAGTTTCTTTGTGATTCGTTTACTTTGAAGGGTGTACTCCAAGCGCGATTAAGGTAGAGTTTTCAAGTTACATTTGGTGGTAGGAATCACGAACGAAAAAGATTGAGACTTTTGAACTTCTTGAGTCTTGAGAACGTCTTCATGAAGTTCTTTAGACATGTGTTTGTCCTTTCTCTATTTTGTTCATTTTATTTTGAATTTGCTTAGCAACTTCTTCTGCAGGCAAATTCGTATTATTTATTTTAAGGTAGTGATGCAACTCATTCGGTTGATGTTGGGAATTTAATTGAAGTGTTTCAGCAGTCTCTAAAATTTCTCTTTCAGATACCTCAATATGTCGTTTTAAGGGTTTGTGCTTCAACCGGTTCTCCGTTCGATTTCGATGTAAGCGCTCCTCAAGACTTGTTTCCAACTCCACAAAAAGAATCTCTTGATGATAGTCATCCAACAAATCCTGAATTTGCTTCAAATACATCAGCTGGTACTGATTTGAAAAATCAATTACGTCTGTTAAAATTACTGATCGCTGATTTCTTGCACTTGCTCCAAGGAAAGAAAAGGTAATTCCACGAACAAATTCCCACATCTCCTCTGTATAATCCTGATAGATTTCTAGTGCAAAATCGATGGCTTGATGGTTATAAAAGAGGGTAGAATCCGTCAGTTGAGACAGTTCTTGACCAATCGTCATTTTTCCTGAGGCTGGAGCACCAATGATGAAAAGATGCATCAAATTACCTCCCACTCACTCCTCAGCAAGCCATATCTCAAATCATCACAGCGATTGCCTTGGGCATCTTTGCGGTCTCGGATGCGAGCTTCCAGAGTAAAGCCAAGTTTCTCTGCGACTCGTTGACTTTGGGTATTGTAACCAAAGCAAGAAAGTTCAATCTTGTGAAGACCTAGTTCTCTAAAAGCTATGTCAATCAAGGCACGCGCTGCTTCTGGCACATAACCTCGTCCCCAATAGTCTGGGGGCAAGGTGTAGCCAATCTCCAGTACATCGTCTTCGTGCCGATGGTTGAAATCAACAGAGCCGATGACTTTATCGGTTCCTTTGACGACAATTCCGTAGCCAGCTGGGAGATTTTCCGTTTGATTGCGCTCGGGAAGGATATGCTCCAGATAATAGATTTCATCTTCCAAGGTCTTGACGGGCGGAAAGCCCGCTGGGTAAGCGACCTCCGGCAAACTAGCGTAGGTATGGATATCCTCAGCATCTGCCACTGTACGAACTCGTAGGACGAGTCGTTCGGTTTCTAAGCGTTCTGGTAATTCAGCTCTTGTCATCCTTCTTCCTCGCTTTCTACAAAAAAATCGTCCCTGCCATCTACATGACAGGGACGAATGTATTTATCCGCGGTACCACCCAATTTCGGGCAGTTGCCCGCAACTCTCGTCTTTAAAACAAAAAGACACTTTTATTTCAATTTTTCATCCATTAGCAACCAGTTTTGACACATTTGTGGACTTCTCAGCTCCGCCACTTTCTGTAAAATGCGGGATTCAAAACACCTCTAATGGCTCTATTGTAGCAAGATTTTTTCGGAAATGCAAGGCACAAGAAAAATTACTTGAACTTGATGCCATTTTCCTTCAATTTCTTAATGGTAGCTGGGCCGATTCCTTTCAAGGCAAGGAGTTCTTTTTCAGTCCAGTTTTTGAAATCTGAAGCAGACTTGATTCCTTCATCATAGAAAGTTTTGGCACGGTCAAGTGGAAGTCCACCCAAGTTTGCTGCAAAATCTTCTACAGAATTGGCTACTTTTTGAGCTTGCTCTTTGGTAGCTTCTACTGCTTGTTCAACCTTTTTAGAAACAGCCTTACCAGCTTGGCTTGCTGACTGCTCTGCACGTTTCACGACTTTTTTTGTCTCTTCTACAACCTTAGTCACAGTACTTGAAAAGGCACCTGCACGACGGAGGCTATTTCGTAATTGTTTTTTACGATTGAGTTTCTTTGACATGATAAAATCCTTTCAATAAAAAACCCCTGCTCTGACAAGGATTTAATATAAATATTCTATCAAGATTTTAGTAAAAAATCAAGAATCTATCTCATTTAATAATTCCGCTCACCAAACAATCCCTCTGGCAAATCATGGAATCCCTTGCCTGCTTTGAAGTTTTCAAACTTACCAAGCAAGAACTGATAAGCATCCAAGCGACTCTCATAGCGAATCATGGCATCTTTGGCACGTTCGTCTTGGTCTTCTTCGTAGACTTTTTGGCTTTCCTTGTGCGCCATGTCGTTAATCATGATCTGGGTATTGACCCAAGCTTCAAATTCCTTCATAAATTCTTGTTCGTAACTCATTTTTTCTCCTTATTCTAGTCCACGGAAATAGTCCGTGTCAATCTAACGGTAGGGTTGAATATCCTGAACGTACTCCAATACACCTTGGAATTCCCCATCTTCATCGCGCACTGCTGCGTAGGTGATGTGGACAAACTTACCTCGCGACTCGGACTTAAACCACATCTCGTATTTGTCCTTGACCCCGTCACGAAGACCTTGCATAATGGTTTTTACCTTATCCAAATACTTAGGCGGATGACAGAGTTCAACATTGCGCCCAACTTGGGACGGTGTTCGTTTGAAAATCATCTCATCAGCTGGCGTATTGTCATTGTAATACTGGAAAATATCCTCTTTATTTACAAAGGTAATCTCCATGGGGAGGTGATTGAGGATCAGATTGGCCTGCTCGACTGAGAGATAGCCATTCCCAAAAGCCTGTTGACTATGGCGGTCCAGCACTGCTTCCTTTTCCTTAGGGGTAAAGGTAATGGTAAACTGACCTTCTGGCGTATCGATAACTTGCTGAACTTGACCCTCTGCCGTATCTAGCTGTACAGGCTCCTCTTCACTCTTTTCCTCAACAAAACTCTGTCTTTCTGGCACCCATTTCTCAGACGGACGGATGATAGCATAACCATAGGCATCGCTCTCTTCCGCAATCTGAAGCCAGTCATCCTGAGTAAAGGACTCAAGGAGAATCATGAGAAGGATAGACTCTTCCTTGAAAATCATACTTTCAAACTCTGTCGCAAAGGCTTCAAAATCTTCTTTTACAGTAGAAATCGACACTTCTGGTAGTGACTTGGCTGTCGTTAGAGCTGTTTGAAAGAGTTCCCTAATCTGGTCATCCACTCCCCACATGACCTTAGGAGGTGAATCGTGTCCATAGCGCTCCATGATAGGAAAGAAGAGTTCTTCTTTACGTTGGTAATGGATGTCAAATTGCCCCACAAGTCCCATCTGACGCACCAAACCCTTACGCATCTCCGCAAGCATTTCTTCATCTTCCATAGACTCATAGGTATCTAACAGTCTCCGAATGCGAATCAAGGCAGCACGGAGGGCCAGATTTTCTTCCTTAAAGATCCGAACTGGGTGGCCAGGATGCTCGGTATCCTCTACTTCGACACCCTTAACAGCATTTTTAAAAAGATTGGCATGGACATCACAGAGTTCCATGACATCTTCAAATGTGACACCTGAGTCTGAGTTCATCAGTTCGTGCTCCATGAGGGAAATCTCAATGGCTGAAACACCTGTAAAGGTCGCATCAAAACGCTCCTGAACCGACTCAGGAGAGGCACCATTGTGCAATTCTAACAAAATATCCCGTAGGACATGAATCCGTTCATCTGCCATTAGTCTAACCCAATCACTTCGTAGCCGTTTGCTTCCAGCGTACGGACAATCTTGTCCATAGGAGTTCCTTCAAGCTTAGAACCCTGTTTGAGTGATACTTTACGACCGATAGTATTACGCATCAAGGGATTAGCAAGAGGTTTGAAACCCAGCTCTACTAGGATTTCCAAGACTTCTGGATGCTTATCCACCACTTCTGCAACGGGAATTGACACATCGATGATATTGTCCATGACGACCTCCACTGAATGTTCTAAAATGATTTTACTGCTTTTATTATACCACAAGGAAAGAGATTAAAAAACTAGCAGTGGAGTTCCTGCTAGTTCTCTGCGACTTGAATTACGGACTAAATAAGTTTAAAGAGCCAATCCAATAGTTTAAATAATAGCTTGTAAAACAGCAATTGGACTGCAAAAGAGATGATCATCCAAAAGAATTTCACAATTCCAATAATCGGTTTAATAAAAAGAATGGCAAGAAGTCCCCAGAAAAATTTCATTCTCTCTCCTCTGGCTTGATGAGCCACCGAGCCGTATCCATTAACTTGTCTGCAATAAAAAGTTTCCCTAGACCGACAACGGCGTGGTCATCTTTCTTTATCGTCTTCATTACTTTTACACCTTGCACGGTCAAAAAGTAATTCCCATAAGTTTTAGCTAGAATTTTTATGAGTCCCATATTACTCTCCTTCGATGATTTCAGCCTCTTTTCGGATTGTTTCAACATCTTCTTGATATTGAACTTCACTATAGTTGACTAGCTTGGATAATTCTTTCTGCAAGCTTTCACCCATCGGTTTCATAGTTGCAAAGGTTAAACCACCTGAAATGATACCTCCCAAGATAGGAATAAATTTCCCCATTCCTTTGGCCAGCCCTCCCTTGGTCAGATTCACACCAAATATTTTTAAGACTTTTTTCAAAATAGGGTACCAAAGCGTCTTTGTTAAGGCTTTATTAGGCACTGTTTTCATTACCTGTTTGGCAATTGTTATACCACCAGCACGTAGCAAGGCAGCGGTTCCATTTACCCCCAACATGACGCCTAGATAAAGCAAGAGGGTATTTTGAGCATCTTCACTCAACTCCTCGCGTGAAGCCCAAAGATCCTCATATCCATAAATATAACCTAGTTCTTGAGCTAATTTTAAAGAAAAAGCATAAAATTGAGCTACATCCGCTGGTATAGTGATTGCCATGGCAAGTCCACCTGGTAATCCTGCCAAAACAGAGGTTCCACTCGCCAATAAAACATTATCCCTAATGCAGACATTAGCCACTCTATCTAAGGTTTCTTGAGATAAGAGAGACGTTGGACCTTGTTCTAATAAGGTAGGAATGTCCTGTGGATCCAATTCTTTGGAAAACTTATCCACTAAAAATTTCGAACGATCAACCTTAACAACAGGTAGTTTCACCACTTGTTGCAATACTTGCATAGCCAACTCTTGTTCAGCCATATACAAACTCCTTATTTCTTTTTTACACTTTATCATATCATATTTCCTAAAAAAAAAAAGCATTTTCTGATTAGCTAACATTTAAAAATACAGACCCCCTTTTTAAAAGAATATTTTTCCATTTCAAATTCCACCTACTTTCTCAACCAAAAAAGAGGGTTGCCCCTCTTCTTTAGTTCTTATCCAGATTGCGTAGCATCTCGTCAATCTTGTTTCCATATTCGATGGATTCGTCTTTGACGAAGGTCAAATCTGGGATTTTGTACAATTTCAAATTGCGACCAAGTTCACGTTTGATGGTACCAGTTGCTTTTTCAAGTCCAACTTGGGCTTTTTGATTATCCGAAGCAAGGTTACTCAAAATGGTGTAGTAAACCTTGGCAACAGACAAGTCACCTAGCATCTGAACATCTGTGATGGTCACGCCTTGGACACGCGGATCACGGACTTTCTTTTGCAAAATCTCATTGACTTCACGCTTGATTTCCATGCCCACACGATCCGTACGGAAATGATTTGCCATGATATTCCTTTCTCTACTTTGAACCAAAAGCTAGGCCAGCAGACCTAGCTATTTTTAAACTTCTTGATTTTCATTTCAAATTGAAACGAAGTTCAATTTGAAATCATCTGCTTCTTTCGCCGTGGTGAAAGTGATGGAACTGATTTATCAGTCCCATCACAGGGGATTTTTGAGACCCTAGGCTCAAAAATAAGCAATGAAACCATCGGTTTGCTTGCGTCCCTCACCACCTAAAAAAGGAGCAAAAATCTTATCTTTTAATTTCTTCCATGACATACGCCTCAATCACATCATCAGTCTTGATATCATTGTAGCCATCGATCATCAATCCACCTTCACGACCGTTTGGAACTTCTTTCACGTCGTCTTTGTAGTGTTTCAAGCTTGCGAGTTCGCCGTCATAGATAACGACACCATCACGGATAACACGGACTTTAGAGTCACGAGTAACCTTACCGTTGATAACCATGAATCCACCGATGGTTCCCACTTTAGATACCTTGAAGGTTTCACGAATAACTGCTTCACCGATAACTTTTTCTTCAAATTCTGGATCAAGCATCCCCTTCATGGCTTCTTCCATCTCTTCGATAACCTTGTAGATAATGCTGTGGAGACGGATTTCCACATCGTCAGCTTCTGCTTGTTGACGAGCTTGTGGTGTAGGGCGTACATTGAAACCAACGATAAAGGCATTTGAAGCTTCCGCAAGTGTTACGTCAGATTCATTGATGGCACCAACCGCTGAGTGAACGATGGTAACTTTAACACCTTCCACATCGATTTTCTGAAGTGATGCAGAAAGGGCTTCAACTGAACCTTGTACATCGGCCTTGATAATAACGTTAACTGATTTGAGTTCACCAGCTTTAAGGGTATCAAAGAGGTTTTCAAGGCTAACACGTTGGGTAGCTTGACGTTGTTTCATGAGGGCACGTTTGGCACGTTCTTCACCAGCCGCACGCGCAGATTTTTCATCTTCGTAAACGGCAAAGTGGTCACCTGCCATTGGCGCTTCGTTCAAACCTGTGATTGAAACTGGTGTTGATGGTCCAGCAACTTTAACACGACGACCAAGGTCATTGGTCATAGCACGGACACGACCGAAGGTATTTCCGACAACGATTGGGTCTTGGACATTCAAGGTACCTTGTTGAACAAGAAGGGTTGCGACCGCACCTTTTCCTTTATCCAAGCGAGCTTCGATAACTGTACCGATCGCACGCACTGTTGGGTCTGCCTTGAGTTCTTGGATTTCAGCCACAAGAAGGACTGTTTCCAACAATTCTTCGATGTTTTGGTTGAATTTAGCTGAGATTTCAACAAATTCAGAATCTCCACCCCAAGCGGTTGACATGACACCATGCTCTGCCAATTCACCGATAACACGTTCTGGGTTGGCACCTGGTTTATCAATCTTGTTAATGGCTACGATGATTGGAACGTTGGCCGCTTTTGAGTGGTTGATGGCTTCGATAGTCTGAGGCATAACCCCATCGTCTGCCGCTACGACCAAAATAGTAATATCGGTAACAGATGCACCACGCGCACGCATAGATGTAAAGGCCGCGTGTCCCGGTGTATCAAGGAAGGTAATCTTCTTGCCATTTTCAACAATTTGGTAGGCACCGATATGTTGAGTGATACCACCTGCTTCACCTGTCGCAACACGAGAGTTACGAAGGGTATCTAGGAGAGTTGTTTTACCGTGGTCAACGTGTCCCATGATAGTTACAACTGGTGGACGCTCAACCAATTCATCTTCATTGAGATAACCATCCTCGACAAAGAAACGTTCGATATCGGCATTATCCACTTCAACCTTTTGTTTGGCTTCGATACCGTAATCCACCATGAGGAGTTCAATTGTTTCCCCATCCAAGGATTGGTTCTGTGTGGCCATGACACCCATCATGAAAAGTTTCTTAACGATTTCAGCTGGTTCACGTTTGATACGTTTTGCGATTTCCGCAACGGTCATACCATCTGTATACTCAAATTCTGTTGGCAATTCATGGAATTTACGCTCTGTAACAGGTTTTGGAGTCTGATTACGGTTGTTCTTGTTATTGCCTTTTTTGTTCTTTTTGTTGTTATTCCAGTTACTATTCTTTTGATTTCTCACTTGATTTTGACTACTTCGATTCTTTTGTTGTTTTCTAGGACCATCTTCTTCGTGATCATAATCGTCACGATTTTTGTCTGGTCGAGCTTGTTTTTTACGACGTGTATCCACTGCAGGTTCTGTTTTCTCAGGGACGACTTCAACCACTGCTTGAACTTGCTGTTCTTGTTGCGCTTGTTCAGCTAACTTAGCCACTTCTTCAAAGATTTCCTCTGGCTCCTTGCGTTTGTTTGCTTGGGCCAAGGCTTCTTTGGCAGCCTGAGTCTGCTTGAAACGTTCCTCACTTGAACGGGCATATTCTGCATTTTGCTCTGCTTTTAGGGCTGCTGCACGGGCTTTAAAGTCAATACGTGGAGCCGCTTGATTTGGACGTTTGTCCTCTTGTTGACGGCGCTCATTACCACGATTTTGCTGACCTTGCTGTTTCTTAGCTTGGTCATTAATGCGACGATTATCGCGGTTGCCTTGACCTTGTTTTCCACCATTGCGACCGTCGTTTTTCTGACGGTTTCCGTTTTGTTGTTGGTCACGGTTATTGCCTTTATTTTGCTTGCGTCGCTCTGCCTGCTCTTTAGCACGGGCTTCACGCTCAGCCTTGAAATTACGGCTTTGCGGTTTAGCTGCTACTTTTTCTGCCTTCGGAGCAACTGGCTCAGCTTGTTTTGCCTCTTCCTTAGCTACAGCTGGTTTAGCTGGCTCAGATTTCTCGGCTTTCTTTTCTGCACTTGCTTTTGGTGCTACAGGTTTTGCTTCTGATTTCGGAGCAGCTGCAGGCTTAAAGCTGGCAGCGATTTTTGCAGCGACAGCTTCTTCCACACTTGATGAGTGGCTTTTCACATCCAAGCCCAACTCTTTTGCACGCGCTACAACTTCTTTACTTTCTTTTCCAAGTTCTTTTGCGATTTCGTACAATCTTTTCTTAGACAAATCATGTCCTCCTCTTCTATTCCATAAGAGACCTCATTTTCTTTGTAAATCCAGCATCTGTCACAGCCAAAACCTTTCTCGATTTCCCGACTGCTATGCTTAATTCCAGTGTTGAAAACACGGTTACAATTTCTACTTGATAATAATGACTTTTATCTTGAATCTTCTTGGTCAGATTGGGTCCAGCATCATGAGCTAGAAAGACCAACTTGGCCTTGCCGTCTTGAATGGCCTTAACCACCAATTCCTCACCCGATATAATCCGCCCTGCTCGCTGAGCAAGTCCCAAGAGATTGCTTATCTTTTGCTTATTCAAGTCCTAACTCTCTTCTTTTCACTTTGTGATCCACATAAGCGATCAACTCGTCATAAAAGCTTTCATCCACTTCCATGCTAAAGCTACGGTTAAAGACCTTCTTCTTTTTCGCCTCTAGGGCTTCTGCATTGTCTAGCTTGATATAAGCGCCACGGCCGTTGGCCTTCCCTGTCGGATCAATAAAGACTTGTCCTTCCTTGTTCTTGACAATGCGGAGCAAATCACGCTTATCAATCACTTCATTAGACACAACAGACTTGCGCAAAGGGATTTTTCTCGTTTTCATCTTCCCCTCCTCTAGCAGCTTTTATTCTTCTACAGTATCGTTTTCTGCTTCCAAATCTACCGAACCAGCGTCTTCCATGGCTTCAAATTCGCTAGCAGACTTAATATCGATACGGTAACCAGTCAAGTGAGCCGCCAAGCGAACATTTTGTCCACGACGACCGATAGCAAGAGAAAGCTTGTTATCTGGAACAACCACCAAGGCACGTTTGCTGTCGTTTTCATCAAAGATAACTTGGTCAACCTCAGCAGGAGCGATGGCATTGTAGATAAATTCAGCTGGATCTGCTACCCACTCGATAACGTCGATGTTTTCTTCGATTGGCACCATACGGTCGCTCTTGGCATCGTAACGAGCTGGGTGGAATTTGCTAGTAATCTTCTTAATATTAGCTCCACCACGTCCAACGATTGTACCGATAGCATCCACGTTTGGATTATGGCTACGAACTGCAACCTTCGTACGATCACCAGCTTCACGAGCTACGCTCATGATTTCAACCGTTCCGTCATAAACTTCTGGAATTTCTTGCTCCATCAAGCGTTTGATCATTTCTGGATGGCTACGGCTAACAAAGACGTTGACACCGCGAGGGTTGTCTTCAACCTTGTAGACATAAACTTCAATACGATCATGAGAAGCAAAAACTTCTCCAGGAATTTTGTCTTGTTTTGACAATTGGGCTTCGATGCTACCGAGGTTGACATAGATAAAGCGGTTGTCAAAGCGTTCTACTGTACCAGACATGATTTCTTGCTCATGTTCTTTGTAAGTATTGTAAGTGATAGCACGTGTTTGCTTGCGCATTTTTTCCATAATGGTTTGTTTGGCAGATTGGGCTGCTACACGACCAAACTCAGCAGGTGCTTCTTCAAACTTGATTTTATCACCAAGTTCATAGGCTGAATTAATGGAAAGAGCATCTTTCAAACTGATTTCCAAACGGCTATCAAATACTTCATCAACCACTTCACGGACAGTATAGACTGTAAAGTCACCTGTTTTTTCGTTAAAGTCAATAGCTACGCTGTCTGATTGACCATAGCGTCTGCGATAAGCGGAACGAAGCGACTCTACTACTGCGTCGATGATATCTTCTTTTTTGATTCCCTTGTCTTCTTCCAAAATGCGGAAGGCCTCTAGCATTTCTTTACTCATGTTTTCTTCACTTTTGAATCCTCAAAAGCTATCCTTTCTTTTTCTATAATTTAACTGCTAAACGTGCTTTTGATACTAAACTGTATGGAATTTGGACGGTTTTCTTACGCGTCTTGTCCATATATTCCATAGTCAACTCGTCCTCTTCAAAGGTCAACAAGGTTCCTTCAAAGATCTTTTGCTTATCGATGGCTTGGTAGAGCCCGACATGGATGTATTTCCCAACCGCTCCAGCAACGGCATCCTTGGTTTTTAAAGGACGTTCCAAGCCTGGACTGGTGATTTCTAGGAAATATTGTTCTGGGAAGGGATCTGGCTTGATGGTGTCTAGGACAGGACTGATAATTTCTGTCAAGTCTGCTGTGTCGTTCAAGGTAATTCCTTCAGGTTTATCTACAAAAATACTGAGAATCATGTCACTGCCAATCTTTCCATACTCGATATCCACGAGTTCGAAAGGCGCTTCTATGACAGGTTCTACAACTTCTCTGACTAATTCTACGATTGTTGCGATTGCGTCCACCTCCTCATAAGCAAGAGGCGAAGATATTTCCCCGCCTCACTTTCTCATATTCTTACCCTTAGTATATCACATTTGCTAACTTATGTAAAGCAAAAGCACTTATACAGCCTGATTTCAGGCTATTTCTTAAAATTCTGCCTCAACTCGGTAGATAACTTGCCCCTTGTTGGAGAATTTTTGCTCGTATTCTGTCATGACATTGCCTTCAAAATCACTGGCATGTAAATCAAGCCAAACACCATTGAGCTTCATGCCATACTGAGAAAAGCTCACTAGGCTGTACTCAAACAAGCCACGGTTATCCGTCTTGAAATGAATTTCACCATTTTCAGGTAAGATACGCTTGAAGGTATCCAAGAAGGTCTTATAGGTCAAACGACGCTTTTCATGGCGTTTTTTCGGCCAAGGATCTGAAAAGTTCAGATACAAACGATCAATCTCACCGTCTTCAAAGTAGTCAGTCAAGTCAGAACCATCTACCCACAAGAGCTTGATGTTAGGCACTCCAACTTCAAGCACCTTGTCCAAAGCGTAGCTCAAAACAGACTTTTGAATATCAATCCCGATATAGTTGATGTCAGGGTTCTGCTTGGCCATTCCTGAAACAAAGGCACCCTTTCCACTTCCAACTTCCACATGAATGGGATTGTCATTGCCAAACAGGTCCCGCCATTTTCCCTTGGATTCCAAGGGATTGAGAACCACATACTGGGGATTTGCCTCTAGTAATTCTGTCGCCCCTTTACGATTTCTAACTCTCATCTTCTCTTTCCATACTTGTCTCGGAAGTGACGCAAGCCATGAATCTCCCGATTAACATTTTCTAAATCTTGGTTCATATAATACTTGGAAATCTGGCTCAAGTAAGATAATTGACCGTACCAATACAATTTATTTAATACCGTTTGATTGTACTTGTAACCGTAGTAGGTTAACCACTCCTTCCACTGATGTTCTGGAATATAATGGCAGAGCATATGGGCCACATCAAACATGCGGTCGGTCAAGCGAACCGAATCCCAATCTACCAAATAAATCAAGCCACTATCTGTCTCAATCCAATTACTATGTCGTACATCTCCATGGACAATGGTCGCATAGTCCTCTCTAAATCCTGGAATAGTCTGACGTAAATCAGCCATCACTTCACTGATAAAATGATTTTTACGCAAAGCATCTGGAGCCGTTTCCTGCCAAGACTGTAGTAAATCTACAGGTGTTTCCATGGCATAGCCCAAACGACTCAACTGTGTCATCAACGGACGTGAGCGATGCAGACGGATTAAAATATTGACGATTTGCTTACGATTCATATCATAGGGGGTCAATATCTTGCCTGTCAACCATTCTTGAGCACACATATCACGCCCATCTGCCAAACGGCGACTCCATAATAATTGTGGAGCAATTTGTTCTCTAGCTAGACCAGGTAGGATTGGAGAGGTGTTCATTTTTACAAAGATACGCTTCCCATCAGGATAGCTACCCATATAAGCTTTGCCACTTTTCCCAGGTATGGGAGTCAGTGTTAGCTCATTATCACCCAAATCCATTTCTTTCCTCCGTATAAAGTTTCCTTACTATTCTACTAGTTTTTGGCCTATTCGTCAACCGCTCCACACCCGATTCTCAAAGAAAAGCCTCTGGATTGACTTGGGTATCATTGTAGAAAGAAAAGGCAAGCTCTTTCTTCTGCTTCCCTTTCATGATTTTTATAAATAATATAAGAGTGGCCAAGCATTGTAAAACATGTGAACTAGAGTAGAAACCCATAAGTTTTGGCTCTTTTTATAAGCAAAGCCCAGCAACAAGCCCCCAAGTAGATAAAAAATAAACGAAGGGACATTAGAAGGACCATGCATGAACGAAAAGAGAGAGGAAGTTAGCACAAGCCCTAACCAAGAATTGTCAAAAACCGCACCTTGAAGAAGTCCTCTGAAAATGAGTTCCTCCTGGATGGGGCCAAAAACTGAGGAAGTCAAAACCAAAGACAGGGAAATTCCTCTGCGGACTTCCGCCAAGTGTTGAACTCCCGCGCCAGAAGAAATAGCGAAGAAATGAATATAAACCAGCGTCTCAAGCAGACTTAGAAGAAAGATTGTAATGAAAAGCAAAATGTCTTTCTTGCTTAACATCCCAAAAGAAATCATTTCAAATTTTCTAGCATAAGCAACACTCATCGAGGTTACAAGAAGACTTACAATAATCAGTGCAGGCTCATTTTGAAAAAAATCCCCGTGGTTAATCGTATAAGGAACTGTAATGACGATTATTAGTACTAAAAATCCAAAACAAAAGGCATGAAATTTGTCAAAAAACTCCATCAAATTATCCTCCTCACCAAACAGACTTCCTACGCGTCATCCTTGAGCTCTAACCTTTCCAAAACAAACCATTTTAACAACCAAAAACCGACCACATAGCCAGCTCCTAAGAATATAGCCATTAAAGATAGCATGGGATTCAGAAAATAAAACATCACAACAGATACAAAGGTTAGCACAAAAACATTAAATGCAATGGTGTCAGAAGCCAAGACCAGAATATAAGGCGTCAACCAGTCTAAGGTTTTGGAATCTAGGAAAAATAAGTGTTTATACATGATGACCTCCTCTATGGCTGAAAAGCAAGCCTTTGGTTTTTTTACCCTAAGACCCTATGTAGAAAAGTGAGCAAAAATGGTAAGTTTGCAATGATATTATTAATAATATGAATCGAATAAGAAGGATAGATACTCTTCGTATAACGTGTTAGACAGGCAAATAGACAGCCCACTGCCGTATAGACAAAAATATCTGCGAGACTTGGCAAGCTAGAGAAGTGGGGCAAGGCAAATAAGAATGACGGAAAGAGAAGATCCAGCCCCCATCTCGAATCCTTAAAGAAGGCATGTTGAAGCAGGCCCCTATATACCAATTCTTCCATCAGAGGTCCTAGTACGATTAAGGTTAGGTAAACACCAAACTCCGCAAAATTGGTCTCACTATAGGCAATAAACAAATTCCAACCTTCGTTCGTCCCCTGAACGTGTTTAGCTGTCAGATAGTTAAAACAGATAAGCACAACAGCTGCTAACACCGTCAGGACGGAATAGCTCAACCACTTTTTTCTAGGGATACGAAAGAGATAAGCATGGCCCGACCTAACCAAAATCCAAATCATCAAGCAGATAAAGAGAAGGCTGATGATGTTTCGAATCCAGATAAGATTTCCTACCCAAGACGAGAACTCCCAATAATTGCTCCAAAATTGGGTCGTCCAAGACAGTCCGAAAAACAGAAACAAATAAGAAAGAATTGCACTCGTTTTGAAAAGAATAGGGTGTTTTTTCATAGAATTCCTCCTACTATCTACAAGACAGGATGGCTCGCCTTGTCAGGCTCTATTACTGCAAGATTAAGAAGACAGCTTGTTCTTTTTAAGGCTAACCTGACTACTAGATAATAGATACATTAAGGCATTAAAGACAATGAAAATATGTCCATAGAATAAAATCAACCTCGCATCCAAACCAAGATAAAGTTTGACCATCAAAAAGATGAGCAAAAGAATTTGAAACCATAAGGTTTTTCCAAAAATAAATTTAAAGCGGTTTCGAATGTCTACTTCCTTGATTTTTACCGCCACCCCTTTATTAGCAAGAAGGAAAATACCTGCTTCAAATAATCCACTGTAGAGAACAAGCCACCCAATCGATACATTAGAGATTTGTAAAAATGTCCCTAAAAGAATATTCAACACACTACTCAAGAAAATAACAAGAAATAATCTATATTTCATTTTAAATACCTCCATTCACTTATTTCACGGACAGTTTAATAGAGCCTTCTAATCAAAGATTCTGTCAGAAGAAGAAGGCAAGCTACTTTTTATAATACTTCAAGCCCCAAATGAGCAAAAGCATGATAAGCAAGCAGAGAATAGCGCCAATATAGGCAATTAGTTGTTGGTAAGATTCTCCTGCTGTGATACCTCTATACAAACAAATGATAGACATAAAACCTGTCAAACCGATATACATAAGTTGATTGGTTCTAGGACTAACCAAATCATCATCTTCAAACTCTCTTATCCTCATCTCCCTAGTGAGGTAAACAGTAACCAAAATAGAGGCCAAGTTAATAACCACTAAAAGAAATTGGAAAACCAATGAAAAATTTAAAAACTGACGAGATAGAAATAGATAAGTAGAGACAAGCAAGGGCAACTGACCTAGGAACAATCTCGTAAGGAAGATGTTCCGTTTTTTAGCAAGAAAAGCTTTCATTTCTTTGCTCCTTTCTTTTTAGTTAAAGCAAAATAGATCACAACCGCAATCATATAGGCTATGGTATAAAATAGATGATACCAAATACTCTCCCTAAGCGGATAAAGAAGGGTAGACATGATCAGATATAGAACGAAAATAATCAGTATTTTTTTCTTCATAAAATTTCCTCCTAAATGTATGCTTTATCTTAGTTTAGCTACAACCTTTACACTGCTAGTATAGCACTCATTTTATCCTTGGAACACTCACATCATAAATGGTCATCAAAACATCTTGAATTGTAAAAAATTAAAAAAGCAAGCATGGAAAACATACTTGCCATTTACACCATATTGATACCAACTTAATTTGTAGATTTTTTATCCTGCTATCACATATCATTTTAACAGGCGAAACAATATTAAAGAAACTCCCCTGTAGATTAAACTAGCGATAAAAAATCTCTTTATCTAATTAGATCTATCTTTATTCTTCTTTGGAGATTTTAAAAATTTTTCCCTAATTAAAGAAGTAATAAAAGAAACAAACATACCAACAACAAAAACAATAAGAAAACTTTTGAAAAAGGTAAAATAAAATCTTATTAAATCAACACTCTTGGAGGGTGTCCCCTCCAACTCCCCGACCTCTGGACAAGGTCTATTTTTTTGAAAAAAATTTATCAAAACCATTGACTTTCTACAACT
>NZ_OXCQ01000037.1 GCF_900411395.1 Streptococcus sp. 596553 | reverse complement strand
TTAAATTCAAAGAAAGACGAAAAAGTAAGCTACCTTCCATCCCTAAAGAAGCTAAAAAAGGCCGTTCCTATGAGGATTTCCAAAACTATTTAGCACTGAATCAACTAGACTCTTGGCTGGAAATGGATACAGTTCTGGGAAGGATGGGAGGGAAAGTCCTACTCACCTTCAATCTATCTTTCTGTAACTTTATCTTCGCTAGACTTCTGGATAATAAAACTGCCCTTGAGGTTACCAAACACCTTTATGACATCAAGAACACTCTTCACCAAGCTGACAAAGATTTATCCCAACTCTTCCCTGTCATTCTTACCGATAATGGTGGAGAGTTTGCCAGGGTCGATGATATCGAAATGGATGTGCGAGGAGAGAGTAAACTCTTCTTTTGTGACCCTAATCGCTCTGACCAGAAAGGGAGAATTGAGAAAAATCACACGCTGATTCGCGACATTCTACCTAAAGGAACTT
>NZ_OXCQ01000012.1 GCF_900411395.1 Streptococcus sp. 596553 | reverse complement strand
GGATTTCGGAACTTTGAAAACTTCAAAAAACGGATTTTTATCGCTCTGAATATCAAAAAAGAAAGGACGAAATTTGTCCTTTCTCGAGCTTAGCTTTTCTTCAACCCACTACAGTTGACAAAGAGCCATTTTTAATAGTTATTGTCTCTGGTAAAACCTAAAAAAGAGGGCTCTATTCGAGTCCCTCTCTCTAATTAGTCTGCATAAATATATGTCACAAAACCTTCAGAAGTCGTTGTTGGATTAAACCATCCACGGTGGTTTCCAAGTGTGCGATTACCTGCATAGTTTGATTCTGATACTTGGATACGTGTTGTTGATTCAACAGCTGTAACAACCGCTACGTGTCCATATCCACCATCGTTCCAACATGCAATTGCTCCAACTTGAGGTGTCGATCCTGTACGGAATCCTGCTGCAGCTGCACTTGTAGCCCACTGTGCTCCATTACCCCAGTAGTCTCCAGCCCAAGGTGCTAATGTTTTAACTCCCCATGTACATTCTCCAATTGGATAAGTTGAGGCATCCGTGTTATATGTTGGACGTACTTTAGCCTGAACAGGTGCTACTGCAGATTCAGATACTGCTTGTACCTGTGCTGTTAGGTTTGTATTCCCTGAAGCAAGTACTGATTGTTGTTGGCTAGCTTGTTTTTCTTTATAAGCTGCTTCTGCTGCCGCAGCTGCACGAGCCTCTGCCTCAGCTGCTGCTTTTTGTTCTAATAGACTTGCCTTTTCCCCTTCAGCTGTCGCTTTCTCAGCAGCAAGACTCAATTCAGCAGCTTTTAGTTCTGCCTGTTTCGTAGTCAATGCTTGAGCATCATCAGCTAATTTTTGTTGATTAGCAATTACAGTATTGATAGCATCATTATTTGCTACTTGTTTTTCAGAAATAGCTTTTTTATCTGCCTTTTGTTGTTCTAACATTTTGTTATTCGCAGATACGATTTCACTCATTGCAGCAACACGTGAAATAGCTTCTGTAATTGATTTTGAGTTTACGATTGTATTGATGTAGCTAGTTGCGGCTCCATTTGTTTGAGCACTACGAGCTTGTTTTTCCAAAGATTGGTTACGAGAAACAATGTTTTTAGAAAGTTCTGTAATCTCACCCTCGAGTTTCTTAGATTCTGCTTGTAATCTATCATTTTCAGATTGCAAGTTAGATTGCTCTGCTTGAATAGCAGATACTTGCTCCTGAATTTGATCAACTTGTTTTTGTGCTTCTTCTTGTTGTGCTGTTAAGTTACTAATTTTATTATCTTGAGCAGCAATTTTGTCATCAGTTGTTTCTGCATGGGCAGTCGTCAATACTGCTGCCTGGGAAACCATTACTGTACTTAATAAAAGCGAGGCTAAGATTTTTTTCTTCATGGTTAATAAATACTCCTTCTGTTTAAGACAATACTAGTATACCAAAAAAAACTCCAATAAATATTACGCCTTTGTTACATTTATATGTCGTTCTTATAGATAATATTTTTCAAAAATAAATTGAAAAACAGTAATCCATAAAAAATTTAAAATCATCGTCGGTACCAAACCATATACTATAAAAATCGACATGTTATCCACTGTCAGCCCTACCATAAAAGCCAAAAGATAACTACCCATTTCAAACAGGAAGGTCAGGACAATCATAGAGAGCATTCGTGTCCAACGATTCAACAAAATAACACTATTCAATTTATGAAGAAAGGCTCCCAATAAGATAAATAAGAGAGTTGCAATCCCTATTAGATGGAAAAAGTAAACATCGTAAACCAAGCCCACCATAAAACAATAGACTAGGTAGAGATACTCTGATACTTCTATCGTCTCAAATAAGAGAAATAGAAAAAGAAAATGACTAGCTAAATGTACATGGGGGAAAAATGAGCCCAGAAGCTGGCTAATATGGGCGTCAATTAGAACAAAGAAAGGGAGCAATAAAAACACTCCAACCCGCTTCAACTGTCTCATTATGAATTCCCCACTAATTCTATCACATCCACATTATGAGTATCTGCACTCAATTTAACAGTTACTTCTCGTGTCAAATAGTCTGTACTGTGCATTGTGGCAACCACTTCACCAACAGGAATATCCGCAACGTTAAAGTTTCCTAATCCACCCGTTGTCACCTTATCGCCTGCACTAATATCGCTATTGCTATTTAATTGGCTAATTTTAAGAACTTCATTTTCCTTGTCGTAGCCAACAATAATTCCATAAATTGTGGTAGTGCCGTGTTGAATTTTAACAGAAATCTTATCAGTATTTTCTGTGTTTGTCAGAAGGTTGACCATAGTAGAGTTGTCCTCCACTTTTGAAACACTCCCAATCAAGCCACCATTTGCAATAGCTAACATGTTCTCAGAAGCCCCTTTTGATCTACCTGCATCTAAGGTCAACTCCTGCTTCCAAGATACCGGAGAACGCATAATAACATCTGCTGCTAAAGTCTTTGTGGCTTGCAATTTAGACCTCATATCAAGCAATTGGCGCAATTGTTCATTTTCTGTCTTTAAACTTTCCGCCTCATTTGATTTAACTTCTAACTGGTAAATCTGTTTCTTCAAACTTTCATTTTCATTATATGTTCGTGTCAAATGAGCCAGATCTGATTTGACAGAATCAAACCACCGAAAAGGTTTTTGCACAACCCTATCAACCAATGAGATTCCATCTCCTAATTTTGTCACAATTGTACTTGAATAAGTCGTCGCTAAGAGAGCTGACACAAGCAGAACAGTGACAAAAACAATAATGACATATTTTGATTTTTTAAAACGGTTCATATCCCTACCTTTATATCAAGAACTGTTACAGTAACTTTTAATCAATTCTTTAAATGCTACTAAGATTTTAAGAAAAATAAGCAACAACCAAGTACGAGAATAACAAGAATGGTCAGCGTATCCTTTCGAGTCCATTTCAATTGTCGGTATTGACTTCTACCTTTTCCACCCTGATAACCACGCGCTTCCATGGCGATAGCCAAGGAATCTGCACGTTTTAAACTTGTCGCAAAAAGAGGAATCAAAATGGGAATCATCGCCTTTACTTTTTGAACGATGCTTCCTTCACCAAAATCCACTCCACGTGCTTTCTGCGCATTCATAATCCGCGTCGTATCATCCATCAATGTTGGAACAAAACGTAGACTCATGGACAGCATCAATCCAATTTCATGAACTGGAACTTTCACACGCTTTAAAGGCGCTAACAAAGCTTCGACAGCTGATGCCAAACTTAAGGGCATGGTTGTTAAGGTTAACAAAGTTGAAAAGAAAATAATCAATACAAAGCGACAAAAAATAATTCCAGCTTGTTGCAAAGCATAATCCGTGATTCTCACAAACGAAAACTCAAATAAAACATTCCCATTAGAAATGAAAAACAGTTGAAAAATAGTTGTGAAGGCAATCAAGAAAAACATAGACTTCAAGCCCTGAATAAAAAATGAAAGAGATACTCCTGACAAGGCAATAAATATCCCTGTCGCTATAAAAAGAATTAAATTTGTCATGGGATTATTAGCCCAAAAAACGATCAAAATTAGTAGCATCATAGCCAGCAATTTGCTACGTGGATCCAATCGGTGAACAATCGAATCCCCTGGGATATAACGCCCCAAAATCATACTATCCATTTAGCGACTCCTTGAACTCCTCTATCTTAATCGGTAATCGTTTAAATGACACACCTCTATCAGCCAATCGTTTACAAAAGGCCGTAATTTTAGGTACTCCCAACTGCACTTCTTCCATAAAGACAACATCTTGAAAGACATCACTTGGCTTACCACCCTTAACTAGACGTCCCTTTTCCATCACATAGACTTGATTCGCATATTCAGCAACATCATCCATCAAATGCGTTACCAAGACAATGGTCATCCCTGACTGGTGGAGTTTTTTGAACAAATTCATCAACTCTTTTCTACCCAGAGGATCCAGGCCTGCTGTGGGTTCATCTAAGACTAATACAGCTGGCTCCATGGCAAGTATGCCTGCAATGGCCACACGTCTCATTTGTCCCCCTGACAGCTCAAACGGGCTACGATTTAAAAGTGATTCATCAATTCCAACCAGAGCCAGTTTCTCACGCGCAATCTTCTCCGCATCTTCTTCAGAAACTCCAAAATTTTGCGGTCCAAAAGCAACGTCCTTCAAAACCGTTTCTTCAAAAATCTGATTTTCAGCAAACTGAAATACCAAGCCAACTTGTTTTCTAATTTGACGAATATCTTTATTTTTAGAAGTCGAGGTGATTAAGGTATCAAAAACCCTCACACTCCCTTGACTTGGCACCAATAAACCATTTAAGAGTTGTAAAATAGTTGATTTCCCGCTACCTGTATGTCCAATTAAGGCCGTATAAGAACCATCCTCAATCGTCAAAGAAACATCCGACAAAGCTGCTGAAGCTAAGGGAGTACCTTCTTGATATGTAAAACTCACATTTTCTAGAGCAATTCCCATAGCTTATCCTCTAGCTCACTTTCTGTCAAATAATTTTCAGGTAAATCATAGCCATTCTGGCTCAAAGAATGTTTTAATTGATTGGCAAAAGGATCGTCTAATCCAATTTGATCCAAATCATTTCGAGAGAAAAGATCTCTTGGACTATTAGTTGATTCAATTTCCCCTTTTTTCATGACCAACACACGATCACTCATGGCAACTTCTTCCAAATCATGTGTAATGGAAATGACCGTCATATCATAGTCTTTCCGAATTCCTTTTACTGTCTCAATCAGTTCTCTACGTCCCTCAGGATCCAACATACTTGTTGCTTCATCTAAGATTAAAATAGCTGGTCTTAGGGCTACAACACCTGCAATGGCCACACGTTGCTTTTGGCCACCTGATAGACGCGCCGGCTCTCTCTTTTTAAAGTCCAACATGCCAACCAAATCCAGAGCTTCCTCCACTCTCTTTTTCATTTCTTGACGAGAAAGGCCCTGATTTTCCAAACCAAAGGCAACATCATCTTCAACAGTCGCTCCAACAAATTGATTGTCTGGATTTTGAAAAACCATACCGATTTGACGACGTATTTTCCAAACATTTTCCTCAGTCAGCCGTTGGCCATCAATTACAATCTCTCCGGATTCTGCTTCCAGTAAGCCATCAATTAAGCGAACCGTCGTTGATTTACCACTACCATTATGCCCTACAATCGAAAGCCATTCTCCACGTTTCACGTGAAACGTAATATCTTTCACATCATAGTATTCCTGACTTTCCTTATAGCGAAAAGAAAGATTTTTTACATCAATTATTGATTTCATTTCGAACCAAATGTCCCTTTAAATACATAAGCACTACCCTTGAAATAATCATAGCCAGAGTAGATAGTGAAAAACAAGGCTACATAAAGTAGAACTTGACCAAGCAAAGTCCAATGTAATAGCAAGAAAATAATCGCAAACATCTGACTAAAAGTTTTAATTTTTCCAGGCATTGCCGCTGCTAAAACTGTTCCACCAGTTTCAACCAATAAAAGCCTTAAACCTGTCACAGCCAACTCACGACAGATAATTACTGCAACAATCCAAGCTGGAGCCATACCTAACTCAATCAGCATAATAAAAGCCGACATAACTAGTAACTTATCCGCCATAGGATCTGCAAATTTACCAAAATTACTGACCACATTCCATTTACGTGCTAAATATCCATCTAAATAGTCGGTAATACTGGCAACAGCAAAGATAATAGCTGCCACTATATGACTCTCTATCGAATTTCCTACTGTTAAAATAAAGATAAAAATAGGTATAAAGAGAATTCGACCTATTGTTAAGAGATTGGGAATTTGTTCTTTTTTCATTCGTTTTTCCTTAATTTTTAGTAAAGGTTACATTGATTTGTCCAGTCTGCGCTGTTAACTTCGATAAATCAACAGTCTGATTATCTACTGTCAAAGTAACACCTTTTACAACACCTAACGTAATGGTTACAGGACTTTTAGTTGCAACTGTTGCTTCTGCACTTTTATTATCCGGTGATAAGGTTACACCGCCCTCAAGTTCGCTTTCTGAAACACTGACCCAACTTGTAACATCTGAAACTGCCAATTGCAATTTAACTGTTTCCTTACTTGTCTTATAAGCGATTTCTACATGATTTCCTTCGCCTGATACACTTATCGCTGATTCTACACTAGAAGAATTGCTAGATGAACTACTACTTGAGGAGTGGGGAACAGAGCTAGTTGAACTTATTGAACTTGTTGATTGAACCACACTGTAATTAGAAAGAGAAGGCCCCTCTGGTTGAGTTTGAATATAGTTCCAAACATAATAGGTCACAAAAATTAAAATAGATAAGGCAAAAAGGATAAAATAAAATAAAGGTAAAAATGATGTTTTTTTCTTCTTTTTCTTACTTGAACGTCTACGACCTGTCAACTCGTCTTCATCAACATCTACTTCCTCATAAGTAATCATACTCCCAGAATCATAAGCATCCAAAACAATTTGGTCATCTAACTCAACAGCCCATGCATATTTTCTCAAGAAAGAACGCGTGTAAAAAGGACTTGGAAGTTGATCGAAATCGTCTGCTTCCATTGCTTCCAACATATCTAACTGGATTTCTGTTTTTTTCTGCAATTCATCTAAACTCAATCCCTGATTGATTCTAGCTAATCGTAAAACCTCTCCAATTGTTTTTTTTCTCATACTTGTCATCCCTTCTTTCTAGTGTCTATTATGATAGGTTACTACGATGGGAATATTGTAAAATCAACTATATCCCCTTCATCTATTAAATGATGTCCAGCATCAAGGACATCCTCTAAAGTAATTTCCTGTAAAATCTTCGGCAAATCAAAGATTGTCTCACCTTGTCCAAAAGTATCATATTGCGTCGCAATAAATTCAAGAGAGTTCATGCTACTGAAAAATTCTCCAAACATCTCTCTTTTGATAGTATCCAAATGATCCTCTGTAATATCTAAATCCTTTGTAAAATTACGAATGGCCTTCCTAAACTGATGAGATAAAGCAACTGGCTCTTTTGTATCCATTGTCAACATGACAAAATGAAAGCGACTTGTTACTTCAACTTCCAGAGATAAGGACGCATCAATTTTACCTGATTCATATAATTTTTGAAAACGATCAGAAGTCCAACCAAACATCATTGCAAACAATAATTTTAATAAAATATGATGTCGATAGCAATCGGCCTCAGCAACTTCTCGCTTACCTCTAATCCCAATCGCTAATTTAGGAGAAGACACTTCCATTCTCATACTGTCTGTTTGCTTTACATCTTGTAAAACAAACTTTTCTCTTGCTACTTCCTGAACATCTAAATCTTTACGTTCTTTTCTTTCAAAGTAGTCCTGTACTTGATCCACATCAAAATTACCAACTAAAAACAGAGACATGTTTACAGGTTTGTAAAATCTTGTAAAATTTTCTTGCAAATTAGTTAGATTGATTTGGAAAATGGACTCCTCACTACCAACTATATCAGTTGCTAAAGGTGTTCCTGGATACAAATTCGCTAAAGTTGAAAAGAATAAACACGAATCTGGATCATCTTGATACATTTCTCGTTCTTGCTGGATAATATCCTGCTCTCTCAGAATGGAGTCTTCAGTAAAGTGTGCTGATGTTACCAATTCATCAAGTAAGTCTAAATTTTCTAAAAAATGATCCGTTGCTGAAAAAAGATAACTTGTTTTTGTAAAGCTTGTAAAGGCATTACTATCTGCACCTAGACTCGTAAAAGCCGACATCAAGTCGCTAGAATCTTCTCTTTCAAATAATTTATGTTCAAGAAAATGAGCAATTCCTGCAGGATATTGTTTTACAGATCCGTCAACTCCTGTGACAAGCGCATCTGCTGAACCAAACTGAACAGTGACACTCCCGTAAACCTCTTTAAATTCCTTTTTAGGCAAAAGAGCAACTGTCAATCCGTTGGCCAAACGAGTCCGATAAACCATTTCTTTTACAGCTGGATAGTATTTTTCTTCAAAAATAACCTTTGTCATTCTATTCCTTCCATAAAGTAAATCGCCTGTAGTTTCACATTATTAGCTGCTCTACAAATATCATCTTTGGCAACTTGCTCGAGTTTTGCAATCCAACTTTTAAAGTCTGCCGAAAATTTTCCAAGTAAGGCATTTTGATAAGCACGTTCAATCAATGAAGATTGATTATCTTGAGAAAGTAACAAAGACCGACGAATCATTTCCTTGGTCTGCTCTAACTCAAGCTCTGTAAAATATCCTTTTTTTAAATCAATCAGTTGATTATTCATCATTTTACGAGCCTGGTTACGATTTTCTCGATTGATACCAGCATACATCCTCAAGAATCCACTAAACAAATCAAGCTGACTTGAAATAGTATAAGCCAATCCAGCATTTTCACGGACATTTGTAAATAGTTTAGAGTGAGCAAATCCACCAAGTAAACCATTCATTACAATCATGGGGAAATGTTGCTCATCACCATATTCAGCAGAGCAATGATATCCCAACTCTAAAATAGACTGTCCCACATTTTTCCTAACCATGCCTTCTTGCAAGATATTGGAATAAGGTTGGCAATATTGAATCTTCACATCCACTTCTCGACCTTTAAAGGCAAATGATTCTAATACATTTTGAATTTCAACCTCATTAAAATCACCTAGGAAAAAGAAATCGATTCGATCATTGGCCAAAAATTCTTGGAAACAAGAATAAGAACTTTGTGGAGTTTCAGCTAAAATACGATTTCGTAAATCACTATATTCCAATTGGAGACGTTCATCATGAAAAAATAATTTATCTAATTCTTTATGTGCGAAATAAAAAGAATCATCCATATCAGCTGCTAAACTTGCTAGCAATTGCTTTTTCTCAATTTCAAATAAGGCCGAATCAAACCCATTATCAACTACTACGGGTGAAAAAAGAGTTTCTTTTACAAGTTCCAAAACCTGAGAAGTTAGCATATTTTTCCTACTTAAAAACTCATCACGAACATAGGTAAATGTCAATTCTACAATGTGACTTTGCCCTCTTCTGAAACAATTGGTTGACATATCTGTACCGTATAGACTGGCTAAATGTCTTCTCAAATCTTGAGAAGTGGGGTACATCTGATTAGCAGTCTCTAGCATACTCGCACTCAACATGCGACCTGCAATCGTATCGAGGGATAATGGAGTGGTAAAACGCACGGCGATTTTGTTCGTTTTAAACTTTTTTGATTGGATAAAATGTGTTGAAATTCCATGCACTAACTCCATGATTTACCTCCTTATATACAGACTTCTATTATATCACGAAAACCTGAAATTTTCTTGTTCTCTGTAACACTTTTGAAATAAAAATCGCTTACATTTCTCCCTGTTTCTCTCACTATTTTTAGGAAAATATGGTATAATACCAAAGATTGAGGTGAATTATGGAATACAAATTATTTGAAGAATTTATTACTCTCCAAGCACTACTCAAAGAACTTGGAATTACACATAGCGGAGGAGCTATCAAATCCTTTCTCTCTGAACATTCTGTTTACTTTAATGGGGAATTAGAGAGTCGTCGCGGTAAAAAACTTCGTATTGGCGATAAAGTTGACATCCCTGACATGAATATTGACATCTTGTTGACACAACCTACTTCTGAAGAACTAGATGAATACCAAGCTGATAAAGTTGAAAAAGAACGAATCGCTAAACTTGTTAAGGAGATGAATAAAGGAGTAAAAAAAGACAACTCTAAACCTACTTCATCACCAAAAAGCAAACAAGCTCCGCGATTCCCTGGTAGATAATCATGTGGCTACAACACCTATCTCTCAAGACTTTTCGTAATTACAAAGAGACGAAAATAGACTTTAATCCTAAATTGAATGTCTTTTTGGGACGTAATGCACAAGGAAAAACAAATATGTTAGAGGCTATCTATTTTTTAGCCTTAACGCGTAGTCATCGAACTCGAACAGATAAAAATCTCATTCATTTTGATGAGGAACAACTTCATCTTTCAGGTCTTGTTCAGAAAAAAACGGGATCTATTCCCCTCGAAATCGAACTAACACAAAAAGGACGTGTGACAAAAGTTAATCATTTAAAACAGGCACGCCTTTCAGATTATGTAGGACACATGAATGTTGTCTTATTTGCTCCTGAAGATTTACAACTAATTAAAGGAGCACCTTCGGTTCGACGAAAATTCATTGATATGGAACTTGGACAAATCAAGCCAATCTATTTATCTGACTTAACCAATTATAACCACATCCTAAAGCAAAGAAACACTTACCTAAAATCAGCTCAAAAAATAGATGAAACCTTCCTTTCAGTCTTAGATGATCAGCTAGTTGATTATGGATGTCGTGTAATGAATCACCGCTTAGATTTCATAAAAAAACTAGAGCATTTTGGTTGTAAGAAACATTTTGAACTTTCTAATCAGATTGAAGAACTGTCAATATCCTATCAATCTTCTGTAAAGATAACTGACAAGGAAGACTTATCAGAATCTTTCAAAATTGCTTTAGAAAAAAGTAGGACCAGAGATTTATTTAAAAAGAATACTGGTGTTGGGCCTCATCGAGATGATATTTCTTTTTATATAAATGGGATGGATGCTAGTTTTGGAAGTCAAGGTCAACATCGTAGTCTCGTCCTCTCGATAAAATTAGCAGAAATCGAATTAATGGAAAACATTACTACAGAATCTCCAATATTACTGCTTGACGATGTTATGAGCGAACTTGACAATACTAGACAACTAAAATTATTAGAAACGATTTCTCATTCAATCCAAACCTTTATCACAACAACAAGCTTAGATCATCTTCAAAATCTGCCAGAAAATCTAAGTATCTTTACTATTCAGGATGGTAAAGTTAGTGTAAATTAAAATTGACAATATCGTAAAAGAACTCCTGTTTTCACGGGAGTTCTTTTCATTGTTTTTTACATAGAATAATTTGGTGCCTCATTAGTAATTTGCACATCATGAGGATGGCTTTCTTTCAAACCAGCACCAGACATTTCAATAAATTGAGCATTATCATGTAGTTCTTTAAGGTTAGCCGCACCACAGTAACCCATACCAGATCGGATACCGCCAATCATTTGGAAGACAATATCAGCTGCCGCTCCTTTATAAGCAACACGACCTTCAATTCCTTCTGGAACAAGTTTGTTTGCTTCATTAACAGAACCTTGGAAGTAACGATCGCTTGAGCCTTTTTTCATAGCAGCAATTGATCCCATACCACGATAAGTCTTGAACTTACGTCCTTGGAAGATTTCAGTTTCACCTGGAGCTTCATCAGTTCCAGCAAACATAGATCCAAGCATAACTGCATTTCCACCTGCAGCAAGGGCTTTTACAATATCTCCAGAATACTTGATTCCACCGTCAGCAATGATCGTTTTTCCATATTCACGCGCAACAGCTGCAGCATCGTAGATAGCTGTTACTTGCGGAACACCAACACCAGCAATCACACGAGTAGTACAGATAGAACCTGGTCCAATCCCAACCTTGACAACATCTACACCTGCTTCGTAAAGGGCACGTGCACCTTCAGCAGTTGCAATATTTCCAGCAATCAAAGTACGATCTGGGAAGTGAGCACGAATCTCAGCAATTTTACGCAAGACACCTGCAGAATGACCATGTGCAGTATCAATAACAATCGCATCCGCTCCTGCTTCAAAAAGAGCCTCTGCACGTTCAAATGTATCTGAAGTAACACCTACTGCACCTGCAACTAGTAGACGACCAAACTCATCTTTAGCAGCATTTGGAAACTCAATAACTTTTTCAATATCTTTGATAGTAATCAAACCAGAAAGACGACCTTCTTCATCTACCAACGGAAGCTTTTCAATACGGTGTTCTTGAAGAATGCTCTCAGCTATTGCAAGATCTGTACCCACAGGAGCAGTCACAAGATTTTCACTAGTCATATGGTTTGAAATTGGTTGGTTATAATCTGAAATAAAACGAAGATCTCGGTTTGTCAAAATACCAACCAATTTACGATTTTCAAGTGTTTCAACAACTGGAACACCACTGATGCGGTAACGACCCATAAGCTCATCTGCTTCAGCAATTGTATGTTCAGGCGTCAAGAAGAACGGATCAATAATAACTCCATTTTCAGAACGTTTTACCTTGCGAACCTCGTCTGCTTGTTGAGCAATTGACATGTTTTTATGGATAACTCCGAGACCGCCTGCACGAGCAATAGCAATGGCCATTTGACTCTCTGTAACTGTGTCCATGGCAGCGGTAATAATTGGGATATTTAAAGTCAGATTATCTGCCAATTTAGTTGTTAAATCTGCATCGTTAGGCAACACATGACTTTCAGCTGGAATAAGCAATACATCATCAAAGGTAAAACCTTTTTTCAAAAATTTAGTGTCCCAATTAGACATTCGAAGTTTCCTCTTTTCTTTCTTTTTGAGCTTGACTCTTTTTATATTGTATCTATCATACCATTCTATAAAAATTTGTCAAATGTTACAGGGGTAAATAAAAAACTATCTTTTCTTCGAGATAGAAATGATAGTTTCTTGTAAAATAAACTTAGTTAAAGTAATGAAGTCCCATTGCTCCTTTAACATCAGATAGGGTTTGACCCGCAACTTCACGCGCTCTTTCACTACCTTTTTGAAGCATATTATAAACTTCTCCCATATCCTTAGCAAATTCAATACGGCGATCACGAATAGGACCCAGTTCACGTTCTAATATTTCAAGTAGATAACGCTTGGTCTTCACATCACCAAGACCACCTCGTTGATAATGTTCTTTCATGTCAGCAATTTCTTGAGCATCTTCTGGACGACCAAAAACATCTAGATAATGGAAAACCATATTTCCTTCAATTTTACCTGGATCCTCAACGCGGATATGATCTGGATCTGTATACATACTCATCACTTTTTTACGCAAAGTATCCGCATCATCAGCTAAATAAATACCGTTATTGAGTGATTTAGACATTTTAGCATTTCCATCTAAACCAGGTAAACGCCCTGCTCTCTCATTTTCTGGATAAATACCTTCCGGTTCTACCAAGATATCACAGTTATATGCATTATTAAAAGAACGGACAATTTCACGAGTTTGCTCAATCATTGGTTTCTGATCTGTCCCAACAGGAACATAATTAGCCTTAAAAGCAGTGATGTCAGCTGCTTGAGCTATTGGATAGACCAAGAATCCTGTCGGAATGCTTTCTCCAAATCCTTTCTGAGCAATTTCTGTCTTAACAGTTGGATTACGCTCCAGACGTGCTAATGACACCAGATTCATATAATACATAGACAACTCAGCCAACTCTGGAATCTGGCTTTGAATAAAGATAGTTGATTTACTTGGATCCAATCCAACTGCAAGGTAATCCAAAGCCACATTTCCGATAGACTCTACAATTGTTTGAGGGTCTTTAGCATGATCTGTCAAGGCTTGTTGGTCAGCCAAGAACACAAACATATCATACTTATCCTCTTCCTGTAATAATACTCGATTTTTGAGACTTCCAACATAATGTCCAATATGCAATTTTCCTGTTGGACGGTCTCCTGTTAAAATAATGGGTTTAGTCATTTTGTTCTCCTTCGATATAGTCCCTTCAATTATAGCATTTTTTTAATGAAATAACCGCAATTTATCAAAATAAATCAACCTTACTATTCACGGATTTGTGTAAAGTATAATGTAAATATAATTTACACAAAATTGACAGATAAAAATTTGAATATTTCCGTATTTTCTAGTAGAATAAATATATTACACATATAGGAGAAAAACATTGCTTACAGTATCTGATGTTTCACTACGTTTTAGTGATCGCAAACTTTTTGATGATGTCAATATCAAATTTACAGAAGGAAATACTTATGGATTAATCGGTGCTAATGGTGCCGGAAAATCAACCTTTTTAAAAATTTTAGCTGGAGATATCGAACCTACTACTGGTCACATCTCTCTTGGTCCAGATGAACGTCTCTCTGTTCTCCGTCAAAATCACTTTGACTATGAAGATGAACGTGCCATTGATGTTGTTATCATGGGAAATGAAAAACTTTATAGCATCATGAAAGAGAAAGATGCAATCTACATGAAGGAAGATTTCTCAGACGAGGACGGGGTTCGTGCTGCCGAACTCGAAGGAGAGTTTGCCGAACTTGGAGGTTGGGAAGCAGAGAGTGAAGCCTCTCAACTCCTTCAAAACCTAAATATCCCAGAAGAATTACACTACCAAAACATGAGCGAATTAGCCAACGGTGAGAAAGTAAAGGTTCTCCTTGCCAAAGCACTTTTTGGTAAACCTGATGTTCTTCTTTTGGACGAGCCTACCAACGGTTTGGATATCCAATCGATTACTTGGTTAGAAGACTTCTTGATTGACTTTGATAACACAGTTATCGTAGTATCCCACGACCGTCACTTCTTAAACAAAGTATGTACTCACATGGCCGACCTTGACTTTGGAAAAATCAAACTCTATGTCGGAAACTACGACTTCTGGAAGGAGTCTTCTGAGCTCGCTGCTAAATTGCTAGCAGACCGTAATGCTAAAGCAGAAGAAAAAATTAAACAATTGCAAGAATTCGTAGCTCGTTTCTCTGCTAATGCTTCTAAATCAAGACAAGCAACATCACGTAAGAAAATGCTTGATAAGATTGAGCTAGAAGAGATTGTACCATCTAGTCGTAAATATCCATTTATCAACTTTAAAGCGGAACGTGAGATTGGTAATGATCTCTTGACAGTAGAAAATCTAACTGTAAAGATTGATGGTGAAACTATCTTGGATAATATTAGTTTCATCTTGCGTCCAGGTGATAAGACAGCGCTTATTGGACAAAATGACATCCAAACGACTGCATTAATTCGTGCAATCATGGGGGACATTGACTATGAAGGAACTGTCAAGTGGGGAGTTACCACTAGTCAATCTTATCTGCCAAAAGATAACTCAGCTGATTTTGCAGGAGGAGAGTCAATCCTTGACTGGTTGCGTCAATTCGCAAGTAAAGAAGAAGATGACAATACTTTCCTACGTGGCTTCCTCGGCCGTATGCTCTTCTCTGGAGATGAGGTTAACAAACCTGTAAATGTCTTGTCAGGGGGAGAAAAAGTTCGTGTCATGCTTTCAAAACTCATGCTCTTAAAATCAAATGTCCTTGTACTTGATGATCCAACCAATCACTTGGACTTGGAATCTATCTCAAGCTTGAATGATGGATTGAAAAACTTTAAAGAATCAATCATCTTTGCCAGCCATGACCACGAGTTTATTCAAACTCTAGCCAACCATATCATTGTCTTGTCTAAAAATGGCGTCATTGACCGTATCGATGAAACCTATGATGAATTCCTAGAAAATGCAGAAGTACAAGCAAAAGTTAAAGAACTTTGGAAAGACTAAATAAAACTTCAAAACTCAGTTGGGTTAACCAGCTGAGTTTTCTAACATTTTATGAGGTAACATGAAATTATTTTTTAAAACATATTGGACCTATTTTGTTTCTTTCATCATTCCCATAATCATTATGATAGGAGTATATCTATCTCAAGGTATCTACTGGAATAGCGATACATCTCCACTATTAGGAGATGGGTTTCATCAATACGTTATTTTTGATATATCTCTAAGAAATATCCTACACGGAAATGGTAGTTTGTTTTACACCTTTACAAGTGGCCTCGGATTAAATTTCTATGCCCTATCTAGTTATTACTTGGGTAGTTTCTTTTCACCACTAGTTTACTTTTTTGATCTAACAAATATGCCAGATGCTGTCTATCTGACAACTCTCTTAAAATTTGGATTGATTGGACTGTCAACTTACTTTAGTTTAAATAAATTATTTCAATCGATTCCTAATCCTTTAAAACTAGCTTTATCTACTTCCTATGCTCTGATGAGCTTTACCGTTAGTCAGTTAGAGATAAAAACCTGGTTAGATGTTTTTATCTTGATTCCTTTAATTATCACTGGTTTACATCTACTGATAACTGAAAAGAAATTCACATTATACTTTACAAGTCTGTCAATCTTATTTATCCAAAACTATTATTTTGGCTATATGACAGCATTATTTCTTATTTTCTGGTATCTCTGTCAAATTTCGTGGGATTTTAAGACTCGAAAATCATCGGTTCTTGATTTCATAGTTATCTCCTTTTTAGCTGGTATGGCTAGTTTGATTATGACTCTTCCCACTCTGTTTGATTTACAGACACATGGGGAAAAATTGACTGAAGTTACAAAGTTTCAAACTGAAAGTAGCTGGTATCTTGATCTCTTTGCTAAGCAATTCATCGGTTCCTTTGATACAACAAAGTATAGGGCTATTCCAATGATTTTTGTAGGACTACTTCCCTTTATTTTGACCATTTTATTTTTTACACTGAAATCTATTAAGTTTCACGTGAAACTTATCTATGCAATTTTCTTTGCATTTCTAATTGCCAGCTTTTATATAGAAGCTCTTGATTTATTTTGGCAAGGTATGCATACTCCAAATATGTTTTTACATCGCTATTCTTGGATTTTCTCTACCTTGTTAATTTACACAGCAGCGGAAGTCTTAAATCGTCTGAAAGAAATTAAAATCTGGAATTTTTTAGTTTCGCTTTTTCTTATAGTAACAGGATTTTTAGCTACCATCTATCTAAAATCACATTATTCTTTTTTAACAGATTTGAATATTCTACTGACTCTTGAATTTTTAGTTGTCTATTCTCTTTTACTCCTTGCAGTTATCAAAAAGTTTATCTCTGTAAATCTATTTGCCATTCTAATCTCTTTATTTATAATAGTTGAAATAAGTTTAAATGCTTCATCTCAAATGGACGGAATTGCTAAAGAATGGGGCTTTGCTTCTCGAAGTGCATATAATCGAGATATCCCAGCTATGGAATCTTTCTCAACATATATTGGAAATCAATTTACTCGTACTGAGAAACTAGAGACTCAGACAGGAAATGACAGTATGAAATTCAACTACAATGGAATCTCTCAATTTTCATCTGTTCGAAATCGTTCAGCAAGCTCTACTTTGGATAAACTTGGATTTAAATCCTCTGGGACTAATCTCAATCTCCGTTATGCCAATAATAGTATTTTGGCTGATAGTTTATTTGGAATCCAGTATAATATCTCAGAAAACCCTATTGATAAGTATGGTTTCCAAGATGTATATCAAAAAGATAATCTTACCCTATATGAAAATCAATTCTCTCTTCCAATTGCATTTGCTAGTCAATCTGTTTACAATGATGTCAAGTTCACTGAACACACTCTAGATAATCAGGCCTCGTTTTTAAATCAACTTGCTAACGTCGATTTTGATTATTTTTCTCCAATTCCTTATGACAAAACAGAAAATACTAATGATTTGATTAGTGTTACAAGTTCTTCAAATGAGGATGCAGCAATCCAGTATCAAATTGAGGTTCCCGAAAACAGTCAAGTTTATCTTTCTTTCACAAACCTTCACTTTTCTAATGACAAACAAAAAAAGGTTGACATTCTTGTAAATGGAGAAAAGAAAACTTTTACAACTGATAATGTCTTCTCCTTCTTTAATCTAGGCTATACAAAAGATACAAAAACTTTTAATATTCATGTTAGTTTCCCTGGAAATTCACAAGTATCATTTGAATCTCCTACCTTCTACCGTTTAGATACCCAAACTTTAACTGAGGCAATTCAAAAAATTAAAGAACAACCTGTCACAGTATCAACTTCTAAAAACAATGTTTTTGCTACATATGATGTCCAACAAGATACATCTATTTTTTTCACTATTCCTTATGACAAAGGTTGGTCTGCCTACCAAGATGATAAGAAAATAGAAATGAAACAAGCTCAAACTGGCTTTATGAAAGTTGACGTTCCTAAGGGAAAAGGAACTATTACACTTTCCTTTATTCCCAATGGTTTTATTACTGGAGCAATCTGTTCCTTTACTTCTCTTTTACTATTTGGAATCTATAATCACAAACGAAAATCATCTAAGACATAAAAAAATCGACCAGTTGGTCGATTTTTTTAATCTTCTTCCATTTTCTTAGGTTGATAGGCTAGCATACCTAAACAAATAAATAGTACTAATATAACGGCAAGGAAAATAACTTGATGATGAATATTTCCTGTCATAGAGATTGTTTGTCGTAATCCCGAAACTGAATAACTCATTGGTAACCAGGGATTAATAGCTCTAAAGAAATCATTTGTCAAGGCAAGTGGATAAGTACCTGCACTTGATGCTAACTGTAATAAAAGCAAGATAAGAGAAAAGAAAGCTCCTATACGACTATTCCATGTTGTTAAAGCGGTCACCATGGACATGAATACTAAACTTGTTAGGATAATGAGAATAAATGTTCTCATCTCATGATTTGCAGTTAAACCAATAAGATGAACTCCTCCATATACCAAAATTCCTGCTAAAACAGCTATAATACCATTTATTTCTGCTCGAGATTTCAACCAAGCCCAACGGCTCTCTGGATGACGTCCTGAAGGCAACTTCGCAAAGATCATATTCGTTGATATTGCTGCAACAAAGAGAGCAACTGATATCATATAAGGAGCCATTGCAATTCCATTTACAGGAACTTGGTCATTGTCAGTTTTGGATAGACTGAGAGGATTTGACAAAATCTCTGCATTTTTAGATTCTGTTGATGCTGACTTGAGTTGATCACTAGCATTACCTAATCCTTGTCCCAAAGAAGCAACTCCTATCTGTAAACCTTCCAATCCAGAAGTTAACTTTGTTCCACCTTCTGCTAGTTTCCCAGCTCCATCTGCCAATTTATTAGCTCCACTTTCTAATTGAGAAGCACCTGAAAGTAACTGACTGGATTTGTCAACTAGTTGGCTAGAGCCTGACTGCAATTTATCAACTCCTGCTATCAATTCTTGACTCTTTTGATTCAATTGGTTAGAGCCAGTTGATAATTTTTCAATCCCAGACACTAATTCTGGAGTTTTTTCAACTAATTGACCAACTCCTGCTGTCAAGTTAGAAGATTTTTGTGTCAAGGTATTTGAGCCTGAAACTAGTTGATCCAAACTACCTGTCAAGGTGGAATTTTTTTCACTTAGTTGACTTGCGCCTTGAGAAATTTTATCAACACCTGCAGTATATGCATTTACACCTGTTGCAATCGACTGACTGACAGGAACTAATTTACTCGTCACTACTCCTTGTATTTCTGTTAATCCACTTGACAATCCTGTCAAAGAAGTAAAAGCAAGCGGTAATACTTGATTAGCTTGATTTTTTAAAATCGAAAGATTAGAAGATTGATTTTGTAAGTTTTCTAAACTTCCCTGTAAACCTTGTACTAAAGCTACAATTGACTGAGCCGATTGAATACTATCAGTCGAATTTTGAGATACAGAAGCACTTATTTCAGCTTGTTGCTCACTTGTCAATGATTGATAAGCTGCTGTCGATTGAATATTGGCTAATGTAGTTGCTTTTTCAGACTGAGCACTTACTAACATTTGATTAGAAAGAGATGCTATACTTGATAAAACAGAATCTAATTGTTTTGTATCTTCAACATCAATATTTTGAATAACTTGATTTAACTGATTCAAACCAGAAGATAATTGAACAATTTGATCTTTTTGCTCAGACGAAGCATCTAACTTGCTAGAAAGTTGTTGAATCCCTTCATTTAATTGCTCCACACCCATTCGAAGTGTAGCTGATTGATTAGATAACTGATTCGCACCTGTTGCAAGATTTCCCACTCCATTTGTATAGGCACTAACACCAGATGAGAATTGATTCAGACCAACATTGAGTTTAGAAACACCGCCAGTATAGGACTCTACACCAGTATATAGTTGATTGATTCCTCCTACCAATTCAGGACTTTTAGAAGATAATTGACCTAATCCACTATCTAATTGACTCACTGCACCAGTATATGTAACTAAACCACTATTAAAATTCCCTAAGCCAAGATGAAGTTGTTCGACACCAGAAACATAAGAGGATAATCCTCTAGTAAACTGCTCCGTTCCATTTGAAAATCTTAAACTTGAAGCTGCTAAAGAGTGTAGGTTAGTAGTTAATGTTTGACTTCCTGCCACTAACTGATTCGCCCCATCAGTTAATTTTTCACTACCAGAAGCTGCTTGACTCATTCCATCCTTTAAATCAACCATTTTGTTAAATAAAGCCTTAGTATAGGTCTCGGTTACATTGGTAGAAACATTCTGCTTTAATTGTGTCATCGCAGAATCGCTCATCTTGCTGGCAATAAAACTATGACCACTTGAAGTCTGATAATCGATTTGCATTTGCTCTGGATGATCCGTTAAAATAGAAGCTGCTTTTTCAGATAAATCACTTGGTAAAGTCACTACCATATAGTAATCGCCATCTTCCAATCCCTTCTTTCCTTCCTCTTCATCTACAAAATGAAAATCCAAGGTTTTATTTTCTTTTAAATTGGACACCATGTCTTTTCCTATTGCCATAGTATTACCATTATAGGAAGCCTCTTTATCATTATTGACAACTGCCACAGGTAAGTCAGACAATTGACCATATGGATCCCACATTGATGACAAAAATATGATATTGTACAGAGCTGGAATAAGAGAAATCCCTATCATGACAATAATAAAGGTTGGTTTTTTAAAAATTGCTTTCCATTCTTTAAACATAGATTCTCCTTTTTTAAACATATTGTCTAAAATTTTGATATAATAGATTATACATTAAAAAATCTAAATTACAAGATAAAAAATCCATTTTTTAGACAGATAGTCTAATTTGTTTACAAGGAGGAACTATGCAAGAAAGTAACAAACGCTTAAAAACAAAGCGAACTATTGAAAATGCTATGGTACAATTACTGATGGAACAGCCATTTGATCAAATTTCTACTGTCAAGCTAGCAGAAAAAGCCGGAATTAGTCGTTCCAGCTTCTATACTCACTATAAGGATAAGTATGATATGATCGAGCACTATCAAAGCAAACTATTCCATACATTTGAATATATTTTTCAAAAACATACTCATCACAAAAGAGAAGCTATTTTAGAAGTATTTGAATATCTGGAGTCAGAACCACTTCTGGCTGCCCTTCTTTCTGAAAATGGGACTAAAGAAATCCAAAATTTCTTACGAAATAAACTTCATATCATGCTCAGTACAGATTTACAAAAGCGATTTATTCAACTAAATCTAAACACCACTGAATTAGAATATAGTAGCATCTATCTAACTCATGCACTTTTTGGTGTCTGTCAAACTTGGATTGCACATGGAAAAAAAGAAAGTCCTCAAGAAATAACAGATTTCCTTATGAAGATGCTTGGTGATACAAATTGATACAAAAAGAGGAACACAGTTGTGTTCCTTTTTATCTATACTCCGCCAGTAGGACTCGAACCTACGACATCATGATTAACAGTCATGCGCTACTACCAACTGAGCTATGGCGGATAAAATAGTCCGTACGGGATTCGAACCCGTGTTACCGCCGTGAAAAGGCGGTGTCTTAACCCCTTGACCAACGGACCTTCTATCTGTAGCAGATATAACCATTATATCAATTTCTTACTAATTGTCAATCACTTTTTAGATTTTTTCTCTAAAATATCTTTTAATTTTCTAATTTTTAATCTTGAAATAGGACAACGATGATCTTCATAGAAAACAATTTCTAGGTTTTTTCGATCAATCTCTCTAATATTGCCTATATTTACCAAAAATGACTTATGAGGAGAATAAAATCGCTGAGTATGTTTGTCCTTTTCCTGAATATCTGTCATGGTACCGTAAAACTCTTTGGCAAAATTCTTACCAATAATACGTAATTTATGAGAGACTCCTGTCGTTTCAATATACAAAATATCATGGTAAGGGATTTTTAAATCATTTCCCTTGTAATTGTAGTCAAAATAATCCACCACATCTTCATTTTCAAGTAACATACTCTTCGTGTAAAAGATATTTTGCTCAATTCTCTTCTTAAACATCTCATCGTTGATATCCTTATCAACAAAATCTAGGGCTGATACCTGGTATTTATAGGTTAGAGTCGCAAACTCTGATCGACTGGTGATAAAGACGATAATAGCGTAAGGATTGTAATGACGAATGAGCTGAGCCACTTCAAATCCCTTTTTCTCAATTCCATGAATATCAATATCTAGGAAATAAAGCTGATTTACTTCATCGTTTTCAATGTATTCTTCAAATTCACGGACTTTTCCTGTTGTCTTGTATGATATTGGAATATTCGATTCTTTCGAAATTTCATCCAATATTCTCTCTAGTCTCACTTGATGTTCAATAACATCTTCTAAAATTAAAACTTTCATTCAAATTCCCTCTTAAATCTAATAATTTGTCTAAATGTACTGCCTTCCATCTCTGTTTCTAAAATAATATTGTTGTACTTATCTAGTAGTTCTTTCACATTATTTAATCCTACCCCGCGATTTCTTCCCTTAGTGGAGAATCCTAAAGCAAATAGATCTCCTGAAGGAGTCATCGTCATTTTACATGAATTCTGAATCACAATAACTGTTTCAGTTTCCATCTTAATAATTGCTACTTCCATCTGCTTTTTATAGCTATCAGCCGATCCTTCGACAGCATTGTTCAATAAAACGCTCATGATACGAACCAAATCCAATAGTTCAATTGGGAGCTTGGTAATCGTATCTTTTACTTCCAGTGTAAACTCTACACCATTATTTCGAGCATAGACAATAGACTGAGCAACCAAACTTCGTAAAGCTGAATCTTCTATGTTGTTCAAATCAAAGTAAGTGTACTTATCTGAACGCAATTTATGATTTGCTTTGACCAAAACTTCATTGTAAACTCTGTCAATTTCCTGTAAATCACCACTGTCAATTGCCATCTGCATACTGACAAGCATTCCAGCATAGTCATGTCGAAAACCACGGATTTCATTATACAGTCCGACAATTTCATCTGTATAATTCTGTAAATGTTTCTGTTCAAATTTCTTCTGCTTCAAAGCAATCTCTTTTTCCATTTGTTCTTTATGCGAATTCATTGCAAAGAAGGTCAAAAGGAGAGAAATAAAGACAATAGATGACAAGATACTTCCAAAACTATTCAAATGTTTAATCGTACTTACTATATCTGAAACGAAAGATAAAAGATGTAACAATAGTAAAGCAAAAAATACTTTTTTCAAGAAAGGATAAAGGTAGTCCTTGTCAAAATAGGTTAGTTCTAAGTGGAAATAATGAATGATTTTTAATATAACAACATAAGTCAACACCGTTACAACGAAAAAGAATGGGAAATGATATTGTGAAACAAAATTGTCTCCTGTTATAGAGGAGAAAGTTACGGACAGAAAGTTATGAGTGCTCTCATATAAAAGAGATAGTAGTAAACTTAGGAATAGTCCTCTATCCCTCTCATACTGTTTCATCCATCGAAAATAGGAATATAAGCCCAAAGGAAATAAAAATCTTTCAATCCCTATTTTATCTAAATATGGAAGATAAAAGGAAAGTTCAAGTACTGCTTCTACTAGTAATGTATAGATACCAAAAACATATAGTTCTTTTCTATTTATTTGACCTTTACAAATTAAACGGTAACTGTGACTAATAATTAAAAAATGAACAATAACTGTCCCAAATCCAAGTAAATCCATTACTCTTTCTCCTTATTTTATTACTTTTTTCGTAGGAAAAGAAAATCAAGGATGATTCTTGAAACCCTACTTTCCCCACCTCGAATCTCCTGCAAGTCTTTTTCCTTCAAGGCTACAAACTGTTCCAATTTAACTGTGTTTTTCATAATAAAATCTCCTAAAATGTTTTTTTCTTGTAAGCTAACTTACAAAAACCATTATACAAAATGGAATTTCATTTTAGATAAAATTCTCTCAACTGTCTTTTTTTTCTCCCCAAGTGTACTTTTTTAAGAAAAAAGCCGGGAAAATTCCCAGCTTTGCTACTATATTGATCCCAGCAGGATTCGAACCTGCGACCGTTCGCTTAGAAGGCGAATGCTCTATCCAGCTGAGCTATGAGACCTAACACAATTATTCTACCAAAAATTCAATTAAAAGTCAATTCTCTATTTATGATAGGGTGATCCCTGCTGAATCGTAAAAGCGCGATAGATTTGTTCAACAAGAACTAGTCTCATTAACTGATGGGGCAAGGTTAAACGGCCAAAGCTGACAGAAAGATTGGCTCTCTTTTTTACAGCTGATGATAATCCTAAACTCCCTCCAATGATAAAGGTAAGAGTAGAAAATCCTTTTATAGAAGCTTCTTCTAAATTCTTACTAAATTCTTCCGAGGAGAAAGTTTTCCCTTCAATGGCTAACACAATAACAAAATCACGGTCACCAACTTTTGATAAAATTCTCTGACCTTCTATTTCTAAAATCTTTTGATTTTCTGATTCACTGGCCCTATCTGGTGTTTTTTCATCTGCTAACTCAATCATTTCAAGTTTAGCAAATCGAGAAATTCGTTTTGAATACTCTGCAATACCATCTTTTAAATACTTTTCTTTCAGTTTCCCAACTGTTACAACTTTAATTTTCATGACTCTATTCTAACATATTCTCTATTTTTTCACATCTTATTCACAAAATAAAAAATAGATTTCAATTGAGAAAATCACAGTTTTAAAAGAGTTATCCACAGTTTGTGTAAAACTTTTTGTGTTTAAGTTATAATTAAGCTAGTCAGTTTATACTTTCAGTAATTCAAAAATATGGAGGCAAATATGAAACATTTAAAAACATTTTACAAAAAAGGGTTTCAATTATTAGTCGTTATCGTCATTAGCTTTTTTAGTGGAGCCTTGGGTAGTTTTTCAATAGCTCAACTAACTCAAAAAAGTGGTGTAAGTAGCTCGAACAACAATAGCACTATCACACAGACTGCCTATAAAAACGAAAATTCAACAACGCAGGCTGTTAATAAAGTAAAAGATGCCGTTGTATCCGTTATTACTTATTCAGCAAATAGACAAAATAGCGTATTTGGCAATGATGAGACTGATACAGATTCTCAACAAATCTCTAGTGAAGGATCTGGAGTTATTTATAAAAAGAATGATAAAGAAGCTTACATCGTCACCAACAATCACGTTATAAATGGCGCTAGCAAAGTAGATATTCGATTGTCAGATGGGACTAAAGTACCTGGAGAAATTGTCGGAGCGGACACTTTCTCTGATATTGCTGTCGTCAAAATCTCTTCAGAAAAAGTGACAACAGTAGCTGAGTTTGGTGATTCTAGCAAGTTAACCGTAGGAGAAACTGCTATTGCCATTGGTAGCCCGTTAGGTTCTGAATATGCAAATACTGTCACTCAAGGTATCGTATCTAGTCTTAATCGAAATGTATCTTTAAAATCTGAAGATGGACAAGCCATTTCTACAAAAGCCATCCAAACTGATACTGCTATTAACCCAGGTAACTCTGGTGGCCCACTGATCAATATTCAAGGACAGGTTATCGGAATTACCTCAAGTAAAATTGCCACAAATGGAGGAACATCTGTAGAGGGCCTTGGTTTTGCAATTCCTGCAAATGATGCTATCAATATTATTGAACAGTTAGAAAAGAACGGAAAAGTGACACGCCCAGCTTTGGGAATCCAGATGGTTAATTTATCTAATATAAGTACAAGCGACATCAGAAGACTCAATATTCCAAGTAATGTTACATCTGGTGTAGTTGTTCGTTCTGTACAAAGTAATATGCCTGCCAATGGTCACCTTGAAAAATACGATGTGATTACAAAAGTAGATGACAAAGAGATTGCTTCATCAACAGACTTACAAAGTGCTCTTTACAATCATTCTATCGGAGACACCATTAAGATCACTTACTATCGTAACGGTAAAGAAGAAACTACATCTATTAAACTTGACAAGAGTTCAGGTGATTTAGAATCTTAATTGACATCTATGTAAAGAAAGCTTTACATAAGAGAAAAGATATGTTAGTGTAGAATCATGGAAAAATTTGAAATGATTTCTATCACGGATATACAAAAAAATCCCTATCAACCTCGAAAAGAATTTGATGGAGAAAAACTAGATGAACTAGCACAGTCTATCAAAGAAAATGGACTCATTCAACCGATTATTGTTCGTCAATCTCCTGTGATTGGTTATGAAATCCTTGCAGGAGAGAGACGCTATCGGGCTTCACTTTTAGCTGGTCTAAGGTCTATCCCAGCTGTTATTAAACAGCTTTCAGACCAAGAGATGATGATCCAGTCCATTATTGAAAATTTGCAGAGAGAAAATTTAAATCCTATAGAAGAAGCACGCGCCTATGAATCTCTCGTAGAGAAAGGATTTACCCATGCTGAAATTGCAGATAAAATGGGCAAGTCTCGTCCATATATCAGCAACTCCATTCGTTTGCTTTACTTGCCAGAACAGATTCTCTCAGAAGTAGAAAATGGCAAACTATCACAAGCACATGCTCGTTCGCTAGTTGGGTTGAATAAGGAACAACAAGACTATTTCTTTCAACGGATTATAGAAGAAGATATTTCTGTAAGGAAGTTAGAAGCTCTTCTGACAGAGAAAAAACAAAAGAGACAGCAAAAAACGAATCATTTCATACAGAATGAAGAAGAACAGTTAAGAAAACTACTCGGATTAGATGTAGAAATCAAACTTTCTAAAAAAGATAGTGGAAAAATCATTATTGCTTTTTCAAATCAAGAAGAATACAGTAGAATTATCAACAGCCTGAAATAAGGCTGTTCTTTTATTTTTTTATCTCACAAGGTTATCCACTATATTTTTCAATAAAAAGCTTAATAAATCAATAGTTTCTAACTTTATCCCCAACCTGTGGATAAAACTTGATAACATTGTGGATTATTTTTCACAGCTTGTGGAAAATTCTTACTATCTATGGTAAAATAGGTCTAGTATTAAACTTTTAAATAGTAAAGGAGGAGAAAGGATTGAAAGAAAAACAATTTTGGAATCGTATCTTAGAATTTGCTCAAGAAAGACTGACTCGATCCATGTATGATTTCTATGCTATTCAAGCTGAACTCGTCAAGGTAGAAGAAAATGTTGCCACTATATTTTTACCACGATCTGAAATGGAAATGGTCTGGGAAAAACAACTAAAAGATATTATTGTAGTAGCTGGATTTGAAATTTATGATGCTGAAATAACTCCCCACTATATTTTCACCAAACCTCAAGATACGGCTATCTCACAAGTTGAAGAATCTACAAATTCAACTCTTTATGACTATAGTCCAAAGTTAGCATCTATTCCGTATTCGGATACTGGGTTAAAAGAAAAGTATACCTTTGATAATTTTATTCAAGGGGATGGAAATGTTTGGGCAGTATCAGCCGCTTTGGCTGTCTCTGAAGATTTGGCTCTGACCTATAACCCTCTTTTTATCTATGGAGGACCTGGGCTTGGTAAGACTCACCTGTTAAACGCTATTGGAAATGAAATTCTAAAAAATATTCCAAATGCGCGTGTCAAATACATACCTGCTGAAAGCTTTATTAATGACTTTCTTGATCACTTAAGGCTTGGGGAAATGGAAAAATTTAAAAAAACCTATCGTAGTCTTGATCTTTTGTTAATCGATGATATCCAGTCACTCAGCGGAAAAAAAGTCGCAACTCAGGAAGAATTTTTCAATACCTTTAACGCCCTTCATGACAAGCAAAAACAGATTGTCCTAACCAGTGATCGTAGTCCAAAACATCTAGAAGGACTCGAGGAGAGGCTTGTCACGCGCTTTAGTTGGGGGTTGACACAAACTATCACACCCCCTGACTTTGAAACACGCATTGCCATTTTACAAAGTAAAACGGAACATTTAGGCTACAATTTCCAAAGTGATACTCTAGAATACCTAGCTGGGCAATTTGATTCAAATGTTCGAGATCTTGAGGGAGCTATCAACGACATCACTTTAATTGCCAGAGTAAAAAACATCAAGGATATCACTATTGATATTGCTGCAGAAGCTATTAGAGCTCGAAAACAAGATGTTAGCCAAATGCTCGTCATCCCAATTGACAAAATCCAAAATGAAGTTGGTAACTTCTATGGAGTTAGTGTCAAAGAAATGAAGGGAAGCAGACGCCTTCAAAACATTGTGTTAGCCCGTCAAGTAGCCATGTATTTATCTAGAGAACTAACAGATAATAGTCTTCCAAAAATTGGGAAGGAATTTGGTGGAAAAGATCATACAACAGTTATTCATGCCCATGCTAAAATTAAATCTTTGATTGATGAAGACGATAATTTACGCTTAGAAATTGAATCAATCAAAAAGAAAATCAAATAAGTTGTGGATAACTTTTACTTTATTATCTTTTTTATCCACATTTTTTAAACAAGCCAAAAAACTTGATATGACTTGTTTAAAGTCTGTTTTCCACAGATTTCACAGACTCTATTATTACTATTATCCTTCTAATACTAAAAATAAATAAAGGAGAATCCATGATTCATTTTTCAATTAATAAAAATTTATTTCTACAAGCATTAAATACTACTAAGAGAGCTATTAGTTCTAAAAATGCCATTCCTATTTTATCAACCGTAAAAATTGACGTGACCAATGAAGGTGTTACTTTAATTGGTTCAAATGGTCAGATTTCAATTGAAAATTTTATTTCTCAAAAAAATGAAGATGCTGGTTTGTTAATTACTTCTTTAGGTTCGATTCTTCTTGAAGCTTCTTTCTTTATCAATGTAGTATCTAGTCTACCTGATGTGACTCTTGATTTTAAAGAAATTGAACAAAATCAAATTGTTTTAACCAGTGGAAAATCAGAAATTACCCTAAAAGGAAAAGATAGCGAACAGTACCCACGAATCCAAGAAATTTCAGTAAGCACTCCTTTGGTTCTTGAAACAAAATTACTCAAGAAAATTATCAATGAAACAGCTTTTGCTGCAAGTACACAAGAGAGTCGTCCAATTTTGACAGGTGTTCATTTTGTATTGAGTCAACACAAAGAGTTAAAAACAGTTGCAACAGACTCTCATCGTCTAAGCCAGAAAAAATTAACGCTTGAGAAAAATAGTGATGATTTTGATGTTGTCATTCCTAGCCGTTCTCTACGCGAATTTTCAGCGGTATTTACAGATGATATTGAAACTGTAGAGATTTTCTTTGCCAATAACCAAATTCTCTTTAGAAGCGAAAATATTAGCTTCTATACTCGTCTCCTAGAAGGAAACTATCCTGATACAGATCGCTTGATTCCAACAGACTTTAACACTACTATTACTTTTGATGTGCTAAACTTACGCCAGTCAATGGAACGTGCTCGTCTTTTATCAAGTGCGACTCAAAATGGTACTGTGAAACTTGAAATTAAAGATGGGGTTGTTAGCGCCCATGTTCATTCTCCAGAAGTTGGTAAAGTAAACGAAGAAATCGATACTGATCAGGTTACTGGTGAAGATTTGACTATTAGTTTCAACCCAACTTACTTGATTGATTCACTCAAGGCTTTAAATAGCGAAAAGGTGACCATTAGCTTTATCTCAGCTGTTCGTCCATTTACTCTTGTGCCAGCAGACACTGATGAGGACTTCATGCAGCTCATCACCCCAGTTCGTACAAATTAAGTGAAAGAGGTTGAGCCTAGCTCGCCTCTTTTATGATATAATCGAAAAAGAAAAGGAGAGTAGTATGTATCAAGTTGGAAATTTTGTTGAGATGAAAAAACCACATGCTTGTACTATCAAGTCAACTGGTAAAAAAGCAAATCGTTGGGAAATTACACGTGTAGGGGCAGATATCAAAATCAAATGCAGTAATTGTGACCATGTTGTCATGATGGGGCGCTATGATTTTGATCGAAAAATGAATAAAATTATTGACTGAGAACCCTTAGTTAGAGGGTTAGCAAGTTTTCCCTTTTTGTGTTATAATATTAGGGATTGAAATGAAAACGGAGAATGAGAAAATATGGCTTTAACAGCAGGTATCGTTGGTTTGCCAAACGTTGGTAAATCAACACTATTTAATGCAATTACAAAAGCAGGAGCAGAGGCAGCTAACTACCCATTTGCAACGATTGACCCAAACGTTGGAATGGTAGAAGTTCCAGATGAACGTCTACAAAAATTGACTGAAATGATTACTCCTAAAAAGACAGTGCCAACAACATTTGAATTTACAGATATTGCAGGGATTGTAAAAGGAGCTTCAAAAGGAGAAGGATTAGGGAATAAATTCTTGGCCAATATCCGTGAAGTAGATGCCATTGTTCATGTAGTTCGTGCTTTTGATGATGAAAATGTCATGCGCGAGCAAGGACGTGAAGATGCCTTTGTGGATCCACTTGCAGATATTGATACCATTAACCTGGAATTGATTCTTGCTGACTTAGAATCAGTCAATAAACGCTATGCGCGTGTAGAAAAGATGGCACGTACGCAAAAAGATAAAGAATCTGTAGCAGAATTTAATGTTCTTCAAAAGATTAAACCAGTCCTTGAAGATGGAAAATCAGCTCGTACAATCGAATTTACAGATGAAGAACAAAAAGTTGTCAAAGGTCTCTTTCTGTTGACAACTAAACCAGTGCTCTATGTTGCCAATGTGGATGAGGATGTGGTTTCAGAACCTGACTCTATCGACTATGTTAAACAAATTCGTGAATTCGCAGCGACAGAAAATGCTGAAGTAGTCGTTATTTCTGCGCGTTCTGAGGAAGAAATTTCTGAGTTAGACGATGAAGATAAAAAAGAGTTTCTTGAAGCCATTGGTTTGACAGAATCAGGTGTAGATAAGTTGACGCGTGCAGCTTACCACTTACTTGGATTGGGAACTTACTTCACAGCTGGTGAAAAAGAAGTTCGAGCTTGGACATTCAAACGTGGTATGAAGGCTCCTCAAGCAGCTGGGATTATCCACTCAGACTTTGAAAAAGGCTTTATTCGTGCAGTAACCATGTCATATGAGGATCTAGTGAAATACGGATCTGAAAAGGCGGTAAAAGAAGCTGGACGCTTGCGTGAAGAAGGAAAAGAATATATCGTTCAAGATGGCGATATCATGGAATTCCGCTTTAATGTCTAAAAAATTAATAAATGGTGTCAATTAGGTTGGAAAAAAATTCCAACCCTTTTGGCTTTTGAAAGGAAAAATAAATGACCAAATTACTTGTAGGCTTGGGAAATCCAGGGGATAAATATTTTGAAACAAAACACAATGTTGGTTTTATGTTGATTGATCAACTAGCGAAGAAACAGAGTGTCACTTTTACACACGATAAGATATTTCAAGCTGATCTAGCATCCTTTTTCCTAAATGGAGAAAAAATTTATCTGATTAAACCAACGACCTTTATGAATGAAAGTGGAAAAGCAGTTCATGCTTTATTGACTTACTATGGTTTGGATATTGAAGATTTACTCATCATTTACGATGATCTTGACATGGAAGTTGGAAAGATTCGTTTAAGAGCAAAGGGATCCGCAGGTGGTCACAATGGCATTAAGTCTATTATTCAACATATAGGAACTCAGGTCTTTAATCGTGTTAAGATAGGAATTGGAAGACCTAAAAATGGTATGTCAGTTGTTCACCATGTTTTGAGTACCTTTGACAAGGATGAGTATATTGGTATTTTACAGTCTATTGACAAGGTTGACGATTCTGTAAACTACTATTTACAAGAGAAAAATTTTGAGAAAACAATGCAGAGGTATAATGGATAAATGGTGACCCTATTAGATTTATTCTCAGAAAATGATCAGATTAAAAAATGGCATCAAAATTTAACAGATAAGAAAAGACAACTAATACTAGGTTTATCAACGTCTACTAAGGTTCTTGCAATTGCAAGCAGTTTAGAAAAAGAAGATAAGATTGTGTTGTTGACGTCAACTTATGGAGAAGCAGAAGGACTTGTTAGTGATCTTCTATCTATCTTGGGTGAGGAACTTGTCTATCCATTTTTGGTAGATGATACTCCTATGGTGGAGTTTTTGATGTCTTCACAAGAAAAAATCATTTCACGGGTTGAAGCCTTGCGTTTTTTGACTGATTCCTCTAAGAGAGGGATTTTAGTTTGTAATATCGCAGCAAGTCGATTGATTTTACCGTCTCCCAATGTATTCAAAGATAGTGTTGTAAAAATCTCAGTTGGTGAAGAATATGACCAAAACACACTTATCTATCAGTTAAAAGAAATCGGCTATCGAAAAGTTACACAAGTACAAACTCAGGGAGAGTTTAGTATACGAGGAGATATTTTAGATATTTTTGAAATATCCCAGTTAGAACCTTGCCGAATTGAGTTTTTTGGTGATGAAATTGATGGTATCAGGTCATTTGAAGTCGAAACACAATTATCGAAAGAAAATCAGACAGAATTCACCATCTTTCCAGCTAGTGATATGCTTTTGAGAGAAAAGGATTATCAACGAGGTCAGTCAGCTTTAGAAAAACAAATTTCAAAAACGTTATCACCTATTTTAAAATCCTACCTAGAAGAAATTCTTTCAAGTTTTCACCAAAAACAAATGCATTCTGATTCACGGAAATTTTTATCTTTATGCTATGATAAGACATGGACTGTATTTGATTATATTGAAAAAAACATACCAATATTCTTTGATGATTATCAAAAATTGATGAATCAGTATGAAGTCTTTGAAAGAGAATTAGCGCAGTACTTTACAGAAGAATTACAGAATAGTAAAGCATTTTCTGAGATACAGTATTTTGCAGATACAGAGCAAATTTATAAAAAACAGAGTCCGGTTACCTTTTTCTCTAATCTACAAAAGGGGTTAGGAAATCTCAAGTTTGACAAAAATTATCAATTTAATCAATATCCTATGCAGGAGTTTTTCAATCAGTTTTCTTTTCTAAAAGAAGAAATTGAACGATACAAAAAAATGAATTATACTATTATCCTGCAGTCTAGCAATTCAATGGGAAGTAAAACATTGGAGGATGTTTTAGAGGAATACCAGATTAAATTGGATTCTAGAGATAAGTCAAGTGTTTGTAAAGAATCTGTAAACTTAATCGAGGGTAATCTCAGACATGGTTTTCATTTTGTAGATGAAAAGGTTTTATTGATAACTGAACATGAGATTTTTCAAAAGAAATTGAAACGTCGTTTTCGAAGACAACATGTTTCAAACGCAGAGAGATTAAAAGATTACAATGAACTTGAAAAAGGAGATTACGTTGTTCACCATATCCATGGAATTGGTCAATATCTAGGGATTGAAACCATTGAAATTAAGGGGATTCACCGTGATTATGTCAGTGTTCAATACCAAAACGGGGATCAAATCTCTATCCCAGTGGAACAGATTCATCTACTTTCCAAATACGTTTCAAGTGACGGTAAAGCACCTAAACTCAATAAATTAAATGACGGTCATTTTAAAAAGGCCAAGCAAAAAGTTAAGAACCAGGTAGAGGATATAGCTGATGATTTAATCAAACTCTATTCTGAACGCAGTCAGTTGAAGGGCTTTGCTTTTTCAGCCGATGATGAAGAGCAAGATGCTTTTGATGATGCCTTTCCTTATGTTGAAACGGATGATCAACTTCGTAGTGTTGAGGAAATCAAGAGAGATATGCAGGCTTCTCAGCCAATGGATCGACTTTTAGTTGGGGATGTTGGTTTTGGAAAGACTGAAGTTGCAATGCGTGCAGCCTTTAAGGCTGTCAATGATCACAAACAGGTTGTCGTTCTAGTTCCGACGACGGTTTTAGCGCAACAGCACTATACCAATTTTAAGGAACGATTCCAAAATTTTGCAGTTAATATTGATGTATTGAGTCGTTTTAGAAGTAAAAAAGAGCAGACCGAAACACTTGAAAAATTGAAAAACGGTCAAGTTGATATTTTGATTGGAACCCATCGTGTTTTGTCAAAAGATGTTGTGTTTGCTGATTTAGGCTTGATGATTATTGATGAGGAACAGCGATTTGGTGTCAAGCATAAGGAAACCTTGAAAGAACTGAAGAAACAAGTGGATGTCCTAACCTTGACAGCAACGCCAATTCCTCGTACCCTTCACATGTCTATGCTGGGAATCAGAGATTTGTCTGTTATTGAAACTCCGCCGACTAATCGTTATCCAGTGCAAACCTATGTTTTAGAAAAGAATGATAGTGTCATTCGTGATGCTGTCTTACGTGAAATGGAGCGTGGAGGTCAAGTTTACTATCTTTACAATAAAGTTGACACGATTGACCAGAAGGTTTCAGAATTACAGGAGTTGATTCCAGAGGCTTCGATTGGTTATGTTCATGGTCGCATGAGTGAAATCCAGTTGGAAAATACTCTACTAGACTTTATTGAGGGACAATACGATATCTTGGTGACGACTACCATTATTGAGACAGGGGTGGACATTCCAAATGCTAATACTTTATTTATTGAAAATGCGGACCATATGGGTTTGTCAACCTTGTATCAGTTAAGAGGAAGAGTCGGTCGTAGTAATCGTATTGCTTATGCCTATCTCATGTATCGTCCAGAAAAATCAATTAGTGAAGTTTCCGAGAAGAGATTAGAAGCGATTAAAGGATTTACAGAATTGGGATCCGGATTTAAGATTGCTATGCGAGATCTTTCGATTCGTGGAGCAGGAAATCTCCTAGGAAAATCCCAGTCTGGTTTCATTGATTCTGTTGGTTTTGAATTGTATTCGCAGTTATTAGAGGAAGCTATTGCTAAACGAAACGGTAATGCTAACGCTAACACAAGAACCAAAGGGAATGCTGAGTTGATTTTGCAAATTGATGCCTATCTTCCTGATACTTATATTTCTGATCAACGACATAAGATTGAAATTTACAAGAAAATTCGTCAAATTGACAACCGTGTCAATTATGAAGAGTTACAAGAGGAGTTGATAGACCGTTTTGGAGAATACCCAGATGTAGTAGCATATCTTTTAGAGATTGGTTTAGTCAAGTCATATTTGGACAAGGTCTTTGTTCAACGTGTGGAAAGAAAAGATAATAAAATTACAGTTCAATTTGAAAAAGTCACTCAACGACTGTTTTTAGCTCAAGATTATTTTAAAGCTTTATCCGCAACGAACTTAAAAGCAGGCATCGCTGAGAATAAGGGATTAATGGAGCTTGTATTTGATGTCCAAAATAAGAAAGATTATGAAATTTTAGAAGGTCTGCTGATTTTTGGAGAAAGTTTATTAGAGATAAAAGAGTCTAAGAAAGAAAATTCCATTTGATATTTTTCTTCTATAAAATAGATAAAAATGGTACAATAATAAGTTGAGGTAATAAGGATGAGATTAGACAAATATTTAAAAGTATCGCGAATTATCAAGCGTCGTACAGTCGCAAAAGAAGTAGCAGATAAAGGCAGAATCAAGGTGAATGGAATCTTGGCCAAAAGTTCAACGGATTTGAAAGTTAATGACCAAGTTGAAATTCGCTTTGGCAATAAGTTGCTACTTGTCAAAGTACTAGAGATGAAAGATAGTACAAAAAAAGAAGATGCAGCAGGCATGTATGAAATTATCAGTGAAACACGGGTAGAAGAAAATGTCTAAAAATATTGTACAATTGAATAATTCTTTTATTCAAAATGAACACCAACGTCGTCGCTACCTGATGAAAGAACGACAAAAACGGAATCGTTTTATGGGGTGGGTATTGATTTTGATTATGCTATTATTTATCTTGCCAACTTTTAATTTAGCGCAGAGCTATCAACAATTACTCCAAAGACGTCAGCAACTAGCAGACTTGCAAACTCAGTATCAGACTTTGAGTGATGAAAAGGATAAGGAGACAGCATTTGCTACCAAGTTGAAAGATGAGGATTATGCTGCCAAATATACACGAGCGAAGTACTATTATTCTAAGTCGAGGGAAATAGTTTATACGATTCCTGACTTGCTTCAAAGGTGATAAAATGGAAAATTTACTAGACGTAATTGAGCAATTTTTGAGTTTATCAGATGAAAAACTGGAAGAGTTGGCTGATAAAAATCAATTATTGCGTTTACAAGAAGAAAAGGAAAGGAAGAATGCGTAAATTCTTAATTATTTTGTTGCTACCAAGTTTTTTGACCATTTCAAAAGTTGTTAGCACAGAAAAAGAAGTTGTCTATACTTCGAAAGAAATTTATTACCTTTCACAATCTGACTTTGGTATTTATTTTAGAGAAAAATTAAGTTCTCCCGTGGTTTATGGAGAGGTTCCTGTTTATGCAAATGAAGATTTAGTGGTAGAAACTGGAAAATTGACTCCCCAAACAAGTTTTCAAATAACCGAGTGGCGCTTAAATAAACAAGGAATTCCGGTATTTAAGCTATCAAATCATCAATTTATAGCTGCGGACAAACGATTTTTATATGATCAATCAGAGGTAACTCCAACAATAAAAAAAGTATGGTTAGAATCTGATTTTAAACTGTACAATAGTCCTTATGACTTAAAAGAAGTGAAATCATCCTTATCAGCTTATTCGCAAGTATCGATTGACAAGACCATGTTTGTAGAAGGAAGAGAATTTCTACATATTGATCAGGTTGGATGGGTAGCTAAAGAATCAACTTCTGAAGAAGATAATCGGATGAGTAAAGTCCAAGAAATGTTATCGGAAAAATATCAGAAGGATTCATTCTCTATTTATGTTAAGCAACTGACTACTGGAAAAGAGGCTGGTATCAATCAAGATGAAAAGATGTATGCAGCTAGTGTTTTGAAACTCCCTTATCTCTATTATGCGCAAGAAAAAATAAATGAGGGTCTTTATCAGTTAGATACGACTGTAAAATATGTATCTGCAATCAATGATTTTCCAGGTTCTTATAAACCAGAAGGAAGTGGTAGTCTTCCTAAAAAAGAGGATAATAAAGAGTATTCTCTCAAGGACTTAATCACAAAAGTATCTAAAGAATCTGATAATGTAGCTCATAACATATTGGGATATTACATTTCAAACCAATCTGATGCCACATTTAAATCCAAGATGTCTGCCATTATGGGAGATGATTGGGATCCAAAAGAAAAATTGATTTCTTCTAAAATGGCTGGAAAAGTCATGGAAGCTATTTATAATCAAAATGGATTTGTATTGGAGTCTTTGACTAAAACAGATTTTGATAATCAGCGAATTGCCAAAGATGTTTCTGTGAAGGTAGCTCATAAAATTGGGGATGCGGACGAATTTAAGCATGATACGGGTGTCGTCTATGCAGATTCTCCATTTGTGCTTTCTATTTTTACTAAAGATTCTGATTACGATACGATTTCCAAGATAGCCAAGGATGTTTATGAGGTTCTAAAATGAGGGAACAGGATTTTTTAAATCATTTTCTCAGGAAGGGATATTTCAAAAAGCATACTAAGGTGGTGCTAGCTCTTTCTGGTGGATTAGATTCTATGTTTCTATTTAAGGTATTATCTACTTATCAAAAAGAGTTAGAAATTGAATTGATTCTAGCCCATGTGAATCATAAGCAGAGAATTGAATCAGATTGGGAAGAAAAGGAATTAAGGAAGTTGGCTGCTGAAGCAGAGCTTCCTATTTATATCAGCAATTTTTCAGGAGAATTTTCAGAAGCACATGCACGACATTTTCGTTATGATTTTTTTCAAGAGGTCATGAAAAAGACAGGTGCGACAGCTTTAGTCACTGCCCACCATGCTGATGATCAGGTGGAAACGATTTTGATGCGTTTGATTCGAGGGACTCGCTTGCGCTATCTATCAGGAATTAAGGAGAAGCAAGTAGTCGGAGAGATAGAAATCATTCGCCCCTTCTTGCATTTTCAGAAAAAAGACTTTCCACCAATTTTTCACTTTGAAGATACATCAAATAAGGAAAATCATTATTTTCGCAACCGTATTCGAAACTCTTATTTACCAGATTTAGAAAAAGAAAATCCTCGATTTAGAGATGCAATCTTAAGTATCGGCAATGAAATTTTAGATTATGACTTAGCTATAACTGAATTATCTAACAATATTGATGTGGAAAATTTAGAGCAGCTATTGTCTTACTCTGAGTCGACACAAAGAGTTTTACTTCAAACTTATCTGAATCGTTTTCCAGATTTGAATCTTACAAAAGCTCAGTTTGAAGAAGTTAGGCAAATTTTAAAAACTAAAAGCCAGTATCGTCATCTGCTTAAAAATGGCTATGAATTGATAAAAGAGTATCAACAGTTTCAGATTTGTAAAATCAGTCCGCAGGCTGATGAAAAGGAAGATGAACTTGTGTTACACTATCAAAATCAGGTAACTTATCAGGGATATTTATTTTCCTTTGGACTTCCTTTAGAAGGTGAATCAATTCAACAAATATCTGTTTCACGGGAAACATCCATACACATTCGTCATCGAAAAACAGGAGATGTTTTGATTCAAAATGGGCATAGAAAAAAACTCAGACGTCTATTTATTGATTTGAAAATCCCTATGGAAAAGCGAAAATCTGCTCTGATTATTGAGCAATTTGGTGAAATTGTCTCAATTTTGGGAATTGCGACTAGTGATTTGAGTAAAAACACGAAAAATGATATAATGAACACTGTACTTTATATAGAAAAAATAGATAGGTAAAAAAATGTTAGAAAACGATATTAAAAAAATCCTCGTTTCACACGATGAAATTACAGAAGCTGCTAAAAAATTAGGTGCTCAATTAACTAAGGACTATGCAGGAAAAAATCCAATCTTGGTTGGGATTTTAAAAGGATCTATTCCTTTTATGGCTGAATTGGTCAAACATATTGATACACATATTGAAATGGACTTCATGATGGTTTCTAGCTACCATGGTGGAACAGCAAGTAGTGGTGTCATCAATATCAAGCAAGATGTAACTCAAGATATTAAAGGAAGACATGTTCTATTTGTAGAGGATATCATTGATACAGGTCAAACTTTGAAGAATTTGCGAGATATGTTTATTGCAAGAGATGCAGCTTCTGTTAACATTGCAACCTTGTTGGATAAACCAGAGGGACGTGTTGTAGAAATTGAGGCAGACTATACCTGCTTTACTATCCCAAATGAGTTTGTAGTAGGTTATGGTTTAGACTACAAAGAAAATTATCGTAACCTTCCTTATGTTGGAGTATTGAAAGAAGAAGTGTATTCAAATTAGAAAGAACAATTTTTAATGAAAAAACAAAATAATGGTTTAATTAAAAATCCATTTCTATGGTTATTACTTATTTTTTTCCTAGTTACAGCTTACCAGTATTTTAGTACAGGTAGTGTTGCAGGGAAAAGTGAGCAAATTAATTATACAGAATTGGTAAAAGAAATTACCGATGACAATGTAAAAGAATTAACCTACCAACCAAATGGCAGTGTTATCGAAGTTTCGGGTGTCTATAAAAATCCTAAAACAAGTAAAGAAGAAACAGGCATTCAGTTCTTTTCTCCATCTGTTACAACAGTAGAGAAATTTTCAAGTATTATTCTTCCCTCTGATACCACAGTATCAGAATTGCAAAAACTTGCTTCGGACCATAAAGCAGAAGTAACTATTAAGCATGAAAGTTCAAGTGGTATGTGGATTAATCTACTCGTATCCATTGTGCCATTTGGAATTCTATTCTTCTTCCTATTCTCTATGATGGGAAATATGGGGGGAGGCAATGGTCGTAACCCAATGAGTTTTGGACGTAGTAAGGCTAAAGCTGCAAATAAAGAGGATATTAAAGTAAGATTTTCAGATGTTGCTGGAGCTGAGGAAGAAAAGCAAGAACTAGTTGAAGTTGTTGAATTCTTAAAAGATCCAAAACGATTTACAAAACTTGGAGCCCGTATTCCAGCAGGTGTTCTTTTGGAGGGGCCTCCGGGAACAGGTAAGACCTTGCTTGCTAAGGCAGTCGCTGGAGAAGCAGGCGTTCCATTCTTTAGTATCTCAGGTTCTGACTTTGTAGAAATGTTTGTCGGAGTTGGAGCTAGTCGTGTTCGTTCTCTTTTTGAAGATGCCAAAAAAGCAGCGCCAGCTATTATCTTTATCGATGAAATTGATGCTGTTGGTCGTCAACGTGGTGTCGGCCTCGGTGGAGGAAATGATGAACGTGAACAAACCTTGAACCAACTTTTGATTGAGATGGATGGTTTTGAGGGAAATGAAGGGATTATCGTCATCGCTGCGACAAACCGTTCAGATGTACTTGATCCTGCCCTTTTGCGTCCAGGACGTTTTGATAGAAAAGTATTGGTTGGTCGTCCTGATGTTAAGGGGCGCGAAGCAATCTTGAAAGTTCATGCTAAGAACAAGCCTTTAGCAGAAGATGTAGATTTGAAATTAGTTGCTCAACAAACTCCAGGCTTTGTTGGTGCTGATTTGGAAAACGTTCTAAATGAGGCAGCCTTAGTTGCTGCCCGTCGCAACAAGTCAGTTATTGATGCTTCAGATATTGATGAAGCAGAAGATAGAGTGATTGCTGGTCCTTCTAAGAAAGATAAGACAGTTTCACAAAAAGAACGTGAATTGGTTGCCTATCATGAGGCAGGACATACCATTGTTGGTCTAGTCTTATCGAATGCCCGAGTTGTCCATAAGGTTACAATTGTACCACGTGGTCGTGCAGGTGGTTATATGATTGCACTTCCTAAGGAAGACCAAATGCTTCTATCTAAAGAAGATATGAAAGAGCAATTGGCTGGCTTAATGGGTGGACGTGTAGCTGAAGAAATTATCTTTAATGTCCAAACTACAGGAGCTTCAAACGACTTTGAACAAGCGACACAAATGGCGCGTGCAATGGTTACAGAGTACGGTATGAGTGAAAAACTTGGTCCAGTTCAATATGAAGGAAATCATGCCATGTTTGGTGCACAAAGCCCTCAAAAATCAATTTCAGAACAAACAGCTTATGAAATTGACGAAGAGGTTCGTTCATTATTGAATGAGGCACGAAATAAAGCCGCTGAAATTATTCAGTCAAATCGTGAAACTCACAAGTTGATTGCAGAAGCATTATTGAAATACGAAACATTGGATAGTACACAAATTAAATCTCTCTATGAAACAGGAAAGATGCCTGAAACAGTAGAAGAGGAATCTCATGCATTATCTTATGATGAAGTAAAATCAAAAATGAATGACGAAAAATAACCCAAAGAGAGGCTGAGCCTCTCTTTTTTGTGCAGTTTAGACGGTGTAGGGAACAGAATGGGGAGAAATAACCAAATTAGCTTTTTGTTTTGTTAAACTGTATTTAGAAAGGGGAAAAGAATGATTAAAGAATTGTATGAAGAAGTCCAAGGAATTGTATACAAGTGTAGAAATGAATATTACCTTCATTTATGGGAGTTATCGGACTGGGATCAAGAGGGAATGATATGTCTACATGAATTGATTAGTAGAGAAGAAGAGCTGGCAGAAGATATTCCTCGTTTACGTAAATATTTCAAAACAAAATTCCGGAATCGAATTTTAGATTATCTCCGTAAGCAAGAAAGTCACAAACGGAGATATGATAAAGAGCTTTATGAAGAAGTGGGTGAGATAAGTCATCGTATAAGTGAGGGCGGTCTCTGGCTAGATGATTATTATCTCTTTCATGAAACACTAAGGGATTATAGAAACAAACAAACTAAAGATCAACAAGAAGAACTAGAACGCATCTTAAGAAATGAACGATTCCGAGGTCGTCAAAGAGTATTAAGAGACTTACGTATTGTGTTTAAAGAGTTTGACATCCGTACCCATTAGGAATTCATGAAAAAACGGTAAATTCCCAAACTAAGTTCCACTGCTAATCCAAGTGGAAGTTAGTGTGAGACGTTGGAATGGGGTTGAAGATTAGTTTTTAGAACTTATGTTGGAGTAATGTAGACGACTGACAGACGTCTTCTGCAGGTATTTTAGAAATGCCGAGAAGCTTAGGAATTTCTTCTCCATAAGTAAAGGCAAAGAGTTCATAAGCTGACTTTCCATTCAAAGCAGCACGTTTGACGCTGTTGA
>NZ_OXCQ01000007.1:108535-125930 GCF_900411395.1 Streptococcus sp. 596553 | reverse complement strand
TTGAAAACGGCTTGACAATTGAAGCAGGCTGGCAGAAGAATGATACAGGCTATTGGTACGTACACTCAGACGGCTCTTATCCAAAAGACAAGTTTGAGAAAATCAACGGAACCTGGTATTACTTCGACGGCTCAGGCTACATGCTTGCAGACCGCTGGAAGAAGCACACAGACAGCAACTGGTACTGGTTTGACCAGTCAGGTGAAATGGCTACAGGCTGGAAGAAAATCGCTGACAAGTGGTATTATTTTGACACAGAGGGTGCCATGAAGACGGGTTGGGTCAAGTACAAGGACACCTGGTATTATCTTGACGGTAAAGAAGGTGCTATGGTATCAAACGCCTTCGTCCAGTCCGCAGACGGAACAGGCTGGTACTACCTCAAACCAGATGGAACACTGGCAGACAAGCCAGAGTTCACAGTAGAGCCAGATGGTTTGATTACGACCAAATAATTTTAAAAAATAAATAGAAAGGAAACTTTCTAAATTGTTCTTTCACCGCAAGCTCAGGTTTGCGGTTTTTTATTTTGCAAAAAGACGCATTTTGAACGATTAGAAACCAAAATAGAAGTCCTATTGTCCAAAAAAGCGTTTTCTTGAAGAATAGATAGGAGTTTTGTCAAAAATAAAAACAGTGACCGAAATCACTGCTTTTTAAGTTCCTGGGCGTATGTTATCATGCTGATAGCGTGTTTTAGACGCATGTTCATAATATCCGATACACCATTTTTATACTTGTCCACGGCCTGAATAGACATGCCACAGTTTTTGCTAATAGCATAGGATGTGGCGTTGTCTAAAAGCCAGCGGATAGCTTTAATATCTACTGACATATATTACCTCGTAAAATACCAAACTGCAAATAGGAGTAGAAGAAGTCCAATAATAAATTCAACTTTTTCACGCTTGGTAGTTTTTCTAATTTTTAGATTTACTTTCATTATTTTTCCTGTTATAATTTAAGTACACCCCCGAAGGGGTGGATAGTGATTTCTCACTATCCAAATTCGATGTGCCATTCAAAGCTGATTATAAATAAGTTTATTTTGATGACTAGCTTATTTGTTTTTGCCTTGAGTGGTTTCTTTTTGAACTTAAACATTTCATGTTCCTTTCTACTAGTTTCCTTGTCTAAGGTTTCCTCCTTAACCTTATGTATCTATTATACAACTTTAGTTGTAGAAAGTCAATGGTTTTGATAAATTTTTTTCAAAAAAATAGACCTTGTCCAGAGGTCGGGGAGTTGGAGGGGACACCCTCCAAGAGTGTTGATTTAATAAGATTTTATTTTACCTTTTTCATAATAATCTCCCTATAAAGTCACCGCATTCGGTGGCTTTTTTTGTGTAGGGATTCATGATATAATAATAAAACTGACAAGTAGGAAAAGGGAAATTGATGAATTATACAGTTGAAGAAAAAGAAGTTTTTATGAGGGAGGCTTTGAGAGAGGCTGAGATTGCCTTGGAACACGATGAAATTCCGATTGGTTGTGTGATTGTCAAGGACGGAAAAATTATTGGTCGTGGGCATAATGCACGTGAGGAGTTGCAACGAGCGGTTATGCATGCGGAAATTATGGCCATAGAGAATGCGAATCTGAGTGAGGAGAGCTGGCGCTTGCTTGATTGCACGCTTTTTGTGACCATTGAGCCTTGTGTCATGTGTAGTGGGGCGATTGGACTCGCCCGTATTCCAAACGTGGTCTATGGAGCTAAAAACCAGAAATTTGGCGCTGCTGGGAGTTTGTACGATATCTTGACAGATGAGCGTCTCAACCATCGTGTGGATGTTGAAACGGGAATTTTGGAAGATGAATGCGCAGCTATTATGCAGGACTTTTTTAGAAATAGACGGAAAAAATAATTTTGCTTTTAAAATGAATAGGAATGTGATATAATAAACAGTGGAGCAACAGTTCTGCGTGAAGCGGGTCAGGGGAGGAATCCAGCAGCCCTAAGCGATTTGAATTGTGTGCTCTTTTTTTCGTGCTTTTTCCGAATAAATAAGATAGAATAATCTAGAATAAATGATAATAGAAAAGAGAAGATGATGAAAATTCGTGGTTTTGAATTGGTTTCTAGTTTTACAGATGAAAATTTATTGCCCAAGCGTGAGACAGCGCATGCGGCTGGTTACGACTTAAAGGTTGCTGTGCGCACAGTTATCGCTCCAGGAGAGATTGTATTGGTTCCGACAGGAGTTAAAGCTTATATGCAGCCGACTGAGGTTCTTTACCTTTATGATCGCTCTTCAAATCCTCGTAAAAAGGGCTTGGTTTTAATTAATTCAGTTGGGGTCATTGATGGGGATTATTATGGAAATCCTGGGAATGAAGGGCATATTTTTGCTCAGATGAAGAATATCACAGATCAAGAAGTGATTCTTGAAGTTGGGGAACGTGTGGTCCAGGCTGTCTTTGCGCCTTTCTTAATCGCAGATGGAGATGCGGCTGATGGCGTTCGAACTGGTGGATTTGGTTCAACAGGGCACTAGAATGAAGATTATCTTTGTACGTCACGGGGAGCCAGATTATCGTGAGTTAGAGGAGCGTTCTTATACGGGATTTGGGATAGATTTGGCGCCCTTGTCTGAGAAGGGACGGCAGCAAGCCCAGAAATTGAGCACCAATCCTTTACTCCCTTCAGCTGAAATAATCATATCTTCTGCAGTCACAAGAGCTTTAGAAACGGCTTCTTATGTGGCTTGTGTTACTGGACTTCCTTTGAGAGTGGATCCATTATTGCATGAATGGCAGGTCTATGAAAGTGGCACAGATAATTTTGAAAAAGCTCGTACTATGTTTCTAGAAAACAAGGGGGAGTTACTTCCTAATAGTCCTATTCAATATGAGACAGCTACGGAAATGAAGTCTCGTTTTTTAGAATGTATGTCTAAGTATCGAGAACATCAGACTGTGGTAGTTGTTGCTCATCGAATGCTCATGCGCCAGTTTGTGCCAAATGAGAAGATTGATTTTTGCCAAGTAATTGAGTGTGAGTTAGAGATATAGAAAGAGGTTTATCATCGCAAAGAAAAAAGCGACATTTGTATGTCAAAATTGTGGGTATAATTCCCCTAAATATCTGGGACGTTGTCCCAACTGTGGGTCTTGGTCTTCTTTTGTGGAAGAGGTTGAGGTTGCCGAGGTCAAGAATGCGCGTGTGTCCTTGACAGGTGAGAAAACCAAGCCCATGAAACTGGCTGAGGTGACTTCTATCAACGTTAATCGAACCAAGACGGAGATGGAGGAATTCAACCGTGTACTTGGGGGAGGAGTGGTACCAGGAAGTCTCGTCCTCATCGGTGGGGATCCTGGGATTGGAAAATCAACCCTTCTCCTACAAGTTTCAACCCAATTGTCTCAAGTGGGGACTGTTCTATATGTCAGTGGTGAAGAGTCTGCCCAGCAGATTAAACTCCGTGCAGAGCGCTTGGGTGATATTGATAGCGAGTTTTACCTCTATGCAGAGACCAATATGCAGAGTGTTCGAGCTGAGGTGGAGCGCATCCAACCAGACTTCCTCATTATTGACTCCATTCAGACTATTATGTCTCCTGAGATTTCAGGGGTGCAAGGATCTGTTTCTCAGGTGCGTGAGGTGACCGCTGAACTTATGCAGCTGGCTAAGACCAACAATATTGCCATCTTTATCGTAGGGCATGTGACCAAGGAAGGAACCTTGGCTGGTCCGCGTATGTTGGAGCATATGGTAGATACGGTACTTTACTTTGAAGGGGAACGCCACCATACCTTTCGTATCTTGAGAGCGGTCAAAAACCGTTTTGGCTCCACTAATGAGATTGGGATTTTTGAGATGCAGTCGGGCGGATTGGTTGAGGTTCTCAATCCGAGTCAAGTTTTCCTAGAAGAGCGTTTGGATGGAGCAACTGGTTCGTCAATCGTTGTGACCATGGAAGGGACGCGTCCGATTTTGGCGGAGGTTCAGGCTTTGGTGACACCGACCATGTTTGGAAATGCTAAGCGTACTACGACAGGGCTTGACTTCAATCGTGCGAGTCTGATTATGGCTGTTTTGGAAAAACGGGCAGGGCTTCTCTTGCAAAATCAGGATGCCTATCTCAAATCTGCTGGCGGTGTCAAATTGGATGAACCTGCCATTGACTTGGCCGTTGCTGTTGCCATTGCTTCGAGCTATAAGGACAAGCCAACCAACCCTCAGGAATGTTTTGTAGGAGAACTGGGCTTGACAGGAGAAATTCGGCGCGTGAATCGTATCGAGCAGCGCATCAACGAAGCTGCTAAACTGGGATTTACTAAGATTTATGTACCTAAGAATTCCTTGACAGGAATCACTCCGCCCAAGGAAATTCAGGTCATTGGGGCGACAACGATTCAGGAAGTTTTGAAAAAGGTTTTTGCTTAATCTGTGACAAATCCTCTTAAAAATGATAAGATAGGAGAAATATTTGACTATCAAATTTTCGAGGAGGGAATCGTGTCGTATTTTGAACAGTTTATGCAAGCCAATCAGGCTTATGTTGCCCTACATGGGCAATTAAATCTGCCACTTAAACCCAAAACAAGAGTAGCCATTGTGACCTGTATGGACTCTCGTCTGCACGTTGCGCAAGCTTTGGGTTTGGCACTTGGGGATGCTCATATCTTGCGGAATGCAGGTGGTCGGGTGACAGAAGACATGATTCGTTCGCTGGTGATTTCCCAGCAACAAATGGGAACAAGAGAGATTGTGGTATTGCACCATACAGACTGTGGTGCTCAGACTTTTGAAAATGGTCCTTTTCAGGAGTATCTGAAAGAGGAACTAGGTGTCGATGTGTCAGACCAGGACTTCTTGCCCTTCCAAGATATAGAGGAGAGTGTACGTGAGGATATGCAACTCCTTATCGAGTCTCCCCTAATACCAGATGATGTCATTATCTCTGGTGCTATTTACGATGTGGATACAGGAAGTATGACAGTCGTAGAATTGTAAAAAATTCATTTAGAAAGAAAGTGTATGAAGAAAAACAGTATTTTATTTATTTTTATTTTATTGCTATGTATCGGTTTGCAGTATGAAACCATTTACTATACGGACGGTTCGATGTCAGCTGCGGAATATGGACTCATGGGAGTTTCTATCTTTCTAGCTCTCTTTTACATGATTCCGGCTCTTTATTTCCTTTTCCGTATTGGGAAAAAATGGGAATTGCCAAAGAAGGCCTTGATTTTGTCTTTATTGGGTGGGATGTTCCTTTCAGGCTGGTTATCTAGCTTTGCTAATACCTATATCCATGATTTACTGGGTGTGCTTTTCCCAGATAGTGCATTTTTAAATGCCTTTGAAAGTGCGATTGTGGCTCCTTTGGTAGAAGAACCCTTGAAATTATTGCCACTTGTCTTTGTTTTAGCTTTGATTCCTGTTCGAAAATTAAAATCTTTGTTTTTACTTGGAATTGCTTCTGGTTTGGGATTCCAAATGATTGAGGATATTGGTTATATTCGTACGGATTTGCCAGAGGGATTTGATTTTACTATTTCGAGAATTTTAGAGCGTATCATCTCAGGAATTGCCTCTCACTGGACTTTTTCAGGTTTGGCTGTAGTAGGTGTTTACTTGCTTTACAGAGCCTATAAAGGACAGAAGGTTGGCAAGAAACAGGGGCTTATTTTCCTAGGTTTAGCCTTGGGAACTCATTTCTTGTTTAACTCTCCTTTTGTGGAGTTGGAGACAGAGTTGCCTTTAGCGATTCCAGTGGTTACGGCTATTACTCTCTATGGTTTTTATCAGGCTTATCGTTTTGTTGAGAAGAACGATGAGTTGATGAACTAGAATATTTTTCAAAAGAATGATGCAAGGGTACAAATATGGTGCCCTTCTTTTATTTTTGATTGAAAAATAGTGCAAAAAGCGCTACAATGGTAGATGGAAAAATCTTGTGAAAAGCACAAGCGATACATATATACCGGAGGAAATCATGTCTTTTTCTGATTTAAAGCTGTTTGCCCTTTCTTCTAATAAAGAATTGGCAGAACGTGTGGCGCAGGAGATTGGGATAGAGTTGGGGAAATCAAGTGTTCGCCAATTTTCAGATGGAGAGATTCAGGTCAACATCGAAGAATCAATCCGTGGGAAACACGTTTTTATCCTACAATCAACTAGTTCGCCTGTAAATGACAATCTGCTTGAAATTTTGATTATGGTGGATGCTTTGAAGCGTGCGAGTGCAGAATCTGTCAATGTTGTCATGCCTTACTATGGGTATGCACGTCAGGATAGAAAGGCTAGAGCGCGTGAGCCAATCACTTCAAAACTTGTCGCAAATATGCTTGAAGTAGCTGGAGTGGATCGTTTATTGACCATCGACTTGCATGCTGCGCAGATTCAAGGATTCTTTGATATTCCTGTGGATCATTTGATGGGAGCTCCTCTGATTGCGGATTATTTTGAGCGTCGTGGCATGGTTGGTTCTGACTATGTGGTTGTCAGCCCAGACCATGGAGGGGTGACTCGTGCTCGTAAGTTGGCTGAGTTTTTGAAAACATCTATCGCTATCATCGACAAACGTCGCAGTGTTGATAAGATGAATACCAGTGAAGTCATGAACATCATCGGTAAGGTCGAAGGCAAGACTTGTATCTTGATTGATGATATGATTGATACTGCTGGAACGATTTGTCATGCGGCAGATGCCCTTGCGGAAGCTGGTGCTGTTGAAGTCTATGCAAGCTGTACGCACCCAGTTCTTTCTGGTCCTGCTATGGACAATATCCAAAATTCAGCTATTAAGAAATTGGTTGTTTTGGATACCATCTATCTCCCAGAAGAGCGTTTGATTGATAAGATTGAGCAGATTTCAATCGCTCACCTATTAGGGGATGCTATCGTACGTATCCATGAAAAACGCCCCCTTTCTCCACTTTTCAGTATTGAGAAAAAGATTTAATGACCAAGCCTGAGATGATTCTCAGGTTTTTTTCGTCTCTTTTGCGAATAAATAAGTAGTAGCAGTGAATCTAGTAAACCTAGATTTAAAAATGTGCTATAATGAAAGGAGAAGAAATATGACTGTACGTCATCCGGGCATTAGCCCGACCAATGACTTGGTTGCTAAGAAAATCTTTAGCAATCCAGAAATCACTTGTCAATTTATTCGCGATATGCTGGACTTGCCAGCTAAAAATGTGACCATTTTGGAGGGAAGTAACATTCATGTCTTGCCTTCCCTGCCTTACTCGGCTCAGGATTTCTATACCAGTATAGACGTCTTGGCGGAGTTGGACAATGGAACACAGGTTATCATTGAAATTCAAGTTCATCATCAGAATTTTTTCATCAATCGCCTGTGGGCGTATCTGTGTAGTCAGGTCAATCAAAATCTCGAAAAAATTCGCCAACAAGAAGGAAACACTCACCAAAGTTATAAACACATAGCACCAGTATACGCTATTGCTATCGTTGACAGTAATTATTTTCAAGATGATTTAGCCTTTCACAGTTTTAGTATGCGAGAGGACACGACAGGTGAGATATTAACCATCACAAACAATGGACAAGAAAACCATCTAGTCAAGATGGCATTCTTGGAATTAAAAAAATATAGAGAAACCAGCAAAGACGAGGTTCGCAAGCCATGGTTAGAGTTTTTCGGGAACAAACCCTTTACCCAGCAACCTGAGCGAGCCATCAGCCAGGCAGACCAACTGCTGGACTATAAAAGCTGGTCCGAGGAGGACAGGAAAATGTTTAGTCAACTACGTATGCGTGAAGAACAAGCCTTGTTAGCACAGGACTATGCCTTGGAAACTGCTAGGGCTGAAGGTCTTGAACAAGGACGAGCAGAAGGCGTTGAACAGGGACTGGAGCGTGGGAAAATATTTACCTTTCTTGATTTAGTACGCCAACATGTTTTAACTTCCGAATTTGCGAGTGAGCAGTTGGGCATGTCAGTCGCTGAGTTTGAAGCACTTTTGTAATACCATCACAGTAATGGCGTTCTTGGAATTAAAAAAATACAGAGAAACCAGCAAAGACGAGGTTCGCAAGCCATGGTTGGAGTTTTTCGGGAATAAACCCTTTACCCAGCACCCCGAGCGAGCCATCAGCCAAGTAGACCAACTGCTGGACTATCAGAGCTGGTCCGAGGAGGACAGGAAGATGTTTAGCCAACTACGTATGCGAGAAGAACAGGCCTTGTTAGCACAGGACTATGCCTTGGAAACTGCTAGGGTGGAAGGTATCGAACAAGGACTGGAGAGCGGGAAAGTTGAAGGATAAATCTTTGCCTTTATTGATTTAGTATGACAACATGCTTTGCCTTCCGAATTTACGAGTGAACAATTAGACACAAATTGAAAAAATATCAAGTTGACTTGACTTTTTTTATAGAATAGTATAGTATTTAGATACAAGCACTCCTTTTGCTCCCTGTTTCATAGCAACTGGAGTCATTTTTTTATAAATTTAGAAGGTTAATGATGTACACAACTGATAATAGTATTTCTTTGTCAAGAGATTTAAAGAGAGAAATGAAAGCATTTTTACCTCTTGAAGATTTGGTAAGTTATCTTTCAGATAAGCTAGATATGTCACCTGAAGAGGAACTAGATTCCAAAAATTTTTTACGTTGCCATAATTACTATTCGTTTTCTGCTTTTATTAAACAGGTTCCAGATAATCTTCATAAAGGAAAATTTCAAGCAGCGATTTCATTGTATGAATTTAATGACTGGTTGTCACAGTTTCTGTTTATATTTTCTGGTAGATTAGAGCAGTTTATAAAATCAACTTTTATTGAATCGCTTTGTCAGCAATATAATGGAAAATATCAAAAAGGTGAGTGTTACTTGGATGAAACTATTTATGAAAACTCTGAATTATATAACGAATTTATTTCAATTATAGAAAAACATTTATCAGAGAATCAAAGTCTTTCAATACAGCATCATATCAAAAATAAAGGTTCTAAATTCCCAATTTGGGTTCTTTTTCAAGAGATGACTTTTGGGGAAACAACTCGTTTTATAAGTGCACTGAAAAAAGAGTACCGAGAGTATTGGATAGATACTACATTTTTATCAACTGGTGTGGTAAATTCTAAAATTCATGGAGAAGAAATCCAGAGTAAATTATTTGGCTGGGTTTCAGCTACATGGCATATGAGAAATAGGACAGCACATCATTTAAGACTATATGGTCAAAATTTTACAATAGCAAGTCCAAGTTTCTTTTCAGCTGATTTGCGTCAAATAAACAAGAATGCAGAGACTAAAAAGAAAAAGACCCATAATAACGATTTATTTGCTTATCTTTTAGCTATGAAAAATCTTATACAACATCATTCACATTCTTTTGTTCAAGATTGGAACGATTTTTTGACGACTTTAGAGGCACAGTTGATGGAAAAGTCAAATATCATATTATCTAGTAAGATTGGTTTGCCAAGCAATTGGAAAGATATATTGTGGATCGGTTGAACTAAGGAATGATTTTTTACTCAAGTTATTATTCAGAGAATCTTTGACAATCCAGATGAGAAACCAAACATTAAGAAGTTGATTACCAAGATGAATGAAGGATAAGATGCGAGATTTTTGAATTGCTATAGCGGACGATGTAACACCTGAACAAGGTGAGAAAATCAGAATCATCAAGGAGCACTATGATGTTCTTGCCATCTGCAAAGAAGACTTAGAAACCATGATTCGGAAACTCGAACAAGAATATCAAGAACAAGTTAAGCTGATTCAAACCGTATCTGGATTCAGGGTGTTTTAATTTTAAAAATTAGGTGTCAAACCCTCTTTTAGTACAGATAAAATTAAGGATAAACAATAGTTTTAATAACTTTTATTTTTTTTCGTCTCTTTTCCGAATAAATAGATAGAAGCATCAAATCTAGTAAACCTAGATTTAAAAATGTGCTATAATGAAAGGAGAGAAAGTATGACATTACGTCATCCGGGCATCAGCCCGACTAACGATTTGGTAGCTAAGAAAATTTTCAGCAACCCAGAAATAACTTGTCAGTTTATTCGCGATATGCTGGACTTGCCAGCAAAAAATGTGACCATTTTGGAGGGAAGCAACATTCACGTCTTGCCTTCCATGCCCTATTCGGCGCAAGATTTCTATACTAGTATAGATGTTTTAGCGGAGTTAGATAATGGAACTCAAGTTATTATCGAAATACAGGTACATCATCAGAATTTTTTCATCAATCGCCTGTGGGCTTACTTGTGTAGTCAGGTCAATCAAAACCTAGAAAAAATTCGTCAGCGAGAAGGTGATACCCACCAGAGCTACAAACATATCGCACCTGTTTACGCAATAGCTATTGTGGATAGCAATTACTTTTCAGATGATTTGGCTTTCCACAGCTTTAGCATGCGCGAGGACACGACAGGTGAGATCTTAACCATCACAAACAATGGACAGGAAAACCATCTAGTAAAGATGGCGTTCTTAGAACTAAAAAAGTACAGAGAAACCAGCAAAGACAAGGTTCGCAAGCCGTGGTTGGAGTTTTTCGGGAACAAGCCCTTTACTCAACACCCCGAGCGAGCCATCAGCCAAGCAGACCAACTGCTGGACTACAAGAGCTGGTCCGAGGAGGACAGGAGAATGTTTAGTGAACAACGCAGGCGTGAAGAACAGGCATTATTAGCACACGACTATGCCTTGGAACAAGCGGAGGAAAAAGGCTTAGAACGTGGGCGAGCAGAGGGGATTGAACAAGGACTGGAACGAGGACGAGCAGAAGGCATTGAACAGGGACTGGAGCGTGGGAAAGTTGAAGGACAAATTGTTACCTTTCTTGATTTAGTTCACCAACATGTTTTAAGCTCTGAATTTGCCAGCCATCAGCTGGGTATGACTGTCTCTGAGTTTGAAGAATTATTGAAAGACCATCATAAATAAAAATTAAAAAAATACAGAGAAACCAGCAAAGACGAGGTTCGCAAACCGTGGTTGGAGTTTTTCGGGAACAAACCCTTTACCCAACAACCCGAGCGAGCCATCAGCCAAGCAGACCAACTGCTGGACTACAAGAGCTGGTCCGAGGAGGACAGGAAAATGTTTAGTCAACTACGTATGCGTGAAGAACAAGCATTATTGGCTCAGGACTATGCCTTGGAAACTGCTAGGGCTGAAGGTGGTTTTGTTATGTTAGCAAATCTTGTTCGCCAGCATCTTTTAACAGCAGAGGTTGCCAGTCAGCAATTGGGCATGACTGTCTCTGAGTTTGAAGAATTATTGAAAGACTATCATAACTAAGAACTAAAAAAAAATACAGGGAAACCAGCAAAGACGAGGTTCGCCAGCCATGGTTGGAGTTTTTCGGGAATAAACCCTTTACCCAGCACCCCGAGCGAGCCATCAGCCAAGCAGACCAACTGCTGGACTACAAGAGCTGGTCCGAGGAGGACAGGAGAATGTTTAGTGAACAACGCAGGCGTGAAGAACAAGCCTTACTCGCTCATGACTATGCCTTGGAAACAGCTAGAGCGGAAGGTATTGAACAAGGTTTAGAGCGTGGACTTGAACGTGGCCGTGCAGAGGGTATTGAAAAAGGGCGCGAAGAAGGTATTGAAGAGGGATTAAAAGTAGGTTTACTAAATCTAGTCCATCAAGGTCTCCTGACTTCCGAGGTTGCTAGCGAGCAATTAGGCATGTCAGTCACTGAGTTTGAGTCCTTGCTATGAGGTCACATTTTAAATAGTAGAAAGTTAATGAAATGGCGAGTTATTTCTAAAATACTTGTCATTTTTGCTTGACATTTGGAAGGGGTTATAGGATAATATCATGGAAGTGAGTTCTATCCAACTATCGATATGGATTAGATATGTGAGGTTTGACTCAGGGTTTAAGAAATTTGTGAGATTTTCACTTGTGAGATACGGTATTTGAAGAGTATTTCATCTCACAAAGACGTTTTTTCCCCTTTTTTGAAAAAAATAGGTAAAAAGTTGATGAAAACCCTTGACAAATCCTGCAAATATTTATATACTGTATGGTAGTAAGATAGTCTTACGAAAAAATATTTTAAAGAAAAATAAAGGAGATAAAACGATGAAAAAAGTTTTATTGACAAGCGCAGTCGCTCTTGCAGCATTTGGTGCTGTACAAGCTGTTTCAGCTGACAGACAATTGACACCTGAAGAAGCAGCATCAGTTAGAAAAGTTGAAAAAACTTACGATCCTTCACAAGTGGAAAAAGCAACTGAAACTAACCGTGCTGAACAAGTTCTAGCAAATGGAGATAAAGTAGTATCTGTTCAATATGCAGATGGTTCTACTTATACTTATTTGGTAATTAATCCTAACAATCAATTCAAGGATAAAGTATCTAATCCATATGATAGCCAATTTAATCTTAAAGATGGTAAAGTTCAAAAGGTTGTACCATTCACAAATGGAACACATGGACGTATCAACGTTAAAGATAAACAAGGTGCACCAGTTGCAGGTGTTGAATTTGAGCTATTAGTTTACAAAACTACTGAAGATTTCTTGAATGCTCAAGGTGGAAAACCTGTTAAAGATGCCCCAGCTCTTGTAAGTGCTAAGACAAATGAAGCAGGTGATGCTGAGTTTGAATTACACGAGGGTGGAGTAGCGGTTTACCGTATTTTGACAGTACCAAAAGGTTACTTTTTACCTGAGCGCCTAACAAAATCTTCACTATTTACAGCAGATGCAGTTGGACGTAACGAAAATAATGATATGTATGTAAATGCATCAGTTGAAATTGAAAAAACTGACAGCTACAATGTTGTTCGTACTGAGTGGGTTCAAGGTGAAAACGGCTGGCACTACTATGACAACAACAAACAAGTTACTGGTTGGAAACAAATCGACGGTAAATGGTACTTCTTTAACGCTGAAGGCGTAATGCAAAAATGGTGGGTTAAAGATGGTAACACTTGGTACTACCTAAATGGTTCAGGTGCTATGGAAACTGGTTGGTTGCAACACGGTGGCAAATGGTACTTCCTTGAAGCATCAGGTGCTATGAAAGCTAGCCAATGGTTTGAAGTTGCTGGTAAATGGTACTACGTTGACGGTTCTGGTGCCCTTGCAGTTAATACTACTGTAGGTGGATACACTGTAAACGGAAACGGTGAATGGGTTAAATAATCTAGTTTAATCAAAAAAGCAGGAGATTTCTTCTGCTTTTTATTTTTTCCATAAAAAGTTCAGTTTTTTTTAGAATTTTTTTAAAAAATAAGATACAATAAAACTAGGTTTATTACCTAAAATTTTAAACATGGAGAATGCTCATATGAAAAATAAAAAAGCTTTAGCCCTAGCAGTAGCTAGCTTGACAATGGCAAGTGCAGCAGTTTTAACCAGTTACTCTGCAATTACAGCTCGTCCAGTAAGTGCGGAAGAAGTTGTTTATAGAACTGAGTGGATCACAGTGATTAATGGTCGTTCACAAGAACGTAAGACAGTATTTTTTGAAGATGGGAATCAGCCGATCTCTAAACATTCGACAATTGAAGGATTTGAATTTCAACGTGCCTATGTTGAAGGGGGAAGAAAATACTACTTATTCGTTGAGAAAGGGACAAAGATTGATGATTATGTAAACGATCCCGATGCGTCTGTCAGTGAGTTAAATACTCAAGGCTATAAAACTTCTGATAAAGATGTAAAATGGCGTGTGTCTGCTGGTAATCGTTATCTTTACTATAAAGGAAATCCTGTAAAAGGTTGGGCTAATGTTGATGGAAAAACTTACTATTTTGATAGTGAAGGTGTTATGGCTCACGGAGTTCTTGAAAACACATCTGAACGTTACTATCTAGACGGACAAGGTGTTAAGAAAACTGGTTTCATTAAAGTAGGAGAAAAAACCTATTATTTTGTGTCAGATGGAGCTCGTAAGACAGAGATTATCTCTGAAAATGGAAAAACTTATTTTGTCAAAGATGGTGTTGTGACAATTGGAGCGCATAAGGTAGGTGATAAATGGTACTTCTTTGCTGAAGACGGTACAACCAAGTCAGGTATTGTAAAAGATAGTGCTGGAAAATGGTATTACATTACTACAGAAGGTGAGCGTAAGACAGGTCTTATCAAGGGTGCTGGCGATAAGTATTACTATGTCACTGAAGAAGGTGAACGTAAGTTTGGGGAAATTACCGTTGATGGTAAAACATATTTCTTAACAGATGAATCTAATACAAAAGCTGGCTGGAATAAAGTTGATAGTAACTGGATTTATGTAAATAAAGAAGGCAAACGTCAAGTTGGCTGGTTACAAGATGGCGGTAAGTGGTATTACTTTAACGCTGAAGGCATCATGCAAAAATGGTGGGTTAAAGATGGTAGCACTTGGTACTATCTAAACGGTTCAGGCGAAATGCAAACAGGTTGGTTGCAAGATGGTAGCACTTGGTACTACCTAAACAACTCAGGTGCTATGGTAACAGGTTGGGCTAAAGTAGGTGATTCATGGTACTACCTTAAAGGATCAGGAGCTATGGTAACTGGTTGGTTCCAAGTAGGCGGTAAGTGGTACTATGCTTATAGTTCAGGTGCCCTTGCAGTAAGCACTACAGTCGATGGTTACTATGTAAATGCCAACGGTGAATGGGTATAAAATAACAAAGAGAGTGGTTCAAACTGCTCTCTTTCTGTTATTGTTAAATATTTCTACACTTTTTATGTTTTTTATTGCATTTATTATAGGAAAGAGATATAATCTATATAAATTTAACCATTTAATAAAGGAGGTTCTTCTCATGAAGAAAACACTAACAGGTATCTTGCTAGCCACTTCAGTGCTAGCTATGGCTACAGTTCAACCAGCACAAGCTGCCGAAACAGGGGCAACAACGGCTACAACAACTTCTACGGTTAAAGAAGTCCACTATGCAACATTTAAAAATGGTGGACCTGTAGATATCAAAGCTGCACTTACAGGTGCTGCTGTGACAGCTGCATCTATTGAGAATCACCCTGAAATTGCAAGTTATGTCTATACTTCTAGTAGAGAAGAAGATGGTATTATGTATCATATGTATGCGCCTACTGCTACGACAGGTACTACGAATTCTGGTACTCAAACCAATCCATACCATAGAGATAATAACCAAAACAATGGTAGCACTAGTAATGCTAATGGGAATAATAACCAAAATGGTACTGGTGCAAACAATAATAATGGCTCAACAACAAATTCTAATTCTCCAGTAAAAAAAGTTCGTTTTGTAGAATATAAACCTGGTAGTGATGTTCCAGTTGATATTAAAGATCCACGTACAGGCTCTGCAGCTTCTGATACCAGTCGTCTGGATATTGCCAACTATACTTATGTTAATGGTGAATTAAAAGGTGATACACTTTACCATATCTATCGCTCAAATTCAACGACTAATACTAACCAAAATAATAATCAGAACCAGTCTAATTCTGCAGGTCAATTCAAAACGGAGAATGGGAAGGTCTACTATATTAAGGACGGCAAAAAAGTTACTGGCTGGCAAAAAATTGATAGTAAGACTTACTACTTTGAAGCTGATGGAGCTATGAAAAAAGGTCTATTGACTTCAGGTGATAAGCAATACTATTTAGATGAAAAAGATGGTGTTAAAAAGCTAGGCTTTGTAAAAGTTGCTGATAAGGTTTACTATTTTGTTGAAAATGGTGATAAGAAAACTGGCTTTATCAAAATTGATGATAAAACTTACTATCTAAAAGAAGGTGTTCGTCTAACAGGGAATATTACAGTAGACGGGAAACATTATTTCTTAGATGAGGAAGGTGTCCTTAAACCAGGTATTGTTTTAATTGATGGTAAAAAATTCTTCATTGATGATGAGGGAAATCGTCATGTTGGATGGAAGAAAATTGGACTGGATTGGTATTATTTCTCTAAAGAAGATGGAATGAAGACTGGTTGGGTCAAAGATGGGTCATGGTATTACTTGGATGAAACTGGTGTGATGAAAACTGGTTGGAAACAAGTTGATGGTAATTGGTACTATCTTAACGGCTCAGGTGCTATGCAGACAGGCTGGAAATTTATAAATGGTAGTTGGTACCATTTTGACAGTTTAGGTAAAATGGGTACTAGATGGATAAAAGACAATGGTACATGGTATTACCTTGACGGTTCAGGTGCTATGCAGACAGGCTGGAAATTTGTAGATGGCAATTGGTATTACCTCAATGCTTCAGGTGCTATGCAAACAGGTTGGCTCAAGCAAGGTGGTACATGGTATTATCTTGCTGGCTCAGGTGCTATGAAGACAGGTTGGTACCAAGTTAGTGGTAAATGGTATTACTCATACTCATCAGGAGCTTTGGCTGTGAACACAACTATCGATGGTTACACAGTAAATGCCAACGGTGAGTGGGTGTAATGGATATAATAAAGAAATAAGGGGAAATTCCTCTTATTTTTTATCATTTTGGAGTGTGATTTCTTGAATTTTTAGGAAAAAAATGGTAAAATAGCACCAAAAAAGTACCAAAGGTGGTCGATATTTTATGGATAAGAAAAAATTTCTCACTGCTAGCTTGGCTAGTGTTGCTGTTTTAGGATCAGCATTTGTTGTATCTCAACCGTCGGTTGTAAAAGCGGGAGGTTAATCTGTAGCTAGTAGTCAACCAGCTGAAAATAAAGAATCAGCACAAAAAGAATTTTTAGCTAATTTTGATAAAGCTGTAGAAGCTACAGTTAAAGAATTAAAAGAATATTTAGACAATGCAAAAGAAGATCCAGAATTACAAAAACAAATTCAAGGGTTTATTGATGAATTTGAAAAACGAACTAAAGACCAGAAGGCTGACTATGAAAAACGCTTCAAAGCAGGTTTAACTGTAGAAGAAGCTGAAAAAGAAATAGAGAAAAAAGCTAAAGAAGAGGAAGCTGCAGAGGAAAAAGAAGCTAAGGAAGAAGCAGACGCACAAGCAGCATTTTTAGCTAATTTTGACAAGGCATTAAAGGATACGATTGCAAAATTAGAAGAATCTGCAAAAAATAATCCTGAAATAAAAGAACAAATTCAAGATACGATTGCAAAATTAAAAGCAGCATCAGATGAAACAAGAAAACAAATTGTAGAAGGCTTCAAAAAAGGCTTAACTGCAGAAGAAGCTGAAAAAGCAATCGATGATGAAAATAAAAAGTTAGCAGAAGAAGCAAAAGCAAAAGCTGAAGAAAAAGCAGCACAAGATGAATTCTTAGAGAATTATGATAAAGCGTTAGAAAAAGCAGTTGCAGAATTAGAAAAAGCTAAAACTAATAGTCCAGAAGAAGCAAAAGCAAAAGCTGATACAATTACAGCATTAAAAGCAGCATCAGATGAAACAAGAAAACAAATTGTAGAAGGCTTCAAAAAAGGCTTAACTGCAAAACAAGCTGAAAAATTTATCGATGAATTAAATAAGAAAGCAGCAGAAGAAGATAAA
>NZ_OXCQ01000007.1:0-108436 GCF_900411395.1 Streptococcus sp. 596553 | reverse complement strand
CAGCATTAAAAGCAGCATCAGATGAAACAAGAAAACAAATTGTAGAAGGCTTCAAAAAAGGCTTAACTGCAAAACAAGCTGAAAAATTTATCGATGAATTAAATAAGAAAGCAGCAGAAGAAGATAAAGAGGCTGCAGTAAAAGAAAAAGCAGCTCAAGAAGAATTTTTAGCGAACTATGATGCAGCATTGAAAGCAGCAATCGCAGAATTAGAAAAAGCAGAAACTAATAGTCCAGAAGAAGCAAAAGCAAAAGCTGATACAATTGCCGCATTAAAAGTAGCATCAGATGAAACAAGAAAACAAATTGTAGAAGGCTTCAAAAAAGGATTAACTGCAAAACAAGCAGAAAAATTTATCGATGAATTAAATAAGAAAGCAGCAGAAGAAGATAAAGAAGCGGCAGCTAAAGAAGAAGCAGCGCAAAAAGAATTCTTAGCTAATTATGATGCAGCATTAAAAGCAGCAATTGCAGAGTTAGAAAAAGCTGAAACGAATAGTCCAGAAGAAGCAAAAGCAAAATCTGATACAATTGCAGCATTAAAAGCAGCATCAGATGAAACAAGAAAACAAATTGTAGAAGGCTTCAAAAAAGGCTTAACTGCAAAACAAGCTGAAAAATTTATCGATGAATTAAATAAGAAAGCAGCAGAAGAAGATAAAGCTAAAGAAAAACCAGCGGAGAAACCAGCAGAGAAACCGGCAGAAAAACCAGCTGAAACTCCAGTCAAACCTTCTGTTCCTGCAAGACCAGCTAATCCTACATATGTCCCTTCATATGTTCCATCATACAACTCATATTCTGTAGTAGAACCAGCTAAACCAGCTTCTCCAAAAACAGGTTGGAAGCAAGAAAACGGTGTGTGGTATTTCTACAATACTGATGGTTCAATGGCAACAGGTTGGCTTAAAGATAATGGCACATGGTATTATCTAAATGCAAATGGTTCAATGGCGACAGGCTGGTTACAAAATAATGGTTCATGGTACTATCTAAACAGCAATGGCGCGATGGCAACAGGTTGGCTTAAAGATAATGGTACATGGTACTATCTAAATGCAAACGGAGCAATGGCAACAGGTTGGCTTAAAGATAATGGTACATGGTACTATCTAAATGCAAATGGTGCAATGGTAACAGGTTGGCTTAAAGATGGTGATACATGGTACTATCTTGAAGCATCAGGGGCTATGAAAGTAAGTCAATGGTTTAAAGTTTCAGACAAATGGTACTATGTTGACGGTTCAGGTGCCCTTGCAGTAAATACTACTGTAAATGGTTACACTGTAAACGGAAACGGTGAATGGGTTTAATTTTAGATAGTTGAATCATGACAGGAGAGAAATCTCCTGTTTTTTTGTGGTATATAATCGAGTGAGGACTTTGTTGGATAGTATAGTGGATTGAATTTAGAATAGTACGCTACGGATTCTAAAATATTTCTAGAAATTAATTTGACTTTCCTAATCAATTTGTTCATATCTTATTTCAATCTACTATAGAAAATAAAAAGTGAACAAGACGATATTTTAGTCCTGTTCGCTTTTATGTTATTAGTGATTGTATAATCTTATAACAATGCTTCAAACTCAGCGACGGTCATGCCCAACTGCTGGCTGGCAACCTCGGAAGTCAGGAGACCTTGGCGAACCATGTCTAAGAAGGCAAAAAGTTTCCCTTCTTCCCTTCCTTCAACTTTCCCACGCTCTAATCCCTTTTCCTCAGCTTGCTCCAAGGCATAGTCCTGCGCTAACAATGCCTGTTCTTCACGCATACGTAGTTGACTAAACATTTTCCTGTCCTCCTCGGACCAGCTCTTGTAGTCCAGCAGTTGGTCTGCCTGGCTAATGGCTCGCTCGGGTTGTTGAGTAAAGGGTTTGTTGCCGAAAAACTCCAACCATGGCTTGCGAACCTCGTCCTTGCTGGTTTCTCTGTATTTTTTTAATTCTTATTTATGATGATCTTTCAATAATTCTTCAAACTCAGAGACAGTCATACCCAGCTGATGGCTGGCAAATTCAGAGCTTAAAACATGTTGGTGAACTAAATCAAGAAAGGTAAAAATTTGTCCTTCAATTTTTCCTCGCTCTAGTCCCTGTTCAATACCTTCTGCTAGCCCACGCTCTAAGCCTTTTTCCTCCGCTTGTTCCAAGGCATAGTCGTGTGCTAATAATGCCTGTTCTTCACGCATACGTAGTTGACTAAACATTTTCCTGTCCTCCTCGGACCAGCTCTTGTAGTCCAGCAGTTGGTCTGCTTGGCTGATAGCTCGCTCAGGTTCTTGGGTAAAGGGTTTATTCCCGAAAAACTCCAACCACGGCTTGCGAACCTCGTCTTTGCTGGTTTCTCTATATTTTTTTAGTTCCAAGAAAGCCATCTTAACCAGATGGTTTTCTTGTCCGTTATTGGTAATGGTTAAAACCTCACCTGTAGTGTCCTCTCGCATGCTAAAGCTATGAAAAGCCAAATCATCTGAGAAGTAGTTGCTATCCACAATTGCGATAGCGTAAACAGGAGCGATATGCTTGTAACTCTGGTGGGTGTCACCTTCACGTTGGCGAATTTTTTCTAGATTTTGATTGACCTGACTGCACAGATAAGCCCACAGGCGATTGATGAAAAAATTCTGATGATGCACCTGAATTTCGATGATAACTTGAGTGCCATTATCTAGTTCAGCTAAAACATCTATACTGGTATAGAAATCCTGGGCTGAGTACGGTAGGGAAGGCAAGACATGAATGTTGCTTCCCTCCAAAATCGTTACATTTTTGGCTGGTAAATCCAGCATATCGCGAATAAATTGACAAGTGATTTCTGGATTGCTAAAGATTTTTTTAGCTACCAAATCATTGGTTGGGCTGATGCCCGGATGACGTAATGTCATACTTTCTCTCCTTTCATTATAGCACATTTTTAAATCTAGATTTACTAGATTTGATGCTTCTATCTATATATTCGGGAAAAAGTTTGAAAAATACTTGCTCTGGCTCTTACTAATGGTATTTTTTGGTGCTTTCCTTTATAATGGGTGTATGGATAAGAAAAAATTATTATTGATTGATGGGTCTTCTGTTGCTTTTCGGGCGTTTTTTGCGCTGTATCAGCAGTTGGACCGTTTTAAGAATGCGGCTGGTTTGCATACCAATGCGATTTATGGCTTTCAGTTGATGTTGAGCCATTTGTTGGAGCGGGTTGAGCCTAGTCATATTTTGGTGGCTTTTGATGCGGGAAAGACAACCTTCCGTACAGAGATGTATGCGGACTATAAGGGTGGTCGGGCTAAGACTCCGGATGAGTTTCGTGAGCAATTTCCCTTTATTCGTGAGTTGCTAGATCATATGGGGATTCGTCACTATGAGTTGGCTCAGTATGAGGCGGATGACATTATTGGGACACTAGATAAACTAGCTGAGCAGGATGGTTTTGATATTACCATTGTCAGTGGGGACAAGGACTTGATTCAGCTAACGGATGAGCATACGGTGGTTGAGATTTCCAAGAAAGGTGTGGCTGAGTTTGAGGCCTTTACGCCAGATTACCTCATGGAAAAAATGGGCATTACACCGACTCAGTTTATCGATCTCAAGGCGCTCATGGGAGATAAGTCGGATAATATCCCTGGGGTGACCAAAATCGGTGAAAAGACGGGTATCAAGCTCTTGCTGGAACATGGTTCGCTTGAGGGAATTTATGAAAATATTGATGGGATGAAGGCTTCTAAGATGAAGGACAATCTCATCAATGATAAGGAACAGGCTTTTTTGTCTAAAACACTAGCGACCATTGATACCAAGGCACCGATTGAGATTGGTTTGGAGGACTTGGTCTATAGTGGTCCAGATGTGGAAAATCTTGGGAAGTTCTACGATGAGATGGGCTTCAAACAGCTCAAGCAGGCTTTAAATGTATCGTCAGCTGATGTGGCTGAGAGTTTGAATTTTACTATTGTTGACCAAGTCAGTCAAGATATGCTGAGTGAAGAGTCTATCTTCCACTTTGAACTCTTTGGTGAGAATTACCATACGGATGATTTGGTTGGATTTGTCTGGTCTTGTGGGGAAAAGCTCTATGCTACAGATAAACTTGAGCTGTTGCAAGAGCCGATTTTCAAGGATTTTCTAGAAAAAACACCTCTGAGAGTTTATGACTTTAAGAAGGCTAAAGTTCTCTTGCATCGTTTTGGTGTGGATTTGCAAGCGCCTGCTTTTGATAGCCGTTTGGCTAAATACCTCCTTTCGACTGTGGAGGACAATGAAATTGCGACCATCGCTAGTCTTTATGGTCAGACTTATTTGGTTGATGATGAGACTTTCTACGGTAAAGGTGTTAAAAAGGCCATTCCTGAACGCGAGAAATTCTTGGAGCATTTGGCTCGTAAGCTTGCCGTTTTGGTCGAAACAGAGCCAATTTTGCTTGAAAAACTCAGTGAAAATGGGCAATTAGAGCTTCTTTATGATATAGAGCAACCTCTTGCCTTTGTCCTTGCCAAGATGGAAATTGCTGGGATTACGGTCAAGAAAGAGACCTTACTTGAGATGCAGGCTGAAAATGAGCTTGTTATTGAAAAACTGACTCAGGAGATTTACGAACTGGCTGGTGAGGAGTTTAATATCAACTCGCCTAAGCAGTTGGGCGTGCTTCTCTTTGAAAAATTGGCTCTTCCTCTAGAATACACTAAGAAAACCAAAACAGGTTATTCGACAGCAGTGGATGTGTTGGAGCGTCTCGCTCCTATTGCGCCAATTGTTAAGAAAATCTTAGACTACCGTCAGATTGCCAAGATTCAATCGACTTATGTGATTGGCTTGCAGGACTGGATTTTGGCTGATGGCAAGATTCATACTCGTTATGTGCAGGATTTGACCCAGACCGGGCGTTTGTCTAGTGTGGATCCAAACTTGCAAAACATTCCTGTGCGTTTGGAACAAGGGCGCTTGATTCGGAAGGCTTTTGTGCCTGAGTGGGGGGATAGTGTGCTGCTCAGCTCGGACTATTCACAGATTGAATTGCGCGTTTTGGCGCATATTTCTAAGGATGAGCACTTGATTAAGGCTTTCCAAGAGGGGGCAGATATCCATACTTCGACAGCCATGCGGGTCTTTGGCATTGAGCGTCCTGAGGATGTGACTCCAAACGACCGTCGCAATGCCAAGGCGGTTAACTTTGGAGTGGTTTACGGGATTTCAGACTTTGGTTTGTCTAATAATCTGGGTATCAGCCGTAAGGAGGCCAAAGCCTACATTGATACCTACTTTGAACGCTTTCCAGGTATTAAAAACTATATGGATGAAGTGGTGCGGGAGGCGCGTGATAAGGGCTATGTAGAGACCCTCTTCAAGCGTCGTCGTGAGTTGCCAGATATTAATTCGCGCAACTTTAATATTCGTGGTTTCGCAGAGAGGACGGCTATCAACTCTCCTATCCAGGGATCGGCGGCAGATATTCTCAAGATTGCCATGATTCAGCTAGACAAAGCTCTAGTTGAAGGTGGTTATCAGACTAAGATGCTTCTGCAAGTGCACGATGAAATCGTCCTTGAAGTTCCTAAATCTGAATTGGCAGAGATGAAAAAATTGGTCAAACAAACTATGGAAGAAGCCATTCAACTCAGTGTTCCCCTCATCGCAGATGAAAATGAAGGGGCAACCTGGTACGAGGCTAAATAAAAAGGGGGCTAGTCCTCCTTTTTTGTAGTAGAATTCTGCAAGCCTTTTCAAATTGTGCTATACTGATGAAAAAGGAGGATTTCTATGAGTCAAGAATTTATCAATCCAAGTGATGGCGTGATTCGTCAGTATCTCGCAACGAGTAAAACCCTTGCTGTGGTGGGCTTGTCTGACCGTGAAGAAACAACTAGCAATCGAGTGACCAAGGAAATGCAGGCTCGGGGTTATAAAATCATCCCAGTCAATCCCAAGGCGGCAGGCGGCGAAATCTTGGGTGAAAAGGCCTATGCTAGCCTAGCAGAGATTCCTTTTCCTGTAGATATTGTCAATGTTTACCGTCGCAGCGAGTTTTTGCCTGATGTGGCGCGTGATTTTCTCAAAGCTGATGCCAAGATTTTTTGGGCACAGCTGGGACTTGAAAGTCTAGAGGCGGAAGAAATCTTGCGTGCTGGTGGATGTGATGACATCGTGATGAATCGCTGTATCAAGAGAGAACATACACGCTTGATTGAGGAAGCATAAGAAAAAGGTAGCTGGTGGGCTACCTTTTGTGTTATACTCAATGAAAATCAAAGAGGAAACTAGCCGCAGGCTACTCAAAACACAGTTTTGAGGTTGCAGATAGAACTGACGAAGTCAGTCACATATATACAGAAAGGCGACGTTGACGTGGTTTGAAGAGATTTTCAAAGAGTATTAGAAAATGCCGATAAGGGTCTGCATACCAAGACTAGTGAGGATGATGGCTATCCAGCAAATGGCTCCGAGAACAATGGATTTTCCGCTGGATTTGACCATAGCGACCAGATTGGTTTTGAGCCCGATAGCACTCATGGCCATGACAATAAGGAATTTAGAGAGTTCTTTGAGAGGGGTAAAGAAACTACTGGATACACCTAGAGAGGTGAGTAGTGTAGTGAGGAGAGAGGCAAGGATAAAGTAAAGGATAAAAAGTGGGAAGACTTTTTTCAGTTGTAGGCTTTGCTTGTTTTCTTGTTGGCGACTTTGCCAGTAGGATAGAAAGAGCGTGATAGGGATAATGGCCAAAGTACGTGTGAGTTTAACAATGGTTGCAGACTCGAGGGTATTGCTTTGGTAAAGACTGTCCCAAGCGCTGGCGGCAGCCGTTACAGAGGAAGTGTCGTTGACCGCAGTCCCTGCAAAGAGGGCGAAGCCTTCATTGGATAGATGAAGCCAGGTGCCGAGGGTTGGAAAGATGAGCGCAGCCAAGACATTGAAGAAAAAGATAACGGAAATGGCTTGGGCTACTTCCTTTTCCTTAGCATCAATAACAGGCGCTGTCGCCGCAATGGCAGAACCCCCACAGATGGAAGAACCTACTCCAACCAAGGTAGCCAGTTTTGTATCCAGTGCAAAGAAGCGCTGGAAGAGATAGGCAACAATCAAGGCTATTGAGATGGTGGAAAGGATAACAGGGAGTGAAGATTGCCCGACTGCGAAGACTTGAGAGATATTGAGACCAAAACCAAGCAAGATAACGGCATACTGGAGCAATTTCTTGGAACTAAAGGTCAATCCCGCATCCAGTTGTTTATAAGGCGATAGAAAGGGATGTAGGAGCATTCCCATGAAAATCGCAAAAACAGGCGCGCCAATGACAGGGAAGAATCCACCTAAGTACCAAGATAGGATGGAAATGAGAAGGCAGGCCAAGATGCCTGCTCCATTTTTTGATAGAAATGACATAAAAACCTCCAAATAGAATCTATTATCATTATAGACCTGTCAACAGGAAAAGTAAAATAGAAAGTGGAAAGCTATTCTATCATGTATTTTTGCGGTCGGGGGGCTTTTGTAGTATAATAGAGATACGTTTTTACAGTAGGAGGTATCTATGGACTTAACTAAGCGCTTTAATAAACAGTTAGATAAGATTCAAGTTTCGTTGATTCGTCAGTTTGATCAGGCTATTTCTGAGATTCCTGGGGTCTTGCGTTTGACCTTGGGGGAACCTGATTTTACAACGCCAGATCATATCAAGGAGGCGGCCAAGCGAGCGATTGATCAGAACCAATCCTACTATACAGGGATGAGTGGTCTGCTGACTCTACGTCAGGCAGCCAGTGACTTTGTTAAGGAAAAGTACCAACTGGACTATGCTCCTGAAAATGAAATCCTGGTTACAATTGGGGCGACAGAGGCTTTATCTGCGACTTTGACAGCTATTTTGGAAGAGGGAGACAAGGTGCTCTTGCCAGCTCCTGCCTATCCAGGTTATGAACCGATTGTCAATCTAGTTGGGGCAGAGATTGTCGAGATTGACACAACTGAAAATGGTTTTGTCTTGACTCCTGAGATGTTGGAAAAGGCCATTTTGGAGCAGGGAGACAAGCTCAAGGCGGTTATTCTCAACTATCCAGCTAATCCGACAGGAATTACCTATAGTCGGGAGCAGTTGGAGGCCTTGGCAGACGTTTTACGCAAGTACGAAATTTTCGTTGTCTGTGATGAGGTTTACTCAGAATTGACCTATACAGGCGAAGCCCATGTATCTCTAGGAACGATGTTGAGAGACCAGGCTATCATTATCAATGGTCTATCTAAATCGCATGCTATGACCGGTTGGCGTTTGGGACTAATTTTCGCTCCTGCGGCCTTCACAGCCCAGTTAATCAAGAGTCACCAGTACTTGGTGACTGCCGCAAATACCATGGCGCAACACGCTGCGGTGGAGGCCTTGACGGCTGGTAAAAACGATGCGGAGCCTATGAAGAAGGAATATATCCAGCGTCGTGATTATATTATCGAGAAAATGACTGCTCTTGGTTTTGAGATTATCAAACCAGACGGTGCCTTCTATATCTTTGCTAAGATTCCAGCTGGTTACAACCAAGACTCCTTTGCCTTTCTAAAGGATTTTGCTCAGAAGAAGGCTGTTGCCTTTATTCCTGGTGCTGCCTTTGGGTGTTATGGAGAAGGTTATGTTCGCCTGTCTTATGCAGCCAGCATGGAGACTATCAAAGAAGCCATGAAACGACTTGAGGAGTATATGAGAGAAGCATGATTCAGTCTATCACGAGTCAAGGCTTGGTGCTCTACAATCGCAATTTTCGTGAGGATGACAAGCTCGTCAAAATTTTTACAGAGCAGGTTGGCAAACGCATGTTTTTTGTCAAACACGCTGGTCAGTCTAAGCTGGCGCCTGTTATTCAGCCCTTGGTGCTGGCACGATTTCTCTTGCGAATCAATGATGACGGGCTTAGCTACATTGAGGACTATCATGAGGTGATGACTTTTCCCAAGGTTAATAGCGATCTCTTTGCCATGGCTTATGCGACCTATGTGGCAGCTCTTGCAGATGCTAGTTTGCAGGACAATCAGCAAGATGCTCCCTTGTTTGCTTTTTTGCAAAAGACTTTGGAGTTGATGGAAGAGGGTTTGGATTATCAAGTTTTGACCAATATTTTTGAAATTCAAATCTTGACTCGATTTGGGATCAGCCTCAATTTTAATGAGTGTGTCTTTTGCCATCGGGTAGGTCAGGCTTTTGACTTTTCGTTTAAATATGGATCCTGCCTCTGCCCAGAGCATTATCATGAGGATGAGAGACGTTGCCATCTCAATCCCAATATCCCTTATCTGCTCAATCAATTTCAAGCCATTGACTTTGAAACCTTGGAGACCATTTCGCTCAAGCCTGAAATCAAGCAAGAGCTACGCCAGTTTATGGATCAACTCTACGAAGAGTACGTTGGGATTCACCTAAAATCAAAGAAATTTATTGATTCCCTATCCGACTGGGGACAATTACTAAAAGAGGAAAAGAAATGAAAAAAATTGCAGTAGATGCCATGGGAGGCGATTACGCACCTCAGGCCATCGTTGAGGGTGTCAATCAAGCCCTAGCAGACTTTTCAGATATCGATGTTCAACTCTATGGAGATGAAAGCAAAATCAAGCAATATCTGACAGCGACAGAGCGCGTCAACATTATCCATACGGATGAGAAGATTGATTCAGACGATGAACCTACGAGAGCAATTCGGAAGAAGAAAAATGCCAGTATGGTATTGGCGGCCAAGGCTGTCAAAGAGGGTGAAGCAGATGCTGTCCTATCGGCTGGAAATACAGGTGCTTTACTAGCAGCAGGATTTTTCATCGTGGGTCGTATCAAGAATATTGACCGTCCTGGGCTTATGTCGACTTTGCCGACTGTAGATGGGAAGGGGTTTGACATGCTAGACCTCGGTGCTAATGCGGAAAATACAGCCCAGCACCTCCATCAATACGCGGTTCTAGGTTCTTTCTATGCTAAAAATGTTCGTGGAATTGCGCAACCACGCGTTGGCTTGCTCAATAACGGAACAGAGAGTAGTAAGGGCGACCCGCTTCGTAAGGAAACTTATGAATTACTGGCGGCTGATGAAAGTTTGAACTTTATCGGAAACGTGGAAGCACGTGATTTGATGAATGGCGTTGCGGATGTTGTTGTGGCAGATGGTTTCACGGGAAACGCTGTGCTCAAATCCATTGAAGGGACAGCTATGGGAATCATGGGCTTGCTCAAGACCGCTATTACAGGTGGTGGTCTTCGAGCGAAACTAGGCGCCCTCCTTCTCAAGGACAGCCTCAGAGGTTTGAAAAAACAGCTCAACTACTCAGATGTTGGTGGAGCAGTCTTGTTTGGTGTCAAGGCACCGGTTGTCAAGACTCATGGCTCAAGCGATGCCAAGGCTGTTTATAGTACAATCCGCCAGATTCGTACCATGCTAGAAACAGACGTAGTTGCTCAGACTGCGCGTGAATTTTCAGGAGAATAAAAGAGATGACAGAAAAAGAAATTTTTGACCGTATTGTGACCATTATCCAAGAGCGACAGGGAGAGGACTTTGTCGTGACAGAATCCTTGAGTCTGAAAGACGATTTGGATGCTGACTCAGTTGACTTGATGGAGTTTATCTTGACACTGGAAGATGAATTTAATATCGAAATCAGCGACGAAGAAATTGACCAACTCCAAAGTGTAGGAGATGTTGTTAAAATCATTCAAGCAAAATAGAAATCGGAGTTCCAAGGCATTTGCTTTGGAATTTTTGATTTGGTTCAAATGACCGTTTAGGAACAGATTTAGTCTTTCTAGGGACAGTAGAAATCTGAGGAGAAATAAGGGATATAATGAAATTAGAAAAATCAATCTCCAAAAAGGAGAAAAAGAAAGGATTTTTATGATGAAAAAATATCTTTATTCTAGTTTGTTAGTTCTTGCAGGAGGCGTTCTCCTAGCAAATACTACGGTAGCCTATGCTGATTCCCCATCAGCAAGTGAGAAAGAAGCGATTGCTCAATTAGTTAATCAAGGCAAGATAAAAGCTGAAGAAGCTGATCAAGTAAAATTGATTGGTTTTGAAGATAAAGAAACTCAAGCAGAGGGCAATCAAGAGAAGAAAGCTTTCAATCAATATCGTGATCCGAAAGGAACATGGATGCAAACCAATGGTAAATGGTGGTTTAAATACGGTTCAGGTGGGTATGCTAAAAATTGGGAACAATTAGATGGTAAGTGGTACTATTTTGATGACCAAGGATGGATGAAAGAAAATACTTGGATTCAACCTGATGGCAATTATTACTACTTATCTGCTAGTGGTGCTATGGTCACTGGTTATCAACGTGTGAATGGTACACCATATTTCTTTAGAGAAAGTGGTGTATGGGTAGAAAATCGTGGGCAAGCACTTGGTGAATACGCAAAGACATTTGTAGGAAAAATCCCATATGTTTGGGGTGGGGCAGATTTGAATAGTGGCGTAGATTGCTCAGGATTTACGATGGCTATTCATGCTAAGTTTGATATTAGTATTCCTAGAGTAACCTATGGTCAAGCAACAGGAGGAAGTTATGTAAGTAATGGTTCTCAACAAGCTGGAGATTTGATTTTGTATAATAGTGAAGAGACAAATGACCATGTAGGTATTTATGTTGGTGGTGGAAAGGTAGTTCATGCTCCATATCCAGGTCAATATGTTTCTTATATGAATCAATACGGTATTACTCAAAATACAATTCGTAGATATTGGTAATATTGTCTAATTTTTCACAATATTATTGACTTTGACAATGAAAAGTATTAGAATATAGCTAAATAAAGAGGGGAAGCCCTCTTATAGCTATTCAATAAAGGAGGAAATGGCTATGAAAAAATCTAAACTACTTACACTTGGTTTGCTTGCAGGTGCTGGTCTGCTTTTGTCTATCAACCAAGCACAGGCTGCAGATACTTGGGTTAAAAATGGTGCTGACTGGAATCTTTCACAAGATGGCAGTCTAGCTAAGGATAAATGGGTACAAAATGCTGGCTCATGGTATCACTTCGACAGCACTGGTAAAATGCAGACAGGCTGGCTCAAAGACGGCAATACTTGGTATTCTCTAGCAGATAGTGGTGCTATGCGTACTGGCTGGTACAAGGAAGGCAATACCTGGTATTCACTAGCAGATAGTGGCGCCATGCGTACAGGTTGGTACAAAGAAGGGTCTACATGGTATTACCTCAAAGATAGTGGCGCTATGGCAACAGGATGGGCAACTGCAAATGGTCAATGGTCTTACTTTGAAAAATCAGGTGCTATGGTCGCAGATAGAGCTGTCCCAGCCAGTGATGGGGAAAGTTATGTTATTGGTAAGGATGGTTATATGTTGACCAAACTCCCTAGTCAGGTTGAACAATCTCAAGCGGATGATACAATTATCACAAATATTGTTACTTTGTCTGATGGGTATGATTATCATCTTATTTATAGAAAAAATGGGGTCGTTGTTGAAAAGAATGCCTGGTATATAAAACCTGAGTTTAAGAAGTTTTCTAATAAATATGGGGATGTGGTTTCAAATACAACCTTAGCTCTAGTGGATAATAAAGAAGAAGGACAAGAAATTGATCCTAAAGCTGTTATTCATAATTTCCAAAATCTACCAGGTCGATATTACTTTGGAGCAGATGGTCGTAGAGTATTACCACTTCCAGAGATGACAACTAGATCAGAAATCAAAAAAGTTGGCAATGATGTCTATTTAGAAAATCCAGGTGCACGACTTCGTCTTGGAGCTACCCACTTTACAATCAATAACAATAAACTATACTATTTAGAAAATGAGCAAGGTAAGCTCAAAACAGGTTACTTTGTATTGATTGATGATGGTATGGCTACAACCCACTATCACATCCTAGCCTATGCGGATCAATCTGGTGAAATTCTTAAGATGAAACGCTTGCCATCAGGAGTTTCAGATTATCTGGATAAAGAAATCGATGGTTTATATGGTGAAAAAATTAAGATTGAATCTCCACACTCAAACGAATATTATAAAGTGGTTGTGGTTAAATAAAAATAACATCTTCACAACTAATCGTTAACGCTCTAACCAATATACCATTTTCAGGAGGCTTTAGATTTCTTGTATTTTAAAAGGAAACTAAAGCCTTTTGTAGATGGAGCAGGGGATAGAGTTATCTATAAAATAATGAAAAGGAGTCTGTCATGGAAATGAAAAACACATTTGTAGAATTGGAACAATTTGAAGAGTTAACCCCAGAGGTTTTGGAGGAAGTGAATGGTGGAGGGATTTTTGAAGATACTGTAAAATGGTGCAATAAATTATTTGGTACGGGTAGACACGTTGCTTAAATTCACAGTATTAGTTAGAGATTAGATTTATTTATGCTTATTTTAGAATTCTTATTTTCTGTGATATATCTACTGTTGGTAGTCGTTTCAACCATAGTGCCTACTATTTATTTGGGCGCTCAAATTTCCCCAGAATTTTATAAAAAACGTTATTGGATACTTATATTTTTAATTAGTTTATCTGCTCGTCAAACATTTGGAGAATTATTTCATATAGGAGTTCTTATCTACTTTTACTGTATTTTTTTATTAGTATTGCACAAGGGAAAAGGGGAATCTCTTTTTCTTTCTCTGTATCTTTTTCTCTTCTTTCAAAGTATTCGTTATTTATTTTTGACAATTTGGATTCGTGTATTATCTGGTGAGCATTGTTGTTTCGTAGATTCGTTTTCTACTTTATATATATCTATATTTGATTTATTATCAATCTTTCTATGTTGTAAAATTATGAAGCGTTGGTCTTTGGATTTGGATTTATTCTTTTCAGATACTTTTAAAACCCACTATCGTAAGAGCTTTTTCATTATCCTACCTCTGACTGGATTTAGGATATTCTCTTCGTTCATGACCAATAGAAATAGTTCTTTTTACGTTCGCTTTGACACGACCATTTCTCTCCTGATTTTCATTCTCTTTTTCTCCTGGCTCTTTTATATCAGACACTTAGAGCAGGTTTATCGTGATGAGCAGACCATTCAGAGACAGGAAGAAGAAAATCGTTCCTTGCAAGGGATGGTGGATAAGTTGGGTCATCTCTATGATGAGGTTCGAGGTTTCCGTCATGATTTTGCAGGGATTGTCGCTAGCATGGAGCCTGCCATAGCGAATCAAGATATGGCTGAGGTGTCTACCATTTATCAAGATATCTTTCTGAAGACCAATGAAAAGCTGAGAAAGGCGGACTACACGGCCTTTAATCTTCACAATATCCATGACATAGCCATTCGTAATACTTTGGCAAAAGCTATGATTGTGGCAGATAATCAGGGAATTCATTTTAGTTTGGAGACGGTGGGGGTTGTCGAAGAGCTGGCATTGCCGATGTTGGAGGCTATCCGTATTCTCTCTATCCTCACGACAAATGCTTTAGAAGCAGCCAGTGAGGCTGAAAATCCGCAGATTCGGGTTGCTTTGTTGGCAGGTGATAGGAGTGTCCGTTTTATTATTGAAAACACTCGTAAGAAAGAAGAACTGAATCCCATCATTCTCAGTCAAAAGGGTTACTCTACCAAGGGAAACCACAGTGGACTGGGTTTAGCGACCTTGGAGGATATGGTTTTTCATTATGATTTAAACTTAGATACCCAGCTAGGAGAGACGACTTTTAGACAAGATTTAGAATTGCCATTTAAGGATGAGAAACGAGGGGGAGAGGAATGAGAATTTTAGTTTTGGAAGACGATAGAGTCCAGCAAGGACGGATAGAGCAGACTTTACTAGATATTGGTCGCTCTCGCAATTTGAGATTGGAAATTGATATTGCTAAAAACTATGGAGATGTTGAAAAGTATTCTCAGTATTTTGACCATTACCAGCTCTATTTATTGGATTTAGAGATTGATGGAGAGCGTGAACGGGGTTTTCAGGTTGCTCAACAGGTTCGGGAGCGGGATCCCTTTACAAGTATTGTCTTTGTGTCCACACACTCGGAGGCCTTGCCTCTAGCTTTTCGCTACCACTTGTCTGCCTTGGATTTTATTTCCAAGGATCAGCCAGAGGCGGACTACTGTCATCAGATGGAGCGCTGTCTGGACTATGTACTGGCAGTGGACAAGAGGGAAAATATGCGTCTCTTCACTTATAGTTTTGAGGGGAGACGGGGCTTTACTCTGCCCTACCATGAGATTTTAGCCTTTGAAACCTCAGTGGAATCCCATCGTATCAAGGTCTACTATGCCAATCATTCTATCAAAACCATTTATGGTAGTCTCAAGGACATCGCTACCAAGGCTGAAAAAGATTACTTTGTCTATGCCAATCGCAATACGTTGGTCAGTTTACAGGCCATTGAAGAGATGACTGCCACAGAAGTGACCTTGTTAGAAGGCTTGCATTTCCCCGTATCACGGACAGCCAGAAGAACCCTTAAAAAACATCTCAATGTCTAGTATCTGTTAGATTTGAATGAGTTTATCAATAAGAATATCGGAAAATTTTCTGATATTCTTATTTTTTGACTTCTTTTTCGAATAGATAAGTAAGAGGAAAAGGAAGGAGTTTGCTTTATGTATCTACCAATCTTGTATCCGTGGTTCATTAAATTATTTTTTAAATAAAATTTAATTTAGTTGTACATTTTCGACTTCTTTTTCGAATAGATAAGTAAGAGGAAAAAGAAAGGAGTCTGGTTTATGTATCTACCAATCTTGTATCCGTGGTTTACTAAATTATTTTTCAAATAAATTTAATTTAGTTGTACATTTTCGAACTGTTTTTCGAATAGATAAGTGAGAAGGAAAAGGAAGGAGTCTAATTCATGTATCTACCAATTTTTTATCCGTGGTTTACTAAATTATTTTTTAAATAAATTTAATTTAGTTGTACGTTTTTGAAATTTTTTTCGAATAGATAAGTAAGAGGAAACAGAAAGGAGTCTGGTTTATGTATCTACCGATTTTCTATTCATGGTACATTAAATTATTTTTGAAATAAAATTTAATTTAGTTGTACATTTTCGAATTATTTTTCGAATAAATAAGTAAGAGGAAAAAGAAAGGAATAAAATAATGAAAGAACATTACTATGGATTTGTTGAGCTAACTTCGGAAGAATTGACCGATATTCAAGGTGGAGAAAGTTGGGTGAAGACCCTTGCAGATTGGTACATTGGATTTCGTAGAGGTTTTGGTTTTTAGGAGGATAAGAGATGAATGAAATGAATGATAAGTATACTATTGAAGTATTAAAGGAGAGCGACTTAGCTTTGCTGGTGGGTGGTAGCAAGGAAAGTTATCAACGGGGTTTAATTACAGGTCTATTGTTACGCGGTATATTTATTGGAACCCCATTTTTTAGAAGATAAGATTTAGAAAAAATAGAACAAGAGGAGAAAAAGATGACAAATTTTGACAAAATGGAACAGAACTTTGTAGCTCTTACAGAAGAAGAGTTGATGAATGTAGATGGGGGAATTGCTTGGGAGGTAGTCTCTTTGGGTATTGCGATTGGCTGGGGGATTTACCAAGCTGGTGAAGCTGCTGGTAAAACATTCTACTATATTACTCATCCATAGTATTTGATAAATATGAGCAAGAAAACATTTTGGATTATACTACTCGTTATTACAATTGTGGTGACTGCCGTTGGTTTAGGATTGTCTGCATATAATTATTATGTTTTTGATAGACCTTTTTTCAATAGTACTACTAAAGGACTGTTATCTGCATTTGTTATGAGTGTATTGATGATTATTATTGGTGTATTAAAAGAAAACTAATTTTTATTATTAAAATGGAGGATAAATATGTCAAATTTACAAACTATTGAACAAAATTATACTACGTTAAGTGATATTGAATTGCAAGAAGTTGATGGTGGAGGAGTGTTACTTTTGGTTGGTGGTGGTATTTTGGCTGTCGGACTATTAGCTTGGGGTGCGTATAATGGTTATCAGTCGGCATCACGAGGTGGATAAAAGGATGGTAGATTGTTTTTTAGTAAATAGGAGTCTACCATGAAACAATTCTTATTAGGATTTGCTGAGGGTTATTTTACCGTATCGCTCATAATCTACATCGCAACGTATTTGATTTTGAGAAATCCAATCAATACCCTATTTTATCCAGAAATTTATCCCGTTTTATTTGGGCTCTTTTATCTAGGATATAAGGTCAATAAAAAGCGAGTAGAGTAAACAGTTAAGAATGACTTGTTAGTCTGCGCTGAAAATAGCTAGGCTAGGATCTCAGAATGCATCACATTGGAGTTTAATATGAAATTTGTTAAATCAATACTGAAAGTTTGGCCTGAAATCATGGTATTACTTAGTTCAATGTCTTATATCATCATCAGATTAGTAGCTGACATAAATAAAGTATCTTTACCTACTTGGTTTAATAGTTTCAATATACCAACGATTGCATTATTTATGATGGTCTTCATTCTTTTATACAGAAGTAAAGACAAAAAGAATGGATAGATTTGAAGCTGTAGACGCTCTATAGGGAATAGGCATCTTGTGGTAACGAATCAAAAAAAGGAGTAACTATGAATCGTAATTTAGAACGGTGTTATCTATTCTGACTAGTAATAGATCATACCAGAGGTGGCTTAGAAATAGCAGAGACATTAGAAATTGAAGTAACTTTAAATAGGATGTCGTAAAGGTTACTATCAATGATTTATTTGTTCCAAGCTTGCCTAGGGTGTCCGAAAAAAATCATTTTCCTTTCAATAGCATATTTTTAGTAGGTAGGACATTTGTTCTGCCTATTTTTGCCAAAAAAAGTGTAGTTGAGGTGTTTATTTGGAGTTTTATACTCTTCGAAAATCAAATTCAAACCACGTCAGCGTCGCCTTACCGTACTCAAGTACAGCTTGCGGCTAGCTTCCTAGTTTGCTTTTTGATTTTCCTTGAGTATTACATGTATTTTTGATAAAATAGTTATAGAAATTAGGAGAGTTGAAGAAAAAATGAATAAGATTTTAAAATATTTTTTAGTATTTGTTTTTCTATTTTTGATGAATATTTTCATCTTTAAGATACTAGCAACTCTGGGATTTCAGCTGACAATGAGTGAAAAGAGTTATATTGTTCCACCGCTGTTTTCGATTATCGTTTTATATATGATTGACAAAAGAATTAGGAAGAAAAAGAAATAAATATATATTTTAGGTAGGACGTTTGTTCTGCCTATTTTTTTATCCCAAAAGTGCATTTGGGAGGGAGATAGGCGCATTTGGGAAGGAAGTCCAGTTTTTGTTTGAGGATTGGGGTAAGATAGTTGTTATCAGATGAGTTTATACTCTTCGAAAATCAAATTCAAACCACGTCAACGTCGCCTTGCCGTATATATGTGACTGACTTCGTCAGTCCTATCTACAACCTCAAAACAGTGTTTTGAGCAGCCTGCGGCTAGTTTCCTAGTTTGCTCTTTGATTTTCATTGAGTATTAGGAAAAGGAGATGAATATGAAATTTGGGAAACGTCACTATCGTCCGCAGGTGGATCAGATGGACTGCGGTGTAGCTTCATTAGCCATGGTTTTTGGCTACTACGGTAGCTATTATTCTTTGGCTCACTTGCGAGAATTGGCCAAGACGACCATGGATGGGACTACGGCTTTGGGCTTGGTCAAGGTGGCAGAGGAGATTGGTTTTGAGACGCGAGCAATTAAGGCGGATATGACGCTTTTTGACTTGCCAGATTTGACTTTTCCTTTTGTTGCCCATGTGCTTAAGGAAGGAAAATTGCTCCACTACTATGTGGTGACTGGGCAGGATAAGGATAGCATTCATATTGCCGATCCAGATCCTGGGGTGAAATTGGCCAAACTGCCACGTGAGCGTTTTGCGGAAGAATGGACAGGAGTGACTCTTTTTATGGCACCTAGTCCAGACTACAAGCCTCATAAGGATCAAAAGAATGGTCTGCTCTCTTTTATCCCTATATTAGTGAAGCAGCGTGGCTTGATTGCCAATATCGTTTTGGCAACACTCTTGGTAACCTTGATTAACATTGTGGGTTCTTATTATCTGCAGTCTATCATTGATACCTATGTGCCAGATCAGATGCGTTCGACGCTGGGGATTATTTCTATTGGGCTGGTCATCGTCTATATTCTTCAGCAGATTTTGTCTTACGCTCAGGAGTATCTCTTACTTGTTTTGGGGCAACGCTTGTCTATTGATGTGATTTTGTCCTATATTAAGCATGTTTTTCACCTGCCTATGTCCTTTTTTGCAACACGTCGGACAGGGGAAATCGTGTCTCGTTTCACGGATGCTAATAGTATCATCGATGCGCTGGCTTCGACCATTCTTTCGATTTTCCTAGATGTGTCAACGGTTGTCATTATTTCCCTTGTTTTATTTTCACAAAATACCAATCTCTTTTTCATGACCTTATTGGCACTTCCTATCTATACAGTGATTATCTTTGCTTTTATGAAGCCGTTTGAAAAGATGAATCGGGATACCATGGAAGCCAATGCGGTTCTGTCTTCTTCTATCATTGAGGACATCAACGGTATTGAGACTATCAAGTCTTTGACCAGTGAAAGTCAACGCTATCAAAAGATTGACAAGGAATTTGTAGATTATCTGAAAAAATCCTTTACCTATAGTCGGGCAGAGAGTCAGCAAAAGGCTCTGAAAAAAGTTGCCCATCTCTTGCTCAATGTCGGCATTCTCTGGATGGGGGCTGTTCTGGTCATGGATGGTAAGATGAGTTTGGGGCAGTTGATTACCTATAATACCTTGCTGGTTTACTTTACCAATCCTTTGGAAAATATCATCAATCTGCAAACTAAGCTTCAGACAGCGCAGGTTGCCAATAACCGTCTGAATGAGGTTTATCTGGTAGCTTCTGAGTTTGAGGAGAAGAAAACAGTTGAGGATTTGAGCTTGATGAAGGGAGAGATGACTTTCAAGCAGGTTTCCTACAAGTATGGCTATGGTCGAGACGTCTTGTCGGATATCAATTTGGCCATTCCCCAAGGTTCTAAGGTGGCTTTTGTGGGGATTTCAGGGTCAGGTAAGACGACCTTGGCCAAGATGATGGTTAATTTTTACGACCCAAGTCAAGGGGAGATTAGTCTGGGTGGTGTCAATCTCAATCAGATTGATAAAAAGGCTCTGCGTCAGTATATCAATTATCTGCCTCAACAGCCCTATGTCTTTAACGGGACGATTTTGGAGAATCTTCTTTTGGGAGCCAAGGAGGGGACGACTCAAGAGGATATCTTACGGGCGGTCGAATTGGCAGAGATTCGGGAGGACATTGAGCGTATGCCACTGAATTACCAGACAGAATTGACTTCGGATGGGGCAGGGATTTCAGGTGGTCAACGTCAGAGAATAGCTCTGGCGCGTGCTCTCTTGACAGATGCGCCGGTCTTGATTTTGGATGAGGCGACCAGCAGTTTGGATATTCTGACAGAGAAGCGAATTGTCGATAATCTGATGGCTTTAGACAAGACCTTGATTTTCATTGCCCACCGCTTGACCATTGCAGAGCGGACAGAGAAGGTTGTTGTCTTGGATCAGGGCAAGATTGTTGAAGAAGGAAAGCATGCTGATTTGCTTGTACAGGGTGGATTTTACGCCCATTTGGTCAATAGCTAGAAAGAGGAGAGGATGAAACCAGAATTTTTAGAAAGTGCGGAGTTTTATAATCGTCGTTACCATAATTTTTCCAGTCGGGTGATTGTACCCATGTCCCTTCTGCTTGTGTTTTTACTTGGCTTTGCAACTGTTGCAGAGAAGGAGATGAGTTTGTCTACTAGAGCTACTGTCGAGCCTAGTCGTATCCTTGCAAATATCCAGTCAACTAGCAACAATCGTATTCTTGTCAATCATTTGGAAGAAAATAAGCTGGTTAAAAAGGGAGAACTGTTGGTTCAATATCAAGAAGGGGCAGAGGGTGTCCAAGCGGAAGCCTATGCTAGTCAGTTGGACATGCTCAAGGATCAAAAAAAGCAATTGGAGCATTTGCAAAAGAGCCTGCAAGAAGGGGAAAACCACTTTCCAGAGGAGGATAAATTTGGCTACCAAGCCACCTTTCGCGACTACCTCAGCCAAGCAGGTAGTCTTAGGGCTAGTACATCGCAACAAAATGAGACCATCGCGTCCCAGAATGCAGCAGCTAGCCAAACCCAAGCCGAAATCGGCAACCTCATCAGCCAAACAGAGGCTAAAATTCGCGATTACCAGACAGCTAAGTCAGCTATGGAAACAGGTGCTTCCTTGGCCAGTCAGAATCTAGCCTACTCTCTCTACCAGTCTTATAAGTCTCAGGGTGAGGAAAATCCGCAAGCTAAATCCCAGGCAGTTGCGCAGGTTGAAGCACAGCTTTCTCAGTTAGAATCCAGTCTTGCTACTTACCGTGTTCAGTATGCGGGTTCAGGTACCCAGCAAGCCTATGCGTCAGGCTTAAGCAGTCAATTGGAGTCCCTTAAATCCCAACACTTAGCAAAGGTTGGTCAGGAATTGACCCTTCTAGACCAGAAAATATTGGAGGCAGAGTCGGGTAAGAAGGTTCAGGGGAATCTTCTAGATAAGGGGAAAATTACGGCGAGTGAGGATGGGGTGCTTCATCTTAATCCTGAGACCAGTGACTCTACCATGGTAGCAGAAGGCGCCTTACTAGCCCAACTCTATCCGTCCTTGGAAAAAGAAGGAAAAGCCAAACTAACAGCTTATCTTAGTTCAAAAGATGTAGCAAGAATCAAGGTCGGTGATTCTGTTCGCTATACGACGACTCATGATGCCAAGAATCAACTTTTCCTAGATTCTACTATTACAAGTATTGATGCGACAGCTACCAAGACTGAGAAAGGGAATTTCTTTAAAATCGAGGCGGAGACTAATCTGACTTCCGAGCAGGCTGAAAAACTTCGGTACGGGGTGGAAGGTCGTCTGCAGATGATTACGGGTAAGAAAAGTTACCTACGTTATTATTTGGATCAATTTTTGAACAAAGAGTAATGTTCGTGTTTTCAGAGTTACACTCAATGAAAATCAAAGAGCAAACTAGAAAACTAGCCGCAGGCTGTACTTGAGTACGGCAAGGCGACGTTGACGCGGTTTGAATTTGATTTTCGAAGAGTATTAAATGATTTTAAAACTGTGAGAAAAATTCTTCTTGCGGTTTTTTCTTTATGATTTTTGAAGTCGCTACGTTATTTATTCGGTTAAATTCTTGTAATTTTAGGTTTTTTATGGTAGAATGTGCTCAAGTAATACGAAAGGCGAACTTTAAAATGTCAAAACAATTGATCTATTCGGGAAAAGCTAAAGATATCTATACAACAGAGGATGAAAATCTTATTATTTCAGCTTACAAGGACCAGGCGACTGCTTTCAATGGTGTCAAGAAGGAGCAGATTGCGGGCAAGGGAGTGTTGAATAATCAGATTTCATCTTTTATTTTTGAGAAATTAAATGCGGCTGGTGTGGCGACTCACTTTGTGGAGAAACTTTCAGACACGGAACAACTCAATAAAAAGGTTGAGATTATTCCTTTGGAAGTCGTGCTCCGCAACTATACTGCTGGTTCCTTTTCAAAACGTTTTGGTGTGGATGAGGGAATCGCCTTGGAGACTCCGATTGTTGAATTTTACTATAAAAATGATGATTTGGATGACCCATTTATCAATGACGAGCATGTGAAATTCCTACAGATTGCGGATGACCAGCAAATCGCCTACTTGAAGGAAGAAACGCGTCGTATCAATGAGCTCTTGAAGGCTTGGTTTGCTGAGATTGGCCTCAAGTTGATTGATTTTAAACTGGAATTTGGTTTTGACAAAGATGGCAAGATTATCTTAGCAGATGAATTTTCACCAGATAACTGCCGCTTGTGGGATGCGGATGGTAACCACATGGATAAGGATGTTTTCCGTAGAGGTCTCGGCGAATTAACAGATGTTTATGAAGTTGTTTGGGAGAAGTTGCAGGAATTGAAATAATCTATTTGCAAGACTCTCAAGGTCGTTGGAACATTGCAAGAGCTGAAATAAAGGAATAAGGATTGATGGATAAACGTATTTTTGTAGAGAAAAAGGCTGATTTTCAGGTCAAGTCAGAGAGTTTAGTAAGAGAGCTCAAGCACAACTTGGGACTTTCAAGCTTGAAAAGTATTCGTATTGTGCAAGTGTATGATGTCTTTGATTTGGCAGAGAACTTGTTTGCGCCTGCAGAGAAACATATTTTCTCTGAGCAGGTGACAGACCATGTCTTGGATGAAGCAGCTGTGCAGGCGGATCTTGCTAACTATGCTTTCTTTGCCATTGAAAGCCTACCAGGGCAGTTTGACCAGCGTGCGACTTCTTCGCAAGAAGCCTTGCTTTTGCTGGGAAGTTCGAGTGATGTAACGGTTAATACTGCTCAACTTTATTTGGTCAATAAAGATATTGATGCGACTGAGTTGGAAGCGGTCAAGAACTACTTGCTCAACCCAGTTGATTCTCGTTTCAAGGACATCACGACAGGGATTGGCAAGCAGGAATTTTCAGAGTCAGACAAAACCATTCCTAAATTGACTTTCTTTGAAAGCTATACAGCAGAAGACTTTGCTCGCTACAAGGCTGAGCAAGGGATGGCCATGGAAGTGGATGATTTGCTCTTTATCCAAGACTATTTCAAGTCAATCGGGCGCGTGCCAACTGAGACGGAACTCAAAGTTTTGGATACTTACTGGTCTGACCACTGCCGTCACACGACGTTTGAGACTGAGTTGAAGCACATCGACTTCTCAGCTTCTAAATTTCAAAAACAATTACAGGCGACTTATGACAAGTATATTGCTATGCGTGATGAGTTGGGGCGTTCTGAAAAACCGCAAACCTTGATGGATATGGCAACTATTTTCGGTCGTTATGAGCGTGCTAATGGACGTTTGGATGATATGGAAGTGTCTGACGAAATCAATGCTTGCTCAGTAGAAATCGAAGTGGATGTTGATGGTGTGAAAGAGCCATGGCTCCTAATGTTCAAGAATGAAACTCACAATCACCCAACTGAGATTGAGCCATTTGGTGGGGCTGCTACCTGTATTGGTGGAGCCATTCGTGACCCATTATCAGGTCGCTCATATGTTTACCAAGCTATGCGTATCTCAGGGGCTGGAGATATTACAGCACCGATTTCGGAAACGCGTGCTGGGAAATTGCCACAACAGGTTATTTCTAAAACAGCGGCTCATGGTTATTCTTCATATGGTAACCAGATTGGGCTTGCGACAACCTATGTTCGCGAGTACTTCCACCCAGGTTTCGTTGCTAAGCGTATGGAGCTAGGTGCTGTTGTCGGTGCTGCTCCTAAGGGCAATGTAGTCCGTGAAAAACCGGGAGCGGGAGATGTGATTATTCTCCTTGGAGGTAAGACTGGACGTGATGGTGTCGGTGGTGCGACAGGTTCTTCTAAGGTTCAAACGGTTGAGTCTGTGGAGACTGCTGGTGCTGAGGTTCAAAAAGGGAATGCTATCGAAGAACGCAAGATTCAACGCCTTTTCCGTAATGGCAATGTCACTCGTCTTATCAAGAAATCTAATGACTTTGGTGCTGGTGGTGTCTGTGTGGCTATCGGTGAATTAGCAGACGGCCTTGAAATCGACCTTAACAAGGTGCCTCTTAAATATCAAGGTTTGAATGGTACCGAAATTGCCATCTCTGAATCTCAAGAACGGATGGCTGTGGTGGTTCGTCCTGAGGATGTAGATGCCTTCGTTGCGGAATGTAACAAAGAAAATATTGATGCTGTTGTGGTGGCGACAGTGACGGAAAAACCAAATCTAGTTATGCACTGGAATGGCGAAACGATTGTAGACTTGGAACGTCGTTTCCTTGATACAAACGGTGTGCGCGTCGTTGTTGATGCCAAGGTTGTGGACAAGGATGTCAAACTCCCAGAAGAACGTCAAACATCTGCTAACACACTTGAAGTTGATACCCTTGCGGTTCTATCTGATTTGAATCATGCAAGTCAAAAAGGATTACAGACTATCTTTGACTGCTCTGTTGGACGCTCAACGGTTAATCACCCACTTGGTGGTCGTTACCAACTCACACCAACTGAGGCATCTGTGCAGAAATTACCAGTTCAACACGGTGTGACTCATACTGCGTCAGTCATGGCTCAAGGATTCAACCCATATGTAGCTGAATGGTCTCCATACCACGGTGCTGCTTATGCGGTTATTGAAGCAACTGCTCGTTTGGTGGCTGCTGGTGCAAACTGGTCTCAGACTCGTTTCTCTTACCAAGAGTATTTCGAGCGCATGGATAAACAAGCTGAGCGTTTTGGTCAGCCAGTAGCAGCTCTTCTAGGCTCTATCGAAGCACAAATTCAACTTGGTTTGCCATCTATCGGTGGTAAGGACTCCATGTCTGGTACCTTTGAAGAATTGACCGTTCCGCCAACCTTGGTAGCCTTTGGGGTGACGACGGCAGATAGCCGTAAGGTCCTCTCTCCAGAGTTCAAAACTGCGGGTGAAAATATCTATTACATCCCAGGTCAAGCCCTCTCTGCAGAAATTGATTTTGACTTGATTAAGTCTAACTTTGCTCAGTTTGAAGCCCTTCAAAAGGCTCACAAAGTAACAGCGGCTTCAGCCGTTAAATACGGTGGTGTGCTTGAAAGTTTGGCCCTTGCTACCTTTGGAAATCATATTGGTGCAGAGGTGATCTTGTCTGAACTTGAAACAGCTTTGACAGCTCAATTAGGTGGATTTGTCTTCACATCTCCTGAAGAAATTGCTGGAGTAGAGAAGATTGGACAAACAAGTGCAGACTTTACACTCCTTGTCAACGGTGTGAAGCTAGATGGACACAAGCTTGACAGTGCCTTCCAAGGAAAACTGGAAGAAGTTTACCCAACAGAATTTGCCCAAGCCAAAGAACTAGCAGAAGTTCCAGATGTCGCTACTAACACAGTCATCCAAGCCAAAGAAAAGGTTGAAAAACCTGTGGTTTACATCCCAGTCTTTCCAGGAACCAACTCAGAATATGATTCAGCCAAGGCCTTTGAAAAAGAAGGTGCAGAGGTTAACTTGGTGCCATTCGTGACACTTAATGAAGAAGCCATTGTCAATTCAGTCGAAACCATGGTTGACAACATCGGCAAGGCTAACATTCTCTTCTTTGCAGGTGGATTCTCAGCTGCGGATGAGCCAGATGGTTCAGCCAAGTTTATCGTCAACATCCTGCTCAATGAAAAAGTCCGTGTGGCTATTGATAGCTTTATCGTCCGTGGTGGCTTGATTATCGGTATCTGTAATGGATTCCAGGCCTTGGTCAAATCAGGTCTTCTTCCATACGGAAATTTCGAGGATGCTAATAGTACTAGTCCAACCCTCTTCTACAATGATGCCAATCAACACGTGGCCAAGATGGTGGAAACCCGTATTGCCAATACCAACTCACCATGGTTAGCTGGTGTGCAAGTAGGCGATATCCACGCTATTCCTGTTTCGCATGGTGAAGGGAAGTTTGTCGTGACAGCTGAGGAATTCGCTGAGCTCCGTGACAATGGACAAATTTTCAGCCAATATGTTGACTTTGACGGCAAACCAAGTATGGATTCTAAGTACAATCCGAATGGTTCTGTCCATGCCATCGAAGGAATTACCAGCAAGAACGGCCAAATCATTGGTAAGATGGGCCACTCAGAACGTTATGAGGAAGGTCTTTTCCAAAATATCCCAGGAAATAAAGACCAGCACCTGTTCGCGTCAGCGGTTAAATATTTCACTAGAAAATAAGACTTGCAGATTTTCTAATAGATAGTATCAGTAATGTAAAAGTCATGTAGATTTAGCTCTTGGTGCTACACAAATAAAAATTAGGTATATAAAATGACATACGAAGTAAAATCTCTTAATGAAGAATGTGGTGTTTTCGGTATCTGGGGACATCCAGATGCTGCTAAATTGACCTATTTTGGTCTCCACAGTCTTCAACACCGTGGTCAGGAGGGGGCAGGAATCCTCTCCAATGATCAGGGGCAATTGAAGCGCCATCGTGACATGGGGCTTTTATCAGAAGTCTTCAGAAATCCTGCTAATTTGGATAAATTGACGGGGACTGGTGCGATTGGGCATGTGCGTTATGCGACTGCTGGCGAAGCTTCTGTAGATAACATCCAGCCCTTCCTCTTCCGGTTTCACGATATGCAGTTTGGCTTGGCTCATAATGGGAATCTGACCAATGCGGCCTCTCTCAAGAAAGAATTGGAAGATAGAGGAGCGATTTTCAGTGCGACTTCGGACTCGGAAATCTTAGCTCACCTCATTCGTCGCAGCCACAATCCTAGTCTGATGGGCAAAATCAAGGAGGCGCTCAGTCTAGTTAAAGGTGGTTTTGCCTATATCTTGCTGTTTGAAGACAAGTTGATTGCGGCTCTTGATCCCAATGGTTTCCGTCCGCTTTCTATCGGGAAAATGGCCAACGGAGCGGTGGTTGTTTCCTCTGAAACTTGTGCTTTTGAGGTCATTGGTGCTGAATGGATTCGTGATTTGAAGCCAGGTGAGATTGTGATTATTGATGACAAGGGTATCCAGTATGACAACTATACAGATGATACTCAGTTGGCGATTTGTTCTATGGAGTATATCTATTTTGCCCGCCCTGATTCTAATATCCACGGTGTCAATGTCCATACGGCTCGCAAACGTATGGGTGCTCAATTGGCGCGTGAATTCAAGCATGAGGCGGATATCGTGGTCGGTGTGCCCAATTCTTCCCTCAGCGCGGCTATGGGATTTGCGGAAGAGTCCGGGCTACCAAATGAAATGGGCCTCATCAAGAACCAATACACCCAACGTACCTTTATCCAACCGACTCAAGAATTGCGGGAGCAAGGAGTGCGGATGAAACTCTCTGCTGTTTCTGGTGTTGTAAAAGGCAAGCGTGTGGTTATGATTGATGACTCTATTGTACGTGGAACAACCTCTCGTCGTATCGTTCAGCTTTTGAAAGAAGCGGGTGCAACTGAGGTTCACGTTGCTATTGGTAGTCCAGCGCTAGCTTATCCATGCTTCTACGGGATTGATATCCAGACCCGTCAGGAGCTAATTGCGGCCAATCATACGGTCGAAGAAACGCGCCAAATCATTGGTGCGGACAGTCTGACTTATCTTTCTGTTGAGGGATTGATTGATTCGATTGGTATTGAAACAGATGCTCCAAATGGTGGTCTCTGTGTCGCTTACTTTGACGGTGACTACCCAACACCTCTCTACGACTATGAAGAAGACTATCGTCGAAGTTTGGAAGAAAAGACTAGTTTTTACAAGTGAGTTACTGAAGATTCTCCATTAAAGAAAAGGAAAAATAAAATGGCAAATAAAAATGCTTATGCTCCACGTCTTACTACTGACTAAAAGCTAAAGCATTTGTCAGTAGACGCTTTGTCCTATAGGATCAAAGCTAGAGCTCTGACTAGCATTTTTAGATAAAATAATTGTTTATCTAGAAATACGTCGCAATCTTTCCCAAAAAAAGAAAAGGAATATAAAAATGGCAAATAAAAATGCGTACGCTCAATCTGGTGTGGATGTTGAAGCGGGTTATGAAGTTGTTGAACGGATTAAAAAGCACGTGGCTCGTACGGAGCGTGCAGGTGTCATGGGAGCTCTGGGTGGCTTTGGTGGTATGTTTGACCCTTCAAAGACTGGGGTTAAAGAACCCGTCTTGATTTCAGGAACTGATGGTGTCGGAACCAAGCTCATGCTGGCTATCAAGTACGACAAGCACGATACCATTGGTCAGGACTGTGTGGCCATGTGTGTCAATGATATCATCGCTGCGGGTGCGGAGCCCCTCTATTTCCTCGACTATGTGGCGACAGGCAAGAATGAACCAGCTAAGCTAGAGCAAGTCGTTGCTGGTGTGGCAGAAGGTTGTGTGCAGGCAGGCGCTGCCCTCATTGGTGGGGAAACGGCTGAAATGCCTGGCATGTACGGCGAAGATGACTATGACTTGGCTGGTTTTGCGGTCGGTGTGGCTGAAAAATCTCAAATCATTGACGGTTCAAAGGTGGCAGAAGGAGATGTTCTTCTCGGACTTGCTTCAAGTGGGATTCATTCCAATGGTTACTCTCTCGTCCGTCGTGTCTTTGCGGATTACACAGGTGAGGAAATCTTGCCAGAATTGGAAGGCAAGAAACTCAAGGAAGTACTTCTTGAGCCGACTCGTATCTATGTCAAGGCTGTCTTACCACTCATCAAGGAAGAGTTGGTCAACGGTATTGCCCACATCACTGGTGGTGGCTTTATCGAAAATGTCCCTCGTATGTTTGCAGCTGATTTGGCTGCTGAGATTGAGGAAGACAAGGTTCCAGTTTTACCGATTTTCAAAGCCCTTGAAAAATACGGTCAGATCAAACATGAAGAAATGTTTGAAATCTTCAATATGGGTGTGGGACTTATGTTTGCAGTTAGCCCTGAAAATGTAAGTCGTGTCAAGGAATTGTTGGATGAACCAGTCTATGAAATTGGTCGTATCGTCAAGAAAGAAAACGAAAGTGTCATCATCAAATGAAAAAAATAGCGGTTTTTGCCTCTGGTAATGGCTCAAATTTTCAGGTGATAGCGGAACAATTTCCAGTAGAGTTTGTCTTTTCAGACCATCGTGACGCCTATGTACTCGAACGTGCAGACAAGCTCGGCGTTCTGTCCTATGCTTTTGAACTCAAGGAGTTTGAGAGCAAGGTAGACTACGAAGCGGCCCTTGTCGAACTCTTGGAAGAACACCAGATTGACTTGGTTTGTCTAGCAGGCTACATGAAAATCGTTGGGCCAAACTTATTGGCTGCTTATGAAGGTCGGATTATCAACATTCATCCAGCCTACCTGCCAGAATTTCCAGGAGCTCATGGGATTGAGGATGCTTGGAATGCTGACGTTGCTGAGAGCGGCGTGACCATTCATTGGGTGGATTATGGTGTTGATACAGGAAAGGTCATCAAACAAGTCCGTGTACCACGGCTAGCTGATGATACCATTGACAGTTTTGAAGAACGTATTCATGAAGCGGAGTACAAGCTCTATCCAGAAGTAGTGAAGGCTCTATTTACAGATTGACTTTTTGATGATTCATATGATATCTTTGATTTTAAATTGGAGTCAGTGATTGTCGAAGACGACTTCAAACGGAGGTATTTGTAATGTTAGAATCTAAAAAAACAACTCGATATGTATTTTATGTCTATCTGATGTTATTAACTTGGGGAATCTTATTTAAGTTTGAAACTAATCCTGAATTTATAGCATTTTTCTTAGCTCCAAGGTACATCAATTGGATTCCATTTTCAGAACCACTAATAGTAGATGGAAAAATTGTTTTTGCTGAAATGTTATTTAATCTGATTTCCTTCATTCCATTAGGTGTTTGTTTCCCTCTGATAAAAACTAATTTATCTAGTTTAAAAATAGTCGGGACAGGTTTCTTGATTAGTCTATTGTTTGAGTGCTTACAGTATATTTTAGCAATAGGTATAACAGATATAACGGATTTGATTTTAAATACGCTAGGTGTCTGTGTAGGCTTGCTGATTTACCAAATTTTTATAAGAGTATTCAAATCACAGATTAGAAAATGGGTCAATATCTTAGGTATGCTTAGCCTTGGTTTTGCTTATCTTGTTTTACTGTTACTGCATTTAATTGGTGTTTAACTAATGATTAAAAAGGAGAATATAATGACTAAACGCGCTTTAATCAGCGTCTCAGACAAAGCGGGCATTGTTGAATTTGCCCAAGAACTAAAAAAACTTGGTTGGGATATCATCTCAACAGGTGGTACCAAGGTTGCCCTTGATAATGCTGGGGTGAAGACCATTGCCATCGATGATGTGACTGGTTTTCCAGAAATGATGGATGGTCGTGTGAAGACCCTTCATCCAAATATCCACGGTGGGCTCCTCGCTCGTCGTGACTTGGATAGCCACTTGGAAGCGGCTAAGGACAACAAGATTGAGCTCATTGACCTTGTGGTGGTCAATCTCTATCCATTCAAGGAAACCATTCTCAAACCAGACGTGACGTACGCTGATGCAGTTGAAAACATCGATATCGGTGGGCCATCTATGCTTCGTTCAGCAGCGAAGAACCACGCTAGCGTAACGGTTGTGGTAGACCCTTCTGACTATGCAGTGGTTTTGGACGAGTTGTCAGCCAATGGTGAAACGACTTACGAAACGCGTCAACGTTTGGCAGCCAAGGTTTTCCGTCACACAGCAGCTTATGATGCCTTGATTGCAGAGTATTTTACAACTCAAGTGGGTGAAAGTAAGCCTGAAAAGTTGACTTTGACCTATGTTCTCAAACAAGCTATGCGTTACGGTGAGAACCCTCAACAAGACGCGGATTTCTACCAAAAAGCTTTGCCAACAGACTACTCAATTGCATCAGCCAAACAGCTCAACGGTAAGGAATTATCCTTTAACAATATCCGTGATGCGGATGCTGCCATTCGTATCATTCGTGATTTCAAAGATCGTCCAACCGTTGTGGCTCTCAAACATATGAATCCATGTGGAATTGGTCAAGCTGACGACATCGAGACTGCTTGGGACTATGCTTATGAGTCTGACCCAGTCTCAATTTTCGGTGGAATCGTCGTTCTCAACCGTGAGTTGGATGTTGCGACAGCTGAGAAGATGCATGGTGTTTTCCTTGAAATCATCATCGCACCAAGTTATACGGATGAAGCGCTAGCTATTTTGACTAATAAAAAGAAAAACTTGCGTATCCTTGCCTTGCCATTTGATGCTCAAGAGGCTAGCGAAGTGGAAGCAGAATACACAGGTGTTGTCGGTGGACTTCTGGTACAAAACCAAGACGTGGTCAAAGAAAGCCCAGCTGACTGGCAAGTGGTGACCAAACGCCAGCCAACTGAGACAGAAGCGACTGCTCTTGAGTTTGCTTGGAAAGCTATCAAGTACGTCAAATCAAACGGTATCATCGTAACCAATGACCACATGACACTTGGTGTCGGTCCGGGTCAAACTAACCGTGTGGCTTCTGTTCGCATCGCTATTGATCAAGCTAAAGACCGTCTTGACGGCGCTGTTCTTGCTTCGGATGCCTTCTTCCCATTTGCGGATAATGTGGAAGAAATCGCCAAAGCAGGTATCAAGGCCATCATCCAGCCAGGTGGGTCCGTCCGTGACCAAGAATCTATCGAAGCCGCTGACAAGTACGGCTTGGCTATGGTCTTCACAGGCGTGAGACATTTTAGACATTAAGAACGTTAAAGGGAAGAGAACAGTTTCTTTCCTTTTTTGCGTAAAAATGCTTAATAAAACAAGATTAAAACGAACGTTTGTGGTATAATGTTATTAAATAATTCGCAAAAGAGGTTGTGAGATGAAACTACTTGTTGTCGGTTCGGGTGGTCGTGAACATGCGATTGCTAAGAAGTTGCTTGAGTCAAAAGAGGTAGAAAAGGTTTTTGTTGCTCCTGGGAATGATGGGATGACTCTGGATGGTTTGGAATTGGTAAATATCTCTATTTCCGAACATTCTGAATTGATTGAGTTTGTAAAAGCCAATGATGTTGCTTGGTCATTTATCGGGCCAGATGACGCCCTTGCGGCTGGTATCGTGGATGATTTCCATGTAGCTGGTCTCAAAGCCTTTGGTCCGACAAGATTGGCAGCTGAGCTGGAGTGGTCCAAGGATTTTGCCAAGGAAATCATGGTCAAATACGGCGTTCCGACAGCAGCTTATGGCACATTTTCAGATTTCGAGGAAGCCAAAGCCTATATCGAAAAGCAGGGTGCGCCTATCGTAGTCAAGGCGGATGGATTGGCTCTTGGGAAGGGTGTTGTCGTTGCTGAGACAGTCGAGCAAGCAGTCGAAGCAGCTCACGAGATGCTTTTGGACAATAAATTTGGTGACTCAGGTGCGCGTGTGGTTATTGAGGAATTCCTTGAAGGGGAGGAATTTTCACTCTTTGCCTTTGTCAATGGTGATAAGTTCTACATCATGCCAACAGCTCAGGACCACAAACGTGCCTATAATGGCGATAAGGGGCCTAACACAGGCGGTATGGGTGCCTATGCGCCAGTTCCTCACTTGCCACAGAGCGTGGTTGACACAGCGGTCAAGACTATTGTCAAGCCAGTTCTTGAAGGGATGATCAAAGAAGGTCGTCCGTATCTTGGTGTCCTTTACGCAGGGCTTATTCTGACAGCTGATGGACCTAAGGTCATCGAGTTCAACGCTCGTTTTGGAGATCCTGAAACGCAAATCATCTTGCCTCGTTTAACATCTGACTTTGCACAAAATATTACGGATATCATCGATGGCAAGGAGCCGAAGATCACGTGGCTGGACAAGGGTGTGACTCTGGGTGTGGTTGTCGCATCCAAGGGTTACCCGCTAGACTATGAAAAAGGTGTCAAGTTGCCTGCCAAGACAGAAGGCGACATTATCACCTATTATGCAGGGGCTAAGTTTGCGGAAAATAGCAGAGCACTGCTATCAAACGGTGGACGTGTCTATATGCTCGTTACCACAGCAGACACCGTCAAAGAAACCCAAGATACCATTTACCAAGAGCTTGCCCAACAACAAACAGAAGGTTTCTTTTACCGAACAGATATCGGAAGCAAGGCAATTAGATAAAGATATAAGAAAAAGCGACGCAGTCGCCAAATACGATAATGGTCGCCGTGGTGAAAAGATCAGAACAATTTCTGTTCTGGTCGGAGGAAACTTTGAGACCTTAGGCTCGAAGTTTAGGAATGAAACCGAAGATTTGCTTCCGTCCCTCACAACCTAAGGTGATTGTTGAAAAACAGTAAAAAGGAGAAGAAATGAAACCCGTAATTTCCATCATCATGGGCTCAAAATCAGACTGGGCAACCATGCAAAAAACAGCAGAAGTCCTAGACCGCTTCGGTGTAGCCTACGAAAAGAAAGTTGTTTCTGCCCACCGTACGCCAGACATTATGTTCAAGCATGCAGAAGAAGCACGTAGCCGTGGCATCAAGGTTATCATCGCAGGTGCTGGAGGCGCAGCCCATTTGCCAGGTATGGTAGCTGCCAAAACAACCCTTCCAGTCATTGGTGTACCAGTCAAATCACGTGCTCTTAGTGGCGTGGACTCGCTCTATTCTATCGTTCAGATGCCGGGTGGAGTACCAGTTGCAACCATGGCGATTGGTGAAGCAGGTGCGACCAATGCAGCCCTCTTTGCCCTCCGTCTCCTTTCAGTAGAAGATCAGGCTATCGCGACTGCTTTGGCAGATTTTGCAGAAGAACAAGGAAAAATTGCAGAGGAGTCTACCAATGAGCTCATCTAAAACAATTGGAATTATCGGTGGCGGTCAGCTGGGTCAGATGATGGCCATTTCTGCTATCTACATGGGGCATAAGGTTATCGCTCTGGATCCTGCGGCGGATTGCCCGGCCTCTCGCGTGGCGGAAATTATCGTGGCTCCTTATAACGATGTGGATGCGCTTCGCCAGTTGGCTGAGCGTTGCGATGTTCTGACCTATGAGTTTGAGAATGTCGATGCCGATGGTTTGGATGCTGTTATCAAAGAAGGACAGCTTCCACAAGGGACAGACCTGCTCCGCATTTCTCAAAACCGTATCTTTGAAAAGGACTTCCTCTCAAATAAGGCCCAAGTCACTGTGGCACCCTACAAGGTTGTGACTTCAAGCCAAGATTTGGCGGAGATTGACTTGTCCAAAAACTATGTCCTTAAGACTGCGACAGGTGGCTATGATGGGCATGGACAAAAGGTCATTCGCTCGGAAGCAGACTTGGAAGAAGCCTATGCGTTAGCTGACTCAGCAGCCTGCGCTTTAGAAGAATTCGTCAATTTTGACCTTGAAATTTCTGTCATTGTGTCAGGAAATGGCAAGGACGTGACAGTCTTCCCAGTTCAGGAAAATATACACCGAAACAACATCTTATCTAAAACCATCGTGCCAGCCCGCATTTCAGAAAGTCTAGCAGACAAGGCTAAAGCAATGGCAGTGCGAATCGCAGAACAGCTCAAGTTGTCTGGAACTCTCTGTGTGGAAATGTTTGCGACTGCTGATGACATCATTGTCAATGAGATTGCCCCACGCCCACATAACTCTGGGCACTATTCTATTGAAGCCTGTGATTTCTCGCAGTTTGACACCCATATTTTAGGTGTTCTCGGAGCACCATTACCAGCCATCAAACTCCATGCGCCAGCTGTCATGCTTAATGTCCTCGGCCAGCATGTCGAGGCCGCTGAAAAATATGTCACAGAAAATCCAAGCGCCCACCTCCACATGTATGGTAAAATAGAAGCGAAGCACAACCGCAAAATGGGACATGTGACTTTGTTTAGTGATGTACCAGATAATGTTGAGGAATTTGGGAAAGGGATTGATTTTTAGGTTGTTAAAATAATGAACAATGGGGAAGTTTATGGATTTATTATTGATTGATAATTCGAATATTTTTATTGAAGTAAAAAATCTTGTAGGTCAAGATGGAAGATTTGATTATGATAAATTTGTAAAAAATTATACAAAATTTAAAAATCAGAAAAATATATTAGTAGGATCTACTCCTCCGAAAAGTGATGGGTTTTGGTCGACTATGAAGAGTAAAGGTTTTGATGTATATACTTATGAGCGTAAACAAAAAGGAGAAAAAGCAGTTGATTCAAAAATAATTGCTAAAGGTGTATCGTTTATTGTTCAACAAGACCATCCTGCAACATTGAACCTTTTAAGCGGAGATTTTGACATGTTTCCTCTTATTGAAGAAGCTTTGGAGAAGAACTGGATAGTTATTTTATGGTCCTGGAAAGATAGTTTAAGTAACGAATACTTAGATGTTAAGGAAATTACAATTAAATATCTTGATGATGTAGCAGAAGATTTAATTTATTTTAATCGTGATATTGATGGATATTATGAAAAAGAATATTTTAGAGAAAGAGAAATACGTCTTGCAAGAGAAAAACAGGAGCGAGAATTCAATCAGGCTAAGCAGTGTGCTAAAAATAAAATCTCTAGGTTATGTTATATAGATAAAAATATCTATTTGGAGCGAATTGACGAATTAGTTAATTTTGAACAAATTTCAGAAATTGATAGTATAGTTTCCGCTGCCAAATCGGAAGATTTAAATCTGAAAAACGAAGCAATAGAAAAAGAGAATGAACATAAAAAACTTGCTAAAGAAGCTAAAAGACAAGCACGAAAAGAAATGTTGAGACGAAATTGGAGCTTGATTGCGAATGGATCGGTTACATTTGCTGGATTTATTGTTTACACTATTAAAAAAATAAAAAAATAATATACTTTTATCAACAAATATAATTGTATCAGTAGACACAATTATATTATATAGAAAGGGAGTATGACTATGATTCAACTCATTGTCAACGCTTTTGTTGAAAAAGATAAGACTGGAGCAGTCATCGAAGTCTTGTATGCTAGTAGCAATCACGAAAAGGTGAAAGCTAAGTATGAAGAGCTAGTTGCCCAATATCCTGAAAACTATCTAGCTATCTATGATATCCCGTTGGATACGGATTTGAATACACTCGATCACTACCCATCTGTTTGGATTGGGAAAGAAGAATTTGAGTAGTAAAATAGGACATAAATTATAAGATTTGCTGTTTTATCTTTGTTAGGAAACCTATTACTTTTGAAAGGGTGTTAATAGTTAAATGAAGTATGTAACATACAAATTATCTAGTGATGGAAGTTATAACAATAAAAAAAGAAAAATTACTGGAAATAAAAAGAAGCTGGTTGAAGCGATCTATTATTCATTAAGGAAAAGGTTGGTATTTCGAGGGATAGATAAAAAAATATATAAGAACTTTAAGGACTTTATTTTTATTGGTGGTGAAAAAGCAAGATTTAATTTATTTAAGGATTTAGAAAATGATTTGGGTTATAATACTCTGGAAGAGTGGAATGAAAAGGAATACGAGAATTTTAAGCTGGTATTAAAACATTTAAAAGAAAATTTTGAAAATTTTGCAACTTATGGTATATCTGGTGATATTAATGCTATAATTGAGAAGATAAAAAATTATAAAGATACATACAATTATTCTTATTATGATATGTATTTAAAAGTACTAAGTATTTTACATATTGTACAAGATAAAGCTCCTTTTCAATCGAAAATTCCTTGTGTATCAACATCTAGAAATAAAGATATTGCACAGAAAATATTTTCTGAAAAAGATGATGTTTCATATACAATAGTTGCTTTTACGAATAACTCACCAGAATGTATGTATCTTGAAACAAAAAAGATTAAACAATTTTGTAATGAAATTGGAATGAAAGGCTTTAAAGATAAGTATAATGAGGTAATATTTTTAGATTGTATTTTTCCACATAATATTTTAGGATTGATAGAAAAAAGTCGTTCTGGCAAAGAAGTATTTATTGTAAATCCTAATTTATTGAAAATGATAGATAAGGCAGATTCTTTTGATGACTTAATAAAGACATTAAAAAAAAGTGGTGTAGAAATTAATCAAATAGCTTTCTATCGAAAACTGAAAGAAAGTAGTTTATATCAAAAGTATATATTTCAGGAAGAACGAAGAAGGTTGATTGATGAGATTATGGGTGAAAATGAGTAAAAAAATTTTTTGGATTATAATCTTAATCCTAATATTGGTGTTATTAGGTTTATTCCATATTGATACCAAAGATTGTATTTTGAAAACCTGTAGATTAAATAATGAATTTTGGTCAAGTTTGATTAGTGCTATAATTGGGGCTATTGTAACTATATACGGTATTTATTGGACTATCAGCGTAGAAAATAAAAAACATAAAGCGGATTTAATAAATAGTCATAAGCCCTATTTAAGATATTTTATTTCAATTGGAATTTATCCGTATAGAAAGATTGATCAATCTAAAAGAACAGATATTTTAGACTATAAAATAGAATTTTCGCAAAGTCCAGATAAATCTCTTATTTTTCCCTTATATGTAGAAAATATAGGATTGGGGCATGCTTTTATTGAAGATATAAGAATCGATGAAAAGGGACCTAGTAAATCGAAGAGAATGAAAATTATAAAAAAAGATGATGATAGTGTCTTTTATGTGGAGATAAAAAATATATCTAAAGATGAAATTAAAAAAATAAAATTGGTCGTACACTATAAAGATTTCTTTGATACAAAATATAGTGATACTATTAAAGTGGCGTTTACCAAAGATGGGGAACCTGTGCTTTTTGATAAGAACTCTGCTAAGGAAGCACTAAATCGATATTTTGAACAACATACCGTAGATAAGGAAGCGTATGAGTGTATAATTGAAGAAATGTTTGACCAAAAGAATTTTATTGTAAAAGGTTTATCTTATGAAAATATGTCTAAGCAAGGAGAGTAGCCTTACATATTAGAATACCTTTTTAATAGTTGGTGAGATCTTTGATTACTTTGGCCAATAATTTTTTATTTGAAGTTGCGATTTCGATAAAAGAAGAAAATAGATGATAAAAAGGAGAAACAACATGATCAACCGTTACTCTCGCCCTGAGATGGCGAACATTTGGAGTGAAGAAAATAAATACCGTGCTTGGCTTGAGGTGGAAATCTTGGCTGATGAGGCATGGGCTGAGTTGGGGGAAATCCCTAAGGAAGATGTGGCTTTGATCCGCGAGAAGGCGGACTTTGACATCGACCGTATTTTGGAGATTGAGCAGGAAACTCGTCACGATGTGGTGGCTTTCACGCGTGCGGTCTCTGAGACTCTTGGTGAAGAGCGCAAGTGGGTCCACTATGGTTTGACGTCTACCGACGTGGTGGATACGGCCTACGGTTATCTTTACAAGCAGGCCAACGACATCATCCGTCGTGACCTCGAAAACTTCACCAACATCATCGCTGATAAGGCTAAGGAGCACAAGTTTACCATCATGATGGGTCGTACCCACGGTGTGCACGCTGAGCCGACAACTTTTGGTCTGAAATTGGCGACGTGGTACAGCGAAATGAAGCGCAACATCGAGCGTTTCGAGCATGCGGCTGCTGGAGTGGAAGCTGGTAAGATTTCTGGTGCGGTTGGTAACTTTGCCAACATCCCACCATTCGTTGAGCAATACGTCTGCGACAAATTGGGTATCCGTGCCCAAGAAATCTCAACACAGGTCCTTCCTCGTGACCTTCACGCTGAGTACTTTGCGGTTCTTGCCAGCATCGCGACTTCTATCGAGCGTATGGCGACTGAGATTCGTGGCTTGCAAAAATCAGAACAACGCGAAGTAGAAGAATTTTTTGCTAAAGGGCAAAAAGGGTCTTCAGCAATGCCTCACAAACGCAACCCAATCGGTTCTGAAAATATGACTGGTCTGGCGCGTGTTATCCGTGGTCACATGCTTACAGCCTATGAGAACGTCGCTCTCTGGCACGAACGCGACATTTCCCACTCATCAGCTGAGCGTATCATCACACCAGATACGACCATCTTGATTGATTACATGCTTAACCGTTTTGGAAATATTGTCAAGAACTTGACGGTCTTCCCAGAAAACATGATTCGCAACATGAATTCTACGTTTGGTCTTATCTTTAGCCAACGGGCTATGTTGACTTTGATTGAAAAAGGGATGACACGTGAGCAAGCCTATGACTTGGTACAACCAAAAACAGCCTACTCTTGGGATAATCAAGTAGACTTTAAACCACTGTTGGAAGCAGACCCAGAAATAACATCACGCCTCACACAAGAAGAAATCGATGAGATCTTTAACCCTCTTTACTACACCAAACGAGTGGATGATATTTTTGAACGTCTTGGTTTAGGATAATTAAAATAAAATCGAATTTCTATTACTCCATTTATAGGAGTAGCAGAACTTCGATTTTTCTTTTTTATTAAAGTGCTTTTGAAAAAAATAACCAATATTTTATAATATGTTGAATATAGAATAGTATACTGTGACTTCTAAAATATTACTAGAAATTGATTTGAATTTCCTAATCGATTTGTCTATATTCTATTTCAATCTACTATGTCATATAATAAGCATAGAAAAAGCCCAAGCGCTTAGGCTCAGGCTTTCTTCTTAGTGATCACGATCACATGAGATGAATTTAATCTTGTAATAATCAGATCGTTTGTAAGTTTCACTGTATCCTAAAACTTGACCAGTTGATTCGAGTTTGGTGATTTTAGTTTGTAGGACAGTAGGGAATTGTTCATCGACTCCGAGGACTGAAGCCGCATGTTCTGGAGTTGGAAAGACTATTTCGTTGATTTCTTCAAAGTGTTCATCATTCATGTGAATGTGGTAGTCTAACTTGAAACGGTTATAGATAGAACTATAGTATTCAAGGTTTGGATAATTTGCGTTGATATATTGTTCTGGGATGTAGGATGTATGGTAGATATAAACGACACCGTTTGATTCGCGGATACGTTCAATCTTGTAGTAGAATTGATCGCCGCGTAGACCCAATTTTTCCAAGTAAACGAGCTTGTTTCCGCGTTCAATTGAAAGAACAGTTACCTTATCATCTTTAGCATTAAAGAGTTCAATATCCGAAAACTCTACAAGCTTGTGTTTGCGTGCGCGTGAAACGAAGGTTCCTTTTCCTTGTTGGCGGACAATATAGCCATCTTTAGCAAGGTCGTTTAAGGCGCGGACAACTGTGATAGAACTGACATCGTACATTGAAATGAGCTCTGCTTCAGTGTAAAATTTATCTCCGCTGCTAAATTGCCCAGAGATGATTTTATTTTTTAATTCGTCTTTTATGTATTGATATTTGGGAATTGCCATATTTTTACCTCTATTTTCCTTCTCCACAGAAAATTTTACCATAAAAGCGAAAAAAATAGTAGTCTTTTGAATAAAAAATTAGAAAAATAGTTTGAAAAATTAAGGTACATAAGCATTACTCATATTTTATAAATGTATTTTATGCAAAATTATTTTAGGTTCCATATTCTGAATGCAAAGAGCGTTTGAAATAGGTCTGAAAATGTTTGAAACTAATTGAACGTGTGTATAATGGTAAAATTACAGTAAATATTCCGACAATTTCTATTGACAATTCAAACAGATTGGTTTATAATTACTATAACAACGAGTGAAAACGCAAACTTTGCAATCAAAAGGTAGTTTTATGACACGATTTGAGATACGAGACGATTTCTATTTAGATGGGAAACCGTTCAAGATTTTGTCCGGTGCCATTCATTATTTTAGGGTTCCTCCAGAAGATTGGTATCATTCGCTCTATAACTTGAAGGCTCTTGGTTTTAATACGGTAGAGACTTATGTTGCTTGGAATTTACACGAGCCTCGTGAGGGTGAGTTTCATTTTGAAGGGGCTCTGGATTTGGAGCGATTTCTTCAGACAGCACAAGATTTGGGTCTCTACGCTATCGTTCGTCCGTCTCCCTTTATCTGTGCGGAGTGGGAATTCGGTGGTTTACCAGCCTGGCTCTTAACCAAGGATATGAGGATTCGTTCATCAGATCCAGCCTATATTGAGGCTGTCGGTCGCTACTATGACCAGCTCTTGTCACGATTGGTTCCACATTTGTTGGACAATGGTGGCAATATCCTCATGATGCAGGTTGAAAATGAGTATGGTTCTTATGGAGAAGATAAGGCTTATCTGAGAGCAATTCGACAGCTGATGGAAGAGCGTGGCGTAACCTGTCCCCTCTTTACATCAGATGGTCCTTGGAGAGCAACTCTGAAAGCTGGAACCTTAATCGAAGATGACCTCTTTGTAACAGGAAACTTTGGTTCTAAGGCACCTTACAACTTTTCACAGATGCAGGAATTCTTTGATGAACATGGTAAGAAATGGCCTCTCATGTGTATGGAGTTCTGGGATGGCTGGTTCAATCGTTGGAAAGAACCGATTATCACACGAGATCCAAAAGAATTGGCAGATGCAGTTCGAGAGGTTTTGGAGCAAGGTTCCATCAATCTTTACATGTTCCATGGTGGTACAAACTTTGGTTTCATGAATGGTTGCTCGGCTCGAGGAACTTTGGACTTGCCACAAGTTACATCTTATGATTACGATGCGCTTCTGGATGAAGAAGGAAATCCAACTGCCAAATACTTGGCAGTCAAGAAGATGATGGCAACACATTTTCCAGAGTATCCGCAGTTGGAACCCCTCTACAAAGAGAGTATGGAGTTGGATGCTATTCCACTAGTTGAAAAAGTTTCCTTGTTTGAAACCTTGGATAGCTTGTCAAGTCCAGTAGAAAGCCTCTATCCTAAAAAGATGGAGGAGTTGGGACAAAGCTATGGCTATCTACTCTATCGAACAGAAACAAACTGGGATGCAGAAGAAGAAAGACTTCGTATCATTGACGGTCGAGATAGGGCTCAGCTTTATGTCGATGGTCAGTGGGTCAAAACCCAATACCAGACAGAGATTGGGGAAGATATTTTTTATCAAGGCGAAAAGAAAGCGTTATCTAGGATTGATATATTGATAGAAAATATGGGGCGTGTCAACTATGGACATAAATTCTTAGCAGATACGCAACGTAAGGGAATTCGGACAGGAGTTTGCAAGGATTTGCACTTCTTACTAAACTGGAAACACTATCCACTCCCACTAGACAATCCTGAGAAAATTGATTTTTCAAAAGGATGGACTCAAGGACAACCAGCCTTTTACGCTTATGACTTTACAGTCCAAGAGCCAAAAGATACTTACCTAGACTTATCTGAGTTTGGTAAGGGAGTTGCCTTTGTCAATGGGCAGAATCTAGGACGTTTTTGGAACGTCGGCCCAACCCTCTCACTTTATATTCCTCATAGCTACCTCAAGGAAGGTGCTAACCGTATCATCATCTTTGAAACAGAGGGCCAATATAAAGAAGAGATTCATTTATCTCGTAAACCTACACTAAAACATATAAAGGGGGAAAACTTATGACAATTGTAGGATGCCGTATCGATGGACGTTTGATCCACGGACAAGTAGCCAATCTTTGGGCTGGAAAACTAAATGTTTCACGCATTATGGTTGTAGACGACGAAGTTGTCAACAACGATATTGAAAAGAGTGGTTTGAAACTTGCGACACCACCAGGTGTGAAGCTCAGTATCTTGCCAATTGAAAAAGCGGCAGCCAATATTCTTGCTGGAAAATACGATAGCCAACGTCTCTTTATCGTGGCTCGCAAACCAGACCGCTTCCTTGGTTTGGTAGAAGCAGGTGTACCACTTGAAACCCTTAATGTTGGGAATATGTCTCAAACACCAGAAACTCGCGCCATCACACGTTCTATCAACGTAGTAGACAAGGATGTGGAAGACTTCCGCAAACTAGCAGAAAAAGGTGTTAAACTTACTGCTCAAATGATTCCAAATGATCCAATTTCAGACTTTTTGAGCTTATTAAAATAGGAAAAAAATTTTTAGGAGGTCATTGTTATGATACAATGGTGGCAAATTTTACTTCTCACTTTGTACTCAGCTTATCAAATCTGTGATGAGTTGACGATCGTTTCATCTGCAGGTTCCCCTGTATTTGCTGGTTTCATTACTGGTTTAATCATGGGAGATGTGACTACTGGTTTGCTTATCGGTGGTAACTTGCAACTGTTCGTTCTTGGGGTTGGTACCTTCGGTGGTGCTTCTCGTATCGACGCAACTTCTGGTGCGGTTCTTGCGACAGCCTTCTCTGTTTCACAAGGAATTGATGCACCGCTTGCAATTACTACAATCGCTGTACCAGTAGCAGCTCTCTTGACTTACTTCGACGTTCTTGGTCGTATGACTACTACCTTCTTCGCTCACCGTGTGGATGCTGCAATCGAACGCTATGACTATAAAGGTATTGAACGCAACTACCTGCTTGGTGCGATTCCTTGGGCTCTATCTCGTGCCCTTCCAGTCTTCTTTGCGCTTGCTTTTGGTGGTGCCTTTGTACAACATGTAGTAGACTTAGTGACAGAATACCAATGGATTGCAGATGGTTTGACACTCGCAGGACGTATGCTTCCAGGTCTTGGATTTGCAATCTTGCTTCGTTACCTTCCAGTTAAACGTAACCTTCACTACCTTGCTATGGGATTTGGTTTGACAGCTATGTTGACTGTTCTTTACTCATATGTAACAGGTCTTGGTGGCGCTGTTGCTGGTATCGTAGGTACTCTTCCTGCTGAAGTTGCTGAAAAAATTGGTTTCGTGAACAACTTCAAAGGTTTGTCTATGATTGGTATTTCTATCGTAGGTATCTTCCTTGCAGTGCTTCACTTCAAAAATAGCCAAAAAGTAGCTGTAGCAGCACCTTCTACACCATCAGAAAGTGGGGAAATCGAAGATGACGAATTCTAATTACAAACTAACAAAAGAAGATTTTAATCAAATCAACAAACGTAGCTTGTTTACTTTCCAATTAGGTTGGAACTACGAACGTATGCAAGCTTCTGGTTACCTTTATATGATCTTGCCTCAATTGCGTAAAATGTATGGGGATGGAACTCCTGAATTGAAAGAAATGATGAAAGTTCATACTCAATTCTTCAATACTTCACCATTCTTCCATACCATTATCGCTGGTTTTGACCTTGCCATGGAAGAAAAAGATGGTGTGGGTTCAAAAGACGCCGTTAACGGTATCAAGACAGGTTTGATGGGACCATTTGCTCCTCTTGGAGATACAATCTTTGGTTCACTTGTACCTGCTATCATGGGGTCAGTCGCAGCAACTATGGCTATCGCTGGCCAACCTTGGGGTATCTTCCTTTGGATTGCAGTTGCAGTAGCGTATGACATCTTCCGTTGGAAACAGTTGGAATTTGCCTACAAAGAAGGGGTTAACCTTATCAACAACATGCAAAGTACCTTGACAGCTTTGATTGACGCTGCATCTGTACTTGGTGTCTTCATGATGGGTGCTCTTGTAGCAACAATGATCAACTTTGAAATTTCTTACAAGTTGCCAATCGGTGAAAAGATGATTGATTTCCAAGACATCTTGAACCAAATCTTCCCACGTTTGCTTCCAGCAATCTTTACTGCCTTTATCTTCTGGTTGCTTGGTAAGAAAGGTATGACTTCTACTAAAGCTATCGGTATCATTATCGCTCTTGCAGTAGGTCTTTCTGCCCTTGGTCACTTTGCATTTGGAATGTAATTCCTTATGACCAAATCATTAATTTTGGTGAGCCATGGTCGCTTCTGTGAGGAGCTTAAAGGTAGCACAGAAATGATTATGGGCCCACAAGACAACATTTACACAGTAGCTCTTCTTCCAGAAGATGGGCCAGAAGAATTTACTGCAAAATTTGAAGCTGCTATTGAAGGATTGGATGATTTTCTAGTCTTTGCGGATCTTCTCGGTGGAACACCATGTAACGTGGTAAGCCGTTTGATTATGGAAGGTCGTGACATCGAACTTTACGCAGGGATGAATCTTCCAATGGTGATTGAATTTATCAATGCGAGCCTTACAGGCGCAGATGCGGACTATAAGAACCGTGCTGCAGAAAGCATTGTGAAAGTCAATGACCTGTTAGCGGGCTTCGATGATGACGAAGATGAATAATACTCTTCGAAAATCTCTTCAAACCATACTAGTGTCTCCTTGCCGTAGGTATGGTTACTGACTTCGTTAGTTCTATCCACAACCTCAAAACAGTGTTTTGAGCAGCCTGCGGCTAGTTTCCTAGTTTGCTCTTTGATTTTCATTGAGTATACGATGTGACAACGTGAAAATTGTTAGAGCATTTTATATAGAATATACATGGGAATGGGGCTTACTCCCATTCCCATATTTAATAGAAAAAGAGGAACTCAATGCTACATTATACAAAAGAAGACTTGCTCGAATTGGGTGCAGAAATCACTACACGTGAAATCTACCAACAGCCTGATGTATGGAAAGAAGCTTTTGAATCTTATCAAGCAAAACGTGAAGAAATTGCATCCTTCCTGCAAGGGATTGCTGATAAACATGACTATATCAAGGTTATCTTGACAGGGGCTGGGACTTCTGCTTATGTGGGAGAGACCTTGGTGCCTTACTTTAAGGAAGTCTATGACGAACGCAAATGGAATTTCAATACCATTGCGACCACAGATATTGTTGCCAATCCAGAAACTTATTTGAAAAAAGATGTGGCAACTGTCCTTGTGTCTTTTGCTCGTAGTGGAAATTCGCCTGAAAGTGTGGCGACTGTTGATTTGGCCAAAGCCTTGGTGGATGAGCTTTACCAAGTGACGATTACTTGCGCAGCGGATGGGAAATTGGCTCTTCAAGCCCACGGCGATGACCGCAATCTCTTGCTCTTGCAACCAGCTGCTTCTAATGATGCTGGATTTGCCATGACTTCTAGCTTTACGTCTATGATGTTGACAGCTCTCTTGGTCTTTGATCCTACAGAATTTGCTGTGAAAGCTGAACGTTTTGAAGTTGTGACTAGTCTTGCCCGTAAAGTTTTAGACAAGGCAGAAGATGTCAAAGAGCTTGTTGATTCAGACTTTAACCGTGTCATCTACCTTGGTGCTGGTCCATTCTTTGGACTTGCTCATGAAGCTCAGCTAAAGATTTTGGAACTGACTGCTGGTCAAGTTGCGACCATGTATGAAAGTCCAGTTGGCTTCCGTCACGGTCCAAAATCACTAATCAACGAAGATACAGTTGTTTTGGTCTTTGGTACAATGACAGACTACACTCGTAAGTACGACTTGGACTTGGTTCGTGAAGTTGCTGGTGACCAGATTGCTCGTCGTGTTGTGCTTTTGAGTGATCAATCCTTTGGTCTTGAAAATGTCAAAGAAGTGACGCTTGGTTGTGGCGGTGTCTTGAATGATATTTACCGTGTCTTCCCTTACATCGTTTATGCCCAGCTCTTTGCCCTATTGACTTCACTCAAGGTAGAAAATAAACCAGATACACCGTCTCCTACAGGTACAGTAAACCGTGTGGTACAAGGTGTTATCATCCACGAATATCAAAAGTAATACTGCGTTTATAGATTCTTGATAAAGGAGTTTGTAAATCATACAAGCAAACCATAGATTGTCAAGGCGCTTTCTATGGTTTGTTTGCTTGAGAGAAATAGTAAAAGGAGAATAGAATGAAAGCATACACAGAGCGTGTATTTGGAAATGTTGAGGGACAAGATGTTTTGGCCTATCGATTTGAGACGGACGGTGGCTACCAGCTTGAGGTCATGACTTATGGTGCGACCATCTTGCGCTATGTCACACCTGACAAGGCTGGAAATTTTGCCAATGTTATCTTGGGATTTGATGACTTTGATAGCTATGTAGGCAATAGTCCTAAGCATGGAGCGAGCGTAGGTCCTGTGGCAGGCCGTATTGCAGGTGCGACCTTTGAGCTCAATGGCAAGATCTATGATCTTGAGGTTAATAATGCTAGCAACTGTAACCACAGTGGTTCAACTGGTTGGGATTCGAGCTTGTTTGAATTGGTTGAAGTGAGCGACCATGGCTTGACCCTCTACATAGAGCGGACAGATGGGACAGGGGGATTTCCAGGAAATCTCAAGATCTGGATCAGTTACTACTTGGAAGAAACTGGTGCCTACGAAATCAGCTACAAGGTAACAACAGATCAGGATACGCTGGTCAATCCAACCAACCATAGCTATTTCAACTTGTCTGGTGATTTCACGCAGACCATTGACCGCCATGTCTTTCAACTAAACACAGAGGGCATTTATCCAATCGCTCCGGACGGTGTTCCGGCCAAAACTCCAGATGCTAATCGTGATGTGGTTAAACACATCTACAATGGTGCCTTATTGAAAGACATCTTTGCAGAAGAAGATGAGCAAATCCAGCTGGTATCAGGTTTGGATCACCCATTTGCTCTTCCTGTGGGTCATGATAATGCTGGTTTCCTTTATGACCAAAATTCAGGTCGCTTCCTGCTCTTTAAGACAGAGGCTCCTTGCTTTGTGGTCTACACAGCAAACTTTGTGGATGAAAGTGTCATCATAGGAGGTCAGCCAATGCTACAGCACAATGGGATTGCCCTTGAAGCGCAGTCTTTACCAGATGCCATTCACAGTGACCTTAAAGACCAAGTCATTCTCAAAGCCGGTCAAACCTTTACAAGTAAGACACGTTATGAGCTTGTTGTGAAATAAAAGAATCATTGCGCCTACTTTTGGGATTTAGGAATAGGTAAGCAAAGACAAATAGTAGGAAAATATGATATAATTAGGTGTTAAAAAGTATTTATCAAGATACGATTCAAAAGATATAAGGAGTAAACAATGAAGAAAATTGTATTTGCTAGTGCCTTGGCTTTGACCTTGGCAGGAGCAGTTTTGACAAATGATGTTTTTGCCAATGACAGATTGGTGGCAACGCAATCTGCTGATGGTAATGTATTGACCTCAGAGGTGCTAAAACCTTCTAGTGGCAATGTTTTGGTTGGAATCAAGGGAGAATTTGTAGCTCCTCATCAACAATCTATTTTGGATGCCATTAATGCTATTCGTAAAGAAGCAGCTGACGAAGGTTTGGTAGATAAGTATGTCCCTATCAAATGGTCAACTGACCTAGAAAAGGCAGCTTTTGTTAGAGCTACAGAAGCATCTGTGACTATGAAACATGAGCGTCTTTCTAATAAAGAAATCTGGAGCGCCTTTCCAACTGGTAACAGCATGATGGGAGAAAATTTGGCATGGAATCATGACGGTTTTCTAAAAGCTATTGAACAATGGCGTTCTGAAAAAGCAGATTATGTGAAGAAAAAAAATAGTGGTTCAGACAACGGGAAATCTGGTCACTATGAGTCGCTAATTAACCCTAAATTTACACACATGGGAATGGCAGCTTTTAAAAATCCTAACAATCAATACAAAGCTATTACAATCGCTCAAACTCTAGGTGATGATGCTTCTTCAGAGGAATTGGCTGGTGGATATGGTTCTGCTGTTCAGTACACAGAAGTGACTGCCTCAAACCTTTCAACAGTTAAAAGTAAAGCTATAGTTGTAGAAACACCGCTGAAAGATTTCAGAAAATCCACATCTGATCAGTCTGGCTGGGTGCAGTCTAATGGCAAGTGGTATTTTTATGAGTCTGGTGATGTGAAGACAGGCTGGGTGAAAACAGATGGTAAATGGTACTATTTGAATGACTTAGGTATTATGCAGACTGGATTTGTAAAAGTTTCTGGTAGCTGGTATTATTTGAGCAATTCAGGTGCTATGTTTACAGGCTGGGGAACAGATGGTAGCAGATGGTTCTACTTTGATGGCTCAGGAGCTATGAAAACAGGCTGGTACAAGGAAAATGGTACCTGGTATTACCTTGATGAATCAGGTATCATGAAGACGGGTTGGTTTAAAGTTGGACCACACTGGTACTATGCCTACGGTTCTGGAGCTTTGGCTGTGAGCACAACAACACCAGATGGTTACCGTGTAAATGGTAATGGTGAATGGGTAAACTAGGCTGAACATGCCGACTGAGAGGTAAGTTATCCGTCTCACTAGCAACAAGAATGAACGATAAGAAAGAGGTTGATGGCGAACATTGACCTCTTTTTTGGAGTGTCTCGAGTCAGTTGCTATTCACTGAAAATAAGGACGAGTCATCGCTGGAGTATTCCTAATTCAAAAATCAAGTTTGAACATTTGCTTTTGGTATCTGTTTATTTCTGGAATGTGAGCTTTATACTCTTCGAAAATCTCTTCAAACCACGTCAGCTTCGCCTTGGTGTAGGTATATGTTACTGACTTCGCCAGTTCTATCTGCAACCTCAAAACAGTGTTTTGAGCAACCTACGATTCGCTTCCTAGTTTGCTTTTTGATTTTCATTGAGTCTCATCTGTAATAGAAAAGCAGTGTGAGAAGCAAATACACACCAGAATAAAAGAGAAACTCTAGGAAAGAAAATGTAAAGAAATATCAAAGTTTTCAAAACGATTTTCACAAAAACTTTGATAAAACAAATAAAATTCCGAACAAAAATGTAACAAAAATTTAATATAAAACACTTGACAAAGATTTGTGGGGGGGGGTATACTTAATATAGTATAGTCTGAAAATGATTATCAGAAAAGAGGTAAATGATGAATAAGAAAAAAATGATTTTAACAAGTTTAGCCAGCGTCGCTATCTTAGGGGCTGGTTTTGTTGCGTCTCAGCCTACTGTTGTAAAAGCAGAAGACGCTCCACAAGCTGTTGAACAATCTTTATCAGAGAAGCAACAAGAATTCTTATCTAATTTTAATAAAGCTGCAGAAGCTATAGTTAAAGAATTAAAAGAATATTTAGACAATGCAAAAGGAGATTCAGAATTAGAAAACCAAATTCAAGGGTTTATTGATGAATTTAAAAAACGAACTGAAGCTCAGAAAGCTGACTATGAAGAACGCTTCAAAAAAGGTCTAACTGCAGAAGACGCTGAAAAAGAAGTAGAAGAAAAAGCTAAAGAAGAGGAAGTAGCAGAAGAACAAGAAGCTAAGGAAGAAGCAGCTGCTCAAAAAGAATTCTTATCTAATTTTGATAAAGCTGCAGAAGCTACAGTTAAAGAATTAAAAGAATATTTAGACAATGCAAAAGGAGATTCAGAATTAGAAAATCAAATTCAAGGGTTTATTGATGAATTTGAAAAACGAACTAAAGCTCAGAAAGCTGACTATGAAGAACGCTTCAAAAAAGGTCTAACTGCAGAAGACGCTGAAAAAGAAGTAGAAGAAAAAGCTAAAGAAGAGGAAGTAGCAGAGGAACAAGAAGCTAAGGAAGAAGAAGCTGCTCAACAAGAATTTTTAGCTAATTTTGACAAGGCATTAAAGGATACGGTTGCAAAATTAGAAGAAGATGCAAAAAATAATCCTGAAATAGAAGAACAAATTCAAGATACGATTGCAAAATTAAAAGCAGAAGCAGATAAAACAAAAGCTAAAATCGTAGAAGGTTTCAAACAAGGCTTAACTGCAGAAGACGCTGAAAAAGCAATCGATGATGCAAATAAAAAGTCAGCAGAAAAAGAGAAAGCAGCTCAGGAAGAATTTTTAGCAAACTATGATGCAGCATTGAAAGCAGCAATCGCAGAATTAGAAAAAGCTGAAACTAATAGTCCAGAAGAAGCAAAAGCAAAAGCTGATACAATTGCAGCATTAAAAGCAGCATCAGATGAAACAAGAAAACAAATTGTAGAAGGCTTCAAAAAAGGCTTAACTGCAAAACAAGCTGAAAAATTTATCGATGAATTAAATAAGAAAGCTGCAGAAGAAGATAAAGCTAAAGAAAAACCAGCGGAAAAACCAGCGGAAAAACCGGCAGAGAAACCAGCGGAAAAACCAGTGGAAAAACCAGCAGAAAAACTGGCGGAGAAACCAGCAGAAAAACCGGCGGAGAAACCAGCAGAAAAACCGGCGGAGAAACCAGCAGAAAAACCGGCGGAGAAACCAGCAGAAAAACCGGCGGAGAAACCAGCGGAAAAACCGGCGGAAAAACCAGCTGAAACTCCAGCACAACCTTCTGTTCCTGCAAGACCATCTAATCCGACATATGTCCCTTCATACTCATCATATGTTCCATCATACAGCTCATATTCTGTAGTAGAACCAGCTAAACCAGCCGCTCCAAAAACAGGCTGGAAACAAGAAAACGGTATGTGGTACTTCTACAATACTGATGGTTCAACGGCGACAGGATGGCTACAAGACAACGGTTCATGGTACTACCTAAACGCTAATGGTGCTATGGTAACAGGTTGGCTACAAAACAACGGTTCATGGTACTACCTCAACAGCAATGGCGCTATGGCGACAGGATGGCTCCAATACAATGGTTCATGGTACTACCTAAACGCTAACGGCGCTATGGCAACAGGTTGGGCTAAAGTCAATGGTTCATGGTACTACCTAAATGCTAACGGTTCAATGGCAACAGGTTGGCTTAAAGATGGAGGTACTTGGTACTATCTTGAAGCATCAGGTGCTATGAAAGCAAGCCAATGGTTCAAAGTATCAGACAAATGGTACTATGTTGACGGTTCAGGTGCCCTTGCAGTCAATACAACTGTAGATGGCTATAGAGTCAATGCCAATGGTGAATGGGTAAACTAAACCTAATATAACTAGTTAATACTTACTTCCTATGAGTATCCTTTAAAGTATTCCCTACAAATACCATATCCTTTCAGTAGATACTATACTCTTGTAGGAAGTTTAGATTAAAAAATAACTCTGTAATCTCTAGCCGGATTTATGGCGCTAGAGACTACGGAGTTTTTTGATTGGTAAAGAATGGTGGTACTCAAGAGATTCTTAGTTTGCTATTTGATTTGAAAATTACAAATTCTTTCTCTTCTTGGCATTCTTGGTCAGGGAAACCTGGTAAGTATCTTGTTCTTTAGTGAGGTAATGGATGACTTGAAAATCATCGGTTTGAGCCTTGAAATCCACTTCGTAGACAGTGGTGACTTGTTCTCCATCGTTGCTGGTATCAATGGAGATGAGGTCTAACTCGGTACAGAATTGTGATAGCCCAGATTGTATAGTTTGGAGTTGCTTTTCTTGGTTGGCGATTGTGATGGTTAATAGTCTGCGACGTTGGTGATTGCTCTTACTTTGTTGCTTTTCTAAAAGAAGCCATACTGCTAAGATAAAGACGGTGAAGAGAACAGCTAAGGCTAGGTAGCCTGTTCCTGCTGCCAGCCCGATAATCATGGCAAGAAAGATAGCAATTAGTTCCCGTGAGCCACTGGTGGCTGAACGGAAACGAATGAGGCTAAAGGTTCCTGCAACGGCAATAGAGGTTCCTAAGCTGCCATTTACCAGAAAGATGACCAAGGTCATCAAGCAGGGGAGTAGGGTCAAACTAACCGCAAATTCCCGTGTATAGAGGGTACGCTGTTTGTAAGCCCAGGTCAGCGCCAAACCTAAAATCAGGCTGACCAAGAGAGCCAGAAAGAGCTGGATAGGATTGGCAGTAGCAGTTGTGTCGTTGAAAATAGAATTAAAAAGATTAGACATAAGTAGTACCTACACTTTCTGTGCTTGGTCGTGGGCTATAGTCCAGCCCTTGAGACTTGTGGTAGGCGCAGCTGTATTTTGAAAATTTCTGCTCTACCAGTCCATATTGGTCGAGAATATCTTGTAGCCATTGGGGTTTTCTACCTGTAGCTTTAATTTCCATGATGACAATGTCCTCGTTTAGTAGAGGGAAACCGTCCTTTCCTGAAAATAAACTGACATTCTCATCACGATAGGTTAGATTTTGGTCAATGGTGACACGAATTTTATTGTAGGGAAATCCGCTAATTTCTTTCTTTTCCTTGAGAGAAAAGCGGTCGTAGTAAATATACATACGAGGGATGATGGCTTGTTGGTATTCCTCTTGGAGCTGCTGGATTTTTTCAATCATCATTTGATCCTTGATGCTACTATCCAGCTGTCCTTTGGTCATAAACTGGGTGATAGACTGGGGAGTCGATAAGAGACGATGTTTTCGTCCGACACCAGCTCTGTCCTTGGATTTGATTTCTAAAAATACCTGACTATCGGGCTGGACTTGACTGAGATAGGTTCGCATCCGAATCTTTTCTTTGCGCTTAGTACCTTGGCTATCATCCTGAATCATATCAAATTTCTCTGTATCAAAGTAGATATTAGAAATGGTTGATGTTGGATAGTCATCCTCGACGAGGTATATTTTTAAGTCTTCTATTAAATCAGCCAAGTCAGTCTTGGCAACGACATATTTGGTTTCAATTCGTTTAAAGCTTGTTTCAATTGGTTTCATAAATCCTGTCTCCTTTATTAAACTGTTTCAGCACTCTATCTTATTAGCAGATAGGTGTGTCTGGGCAAGTTCATAGTCTTCGAAAATCTCTTCAAACCACGTCAGCTCTATCCACAACCTCAAAACAGTGTCTTGAGCTGACTTCGTCAATTTTATCCACAACTTCAAAACAGTGTTTTGAGTAACCTGCGGCTCACTTCCTAGTTTGCTCTTTGATTTTCATTGAGTATAAACTTGCTTGTGACTAGTCTAGGGAACTTTCCTAAAACTTTTGTTAAAGATAACTTAACCGAAACTGAACTTAAGAAAACTTTCAGAAAGAGTTCAGATTTTTTTCAGACTTTCTCTGTAAACTAAGGTCAAGCTAAATGAAGGCGAGGAAAAAAGTATGAAATCAAAAAAATGGACTCTAATCTTAACTAGTTTAACAGCTTTGACTTTGATGACAGCTTGTGGGCAGTCAACGACCAAGTCAAGCACAACTGCAGCGGCAGATACCACTGCCATCACAACTTCAACTAAAAATAGTCAATCTTCTTATTTTACAGAAAAGGACTACGATACATCTTATGATGAAAATACAGCCTCTAAGATTGAGCTATCTGGCTCATCTGCAAACGTCTCTGGAGATGGTGTGACAGTTTCTGGCTCAATGGTGACCATCTCAAAAGCAGGTACCTATGTGATTTCAGGTCAGTCTGACGGAGTGCAAATTAAAATCGCAGCTGATAAGTCTGATGATGTGAAACTTGTCCTAAAAGGCGCGACCATGACCAATACAGATGCGGCTATTTCGGCTACAAGCGCAGGTCATGTCTACCTCACTCTAGCAGAGGGAACCACCAACAGTCTCTCTGACTCAAGTTCTAACAGTGATGAAAAGGCAAATACCGCTCTCTTTTCTAAGGTTGATTTGACCATCAATGGCTCAGGAATTCTCAATGTGGATGGCAAGAAAAGCAATGCTATCAAGGCAAATGATACGCTTCACATCACGGGTGGAACCTTTAACATTACATCAGTTGGCGATGCTTTTAATGTCAATGATGAACTTAATGTCACTGGTACAACCATGACGATCGATGCCAAGGAAGATGGTGTCAAAGTTGACAATGATGACGATATGACTGTCGGAAATATGTATTTGACGAACAATACCATAACAGTCACAGCAGGCGATGATGGTATTCACGCTTCTGGAAATCTAGTGATTGATAGTGGTACTTACACAGTCAAGAATGCGACTGAAGGAATTGAAGGGAAAGCCATTACGATCAATGGTGGAGATATCAATGTTTACTCGACAGATGATGGAGTCAATGCAGCCAATAAAAATGCCCAGCAAAGTGATATTTACTTTACCATGACAGGTGGAAATCTAACTGTAGAAGTCGGTCAAGGGGACACAGACCCAATTGACTCAAACGGGAATATCACGGTCACAGGCGGAACCATTAAATTGATAGGACAATCAGGCTTTGACTTTGATGGAACAGCAACCTATACAGGTGGGGATATTTACATCAACGGCGAAAAACAAACGGATATTGTCAATTCTATGCCTGGAGGCGGCGGTCCGAATGGAGGTCCTGGCGGTCCAGCCCCTGGCGGACGAGGATAAACAAAAACGAGACTGGGCAAGAAGTCTTTGAAATCAGAAAAACGCATAGTATCAGGTCAGAGAAACCTTGGTACTATGCGTTTTATTGTGGGGAGATTTACTTCATTTTCTACTGAAATTGAGTTTTTGCCCAACATCGTTTTGTCCTGCTATTTGAGTTGTTCTACTTGACTCCAAGTAAAAAAGGAGTATAATGTTGTAATGAATAAAGTTACAACAAAAAGAACAAAGGAGAAATAGATGACCTACGCATACAATAGTAAGATTTATTTGGCAGAGGCAGTTTTAAATGTTAAGGATTTGGCAAGTCAGACTGCCTTCTATCATCAGATTCTAGGCTTGGAAATCCTTTCTCAGACAGAATCTGAAAGTATTTTAGGAGCTGGTGGAAAGGCTTTGGTTCATTTACTGAAAACAGACAGGCTAGCGGAGGTGCAAGATCACTATGGTCTCTATCATCTAGCTATCCTTTTACCAAGTCGTGAGGATTTGGCAAATCTGTTTAAGCATATAGCAGAGCTGCAAATTCAGCTAGTCGGTGGGGCGGATCATGGCTACAGTGAAGCAATCTATCTGGAAGATTTAGAAGGGAATGGAATTGAAATTTATCGTGATAAGCCTGTAGAGGACTGGGATATTCGTGAGGATGGGCGCATTGTCGGAGTGACTGAAGCCTTATCTGCTCAAGAAATATATGAGATGGGACGTAAAGTAGAACCTTTTGAGATAGCCTCTACTGCGCGCATGGGGCATATCCATCTTTCTGTCAGGGATAGTCAAGTAGCAAGCCAGTTTTATCAAAAGGTTTTAGGACTAGAGGATAAATTTAGTATACCTAGCGCTAGTTGGATTGCGTCTGGGGATTATCATCATCATTTAGCGGTCAACGAGTGGGGAGGAAAAAGGCTAACCAGACGTGAACAAGGTTTACCCGGCTTGGCCTACTATGTCATTGAAGTCGCAAGCAAAGAAGAACTTCTAGCAATTGCCGAAAGAGGACAGGAAGTTGAGGCGCCTATCAAGTGGCTGACATCAACTCAGTTAGAAGTGACAGACCCAGATGGAATTGTGACCCGTATCCGCTTAGCTAGATAGGATGTGATAAAGACCAGCATCTCATACTCAATGAAAATCAAAGAGCAAACTAGGAAATTAGCCGCAGGCTGCTCAAAACACTGTTTTGAGGTTGTAGATAAGGCTGACGAAGTCAGCTCAAAACACCGTTTTGAGGTTGCAGATAGAACTGACGAAGTCAGCTCAAAACACCGTTTTGAGGTTGCAGATAGAACTGACGAAGTCAGCTCAAAACACCGTTTTGAGGTTGCAGATAGAACTGACGAAGTCAGTAACATATATACGGCAAAGCAACGTTGACGCGGTTTGAAGAGTATAAATTGTAGAAAGTGCTCCTTATCCTAGTCAGATATATAGAAATTTTGATATGATAGTAGGGAATAAGGAGAAGAATGCAATGACCAGTGAATACCAGAAAATGATAGCAGGAGAGTTTTACCGTCCATCGGACCCAGAATTGCGGGCCTTGGCTCAGGCTTCTCGCCAAAAGCAGGCTACCTTTAACAAGGAAGAAGACCCCTTAAAGGGAGCTGAAATCATTAAGGCTTGGTTTGGCTCGACTGGGCAAAATCTATATGTCAATCCACGCCTGGTGGTCGATTATGGAGTCAATATCCATCTAGGGAAAAATTTTTATTCTAATTGGAACTTGACCATGCTGGATGTTTGTCCGATTCGTATTGGAGACAATGCCATGATTGGTCCCAACTGTCAGTTCTTGACTCCCCTCCATCCGCTGGATCCACATAAGCGCAATTCAGGTATTGAGTACGGTAAGCCTATCACAATCGGAGACAATTTCTGGGCTGGTGGTGGCGTCATTGTACTGCCTGGAGTCACACTTGGAAATAATGTCGTCGCAGGAGCAGGGGCCGTGATTACCAAGTCCTTTGGGGACAATGTTGTATTAGGTGGCAACCCTGCGCGCGTGATTAAGGAGATACCTGTGAAATAGAAGTAGAAAGGAACAGCGGGTGTTGTTTCTTTTCTGTCATTCCCTTGTTCTTCTATAATGGAGAAAAAGGGAGTGGAGATAAAAACTTCTTCTACATTTTTACCCGATTCACATTCACCTACTCTATATCTTAGCAAGTCTGCTTCATTAAGCAATTGCAAAGCATCTTGTAATTGGGATGATTTTTGATACAAGAAGTATTAGTGTAGGAGAGAGTTTTTGTGGATGACTAGATGATATCAATGATTTTTCTATTTATTTTCAGTCAAAGATGATACAATAGTAAGGTCGCAAACACTAGACTGCGCAGGCAGGAGGTGATCTTATGTGCGTTTTCATCGAACTTGTCTTGCTACCTATTCTTGCTGGTACACTAGCGAATGTCTTATCGGAGTGGCTTATCCGATTTGTAGCAAGCAAATGCGACAAGAAAAAGAAATAGCCTGAGCGCCTTGAGCAAGCGCAAAAAAACACCACTGGCGGCAACCGGTGGTGTTTTCTTATGTGCTTATTTCATCGAACTTTTAAGCAAGTCCATTGTACCATTAAAAAGAGTCTCTGTCAAAAATATTGTTATTGTATTGTTTCTCTCCTCAGTTCATCAGCTTATTCCTTGACACTCAGTCAGCTTTTGATACAATAGTACAAAATTAGAGGAGGTAGGTTATGATTCAGAAACATGCGATTCCCATTTTAGAGTTTGATGACAATTCTCAGGCGGTTATCATGCCCAATCACGAGGGGCTGGACTTGCACCTGCCCAAGAAGTGTGTTTATGCTTTTTTAGGTGAGGAGATTGACCGCTATGCGAGGGAAGTAGGGGCCAACTGTGTCGGTGAATTTGTTTCTGCCACCAAGACCTATCCAGTGTACGTCATCAACTACAAGGGCGAGGAGATTTGTCTGACCCAGGCGCCCGTGGGTTCTGCTCCAGCGGCCCAGTTTATGGATTGGTTGATTGGCTATGGTGTGGAGCAGATTATCTCTACTGGTACCTGTGGTGTGCTGGCTGATATAGAAGAAAATGCCTTTCTAGTCCCTGTTCGCGCTCTGCGAGATGAAGGAGCTAGTTATCACTATGTGGCACCTTCTCGTTATATGGAAATTCAGCCAGAGGCTATTGCAGCTATTGAGCAAGTTTTGGAAGCCAGAGAGATTCCTTATGAAGAAGTCATGACCTGGACGACAGACGGTTTTTACCGAGAAACGGCTGAAAAGGTGGCTTATCGTAAGGAAGAAGGCTGTGCTGTTGTAGAGATGGAGTGTGCTGCGCTTGCGGCAGTAGCCCAACTGCGTGGGGTTCTCTGGGGAGAATTGTTGTTCACAGCAGATTCCCTAGCTGACTTGGACCAGTACGATAGTCGTGACTGGGGCTCGGAAGCTTTTGATAAGGCGCTAGAACTCTGCCTTGAAATAGCCTTTCAGATCTAACTCCTCTCCTACTTTTTATGGTACAATGGATGTATGTTATTTAAATTATCTAAGGAAAAAATAGAGCTAGGCTTATCTCGTTTATCGCCAGCTCGTCGTATTTTTTTGAGTTTCGCCTTGGTTATTTTACTAGGCTCTCTTCTTTTGAGCTTGCCTTTTGTCCAAGTTGAAAGCTCACGAGCGACTTATTTCGACCATCTCTTTACAACTGTATCCATGGTCTGTGTGACAGGTCTTTTTACCCAGCCTGTCGCTGCCACCTACAATATTTGGGGTCAGCTCATTTGTATGTTCTTGATTCAGATTGGTGGTCTGGGGCTCATGACCTTTATTGGGGTTTTCTATATCCAGAGCAAGCAAAAGCTTAGTCTTCGTAGCCGTGCAACTATTCAGGATAGTTTTAGTTATGGAGAGACTCGATCTTTGAGAAAGTTTGTCTATTCTATTTTTCTCACGACTTTTTTGGTTGAGGGTTTGGGAGCTCTATTCCTCAGTTTTCGTTTTGTTCCTCAACTTGGCTGGGGGCGCGGTCTCTTTAGTGCTATTTTTCTAGCTATATCCGCCTTCTGTAATGCAGGTTTTGATAATTTTGGAAGTACGAGCTTGATTGCTTTTCAGACTGATCCCTTGGTCAATCTGGTCATCGCAGGCTTGATTATCACAGGTGGTCTTGGATTTATGGTCTGGTTTGACCTTGCTACGCATATAGGGAAAAAGAAAAAAGGGCGCCTGCATTTTCACACCAAACTGGTTTTATTACTAACGGTGGGGCTACTAGCTTTTGGGACGGTGAGCAGTCTCGTTCTTGAATGGAACAATGCAGGGACGATTGGCAATCTCCCTGTTGCAGATAAGGTCTTGGTCAGCTTTTTCCAAACTGTCAGCATGAGAACGGCTGGCTTTGGGACAATTGATTACAGCATGGCTCGTCCTGTTACCTTATTGATTTATATCTTGCAGATGTTTCTAGGTGGGGCTCCAGGAGGAACAGCTGGGGGGCTCAAGATTACCACATTTTTTGTCCTCTTGGTTTTTGCACGAAGTGAGCTTCTAGGCTTACCTCATGCCAATGTCGCTCGACGGACGATTGCGCCACGAACCGTTCAAAAATCCTTTAGTGTCTTTATTATCTTTTTGATGACCTTCTTGCTGGGCTTGATTTTACTAGGGATCACAGCCAAGGGAAATCCTCCCTTTATCCACCTCATATTTGAAACCATTTCTGCTCTTGGGACAGTCGGAGTGACGGCAAATTTAACTCCAGATTTAGGGAAATTAGCTCTAAGTGTGATTATGGTTCTCATGTTTATCGGACGAATTGGTCCCTTGACCCTGCTGGTCAGTCTAGCAGATTACCATCCAGAAAAGAAAGATATGATTCACTATATGAAAGCAGATATTAGTATTGGTTAAGAAAGGAAAGAGCATGTCAGATCGTACGATTGGAATTTTAGGCTTGGGAATTTTTGGGAGTAGTGTCCTAGCTGCCCTAGCCAAGCAGGATATGAATATTATCGCTATTGATGACCACGCAGAGCGCATCAATCAGTTTGAGCCAGTTTTGGCGCGTGGAGTGATTGGTGACATCACAGATGAAGAATTATTGAGATCAGCAGGGATTGATACCTGCGATACCGTTGTAGTCGCGACAGGTGAAAATCTGGAGTCGAGTGTGCTTGCAGTTATGCACTGTAAGAGTTTGGGGGTACCGACTGTTATTGCTAAGGTCAAAAGCCATACAGCTAAGAAAGTGCTAGAAAAGATTGGAGCTGATTCGGTTATCTCGCCAGAGTATGAAATGGGGCAGTCCCTAGCACAGACCATTCTTTTCCATAATAGTGTTGATGTCTTTCAGTTGGATAAAAATGTCTCTATTGTGGAGATGAAAATCCCTCAGTCTTGGGCAGGTCAAAGTCTGAATAAATTAGACCTCCGTGGCAAATACAATCTGAATATTTTGGGCTTCCGAGAGCAGGAAAATTCCCCATTGGATGTTGAATTTGGACCAGATGACCTCTTGAAAGCAGATACCTATATTTTGGCAGTCATCAACAACCAGTATTTGGATACCCTAGCAGCATTGAATTCGTAAAAGAGGGAGCACCCCTCTTTTTTGATGTCCAAGATGGCAAAGAGAGACAAAAGCCTTATATTCTAGTAAAAGTTCTTCAAAGGCTGGACTTTATGGTAAAATAGAAAGAAGTGACAAGAGAGAGTAATACTCAATGAAAATCAAAGATCAAACTAGGAAACTAGCCGCAGGCTGCTCAAAACAGTGTTTTGAGGTTGCAGATAGGGTTGACGCGGTTTGAATTTAATTTTCGAAGAGTATAAGAAAAAATCAGTCCCCTAAGGAGCAGATTATGAAGTTATTGTCTATCGCCATTCCTAGCTATAATGCTGCAGCCTATCTTCATTACTGTGTGGAGTCGCTAGTGATTGGTGGTGAGCAAGTTGAGATTTTGATTATCAATGACGGGTCTCAGGACCAGACTCAGGAAATAGCTGAGCGTTTAGCCAGCAAGTATCCTAGCATCGTTAGAGCCATCTATCAGGAAAATAAAGGCCATGGCGGTGCGGTCAATCGCGGCTTGGCAGAGGCTTCTGGGCGTTATTTTAAAGTAGTTGATAGTGACGACTGGGTGGATCCTCGTGCCTACTTGAAAATTCTTGAAACCTTGCAGGAACTAGAGAACGAGGGGCAAGAAATTGATGCCTTTGTGACTAATTTTGTCTATGAAAAGGAAGGTCAGTCTCGTAAGAAGAGTATGAGTTATGAGTCAGTCTTGCCTGTCCAGCAGATTTTTGGCTGGGACCAGGTCGGAAATTTCTCCAAGGGCCAGTATATCATGATGCACTCGCTGATTTATCGGACAGATTTGTTGCGAGCGAGCCAGTTCCAACTGCCTGAGCATACCTTTTATGTCGATAATCTCTTTGTTTTTACCCCCCTTCAGCAGGTCAAGACCATGTACTATCTGCCTGTCGATTTCTATCGTTATTTGATTGGGCGTGAGGACCAGTCTGTCAATGAGCAAGTGATGATTAAGCGCATTGACCAGCAACTGAAAGTCAATCGACTCTTGGTAGACCAGCTTGATTTATCCAAAGTGAGCCACCCCAAAATGCGAGAATATTTGCTGAATCATATTGAGATTACGACGGTGATTTCCAGTGCCCTACTCAACCGAGCTGGAACAGCGGAGCATCTGGCAAAAAAACGCCAATTGTGGACCTATATTCAGCAGGAAAATCCAGAGGTCTTTCAGGCTATTCGCAAAACCATGTTGAGCCGTTTGACCAAACATTCTGTCTTGCCAGCTCGCAAACTGTCCAATGTTGTCTATCAAATCACCAAATCTGTTTATGGATTTAATTGATATAAGTATTTTATAAGAGGGATTTAAGAAAAATTTTAACTTTTTCTTAGTCCTTTTTAATTTTAGGAGATTATACTAGAGTCATCAAATAAAGAAAAACTCTAAGGAGAATCCTATGAAATTCAATCCAAATCAAAGATATACTCGTTGGTCTATCCGCCGTCTTAGTGTCGGTGTTGCCTCAGTTGTTGTAGCCAGTGGCTTTTTTGTCCTAGTTGGTCAACCAAGTTCTGTACGTGCCGATGGGCTCAATCCGACCCCTGCTCAAGTCTTACCTGAAGGGGAATCGGTAACGAAAGAGGGTGACTTAGCAGAAACTCAGGGAGACACCGTTCTTGCTGAAGTGAAACCTGAGGTCGTTGCTGGAAATACAAACTCACTTTCTACACCTACAGAAGGAACTGAAGTGAGCGAGGAAACAAGCCCTTCTCGTCTGGATACACTTTTTGAAAAAGGTGAAGAAGCTCAAGAAAATCCAGAGCTAACAGATGTCTTAAAAGACGCTGTAGATACAGATGATGTGGCAGGGACACAAGCAACTCCAGCAGATATTGAAAAAGCTGTCGATGAGGATGTTAAAGACAGTATTGATGTCCCAGCGGGCTACCTAGAACAAGCCAAAGTTCCCGGTCCTTTCTTGGCTGGTGTAAACAAACCGCTTAAATATGAACTTTTCGCAGGCGATGGTATGTTGACTCGTCTCTTGCTCAAAGCATCTGACAAGGCTCCATGGTCAGATAACGGTGTCGCTCAAAACGAGAAAATTCCACCAGTGAAAAATTTACCTGATGACAAGTATTACTATCAAGTATCTTTGAATGGTAACACCACAGGTAAGCAGGGTCAGGATTTATTAGATACACTTCGTACTAATGGTACAAATACCTATGAAGCTACCCTGACTGTCTATGAAGCAGCCGGAGATCAACCTGATTTGACTAAGGTTGTCAAGGAACGTAAAGTCAATATTACCTTGAACGGTCTTGTAACAAGAAGCGATGTTAACTCTGCAGTTGAAAACAACGTTAAAGACAGTATCGATGTTCCAGCAGCTTATCTTGAAAAAGCTGAAGGAAAAGGTCCTTTCACTGCCGGTGTAAACCAAGTAATTCCTTATGAACTATTCGCAGGTGATGGTATGTTGACTCGTCTATTACTAAAAGCTTCTGATAAGGCTCCTTGGTCTGATAATGGTGTAGCTAAAAATCCTGCTTTATCTCCATTAGGAGAAAATGTGAAAACAAAAGGTCAATACTTCTATGAAGTAGACTTAAATGGCAATACTGTTGGTAAACAAGGTCAAGATTTAATTGATCAGCTTCGTGCTAATGGTACTCAAACTTATAAAGCTACTGTTAAAGTTTACGGAAATAAAGACGGTAAAGCTGACTTGACTAATCTAGTTGCTACTAAAAATGTAGACATCAACATCAATGGATTAGTTGCTAAAGAAACTGTCGAAAAAGCTGTTAAAGATAACGTTAAAGACAGTATTGATGTTCCTGCTGCTTATCTTGAAAAAGCTGAAGGAAAAGGTCCTTTCACTGCCGGTGTAAACCAAGTAATTCCATATGAACTCTTCGCAGGTGATGGCATGTTGACTCGTCTCTTGCTCAAAGCATCTGACAAGGCTCCATGGTCAGATAACGGCGACGCTAAAAACCCAGCCCTATCTCCACTCGGTGAAAACGTGAAGACCAAAGGTCAATACTTCTACCAAGTATCCTTGGATGGAAACGTAGCTGGTAAAGAAAAACAAGAACTCATTGACCAGTTCCGAGCAAACGGTACTCAAACTTACAGCGCTACAGTCAATGTCTATGGCAACAAAGATGGTAAAGCAGATTTGACAAATATCGTAGCAACTAAAAAAGTCACTATTAAGATAAATGTTAAAGAAACATCAGACACAGCAAATGGTTCATTCTCACCTTCTAACTCTGGTTCTGGCGTGACTCCGATGAATCACAGTCATGCTACAGGTGCGACTCATCAAACAGCTGCTGACCATAAGGACATGATGGCACCAGCCAAAGAGACTGATAAAGCAATGCCAGCAAATGACCAAATGGAAAAATCAGGTATGAAGACTGAGACTCCAGCTCCAGGTACTACAGATAGCATGCCTGCTGACACCATGACAAGCTCTACCAATACGATGGCAGGTGAAAACATGGCTGCTTCTGCCAATAAGATGGCTGATACGATGATGTCAGACAAGATGATGTCAGATGATAAAGCTATGCTACCAAATACTGGTGAAGCTCAAACATCAATGGCAAGTATTGGTTTCCTTGGGCTTGCACTCGCAGGTTTACTCGGTGGTCTAGGTTTGAAAAACAAAAAAGAAGAAAACTAATCAGCTAAGGAAATAAATGATGGATAGTGGGCTGACTAAGGCTAGTTTACCAACTCAATCAGCAATCAGGACTTTCTTTCAATAGCAGATTAAAATCATCGTAAAACAATAAAAATAGTGTTATACTTAAAGCAGTATAGCACTGTTTTTATCAAAGGAGAGACAGATGGGAAAGACAATTTTACTCGTTGACGACGAGGTAGAAATCACCGATATTCATCAGAGATACTTAATTCAGGCAGGTTATCAGGTCTTGGTAGCCCATGATGGACTGGAAGCGCTAGAGCTGTTCAAGAAAAAACCGATTGATTTGATTATCACAGACGTCATGATGCCTCGGATGGATGGTTATGATTTAATCAGTGAGGTTCAATACTTATCACCAGAGCAGCCTTTCCTATTTATTACTGCTAAGACCAGTGAACAGGACAAGATTTACGGCCTGAGCTTGGGAGCAGATGATTTTATTGCTAAGCCCTTTAGCCCTCGTGAGCTGGTTTTGCGGGTACACAATATTTTGCGCCGTCTTCATCGTGGGGGCGAAACAGAGCTGATTTCCCTTGGCAATCTGAAAATGAATCATAGTAGTCATGAAGTTCAAATAGGAGAAGAAATGCTGGATTTAACTGTTAAATCATTTGAATTGCTGTGGATTTTAGCTAGCAATCCAGAGCGAGTTTTCTCCAAGACAGACCTCTATGAAAAAGTCTGGCAAGAAGACTATGTGGATGATACCAATACCTTGAATGTGCATATCCATGCTCTTCGACAGGAATTGGCAAAATATAGTAGTGACCAAACGCCCACTATTAAGACAGTTTGGGGGTTGGGATATAAGATAGAGAAACCGAGAGGACAAACATGAAACTAAAAAGTTATATTTTGGTTGGATATATTATTTCAACCCTCTTAACCATTTTGATTGTTTTTTGGGCTGTTCAAAAAATGCTGATTGAGAAAGGCGAGATTTACTTTTTGCTTGGGATGACCATCATTGCCAGCCTTATCGGTGCTGGGATTAGTCTCTTTCTCCTATCGCCGGTCTTTACGTCGTTGGGCAAACTCAAGGAACATGCCAAGCGGGTAGCGGACAAGGATTTTCCTTTAAATTTGGAGGTTCAAGGTCCTTTAGAATTTCAACAATTAGGGCAAGCTTTTAATGAAATGTCCCATGATTTGCAGGCCAGCTTTGATTCCTTGGAAGAAAGCGAACGAGAAAAGGGCTTGATGATTGCTCAACTTTCGCATGATATTAAGACTCCTATCACTTCGATCCAAGCGACGGTAGAAGGGATTTTGGATGGGGTTATCAAGGAGTCGGAGCAAGCTCATTATCTAGCAACCATTGGACGCCAGACGGAAAGACTCAATAAACTGGTTGAGGAGTTGAGTTTTTTGACCCTAAACACAGCCAGAAATCAGGCGGATATGACCAGTAAAGACAGTATTTTTCTGGACCAGCTCTTGATTGAGTGCATGAGTGAATTTCAGTTCTTGATTGAGCAGGAGAGAAGAGATGTCCACTTGCAGGTAATCCCAGAGTCTGCCCGGATTGAGGGAGATTATGCCAAACTTTCTCGTATCTTGGTGAATCTGGTTAATAATGCTTTTAAATACTCAGCTCCAGGAACCAAGCTGGAAGTGGTGGCTAAGCTGGAGAAGAACCAGCTTTCAATCAGTGTAACGGATGAGGGGCAGGGTATTGCTCCAGAGGATTTGGAGAATATTTTCAAACGCCTTTATCGTGTAGAAATTTCGCGTAACATGAAAACAGGTGGTCATGGCTTAGGACTTGCGATTGCGCGTGAATTGGCCCATCAATTGGGTGGAGAAATTACAGTCAGCAGCCAGTACGGCCTCGGAAGCACCTTTACCCTCCTTCTCAATCTCTCTGGTAGTGAAAATAAAGCTTAAAACCCCTTTACAAATCCAGCTATTCATGGTAAAATGGATTTTGTGTGAAATATCAGCAGGAAAGCATGAAGCTCGTCAACAGATGTCTTATGATAAGTAACCTTGGCTGTTTAGGCGAAGGGCATCTGCACGAATCAGGGCTTTCTAAGTGACTATTTCCACCGAAATATTATTTATATCAGGAGGACATTCACATGTCACGTTATACAGGACCATCTTGGAAACAAGCTCGTCGCCTTGGCCTTTCACTCACAGGTACAGGTAAAGAATTGGCACGTCGTAACTACGTACCAGGACAACACGGACCAAACAACCGTTCTAAATTGTCAGAATACGGTTTGCAATTGGCTGAAAAACAAAAACTTCGTTTCACTTACGGTGTAGGTGAAAAACAATTCCGTAACTTGTTCGTACAAGCTACAAAAATCAAAGGCGGAATCCTAGGTTTCAACTTCATGCTTCTTTTGGAACGTCGTTTGGATAACGTTGTTTATCGTCTTGGTCTTGCGACTACTCGTCGTCAAGCTCGTCAATTCGTAAACCACGGTCACATCCTTGTTGACGGGAAACGCGTTGATATCCCATCATACCGCGTAACTCCAGGTCAAGTGATCTCAGTTCGTGAAAAATCATTGAAAGTTCCAGCTATCCTTGAAGCAGTAGAAGCTACTCTTGGACGTCCAGCATTCGTATCATTCGACGCTGAAAAATTGGAAGGTTCATTGACTCGCTTGCCAGAACGCGACGAAATCAACCCAGAAATCAACGAAGCCCTTGTCGTTGAATTCTACAACAAAATGTTGTAATATTTTATTGAATCAGATAGGCTTTAGAGCCTTGATATTAAGCACTTTGGGGCGTTTTCCCTTAGTGCTTTTTGATTTCTCTTAGTATCCAGCTATAATCGTCTATACGTAACTAGACCTATATAGTTCAAAGTGATATAATAGTATAAATGAGGTGCTACCATGAATGTTTTAGAAAAAAACACACAGGTAAACTTTAAGACTAACAGAGACTTGTTAGAGAAGGCTAAAGCGATTATCACAGCGCAAAATCTTGATATGACAGCCAGCTTTAACTTGTTTTTAGAACGCATTGTAGAACATAAATCCTTGCCATTTGAAACCCAAGTAGACAAAGAAAGAGAAGAACTTCTATCAAGGTTGCGTGCTGAAATTGCCCGTAGCTTTGACGATTTAGAACATGGAAGAACTTACAGTCTTGATGAAGTGAGGGCTAACCTTGGAATTTAACGAGAAGGCATATAGCATCATTATCTCCGAAACGGTACAAGAACAGCTAAGAGGTATTAAAGATTATATCTCAGCTAACTACTTTTCAGAACAGGCAGGAGCAAACACAGTTAAGAATGTTCTTTATGGTTTGGAGCGTCTTGAAGTCTTCCCAGAAGCAGGATTTGATGTTGACGAAAGAGTAGGAGGGATTATATACCCATCCCACAAAACTCGATGCATCATTTTAGGAGATTACCTAGCATTCTATCATATTTTAGAGTATAGAAAAGCTGTCTTTGTATCAGATATTATTCATAGCAAACAGGACTACATCCGCTTGATCAAGAAAAAATAGCGCCTTAGGAAGGCGTTTTTGTTTGGGAATTACGTGATATTGATGATATAATATTTTGGCCCCCTCACTTTAAGGAAGGGAGGTGTTACATATGTTAGAAACTTTACTCACAGTGTTTCTAGCTCCGTTACTTATTAACGTGTTATCTGAGCTTTTCAAGTTATGGCTTAAGAAACGTAAGAAGTAATGGTTAACCCTTTTAGAGGGTAGCAAAAAACCCCATCGGTGGCACGGTGGGGCTTTTTTAGTTACATATGCTGTAACTTTACTCACATTGTAAGTTCATTCTAACATATAACACCCAATATTTCAAGCTTTTATTGCTTATACGCGATGTTGATGATATAATGTTTTGGCCCCCTCACTTTAAGGAAGGGAGGTGTTATATATGCTAGAATTATTTTCCCTTTTTCTAGCTCCGTTACTTGTTAACGTACTATCTGAGCTTTTCAAGCTATGGATAAAGAGACGTAGCAAGTAACATCTAACCCTTTTAGAGGGTAGCAAAGAACCCCATCGGTGGCACGGTGGGGCTTTTTAGTTATATATGCTAGAAGCATTATTTCCCTTTATGCTCTCATTCTAACACAATCCCTCTGATATTTCAAGCTTTTGTTTTGATATTTCCCCAGAGGTCATTCCGCAATCTTATAACACTGAATCCTGTTGTTTGAGTCCGCTCTATTGAAATTAGCACACGCGCTACTAGCCTCCATTCTACAGCAAAGAAATAAACTCTTTTCTAGGGGATTTCCGCCCTCATTTTTGTCTTTTGTGCTAAAATAGACTTATAAATTGAAAATAAGGAATGTTTATGAAATCAGGTAATGGTTTTTGGAAAGGCTGTCTCTATTTTTGGGGCTTCTTGTTCTTATTGGGCCTTTTGGTTCAATATGCTCTCCCACTTGCGGCTTGTGTCCTGCTAGGCTATGGCGGTTATCGTCTCTATAAACGTTGGCGCTATCCTCTTGTACAGGATCGCTCGCTCGACGATCGAATTGAGCTTTTAAAAGCTCGGATTCGTCAAGCAGACAAGGATATTCAGCAATTGGAGGGAACTTTAGTAGAAAAAGGTTCGGAGTCCTATAAGAGTCTGGCCAATCAAGTATTGATCGAACTGAGGGAAATCCATCAGGAGGCGGATCGTCTCAAGTCCTATATCGATGATGATGTTTACAACCGTATTGACAAAAAGGTTCGTACAGTGCGGGCAAATATCGATGTTCAGCTAGAACGTTTGGATAGAGAAAGTCAGGTAAATCTTGAAAATGCGGAGCCAGAGGAACTAGCTCCAGAATTATCCCAGACCTTGGCCAATATTGCTATTGACCATCAGGCCATTTTAGACAAGATTGCCACCTCTGCCGAGGGGGATAAGGAAGAATTGACGGCCATTCATAGTTTGAAGATGGAGAAATTCAAAACGATTTTAGAAGGCTATTTAAAGATTAAGGCCAATCCGAAGAACTATAATCGAGCAGAAGAACGTTTGCAACAAGCTAAAGCAGCTATCGAACAATTTGACCTTGAGCTTGACCAAGTTTTGAGAGAACTCAATGAAACAGATATGCGTGATTTTGATATTAGTTTGCGTATCCTAGAAAAAGATCGTAAAGAATAGGTTAGAAACAAAGGAGTAACCATGACAGAATTTAATTTTGATATTGACCAGATTGCCAATAATACGGTAGCTAAGGTGGATAAGACAACCCAAATCATCGAGACCAATACTGGCTCAGACAAGACCTTGACCTTCCTTGAGAAGCTGAGCCCTGAGCAACAAGAAGGGATTAAGGCGCACGTGCCCCAGTTGGTAGACCAGTTTGTCACCAATCAAAATGCTCTTTTGGATTTTGGACAATCTGCTGTAGAAGGTGTGAACAATACGGTCAACCGTATCTTGTCAGAACAAAAGAAACTGCAGATTCCCCAAGTGGATGACTTACTCAAAAATACCAACCGTGAGTTGCAAGGCTTTGTCGTCAAATACAAGAACGCTGAAATTGCTGAGTTAGAAGAGAAGCCAAACTTTTTGCAACGATTGTTTAACAAGAGCAAGAATACCCTACAGGAATTTTATTTTGATTCAAAAACAGTGGAGCAAAAGCTCGATGGCATGGCTGCCGCAGTGGTCAAGCAAGAAGATGTCTTAGCTCGAAATATCGTCTCTGCTGAGATGCTGATTGAGGACAATACCAAATCCATTGAAAATCTAGTGGGTGTGATTTCCTTTATCGAAGCCAGCCAGACAGAAGCTGGCAATCGCGCTGCAGAATTAAAAGCTCAAGCTGACCAACTCGATACAAGTACGGTAGAATACCAAACCAAGTCACAAGAATTGGCCCGCATGGCTGAAGTGGTCAATACCCTGGAACAACAGCACACTGAGTATGTCAGCCGTCTCTATGTTGCCTGGGCAACAACACCTCAGATGCGCAATCTTGTGAAGGTGTCATCTGATATGCGCCAAAAATTGGGCATGCTTCGTCGCAATACGATTCCAACAATGAAGCTTTCCATTGCCCAACTTGGTATTTTGCAACAATCCATGAAATCAGGTGTCGTGGCAGATGCCATTGTCAATGCCAACAATGCTGCCCTTCAGATGCTAGCTGAGACCAGCAAGGAAGTGATTCCACAGATGGAACGAATTGCCCAAAGTCCGACAGTCGCTGTCGAATCGGTTACCAAACTGGCTGAAAGTCTGGTTGCTCAAAACCAGGGTATCGTTGCTGCCATTGAATTGGGACGTCAGAAACGTGCCCAACTAGAAACAACCATCGTCAAGTCCGCAGAAATGATCAATGATTCTGTCAAACTACGCGATGAAAAAATCGTCCAAGCCCTTCTAGACCAAGGAAAGGCCGCCCAGAAAGAAGTACAAGAATAACACACAAGTCCCTTGTAATGTAGATTTGCAGGGGATTTTGCTTGGTCTAGGAGTTTTTACTAACCATCGTCAGTGGCCAGCAAGCAAGTTTACTCTGAAATAGAGATAAAACCATGGGAAATCTTTTCCCAAGGAGTCTTTTATGATACAATAGAAGGAAGTAAAGGCGCTGTTTTTTCGATGCCGCAACGCCTTGGATGAATGAAAAGGAAGAGTCCCTATGGTTTTCAGATTTAAGCAAATAAGTAGCTTGCATATATATATATATATATAAACTCGCGTTTTCATACCCATTTTCAAAACCTGCCAATCTTTTTGGTAGGCTTTTTGCGTTGTAGAAATGGGGTATGAACATGATTTACACCTTATCCAAAGAATTAGAACAAGAGCTCATCGTTTCAGCACCTGAGTTACAGCCTAGTTATGCTGCCATCGTAGAATACCTAGAAGCTATCAACCAGAAAGAAGCATTTGGAAGCAATTCTCAGGAACTCCAGAACCAGCTTACTATTCAGCTTGGACGTTTAGAAGATTTGGTGCAGGGCTATATCCAAATAAAGAAGAATCCGCATCACTACCTAGATGCAGATAAAGACCTGACGGCAGCCTATCAAGCCATAAAAGGGACGGAGCAAGATCTTCTCAAAAAATTGCAACATCTCAATCAAGCAGCCTTGCAGGATTTCCATATCAGCCAGAGACTCTCTCCCAAAGATGAGACTGCTATCCCTGTAGCAGGTAAAGCCAAAACCAAACAGGAATTGGCTATCGAGCGAGATTTAATCAATCAGCTGACAAAGGGAGAAAGTCAATGGGTGTATCGACCTGAGTTAAATACAGAAGACCTCCTATGGGGAAACTTTTTTGCCAAGCTGGAAGCCAATAATGTCCGCATTTTGCAAGACCATCCCCTTACAAATTCAGAGAAAAATCAAATCAAAAATCAGCTTAATTTCGTTAACTTCTACGAAGCAGCCAAGTGGATAGCAGGGGAAAACGGTATTGCCAAGGTGCAGGTTCAACGTGAAGATGCTAGTTTAGGCACCATTCGCTTGGAAGTTTTATGGAGAAACAATGTCGCTGGTGGCAAATCCAGCTATGAGGTTGTCAACCAAGTCATCACAGGCGGAGAAGGGATTCGCCAGCGTCGTGGGGATGTGACTTTGCTAATCAATGGTCTGCCTATGATTCAAATTGAACTGAAAAGCCGTTCTCATCCTTACATGGATGCCTTCCGTCAGATTAAGAAATACGATCAAGAAGGACAGTTCAGAGGCATTTTTTCAAGTCTTCAGATGTTTGTCGTCTCTAATGTCACAGACACTCGCTACATCGCAGCTGCCAAAGCCAACAAGCTAAATGAACGCTTCTTGATCAAGTGGGTGGATAGTGAAAATAGACCCCAACCTCAATTATTTGATTTTGCTGAGTCTGTCTTGTCCATACCGAGAGCCCACGAGATGGTCATGCAGTATTCTGTCATCGATGATGACAAGAAGGCCTTGATTTTATTGCGTCCCTATCAGGTACATGCCATTGAGGCTATCCGTGAAGCCAGTCGCAAGCGCCAATCGGGCTATATTTGGCATACGACTGGTTCAGGAAAGACCCTGACCTCCTATAAGGTTTCGCGCAATTTGCTCCAGATTCCATCTATCGAAAAGACAATCTTTGTGATTGATAGGACAGACCTTGACCAGCAGACGACCAGTTCGTTTCAATCTTACGCAGAGAACGACATGATTGATATCGACGAGACCGATGATACACAGGAATTGGTTAAAAATCTGGCTTCTGATGACCGCCGTGTCGTTGTGACGACCATCCAGAAAATCAATGCCATGATTCGCCAGTTTGATGAAGGACGTCACCAAAAGGTTTACAATCGTATCAAGCAACTCAAACTAGCCTTTGTCGTCGATGAATGCCATCGCGCAGTGACTCCTGAACGCCAACGCCACCTAGAGCACTTCTTTACAAATTCTCTCTGGTATGGGTTTACAGGAACGCCTATCTTTACAGAAAATAAACGTGAACAAAAAGGAGACCTTGCTCAGACAACCGAAGAGCAGTACGGTGACTGCCTCCACCAATATACTGTCAAAGAAGCCATCCATGACAAGGCGGTTCTTGGCTTTAATGTGGAGTATCAGACAACCATGCCTGGTTGGGCAGAAGATGAGATTGATGAGGAGCGTTATGATGACGAAGGCCATATGCTTGCCGTTTTAGATGCCATTCTCAATCGCTCAAGACGCAAACTCGGTTTCCAAAATGGGGTAGGAAAAACCTATGAAGCCATTTTGACAGTCAAAAGCATTGCCCGTGCGCAGGCCTATTATAACCTGATTAAGCAAGTCAAAAATGGAGAGAAGTCTCTAAGCATCTCGGAAAATGTTAAAAAGGTCTTACCAGACTTTCCTAAGGTTGCTATTACTTACTCTGTGACAGAAAATGAAGCAGACTCCTATGTCAACCAAGCCTATATGGAGGAGAGTTTAGAAGACTACAATGCCATGTTTGGTACTCACTTTAGCCTAGCAACCATTGCTTCCTACAATAGTGACCTCAACGACCGTCTGGCCCGTAAGAAAGAACGCTTTGCTTTCCGTGAGGAGCAGTTGGATCTCGTTATCGTTGTGGACCGCTTGTTGACAGGCTTTGATGCCCCTTGCTTATCGACCCTATTCATGGACCGTCAGCCCATGAAACCCCAGCATATCATTCAGGCCTTTTCACGAACCAATCGTCTCTTTGATGAAGGCAAGAAATTCGGCCAAATCGTCACTTTCCAAACGCCTGACCGTTTTAAAGAAAAGGTGGATGAAGCTCTGAGCCTTTACTCAAATGGTGGTGAAACCAGTGTCTTAGCTCCAGAATGGCAGGAGGAGAAGGCCAAGTTTCTGGAGAAGGTTCATCAACTATTAGCCATCGCTCCAAGTCCAGAGCAGGTGCCTGATTTGGATACAGCGACAGATGCAGAATTAAAACGTTTTGCCAAGGCCTTCCAAGAATTTGACAAGCTCCTATCTTCTATACAAGTCTATTCAGACTATGATGAGAAAGTCATCCTCAGAGAGATTGGACTCAGCCTAGAAGACATCAAGAACTTTGCCGGCCAATATCAAAATGTTATCGAAGAGCTCCGCAGACGCAGAAAAGAAGACCAAGAAGATGAAAGCCTTCTCGTAGATATAGAGTATGAGCTTGAATCCATCCGTACCGACGAGATAAACTATCACTATATCCTCTCTCTCATTCAAGCCCTGATTGAAAATCGGGAAAACCTCATTGGTAAAAAGGAAAAGAGTCTGGTAGATAAGTATATCGAAGATTTGAACAAATCCAATCCTAAGTTATCCAGCATCATTTCTAAACTCTGGCAGGATGTTCAAGCTGATGCCAAGAGCTATCAGGGACAGTCTGTAACCCATAAGTTGGATGAGATGATTGAGCTAACAACCCAGAAAAAGATTCGTGAAACGGCAGATTATTGGCAGATAGGAGAGGATGAACTCCAGTTCGTAGTGGACAACTACCGCATCGGACGAGACAAGCAAAATGGCGAAAAAGCCATCACCGAGTCTCAGGACTATCTGGCCTATAAGGAAGCTCACGGAGACAAGGCACTACCAAAACTCAAATACAAAAAAGCCCTCAAAGAGGACTATATGCGCATGATTTCAGAGGATATCCTACCGCTAAGGGGGAGATAGGTTTATACTCTTCGAAAATCTCTTCAAACCACGTCAACGTCGCCTTGCCGTATATATGTGACTGACTTCGTCAGTCTTATCTGCAACCTCAAAACAGTGTTTTGAGCAACCTGCAGCTAGTTTCCTAGTTTGCTCTTTGATTTTCATTGAGTATTAAAAATGGTCAGAAAGATAATGTTGGGAAGGTTTTCTACCAATTAGGGTCAAAATTCCCCTCTCTTCAAGATGCAAGAAAGCATCCTTGACCTTTTTCTTAGAGTAATGATGGTTGGACTGATTGGCCAGTTGGATGATGCTTCTATCTTCTATACCATCTCTCTTATCATCGACAAAGAGCTTGGACTGAGCGAGGAGAAACAAGATGTATTTCTCGACTTCCTCCAGACCTTCTGTTTGCTCTATCTTAACTTTATAGCGATGCAGTTGCTCTTGTTTTTCAAGGAGGGTTTGGATAATGTTTTCCTGTCCTTCCTTGATAAAAGTCAACAAGGTTTCAACGAAGAAGGTAGCATCGGCACGGTTGAGATGATCGCCAGTATTCCTAAAAGCCTTATAATAGTCTTGCTTATGGTGATTGATTTGTTGGGACAAAACCAGACCCGAGAATTTATCGAGCTTTCTAGACAAGTACTTGGCAAGGATATAGCGGCCTGTCCGACCGTTACAGTCATAGAAGGGATGAATATTTTCAAAAAAATAGTGTCCAGCACAAGCCTTGACAAGGTTTGGGATAGAATGGTCGTTTATAAAACGAATCCACTCTGTCAGCATGACCTGAATCTGTTCCTCCTTTTGAGGTGGGATATAGATGACTTTGCCAGTCTTGTCGTCTTGGATAAAGACCGATTTCTGTCTAAAAAACTCTCCATCGAGTTCATCCTCTAGCGATATTTCTCCCTGTGTTAATTGGTCATAAATCCCTCTGATATCTTCAAGAGATTGGATTTGGAGAAATTCATCCTTAAGGATTTGTTGGTACATTCGCAAGGTGGAAAGATGTTTGATTTGTTCGGTCTTATAGGGGTCTTCCTCTAGGAGTTTCTCCACATCGACCAACTCTTTACGAGTTGTATGGATACCTTCGATTTCATTTGTGGAAATAATCGATTGGTAGAGTTGTTCTTTATAAAACTGATCGTGGGCAATCTTAGGGAGGGTATCAGCTATTTTACTAATTCGTTGAGACTGCTGTGAGATAGTTTCCATCAGTTGGGAAATCCCTAGATGTAGGGTTACAAATAAAGGGTATTGACTTGTTTTGACAGTATCGCGTTGCACTAAATGAGGATAAAGAGATGTCCTAATGGAGCTGTATCCCTGTAAGCGTAGTTGATACTCTTCCTCATATTGGTCACGATGACTGTAGTATATTTTTCTAAGTTCTCTATAGTTCATATGTAGTCATCCTCGCATTTTAACGTTTTTTAACATTATATCACAAAATCAGCCCTTCTATTGTTTCAAAATAGGCAAAATTGAAGAATATAATAGCATAGTTGTCGTTCTAAAGTGCAAAAATGGCCAAAATTGCACAATAGGAATGAAAGATGGCTGTCATAAAGTGCAAAAATAGGCAAAATTGAAGAATAGACATCAAAAAAAGAAAATCTAAAGTGTAGAAATAAGAAAATGGAGTAATAGAAAGGAGGGATAGAGTGGAGAAATTATTTATTATCGGAAATGGTTTTGATATAGCACATGACTTAAAGACAGATTATCTATATTTCAAGAAGTTTGTTTATCAGCAGGCTTATGGGAAGGATGAACTGTTAGAGTCGTTGCAAAGTTTGGATTCTATTAAAGATTATCTAAAAAACAGTGATAACAAAATATATAAGAGTGAATTATTTGCAGAAAAAGTGATGGAAATCTTGAGTGGTTCTGACAGTCAGGAGAAGTTGAGATTGCTTTATCAAATCCTTTTACAGATTACAGATCCAGAGATGTTTTGGAGTGATTTTGAAGAAAAACTAGTCTGCTTCCCTTTTATGAATACTAGCACTTCTTACTATGTGACGAACGATAGTAAAGAGGATACTGAGTCTAGAAAAGAATTTGCCGAAAAGGTAGCGGATAAACTCAGTCAATATGTTCATCATCAATTGAACAAGTTATTTAAACAATGGATTAAAGAAACCTATGAACAATGGGAAAGTCAATTAAGCATGAGAAAATTTACCTCTCATTTCCCGATTGTGAAAGAAACGATTTTAACTAATAGAAATGCAAGATTTTTGAATTTCAATTATACTCGTACTTTAGAGGATTTTTACGGCATTTCTTCTTCTAACATCATTCATATTCATGGTGATTTGGATGATGGAGTTCTCATATTTGGTCATGGAGAAGATTCGATAGTCATACCAGAAGGAGCAGATATTTTATCTCGGGCTATGTACAGACTATCTGCTGCTAATAAAAAGCCTGTCCATCAGCAACTTAGAAAGCACGAATCCCTTTTCAAAAATTTAAGTTCTATCAAAGAAATCTACTTCATTGGTTTTGCTATTCGGGATGAGAATGGAGTGGATGCTCCGTACTTTAAAGAAATCTTTAAACAGGCACCGAATGTGAGCATTTATGTAGACCAGTTTGATAAGAAGTATGAATATACTATTAAGAAAATACTTAAGGCATGGGGTGCTCATAAAGCTTATCAATTGCAATTTATAGATACAAATAAAGATGAAATAGTTGGAGGAGTAATATGATAAAACAACCAAGTTATCGATTTGTAGGATTTGAAGATGAGTGGAAGGAAGTGAAAGTCTCAGATATTTTTAGAGTTACTAGGGGACAAGTACTAGCAACAACGCAGATATCAGAAGAAAAAACAGATACTTATAAATATCCTGTATATTCTTCTCAAACCAAAAATGAAGGGTTATTAGGCTATTATGATAAATATCTATTTGAAACAGCAATAACTTGGACAACTGATGGAGCAAATGCTGGAACGGTAAATTACAGGGAAGGAAAATTTTATAGTACAAATGTGAACGGTGTTTTACTGTCTGATGAAGGTTTTGCTAATAAAGTGATTGCAGAAATATTAAATAACGAAGCTTGGAAATATGTTTCAAAAGTTGGCAACCCGAAATTAATGAATAATGTAATGTCAGAGATTAGTTTAGTTATCCCTAATGATTTTAGAGAGATTTCTATTCTATCAACTTTCTTCCAAGATATTGACCAGCTTATTAGCCTTCAACAGCGTAAGTTAGAGGTGCTCAAAGAGCAGAAGAAAACTTACCTCAAGCTCCTCTTCTCAGCCAAAGGACAAATCAAACCAGCCCTTCGCTTCGCAGGATTTGAAAATGACTGGAAGGAAGTGAAGTTGGGGGAAGTGTGTTCTATTAAAGGAGGAAATGCATGGAAGTCAGAGCATTATTCCACAGATGGTAAATATTTGGTAGTTACTATTTCAAATGTAAAAGGGAATGAGTATATAGATGATACATATGGAAATCGAATTGATACTGTAGAAAGTCAGTTTATCTTAGAACAGGGAAATATATTAATCTCGCTAACAGGTAATGTGGGACGTGTATCCAAGATGACAGAGGTAGCAGCGGTGTTAAATCAGCGTGTTGGGAAATTGGCCACGAATCAAAGTAATAATTTCCTGTTCACGTTATTAAGCAATAGAAATTTTGAAAAAGAGATGGTTTTATCTTCTCAAGGAGCTGCACAGGCAAATATTTCAAATAATGATGTATTAAATTATAAAACATCTTTCCCTTCCCTCCCTGAACAAGAAGCTATCGGTTCTTTCTTCCAAGATCTAGACAAGTCTATTGCCAAACAAGAGGAAAAAGTCAACCAACTCAAAGAAAGCAAACAAACCCTACTCAGAAAAATGTTTATATAAGATACAAAGACCACAAAAAGCCCAGTAAAAATAGGAAACTGGCGCAGTCTTCGATGAAGACCAGACAGTTTATCTTTTTTACTCAGCTTTTAGGTCGTGTTCAATTCATAAGATACTAAGACCATAAAAAGCTATACTAAACGAATGAAAGTAGAAATTGATAGGAGACCCTATGTCACAAACAGATTTATCAAGAGAACTCTACCAATCCCTCTGGAATGCGGCAGATATCCTGCGTGGCCAGATGGAAGCCAATGAATACAAGTCCTACCTCTTGGGCTTGATTTTCTACAAGTACCTATCCGACAACATCCTCCAAGCCGTCTGTGATAACTTGGACGAGACCTTTGAGTCCTTCCAGCAAGCGCAGCTTCTCTATGAGAAAAACTTTGCGGATGCGGATGTCCGTGAAGACCTTATTGAGGTCTTAAATGACGAACTAGGCTACGTGATTGAGCCTTCTCTGACCTTTACCAAGCTGGTTCAGTCTATCCACGAAGGAACCTTCCAGCTAGAATCTCTAGCCCAAAGTTTCCGTGATATCGAGCAGGCCAATGAAAAATTTGAAAATCTTTTCGAAGATATCGACCTCTATGCGAAAAAGCTAGGCAACACCCCACAAAAGCAAAACAAGACCATCTCTGAGGTTATGAAACAGCTCAACGACCTCAATGTGTCTGGTCATGCTGGTGATATCTTGGGTGATGCTTATGAGTACTTGATTGGCCAGTTTGCCAGCGATTCTGGGAAAAAAGCTGGCGAGTTCTATACACCTCAAGCAGTCTCTCACCTCATGACTCAGATTGTCTTTGCAGGACGTGAGCATCAAAAGGGGATGTCGGTTTACGACCCGACCATGGGGTCTGGATCTCTCTTGCTCAATGCCAAGCGCTATAGTAAGGAAGCTTCGACGATTTCTTACTACGGTCAAGAGTTGATTACTTCGACTTTCAACCTTGCTCGCATGAATATGATGCTCCATGGGGTTGCGATTGAGAACTATCACCTCAGCAACCACGATACCCTAGACGAAGATTGGCCGACTACGGAGCCGACAGACTTTGATGGAGTTTTGATGAATCCACCCTATTCACTGAAGTGGTCAGCAGATAGTGGATTTCTGCAAGATCCTCGTTTTTCAAGTTATGGAGTTCTTGCGCCTAAGTCTAAAGCAGATTTTGCCTTCCTTCTTCACGGTTTTTACCATCTCAAGCACAATGGGGTCATGGCCATTGTCCTTCCCCACGGAGTCCTCTTCCGAGGAGCAGCCGAGCAAAAGATTCGCCAACACCTGCTAGAAGAAGGCGCTATTGATACAGTTATCGGTTTGCCAGCAAATATCTTCTACAACACCTCTATCCCGACAACCATTATTATCCTTAAAAAGAATCGCACCAATAAGGATGTCTTCTTTATCGATGCCTCCAAAGAGTTTGAAAAAGGGAAAAATCAAAACAATATGACCGAGGGCCATATTGCCAAGATTTTGGAGACCTATCAAAAACGCGAGAATGTCGAGAAGTTTGCCCATCTAGCCAGCTTTGAAGAGATTGTTGAAAATGACTATAACCTCAACATTCCACGCTATGTCGATACCTTCGAGGAAGAACCTGTAGTTCCCCTAGCCGACATCGCAGACCAACTCGCAGAGATTGATAAAGAGATTGGTCAAGTAGAAGCCAGACTCGCACACATGCGCAGCCAGCTAGTAGGCACAACACCAGAAGCCCAAGCAGAATTAACCGCCTATCTCGAAAAATTGAAAGAGATTTAGAGAGTAGGGGAAGAATGAAAAGACGCAGGCCGATTTGAGCCTGCGTTTTGGTTTCCGAAAATTTGGGAAAAGACAATATTATTTCAAAAATTTTTAGGAATGAAAATAAAATATTTAATATTTAGTCATGAAATCTCCAAGATTTTTGATTTGTTGTTTAATGATGTGGTATTGTTCAGTTGAGCTTTTAGGGAGAACATATCTTGTAGATCGTCCCTTACCTTCTATCTCAATATACTTTTTATTTTGTAGAGATTTCAAATTTTCTCTAAATTTATACTCAGTCATGAGAGAATTTTCGAGGACATCATTTTTAGTAATGCTACCATTTTTAATGATATATTCAAGTATTATCTTTTCATTATCTGATGTATCCGCATAAGAAGACAATAAGTCTACTTTCCAGATTGTAACAACAGTACTATCAAAGGTAGTGCTTACCTCAGGGATTTTTAGTTTATACTTTTCGGAAATATCAAAAATTTTTGGTCCACCTGATCCAGCTTTTTCGGACATCCCAATTCTACGGAATAATGAAGAGATTGTACTATTTCGCGTTTTGGAAGTTCCGCCATGTATAAATTCGGGAATAGAAATTTTCATCTTACCTGGATTTTTAAATTCATAGAAGTCTTGATAAGCTGTAATAACTATAGGAGAATCAAAGTCATAGTAAGCATGCATTAAGCAGTTTACTAAAGCTTCACGTATAGATTCAGATAGGTCTTTCTTGAATGGTAAACGGTGGGCAGATTCGTTATTAAACTCAAATCTATCATTTGTTGTAGTAGTTAATTTTTTATATGCTAAATTGAAAAAATCAAACATGTTTAAATCAGGGTACATCATATCCCCTGTTGAAATTCTATCGTTCCACCTAGTTGAAAGGGAGGTATCTTTTTCAAAATAGTCTAATTGAAATTTGGGATAACGAGAAATGATAGAATTGTACTTTCCAAAAAATATTAGTCCTCCTGCGGTTAATTTATATGTATTATCAATCCTGTCTTTTTTAAATACACCAATTTCGATTAGAAAATTTCTCAACGAAATGCTATTATATTTTATATTACCAGTAAGTTCAATTAATAATTGCTTGTAATGTTCTATTGTATCTAAATTTAAATCATTTTCGTCAAAATTATTAAGTAACTCACTATCAATATCATCATGAGAACTAGTCATCAGATATTTAAGTTCTTCTTTATCAAGTCGAACATCGCCTTCACCTAATCTTTCATATGACTCACGATAATCATTTTTTAGATGGACGGGTTTTTGGTGAGGATTCGCTTCTCTTACAGTGATTACCATGAGTTGTTTATTTTTGCCTGGAATGTCAATGTATTCAATATCATTATCTGTAAGTAAGTTACAACTAACTTTTTGTTTGTTTGCGACTAAAGCGAATAAATTGTCTCGTATTTTTTGAGGATTATTGACTCCTTGGTAGGGGTCAATATTTTTTTCGTCTATCCCGAGAATTATTTTCCCGCCATTTGTATTTGCAAATGCTGAGTAGGTTTCCCAGAAAGATTCTGGAAGATCGTTTTTAGCTTTTTTGTATTCTAAATCAACCCCTTCAAATTTTAAGTCCATATTTTCCCTTCCTAAAATATAATGTTGCTTAAATTTATTTTTTTAAATGATTGTCACGCGAAAAAGTAAATTTGATAGATAATTAAAATCTTTGATTTCATCGTATTTCTAAGATATATTTTAAAATATTCACGCGAAAATCACGCGAAAATCGCGCGAATATTTGTAATCAAAATTCAATTGAAAAATGTAGAATTTTCAATAATAAAATAGATGGATTTAAAATCTATTTTATTATAACACAGAGATAAGAAAAAATAGATAGTGAGACGAGTTTAAATAGGATTACTCGTTATGAAATGTTAATTACTTTTGATGGCTTAACAAATATTATCAATAATGTAGTCATTCGAATGATTCTCATTGCAATGTACTGAAATTAACAAAAAGAAAAAACGCTTGAATCAGCGTTTTTCTTCTGTATTGATTCGTATTGAATGCTTACTTAACTTCGGTAAACACAACGTGTTTGCGAAGTTTTGGTGAGTATTTCTTCAATTGAAGACGGTCTGGAGTGTTACGTTTGTTTTTAGAAGTAAGGTACAAGCGTTCACCAGATTCTTTGTGTTCAAGTGTAATATTTACGCGCATGGTATCTCCCTTCTATTATTCAGCTGATGTAGCTTTAGCGATTTTACGTCCTTTGTAGTATCCTTTAAGTGATACACGGTGAGAACGTGAGTAATCTCCAGTAGTTTCGTCAAAGTTTACAGATGGAGCTGTTACTTTGTAGTGTGTACGACGTTTGTTTTTCTTCGCTTTTGAAGTGCGACGTGCAGGTACTGCCATTTTGATTTCTCCTTTAGGTATTTATATTCGATTCAATCTACTGATTTTCATCAACCATATTAGAATAACACATTTTTTTTGTAAAGTAAAGTTACTTGACAAAAAAAGATGAAAAAATTCTCCTGTCAGACCTAGCAGACAGGAGAAGGTGTTAAATATCAATCTCAAATGGTTCGTCAATGGTTTCTGATACGTATTTTCCGTCTTTTTTCCGTTGCTTGACACATTCTGTGAGGAGATACTCGATTTGCCCATTGACTGATCGGAAGTTATCTTCTGCCCATGATGCGAGTGCAGCGTATAACTTTGTTGAGAGTCGAAGGGGGATCTGCTTTTTTTAGCTTCAGCCATCTTTAGTAAAGACTTCCTGTGTTGACAATTGGTTGTGCATCATGATTGCCACAAAGAACGACAAGGAGATTTGAAACCATGGCAGCTTTTCGCTCTTTGTCAAGCTCTACCAATTCCCCTTCATTGAGCCGTTCTAGTGCCATTTCAACCATTCCTATTAATTGTTATCTAAATGATATCGCTTTAATTTATAACGTCAAGAAAAAGTAGAAAAATAATTACTAAAAACTTTCAGCCCAATAATTTCTTTTAAAAGGTGAGATTATATTGTGCTCAAATACTCTTTTATTCTTATAACTTTTACACTATAATTGTAGTTAGAAAGGAAGAGAAATGTTTGATTATAGAGCACTAGTTATTTTGATGACTTTGATGGATCATTGTGAGCTATCATTATATGAGTTATCTGTTAAGGTGAGCTTACCTATAAAGGAAGTCAAAGAAGGAATAGATTATTTAGTGCCTTATCTAGCTAATAAAGGGATAGTACTGGATAAAAAGCAAGGTCGCTATAGTTTATCAAATCGTACGAAGCAGTCTTTGACAGATATTATTAAGTCGGATGAATTGGTTTTACCAAAGTCGACTCGCTTAGCTTTAATCTATCTTTACACTTTTTGCCGATTAGATTTTATATCAAATAATCATTACCAAGACTTTTTGAAAGTAAGTAAGAATACAACCTTATCTGATATTCAATCATTAAGAAAGATTATGTTAGATAATGATTTGGAGCTAGGGTACAGTAGAGCAAAAGGTTATACTTTACACGGTTCAGAGTGGAATAAGCACCGCTTAGCTTTTCAAATGGTTAGTGAGTTGCTGGAATCCTCCATAGGGATTTGGGGTTTGGATTATGTTTTATCCAGTTGGGGGTATTCATTAACTTATGATTTGATAAATCAGGTAGTTAAAGATTATTATGAGAAGCTACAGCTAGTACCTATTGTTAATCAATTAAAAGTTTGCCTTTTCGGTTTAGTATTCATTCTGTGTAGGTATCAAAGGGATGTTGAAAGAGTAGGTCTTTCAGAGACATTAGTATCTCCTGTTATTCAAGATATAACCACTATTTTATTGGATACAGTGGTTGATTTGGGAATTATAGATACGGTGTTTTCTGAGGATGATTATCGCTATATCACCGTTTTATTATCAAGTTGCTTTGAAGGTGAAGTAGATGTTGCTCCGGTTTACTTTAATCAATTAACAGAGGCTATTATAAGTAGAATGGAAGATATTTCTTTGTTACATTTTAAACAAAGGGAAGGATTGAGAGAAAATCTTCGTCGCCATCTTATACCGGCTTACTATAGATTAAAGTTCGGTCTACCTAGTTCAAATGAATATGTGTTGCATGTTAAAGAACATTATCCTGATTTATTTGAACTAGTAAAAGATTCTTTGACTCCCTTGATGGACGCTATTGACAAGCCCATACCTGATAGTGAAACAGCATATTTTGTTATCCATTTCGGAGGTTATTTAAAGAAAGCAGATACTTTGCCTCAAAAATGGTATAAAGCAGCAATCATTTGTCCTAATGGTGTTAGTTCTTCATTGATGTTAAAAGAGAATCTATTAGCATTATTTCCTCAAATTGAGTTCATAGGAACCTCAAAGATTGATGATTTACAGGCGAAAACTAGTAGTGACTATGATATGGTTTTTTCTACCATAAAGGTGGAGACAGAAAAGCCAAATTATCTAGTTTCGGTTATGATGACTGAAGAGCAAGCAATACAACTAGTAGAACTAGTGTTAAAAGATTTTCCGAATTTAGAGTATGGGGATTTTGAGATTGAACAAATCCTGAATATTGTCAAAAGATATGGAATTATTACACAAGAATTGGAATTAAGATTGGCGTTAAAGAATTATCTTTATCAAAAAAATGATAGAAAGGAAATTGTACCAGTGCTAGAACAACTTATTACCAAAGAAACCTATCAGGTTAGTTCGCAAAAATTAGGATGGAAGGAGGCGATTCGTTTAGCAGCTAAACCGCTTTTGGATCAAGATAAGATAACGGAGAACTACCCTGAGGCAATGATTCAAAAAGTAGAAGAGTTTGGGCCTTTTATTAATTTAGGGAAGGGAGTAGCAATTCCTCACGCTCGGCCAGATGAAGGTGTGAATGAAATAGGAATGTCAATGTTAGTTTTGGAAGAACCGATTTATTTATTGGATAATCCAGAACAAGAGGTAAGATTGTTGATTTGTATTGCAGCCATTGATAATGAGAGTCATTTAAAGGCTTTGTCACATTTAACAACAATTTTAAGAGATAAAAATCATGTTCAAACTTTAATATCATCAAAAAACTATGATGACATTGAAATGATAATTAAACAGGAGGATTAGATAATGTTAAGAATTGGTACAGCTTGTGGTTCAGGATTAGGTTCAAGTTTTATGGTACAGATGAATATTGAATCTGTATTGAGTGATTTGAATGTTTCAGATGTAGAAGTTGAACACTATGATTTAGGTGGAGCAGATCCAAATGCAGCTGATATTTGGATTGTGGGTCGTGATCTAGCTGATTCAGCTAGTCATCTTGGAGATGTTCGTATCTTAAATAGTATTATTGATATGGACGAGCTACGAGAATTAATTACTAAACTTTGTGAAGAAAAAGGACTTATATAGGAGGCTAGCGTCATGATGAAGTTCATATTGGATATTGTTAGTACACCAGCTATTTTAGTAGCTTTAATTGCAATCTTAGGATTAGTTCTTCAGAAGAAGAAATTACCTGATATTATTAAAGGTGGAATTAAGACCTTTGTTGGTTTCTTAGTTGTATCTGGTGGTGCAGGAATTGTACAAAATTCTTTAAATCCATTTGGTACCATGTTTGAGCATGCTTTTCATTTATCTGGCGTTGTGCCGAATAATGAAGCAATTGTAGCTGTAGCTTTAACAACATATGGCTCAGCTACTGCAATGATTATGTTTGCAGGTATGGTATTCAATATCTTAATTGCTCGTTTTACTCGATTCAAATATATCTTTTTAACAGGGCACCACACTCTATATATGGCGTGTATGATTGCAGTCATTTTATCAGTTGCTGGCTTTACAAGTTTGCCTCTTATCTTACTAGGAGGATTAGCACTCGGTATTATTATGAGTATTTCCCCAGCATTTGTGCAAAAATATATGGTTCAATTAACTGGAAATGACAAGGTGGCTTTAGGTCATTTCAGTTCTTTGGGATATTGGTTGAGTGGTTTTACTGGTAGCCTTATCGGTGACAAATCAAAATCAACAGAGGACATTAAATTTCCAAAGAGTCTAGCTTTTTTACGTGATAGTACTGTTAGTATTACTTTATCCATGGCAGTTATTTATATTATTGTAGCTATCTTTGCAGGGTCAGAATATATAGAAAAAGAAATCAGTAGTGGTACAAGTGGTCTAGTTTATGCTTTACAATTAGCAGGTCAATTTGCAGCAGGTGTATTTGTTATTTTAGCAGGTGTTCGCCTTATTTTGGGTGAAATTGTTCCAGCCTTTAAAGGTATTTCAGAGCGTCTTGTACCTAATTCAAAACCTGCTTTGGATTGTCCGATTGTTTATACTTATGCACCCAATGCAGTTCTAATTGGATTTATCTCTAGTTTTGTTGGTGGTTTAGTAAGTATGGCAATTATGATTGCTTCAGGAACGGTTGTTATATTACCAGGCGTTGTGCCTCATTTCTTCTGTGGAGCGACTGCAGGTGTTATTGGGAATGCATCTGGTGGTGTTCGTGGAGCCACTATTGGAGCATTTTTACAAGGTATTTTAATTAGTTTTCTTCCAGTCTTTTTAATGCCAGTTTTGGGAAGACTTGGTTTCCAAGGATCAACTTTCTCAGATGCAGATTTTGGTCTATCAGGAATTATTTTAGGAATGTTAAATCAATTTGGCTCACAAGCAGGCATTGTGATTGGTCTTGTTCTTATTCTAGCAGTTATGTTTGGAGTATCCTTTATTAAAAAGCCATCTGCAAAGGAGGAATAAGGGATGATTTTAAGTGAAAATAGAGAAGATGAATTAAGAAAATTTGCAACAAAAATTCGATTAAATACTCTTAGAACATTGAATCATCTTGGATTCGGCCATTATGGAGGGAGTCTGTCTATAGTAGAAGTTTTAGCAGTGCTTTATGGTGAAATAATGCCGATGACTCCAGAAATATTTGCATCACGAGATAGAGATTATTTTGTTTTATCCAAGGGACATGCTGGACCGGCTTTATACAGCACACTCTATTTGAATAGTTTCTTTGACAAAGAATTCTTATATTCTTTAAATACAAATGGAACTAAATTACCGTCTCATCCTGATAGAAATCTAACGCCAGGCATAGATATGACAACTGGCTCTTTAGGACAGGGAATTAGTGTTGCAACCGGACTTGCATATGGTCAGAGAATAAGAAAAAGTCCCTTTTATACCTATGCTATTGTTGGAGATGGTGAGTTAAATGAGGGACAATGTTGGGAGGCTATACAGTTTGCTTCTCATCAACAGTTATCCAACTTAATTGTATTTGTAGACGATAACAAAAAACAATTAGATGGTTTTACAAAGGATATTTGTAATCCAGGTGATTTCGTAGAAAAATTTTCAGCATTTGGATTTGAATCCATTAGGGTCAAGGGTTCAGATATTAGAGAAATTTATGAAGGGATTGTCCAATTAAAACAGTCAAATAATTTATCCCCTAAGTGCATTGTATTAGACACTATTAAAGGTCAAGGGGTTCAAGAGCTGGAAGAAATGAAATCCAATCATCATCTTCGCCCTACTGTAGAGGAGAGACAAATGTTAACTTCAGTTGTAGAAAGATTAAGTCAGGAATTGGAGGAAACAGAATGATGAGAAGTACGAAGGAATTACGGCATGTATATAGAGACTTCCTTTTAGAGGCTAACCAAAGTTATTCTGATATAGTAGTTTTAGAAGCCGATTTGTCAAGTTCGATGGCTACTAATAATCTTGAAAAGGATTTTGGAGACCGTTATGTGAATGTTGGGATCATGGAAGCAGAGATGGTCGGACTTGCAGCAGGCTTGTCTATTCAGGGGTTTAGACCCTATCTTCATACATTTGGTCCTTTTGCTTCACGAAGAGTATTTGATCAATTATTTATTTCTCTTGGATACGCACAATTGGATGCCACTGTGATTGGATCAGATGCAGGAGTAACTGCAGAAATGAATGGTGGGACACATATGCCATTTGAAGAAATTGGATTGTTACGTTTAATTCCTAAATCGATCATTTTTGAAGCAACTGATGATATCCAATTTCGTGAAATATTGAACCAGACATTAGACTTAAAAGGACTGAAATATATTCGAACAATTAGAAAAGCTCCAGAGGCTGTATATCAAGGTGGAGAAGATTTTTCTAAAGGCTACATTGAGTTAAGACACGGTGAAGATGTTGTAATCGTTGCTTCTGGCATAATGGTTGCTCCAAGTATTCGAGTTGCGGATGAACTGTCTAAATTAGGTTATTCAGTAGGTGTGATAGATTTATTTAGAATCAAACCGATACCAGAACAGATAAAAACAATGTTAAGTGGAAAAACTATATTTACTGTAGAAAACCACAATCAGATAGGTGGAATTGGCAGTGCTTTATGTGAATTATTCTCTGATGATGGAATAACAAAAATTCATCGGATGGGTGTTCAAGAAAGATTCGGTCAAGTTGGGAAAATGGATTATCTTCTTAATGAGTATGGTTTGAGTGAATCGAATATAAAAGAGAAAGTTCTAGAGTTTTATAATGCAAGATAGATGTTAAATACACTCATCTGAAAGAACTTCTGTAAAAATTACATTACGTTATTTAAAGCAAGCGGATTAAAAGCATATTCTGGTCATCAAAAAGTGCCCTGATCCGCTTTGTTGTTTTTAGTTTTAAATATTTCATATGTATATAGAATTTTCTGAAAATTCAAGAATTTTCTTCTGTTCATTGCCTTTAAAATGTGCTATAATAGTAAAAACTGAAATGGGAGGGAACAAATGACCGAATTAGATAAACGTCACCGCAGTAGCATTTATGACAGTATGGTAAAATCACCAAACCGTGCTATGCTTCGTGCGACTGGTATGACAGATAAGGACTTTGAGACACCGATTGTGGGAGTGATTTCGACTTGGGCGGAAAATACACCATGTAACATCCACTTGCATGATTTTGGGAAATTGGCTAAAGAAGGTGTCAAATCGGCAGGTGCTTGGCCTGTGCAGTTTGGGACTATCACTGTAGCGGACGGGATTGCCATGGGAACGCCCGGTATGCGTTTCTCTTTGACATCTCGTGATATCATTGCGGACTCAATCGAGGCGGCTATGGGAGGCCACAATGTGGATGCCTTCGTCGCTATCGGTGGCTGTGACAAGAACATGCCTGGTTCTATGATTGCCATTGCCAATATGGATATTCCAGCTATTTTCGCTTATGGTGGAACTATTGCACCGGGAAATCTTGATGGTAAAGATATTGACTTGGTTTCTGTTTTTGAGGGTATCGGAAAATGGAACCACGGTGACATGACAGCTGAGGACGTAAAACGTCTTGAATGTAATGCCTGCCCTGGCCCTGGTGGCTGTGGTGGTATGTATACAGCTAATACCATGGCGACAGCTATCGAAGTTCTAGGTATGAGTTTGCCAGGCTCCTCATCTCACCCAGCTGAATCAGCTGATAAGAAAGAAGACATCGAAGCAGCAGGACGTGCTGTTGTTAAGATGTTGGAGCTCGGTCTCAAACCATCAGACATCTTGACTCGTGAAGCCTTTGAAGATGCCATCACTGTAACTATGGCTCTCGGTGGTTCTACAAATGCCACTCTTCACTTGCTTGCCATTGCCCATGCTGCCAATGTTGACTTGTCACTTGAGGACTTCAATACGATCCAAGAGCGTGTGCCTCACTTGGCCGACTTGAAACCATCTGGTCAGTATGTCTTCCAAGACCTCTATGAAGTCGGTGGTGTGCCTGCGGTTATGAGATACCTCTTGGCAAATGGTTTCCTTCATGGAGACCGCATTACATGTACTGGTAAGACTGTAGCTGAAAACTTAGCTGACTTTGCAGACCTTACACCAGGCCAAAAAGTCATTATGCCACTTGAAAATCCAAAACGTGCAGATGGTCCGCTTATCATCTTGAACGGGAACCTTGCCCCTGATGGAGCAGTTGCCAAGGTATCAGGTGTTAAAGTGCGTCGTCACGTTGGACCAGCTAAGGTCTTTGACTCAGAAGAAGATGCGATTCAGGCCGTTCTGACAGATGAAATCGTTGATGGCGATGTTGTCGTTGTTCGTTTTGTTGGACCTAAGGGTGGTCCTGGTATGCCTGAGATGCTGTCACTTTCATCAATGATTGTTGGTAAAGGTCAAGGAGACAAGGTTGCCCTCTTAACGGATGGCCGTTTCTCTGGTGGGACTTATGGTCTAGTTGTTGGACATATCGCTCCTGAGGCTCAGGATGGTGGACCAATTGCCTACCTTCGTACAGGCGATATTGTTACGGTTGACCAAGATACCAAAGAAATTTCCATGGCCGTATCCGAAGAAGAACTTGAAAAACGCAAGGCAGAAACTACCTTGCCACCACTTTACAGTCGTGGTGTCCTCGGTAAATATGCCCACATCGTATCATCTGCTTCACGCGGAGCCGTGACAGACTTCTGGAATATGGACAAGTCAGGTAAAAAATAAACTCAAAAAGCAAGCCAACTTCGGCTTGCTTCTTTTCATCTCCAAAAGTGATTTGCCTGCCTATACTCAATAAAAATCAAAGAGCAAACTAGAAAGCTAGGCGCAGGTTGCTCAAAACACTGTTTTGAGGTTGCAGATAGAACTGACGAAGTCAGTAACATCTATACGATAAGGCTAAGCTGACGTGGTTTGAAGAGATTTTTGAAGAGTATTAACGAGGTGGCAGTCCAAGGGCAATACGGCCGTAGCGACTGATTCGTGTGATTTTCCAGGCAGGCGACCAGGTGACTTCAACCTTGACATCTTCGATACCCTCGATTTGTTTCAGACCTGCTACGATTTCGATAGGCAGGCTTTCGGCACAATCACAGGCGGTGTCGGTGAAGGTCATGACAATCTTGCAGAGGCCCGTTTCATCCAGATTGATTTCATAAATCAGTCCTAGATTGTAAACATCCAATTCCACATCTGTATCAAAAACCTTCTCTAGTTTTTCGATAATTTGGTCTTGCAAGGCTAAAGCGCGGTCATTGATTTTGATATCCTCTCTCATTACAGTCCCTCCACGTGATAAATATCCTCTATTTTCTCATAATTCTGACAATTTGGCAAGTTTTTGATGAATTTTCTGAAAAATATGATAAAATGAAGAAAATACTGAATCAAGGGGAAGTCTATGGAGCAGATTGGAAAAGTCTTTAGACAATTACGAGAGTCAAGAAATATCTCGCTGAGACAAGCAACTGGGGGACAATTTTCGCCGTCTATGTTGTCCCGATTTGAAACAGGTCAGAGCGAGCTTTCGGTGGAAAAGTTTTTATTTGCCCTAGAAAATATATCTGCCAGTGTAGAGGAAATTCTCTTTCTGGCGAGAGGTTTTCAGTATGATACAGATTCTGAGTTGAGAAAAGAAATCATAGATGTCTTGGATCCAAAGAATATAGCTCCGCTTGAGGACTTGTATCGCAAGGAGTATCAAAAGCATGCCCATTCTCAAAACAAACAGAAACATATTCTAAATGCCATTATGATCAAGTCTTATATGAAGGGCATGGATGAAGGGGTAGAGTTAACAGCAGAGGAAGGGAAAGTCCTTCATGATTATTTGTTTTCTACCGAGATTTGGGGGATCTATGAACTCAATTTATTTTCAGTCAGTTCACCATTTTTATCTGTTTCTCTTTTTACTAGATATGTACGAGAAATGGTCCGAAAATCTGATTTTCTAATGGAAATGTCTGGCAATCGAAACCTTTTTCACACTATACTATTGAATGGTTTTTTAGCTAGCATTGAGTGTGAAGAATTTACTAATGCCCATTATTTTAAACGTGTTATCGAAGAGCATTTCTACAAGGAAAATGAGACCTACTTCCGAATTGTCTATTTGTGGGTGGAAGGTCTCCTTGATAGCAAGCAAGGCAGAGTCAAGGAAGGACAAAAAAAGATGGAAGATGCTGTCCGTATTTTTGAGATGCTTGGCTGTAACAAATCTGCCGAATACTATAGAAAAACGATCGATTGTTGAATATCTGCAAACTAAGAAAATTATTTGAAATTTGAAGCGATAGAACTATTGGGCTCTCTCGTGTCACTGGAGAAATTCTATCGTTTCTTTTTGCTCATTTCATTTGTTGCATATATTCAAAAGTTTTTCCTCTAAAATTTCTAAGTGCTATACTATAGTCATACTTCACATAAAACTTCGAACAAGAAGGGAGATTACCTATGAAACTATTGTTTAGAAATCAAGCTTATCGATTCTTGACTTTGTCACGATTCTTCAATGCTTTTGGTGCTTCGATTTTCAACCTGGTATTTATCGTCTATGCATCGACCTTGCCGCAAGCCTCCTTTGCTGTTGCTATGGCGAATATTGTCATGATTCTTCCGACTCTCTTTACAGTTTTTGTAGGGATTCGGGCAGATTACACGAGGGACAAGGTCAAATGGATGGTCTATAGCGGTTTGTTTCAGGCGGTTTTATTTTTTCTAGCAGCCCTAGTTGTTCAGCAAGCTAGTCTCTTTGCCTTTTCTAGCCTGTGTTTGATCAATGTCATTAGTGATGTCATCAGTGATTTTGCTGGTGGTTTGCGCATGCCTCTTATTAAGGAAAAAGTAGCTGAAAATGATTTGATGGAGGCTTACTCTTTTTCACAGTTCATCACCTATATTTCAGCTATTGGGGGTCAATCTTTCGGAGTCTGGCTCTTAGGGCTATCGGTCAACAATTTTTCCCTTGTTGCGGGAATCAATGCCTGTTTTTTCCTCGTATCAGCTTCTGTTCTCTTTTTAGGAAGAAGCAAATTGAGTATATCAATTTCATCTGCTGATGGTGAATCACTAAAAAATGAGAAGCTTCCTATCAAAGACCAGTTCCTAACGATTTACCGAAATTTACGTCTCGTTTTTCTTAAAAGTGGACAGAAAAACTTTGGTTTTATGCTCTTTGCTGTCTTGCTTATCAATGCCTTGGGTGGCGCTTTGGGTGGAATTTATAATATCTTCTTTTTGAGCCATTCTCTCTTGAATTTTTCTTATACAGAGGCACTATTTATCAGTCAAGTCTGTGCTTTAGTAGCAATCATCATCAGTAGCCTTACGGGCAATGATTATTTTGGGAAGCAGTCCTTGCCTAGATTGATGATGTGGGTGACCGTAGGACTCAGTCTAGTTGGTCTAGCTAATTTATTCAATCAAGTCGTACTTGGTTTACTATTTCTCTGTTCAACTCTGTATGTGTCTGGTAAAGTTCAACCAAAGATTAGTGCCATGCTCCTGAAAAATCTAGCTCCAGAGGTTCTAGCTCGTACCAGTAATTTTTTAGGTTTATTGTTCGCCTTATCCATACCTGTGGGAACAGCCTGTTTTTCACTTGTAGCTGTATGGAATATACAGTTGACTTGGATGCTATTTGTTGGTCTTTCCTTGCTAGCTATTCTTTTGACGATTCTTAATCTCAAAAATGATATCTAATACTCTTCGAAAATCTCTTCAAACCACGTCAGTGTCGCCTTACCGTAGATATGGTTACTGACTTCGTCAGTTCTATCCACAACTTCAAAACATTGTTTTGAGCAACCTGCGGCTAACTTCCTAGTTTGCTTTTTGATTTTCATTGAGTATAAATCCTAATTTTGTTCTCACTGTTTTAATCCCTCTATTTATGGTAAAATAAGACTATTAAGTTTAAAGAGGATTCCCTATGAAATTACAAAAACCAAAAGGAACGCAGGATATTTTACCTGCTGAATCTGCCAAATGGCAGTACGTTGAGGGCTTTGCCCGTGAAATTTTCAAGCGCTATAACTATGCAGAAGTGCGCACGCCTATTTTTGAGCATTACGAGGTTATCAGCCGTTCTGTCGGAGATACAACGGATATCGTAACCAAGGAAATGTACGATTTCTATGACAAGGGTGACCGCCATATTACCCTCCGTCCAGAAGGAACTGCGCCTGTTGTCCGTTCCTACGTGGAAAATAAACTCTTCGCCCCAGAAGTGCAAAAGCCAAGTAAGTTCTACTACATGGGCCCTATGTTCCGCTATGAGCGTCCACAGGCAGGGCGTTTGCGCCAGTTCCACCAGATTGGTGTTGAGTGTTTTGGATCTAGCAATCCAGCTACCGATGTGGAAACCATCGCTATGGCAGCCCACTTCCTGAAAGAAATTGGCATCCAAGGTGTCAAATTGCACCTCAACACTCTTGGGAATCCTGAGAGTCGTGCGGCCTACCGTCAAGCCTTGATTGACTATTTGACACCGCTCAAGGAGACCTTGTCCAAGGATAGCCAACGTCGTTTGGAGGAAAATCCTCTCCGTGTCTTGGACTCTAAGGAAAAAGAAGACAAGGTGGCAGTGGAGAATGCACCTTCTATCTTGGATTTCCTTGATGAAGAAAGCCAAGCTCATTTTGATGCTGTGCGTCAGATGTTGGAAAATCTGGGTGTAGACTATATCATCGATACCAATATGGTGCGTGGTCTGGACTACTACAACCACACCATTTTCGAGTTTATCACTGAGATTGAGGGCAATGACCTGACCGTCTGTGCGGGTGGTCGTTACGATGGTTTGGTTTCTTACTTTGGAGGCCCTGAAACTGCTGGCTTTGGTTTTGGACTTGGTGTAGAGCGCCTGCTTCTCATTCTTGAAAAGCAAGGTGTGTCTCTCCCTATCGAAAACGCCCTAGATGTCTATATCGCAGTTTTGGGAGAAGGAGCAAATGTCAAGGCCTTGGAATTAGTACAGACTCTTCGCCAACAAGGTTTCAAAGCAGAGCGTGATTACCTCAATCGTAAACTCAAAGCTCAGTTCAAGTCAGCCGATGTCTTTGCGTCTAAGACCCTCATCACCCTAGGAGAGAGCGAAGTCGAAAGCGGACAAGTGACAGTCAAGAACAACCAAACTCGAGAAGAAGTGCAAGTGTCACTTGAGACAATCAGCCAAAACTTCTCAGAAATCTTTGAAAAACTAGGATTTTAATGATAGATAAACTGGTCAGGAACCTACTCCTGACCTTTTTCTTTTGCAAAATGACAAAAATCATAAACTTTTTGACAAATATGCTTGTCAAAAAGAAAAAGATGTGTTACAATATAAGCAAGTTAAGAAATAGGAGGGAGCCACATGTGGGTATGGATTTTGTTTCCTTTTCTCGTCTTGATTTATATGAGTCAATCTAAGAAAATCAAGCGGATAGAGAAGAGGTTAAAGGTAATCGAAAGAAAAGAGAAAGGAAACGCAGAAATGTCGAGATTATTGCAAGAAATGATTGGAAAGAAACCAACAATCATTGGAGAACTATTTGGAACAAATTTTTGGGAAGTTGTGGATGTTGATGAGGAATGGGTCAAGCTACGATACGTAGATAAGACGGGAAAAGAAAAAATCAAGTTGCAACGTATTGAGGATATCCAAGCCGTTGAATTTGACGGAGAGTAGGTGTGTGACATGCAACTAAAAAATCGTCTAAAAGAGCTGCGGGCTCGCGATGGCCTTAATCAAACCGAACTAGCCAAGCTAGCAGAGGTTTCCAGACAGACTATCAGTCTATTAGAACGGGATGAATACACCCCGTCCATTATCATTGCCCTGAAAATATCTCAAATTTTCAACGAAACAGTCGAATCGGTATTTCGCTTGGAGGAGGACGAGTGATGAACAAGTATAAAGTGATTTATTGTATGAGTGTTCTTGCCCTTATTGTGAATGCTTTTGCTATGATTGGAACATTACTGGGTTGGTTCTATTTTGTTGAAAGTAAGTATTTGTTTTGGGTTAACTTAGTCCTCTTGTCCATTTTCAACTGGTTAAAGAAAAAGGAGAAAAATGATGAACAAGTATAAAGTGATTTATTATGTAGTTGCCATAGCTTTATTAGTCAGCGTGTGTCTACTAATTGGAACAAATCTAGGATGGTTTGATCTCTATTACAGTGACCAATTTATCTGGGCCTATTTTGCCCTCATCCCAGTAATTGAATGGATTGAAAAGAAATCCAAAAATCTAGCAAGTGAAAAAGGAGAATGAATATGAAAAAGAAACGTAGATTGTTATTTTTGATGTCTATTGTCTTGGGGGGGTTCTTGGGCATGTTTGTAGGGATGTTTAAGGCACGTGTCGAATCCCACGAAATTATTTTAGATGTAAAAGCCTTGATGCCATGGATATCAGCTATTTGTTTACTGATAGGTTTCATTAGTATGTTTTTGACTTTCAATTTCTTAAAGAAAAGCAGAAAATTTCATTCCTTGTATCAAGAGGAAATGGATGACGATCTGAATGAAACCTATTATGTGCAAATGTACCGGAATCTTGAGTTTGGAACCATTGCTTTTAATATTACAGGTGTAGCGATTCCATTGGCTATTTTTATTTCATTAAGTGAGGTGATTATATTGCATACAAACCCTCAAACATTTTTCCTTTCTTTCTTACTCTTTGTGGTATTCTTAGTCGCTCAAAAATCTCTTTTTAAAACCATTGCGATTGTTCGTCAGTTTGATTTGGAATTTTTCGCTACACCAAAGGATGTCTTGAACTATATAAATTCTTATGATGAAGGGGAGCGTCAGGCTAATTTGGAACAGAGTTTTCGAATTTTATTCCAATTACACCAATATGTCTTACCAGCCTTATATATTTTTCTTATTATCATTTCTTTCTTGACAGGAGAGATTCAGTTACTAGCTTTCTTGCTTGTAGGAGCCATCCATGTTTATATCAATGTGATGCAGTTACCTATGGTAAAACGTTATTTCAAATAAAGGAGTTTCTATGATTCGTGTTGAAAATGTAAGTAAAAGTTTTGGGAGCAAAAAAGCTCTTCATCAGATTTCTTTTGAGATTAAGGAAGGTGAAATCTTTGGTTTTCTTGGCCCTTCTGGCTCAGGTAAAACAACCATGATCAACGTCTTGACAGGTCAGTTGGCTGCAGATCAAGGTAAAACAATTTTGTTAGGTAAGCATTCTCAAGATTTAACCTCAAATGATTTGGAACAAATCGGTATAGTTAGTGATGGCAGTGGTTTTTATGAAAAGATGAGTCTTTACAAAAATCTGCTCATTTACGCTAAGTTATATGGTCTCAAGTCAGATAGAGTAGTTCAGGTGCTTCAACAGGTTGGATTGGCAGATGCTAAAGATATTATCGCAGAAAAACTATCTACAGGAATGAAACAACGAATGTTCTTGGCTCGTGCCCTTCTGAATGCTCCTAAGATTCTCTTTCTAGATGAGCCAACCAGTGGCTTAGACCCTACAACATCTAAGATGATTCATACCCTACTTCAAGAATTAAAGCATGCGGGGACAACTATCTTTTTGACCACGCATGATATGCATGAAGCAACTCTGCTTTGTGATCGCTTATCTCTTTTGAATAAGGGGAACTTAATAGAGTATGGAAGTCCGCAAGATATTATCCAGAAGTACCATGTGGATAAGAAAGTACGTGTGGTTTATAACGATGGACGAGAACAGATCGTTCCATTTGAAGAATTGCCACATTTAGACACGACAGATTTGATGGTGGTTCACTCTTGTGAGCCGACACTAGAAGAAATCTTTATCAGATTGACAGGAGAAAAGTTAGATGTTTAGAAAATTAAATGCCCTACTATGGTTAAGATTACAAGTTCTTATCAGCAATTCAACTTTATTGGCGAGTCTATTGATGCCTTTTGGTATTGCTGTTTTATATAATGAATTTTCAAATAAGGATGGACAATTGAGCCTATTTTTACTATCTGCTAGCTTGACGATGGTCTTGAGCATGGGAAGTGGTTATATGGTATCGATTATGATGGCAGAAGATAAGGAAAAACGAAATCTTAAATCACTCATTCTAAGTGGTGTGACAGCAACAGAATATACTTTTAGTATGCTTGTTCTCCCTATTCTGATAATGTTACTTGCTATGATTGTACTTCCCATCTATCTTAAAGTAGATCTATCAGGTTACTTATTTGCCTATGTTATCTATTTGCTCCTAGCAACTATTAGTATTATTTTTCTCAACCTTCTAATCGGTGCGGTGTCAGATACTCAGTCTAAAGCGCAAGTTTATAGTATCTTCCCTATGTTAATTGTCTCTTTTTTACCTATAATTGCTCTTCAAAATGATACGGCTCAGAAAGTGTTGGATTACTCGTTCGTCGGTCCAATTGTAAATCTTTTAAATAAAAAAGGTGGAGAAATATCTTTTTCTAACATCGGCATGTTACTTGCCTGGGTACTTGTGTTAGGGATAGCAAACCTCTTTGTATTGAAAAACAGCTATAAAGCAAGATAGGAGACCTTTATGAAATTACTTAAAAACCTCGGCTGGTTTCTTCTAGCTGTTCTATCCTTTTTATTCATCTATGGCTTCATTCAGGTGCTCGCGACTACTTCGCTTGCCTTAGGCGCTTCACCCTATGCTGTTACCCTACTCTATGTGGCCTTGGCTGGAGTTTATGTGTACGGCATTTACAAATGGTATCAGAAAGGTCCTGTTCGTATTGAGAAGAGTGGCTTCAACCGATTTATTTGGCTTCCTGCCTTGGTTTGGTTCTTATCTCTGGTCGTTCAATTCTTCTTGCCAGATGATCCTTCAGTAAATCAACAAATAGCGACAGACTTGACCTTGTCTCAACCACTCTTCTCCTTCTTTGCGGTCGTTATTTTTGCTCCTTTGACGGAAGAACTTATCTTTAGAGGGATGTTAGCACGCTACCTCTTTCCTAAGCAGGACAATAGTAAACAAACTCTGATTTTCCTTCTGGTATCTAGTCTTCTGTTTGCCTTGATTCATTTCCCAGGTGATGTGCAACAATTTTTTGTCTATTTTAGCCTTGGTTTTAGTTTGGGCTTGGCTTATATTAGCAGAAAAGGTCTGGTCTACAGTATTTCTCTCCACGCTTTGAATAATTTAGTCGGCTTTTTGATGATACTCATGCTATAATAGAGTCAGGAGGTCACATGAAACGAGTAATTTTATTAGCAGTGATTCAAGCAGTCGTTCTATTTTTCATCATTGGAGCGCTAGCTTATGCCTTTAAGGGCGATTTCTTCTACAACTATCTAGCAGTTGTCTTTGCCCCTATTGCAGGTGTCTTGCGTTTTGGGACAGCCTACATAACGGAAATTGTCTTGCCTCGAAAGGCAGCCGAAATCGCTGAAAAGCGTAAAGCAGGCAACAATTCAAAATAAAAGAGTCCGGTGAAGTTCATCGGACTTTTTGTATGGGCGTTAATTTTTAGAGTCTTCACTTGATTTTTAAAGACTGGCAAACTTTTCTGATGATTTTCATGAAGAGCCTGCGCTTTTATGGTAAAATAGTAACAGAATAAAAGAGGAGAGAAACAATGAAACGTAGTATGTATGCTGGTCGTGTTCGTGAGGAACACATCGGACAAGAAATAACCTTGAAAGGATGGGTAGGCCGTCGTCGTGACCTTGGTGGTTTGATCTTTATCGATCTTCGTGACCGTGAAGGAATCATGCAGTTGGTTATCAACCCTGAAAAAGTATCTGCAGAGGTTATGGCGACAGCTGAAAGCCTTCGTAGCGAATTTGTTATCGAGGTGACTGGACAGGTCGCTGCGCGTGAGCAAGCCAATGATAAGTTGCCAACTGGTGCAGTTGAGTTAAACGTGACAGCTCTGACAGTGCTTAATACAGCTAAGACAACCCCGTTTGAGATTAAGGATGGCATTGAGGCTAATGACGATACACGTTTGCGTTACCGTTACCTTGACCTTCGTCGTCCAGAAATGTTGGAAAATCTGAAACTTCGTGCTAAGGTGACTCACTCTATCCGCAACTACTTGGATGAGTTGGAGTTTATCGACGTGGAGACACCATTCCTTTCTAAGTCAACGCCTGAAGGGGCGCGTGACTACTTGGTACCATCTCGTGTTAATAGAGGGCATTTCTACGCTCTTCCTCAAAGTCCACAAATTACTAAGCAATTGTTGATGAATGCTGGTTTTGACCGTTATTACCAAATCGTCAAATGTTTCCGTGATGAGGACTTGCGTGGAGACCGCCAACCTGAGTTCACTCAGGTCGACTTGGAAACGTCTTTCCTTACTGAGCAAGAAATCCAAGATATTACAGAAGGCTTGATTGCGCGCGTCATGAAAGAAACTAAAGGCATCGAAGTGACGCTTCCATTCCCTCGTATGAAATACGATGATGCGATGGCTCTTTATGGTTCTGACAAGCCAGATACCCGTTTTGACATGTTGCTTCAGGACTTGACAGCAGTGGTCAAAGGTGTAGACTTTAAAGTCTTTTCAGAAGCACCTGCTGTAAAAGCCATTGTGGTCAAAGGAGCTGCGGACAACTATTCACGTAAAGACATCGACAAGATGACTGAAGTAGCCAAGCAGTACGGTGCCAAAGGTCTTGCTTGGGTCAAGGTTGTGGATGGAGAATTAAATGGACCAGTTGCTAAGTTCTTGGCAGGCATCCAAGCAGAATTGACAACAGCGCTTGCTCTTGAAGATAAGGACTTGGTTCTCTTTGTGGCAGATACGCTTGAAGTGGCCAATGCAACTCTCGGTGCCCTTCGTGGACGTATTGCCAAAGAGCTTGGTTTGATTGATAGCGATAAATTCAACTTCCTTTGGGTGGTTGACTGGCCAATGTTTGAATGGTCTGAAGAAGAAGGCCGTTACATGAGCGCCCACCATCCGTTTACCCTTCCACAGGAAGAGACTGCTCACGAATTAGAAGGTGATTTGGCTAAGGTTCGTGCCATTGCTTACGATATTGTCTTGAACGGTTATGAACTTGGTGGTGGTAGCCTTCGTATCAATCAAAAAGACCTTCAAGAACGCATGTTCAAGGCTCTTGGTTTCTCAGCCGAAGAAGCAAATGATCAGTTTGGCTTCCTTCTTGAAGCCATGGACTATGGTTTCCCACCACACGGTGGTTTGGCTATTGGACTTGACCGTTTTGTCATGTTGCTTGCTGGAGAAGAAAATATTCGTGAAGTTATTGCCTTTCCTAAGAACAACAAGGCAAGTGATCCAATGACACAAGCTCCTTCAACAGTCGCTCTCAAACAACTAGAGGAACTCAGCTTACAAGTAGAAGAAGATGAAACAAGCAAAACGAATTAAGCGGTGGCGCTATTATCTGCGCCGCTTTGCTTATCAGATAAAAATTTTACGTGTCTTACAAAGCATCTCTCGCGAAAAATATGATGAGAAGATTTCGGCCTCTCTGGTCTATGGTTTTTTATCAGCAGTAGCGGTCAATTTCTTTTTCCAACCAGGGCATGTGTATTCGAGTGGTGCGACAGGTCTGGCACAGATTATCTCTGCCTTGAGTAATCACTGGTTTGGTTTTCATATTCCGATTTCGCTAACCTTTTACGCTATTAACTTCCCTTTGATGGTCTTGGCTTGGTATCAGATTGGCCATAAGTTCACCGTCTTTACCTTTATCACGGTATCTATGAGTTCCTTCTTTATCCAGTTTGTCCCTGTGGCAACCTTGACGGAGGATCCTATTATCAATGCCCTTTTTGGGGGTGTTGTCATGGGCTTGGGGATTGGTTTTGCTCTTCGAAACAATATCTCCAGTGGTGGTACAGACATTGTCAGTCTGACCATTCGTAAGAAAACGGGTAAGAATGTTGGTAGCATTTCTTTCTTGGTAAATGGGACTATCATGCTGATAGCAGGTTTGACCTTTGGTTGGAAATACGCTCTCTACTCTATGATTACCATCTTTGTCTCTAGCCGTGTGACAGATGCGGTCTTTACCAAGCAAAAACGCATGCAGGCCATGATTGTGACCAATCATCCAGATAAGGTAATTGAGAAAATCCATAAAAAATTGCACCGTGGAGCAACCATGATCCACGATGCAGAAGGAACCTATAATCACGAAAGAAAGGCAGTTTTAATTACTGTCATTACACGTGCAGAGTTTAATGAATTTAAACAGATTATGACACAGGTGGATCCAGGGGCCTTTGTCTCTGTATCTGAGAATGTTCATATTTTGGGACGATTCGTTGAAACAGAAAATTAGTGATAAAAAAACCAGCGCGAGCTGGTTTTTATTTTTCAATAATTTTGTGGGCGATTAACTGACGGTAACAAATTTGTTTATTGCTTTTAGCATCGCTGATAATCTGGAGAATAGTTTCAAAGGAAACACGACCAAGCTCCAAACTATTGATATCGACATAGGCTGCCAAGTTGAGCTTGGGATTGACTGAGTCGAAGCTGAGGACAGGGACATCCAGTTGGTGTTTTGCGATGTAATCACAGACCCCTGCAGCAAGGAGACTATCAATGGTAATAATAGCATCAATATTTGGATCGTGTTTGAAGAGAAGTCTACTAAAGCGATAACCATTATCTTCAAGAAATTCAGTAGCAAAGTAAGTCAGATTAGTATCGAGAGGAAGTTGGTGTTGTTTTAGAGCTAGCTCGTAACCTGTCAGACGGTCTTGTGTTACGAAGAGTCGCTTAGTCCCTCCGATAAAGGCAATTCGCTTGCATCCTTTTTTGATGAAATACTCTGTCGCATCAAAACCAGCTTGGACATTGTCATTATCGACAAGTGGAATGAAGGGAGATAGAGATTTACCTAAGATAAGGAAAGGAAATTGCTCGTCTGCTACTAACTTAACCAAAGGGTCCTCTTCTTGGGCATAGAGGAAAATCAAACCATCTACACGCTTACCATAGACCATCTGAGAAATAGCTTTAAGACGCTCTTTGGCATCTTTACCTGTTGCAATCTGAATAGCGTAGTGGTTTTCAGAAGCAACTTGAGCGATACCACGGAGGACAGATGGGAAGAAAGGATTCTGGTAGAAGGCATCTGAGTCATCAGGAAGAACCAAACCAATCACCTGAGTATAGCTACTTACCAAGCTACGAGCGTTGAGGTTGGGGTGGTAATTGAGCTCTTTCATAGCCTTGCGAACGCGTTTTTTTGTTTCGTCGCTAATGGTTGATTTATTTTGAATAACACGGGTTACGGTTGAAGGCGAAACACCAGCAGCCTTGGCCACGTCTTTAATCGTAACGGGCATAAAAATCTCCTATTTATGGTAATCTGGGTCACGGAAATGTGTTTTATAAAAGATAGTGACCAGATAAAGGACAAAAAGAATGTTTTGTACAGTAATCAGGGTTGTCATATTTTGGCCAAATAATCCCAAAATAAGTGTAATCAGAGTTGGTAATCCTAAACAGTTCAAGATAAAATGGTAGCACTCTTTAAAGGTTCTAAATGAAAAGAGGCGTGATTTCTTAGTGATATAAAGGAGAAGACTCGCCCCTAGAGAGACGATAAAGAAATTCAAACCAAAGAGGAAGCTAGCACCGAGAACTAGGAAGAGACTGATATAGACACGATTCTGTTGGTACCAGTCTTTAGAAATGGCTTGGGTCAAGCTATCCTTGCTTTTGAAACTCTCAGTCTCAATCGCCCGGTAAGAGATACGAGTCAGTTCCTTACTTTCCTTGCTGATGACTAGCTCATTTGTATCGAAATGCAGTTGCAAGTCCTTAGGTAATTCTTTGCTTGGGCTTGGACCGATCACAATAGAAGGCGCTTGACTAGCTGTTCCAGTATAAGTTAATTTACCATCAACAATTGCAACATGCTCAGAGAGATCCTGGACAACCTCATTTGTCAATGGTTCATAGACATTATCGATAAAGGTTTCTAGCGGATAAGTCTCCTGCGAGCTGTTTTGGATGGCAATAGGTACCATGGATAAGCTGATAAGGAAGATACTGGTAAAGAGAAGCTGAAACCAGTTGAGCCCGAAACGTTTGGACAGGGGCTTACGAAATCCCCAAATACTTGAAAAATAAGAAAATGGATATGGAAGCATAGGTATCTTTCTAAAAGGTGTTTTCTATATGAGTATTATTATATAGAGAAATGCGCTTTATTTCAAGTCTAGGAGAAAAATTGCTTGTTGCAAGAATATTATTTACAGTAGCAATCGCTAATACTCAATGAAAATCAAAGAGCAAACTAGGAAGCTATCCGCGGGTTGCTCAAAGCACGGCTTTGAGGTTGGATATGAAGCTGACATGGTTTGAAGAGATTTTAGAAGAGTATAAAATGAAAAAGGGTGGCGGGGATATATTATCCCTTGTCGCCACCACTTGTAAGTCCTGAAACAAAGTTCTTTTGTAGGAAGAAGAAGAGAATACAGATTGGAAGGGCGATGAGGATAGCACCTGCTGAGAAGTAGGCGATCTTCATGTTTTTCACATTGCTAACGAAGGTTTGGAGACCTACGGCAACAGTAAAGTATTCTTTCTCACGAAGCAAGAAACTAGAGAGGATGTAGTCTCCAAAAGGTCCCATGAAGGCCCAGAGAGCTTGTACGGCAACCATTGGGCGAACAAGTGGAAGAACAATTTGCCAGAAGCGGCGGAAGTGTCCTGCACCGTCTAGTTTTGCAGATTCGTCTAGAGACATTGGCACTGTATCGAAGTAGCCTTTCATGAGCCAAGCATTCATTGGGATACCACCACCAACGTAGAGGAAGATGAGGAACCAGCTGTGGTTAAGGGCGTTCAACATAAGTGCCATAACGAAGAAGGCTGTCAAAGCGGCCATGGTTGGCACCATTTGGATAATCAAGAAGAAGACCAAACTTTGTTTACGAGCCAAGAAGTTGTAACGGCTGTAGGCATAACCAGCAAGTACGATAATACTTGTTTGAACAACCATGGTAATCAAGGCGATAATCAAAGTATTGAGGTACCAAGTACCGTACAAGGTTTCAGTGAAGAGGCCTTTAAAGTTATCAAAATTGAGGTCGATGTTAGTATCTAGTTTAAAGGCTGAGACGTTACCTGCTTTAAAGGCTGACATGATGGTAATCAAAAGTGGATAGATAATCACGATTGATAGGCCAATTAAGTAGAGGTAAGTAAGGGTTTGAGTCAGTCTACGTTTGAGTTTAATTGAGTTATTCATCTTAGACATCCTCCATATCAAATGCGTGTAGTTTCTTGAATGCGATCATAGAGATTGAGATGACAATGATAGAGATAATCAAGGTAACAGCTGCCGCCATTGAGTATTGAGGAGATGTACCTGTTGTCAAACGGTAGATCCATGAGATCAAGATATCGGTGGAACCAGCTCCACCTCCGACACTACCAGGTCCTCCACCATTGAAGAGGTACATGATAGAGAAGTTGTTAAAGTTGAAGGTGTATTGGCTAATCAAAGTAGGTGCTGCAACAGCCAAGATCATTGGGAAAGTGATGTTGCGGAATTTTTGCCAAGCATTGGCACCGTCAATATAAGCTGCTTCGTAAAGGTCGTTAGGAATAGATTGCAAGATACCCAAAGTCAAAACGTAGATATATGGGAATCCAAGCCAACCTTGCATCATAATCAAGGCAACCTTAGTCCAAGTAGGGTCTGTTTTCCAAGGGATAAGAGCCCCATCAAGGAATGGAAGGAATTTAGCAAAGATCGGCAAGACTTGAGTGTTGATAGCTCCGACACTATCGTTAAACATGTTTGAGAATGTCAAGATAGTGATGAAGGCTGGAACAGCCCAAGGAAGAAGGAAAATAACACCGAAGATACGTTTTCCTTTGATAAATGGTTGGTTAGCAATGATAGCTGTGAAGATACCAATCACGATCTGTAAAGTTGAGGCAGATAAAGCCCAAATGATAGTCCAAGAAAGAACAGAACCAAAGGCAGAACGGAAGGTACTCAAGCTCCAAATGTTTGTAAAGTTGGTCAAACCAACCCAGTCCAACAACTTGTTTGGTGGCAAGTGTTGGAAGTCGTAGTTGGTAAAGGCAATCATCAAGGTTACAATAACTGGGAAGATGATTGCAAAAGTCATGGCAACATAAGATGGAATGATCAAGAGGTAAGGGAAGCCATTTTCATAGATTCCTTTGACCATTTCTTTAAAGGTAAGTGCTACTGGAATGCCATTATTAATGTGTTTAGCAGTTGTATGAGCATCTTTGATATTTGAGAAATAAAAGAGTACATAAACAACTACAAAGATTAAATGGAAGGCACCGCGAATCAGCATAAAGAGGGAATTGTCACGACCTGGCTTGTCACCAAGAGTGATAAGATTGCTCAATTCAGGGGCTGCAAGTGCTAGGAAATAAAGGACAAATACGATGGTTACACCAAGGAAGATAAAACCTTTGGCTTTTTGTTTATTGTAAATCTGTCCTAACCCAGGAATGATAGACAGCAGGGCTGCTTTACTAGGTTGTTGCTTTTCCATAATAACTCCTTTCATAGGATACTGGTTTCTAGATAAAACCTAAACTATTTGTGTTTTTGTTGATAAATTCAAAGGGGGATTTGATTTCCACCCCCCTTGAACAAATTTCTTATTCACCAAATTTTTGTTTGATTGTTTCTTTGATCAATGTTACAGCATCGTTAGCTGCTGTCTTAGCATCTTTCTTACCACTTACAGCTTCAAACAACATTGTTTTAGCTGGGTCCCAAACTGCTGACATTTGAGAGATGTTTGGCATTGGTTGAGCGTTCTTGAACTGTTTGATAACAGCTGTTGTCAACTCATCATTTTTACCTTCAGCGTATGAACGAGCTTCAGTGTTAGCTGGGATTTCATTAGTTTTATCGTAGAAGGCTTTTTGTTGTTCAGTTGAAACAAGGAAGTCTACAAATTTTTGAGCAGCTTCAAGGTTCTTAGTGCTTGATGGGATGATCCAAGCTTTACCACCACCAAATGCTGCGTAGTCTTTTCCGTTTGGAAGAGTTGGGATAGTTGCAACACCGTAGTTTACTTTAGCGTCTTTGAAGGCTTGAGCTTTCCAAGGTCCATCGATGATAGCAGCTGTTTTACCTTCTTGGAATTGAGTTTGGATTAGGTTTCCAGCTCCTTCAGTATCTTGCATACCTTTAGGCCATTTTTCATACCAAGTTTTAGCGTATTCTACACCTTTGATAGCGCCGTCGTTTGCAAGACCGATGTCTTTAGCGTCTTTACCGTTTTGTCCGAATACGTAACCGCCGTTACCAGCAAGAAGTCCGTATGCAAAGTAGAAGTTTGTCCAGTCAGCTAGGAAAGCAGAAGTTTTTCCATCTTCTCCAGCGAATGCGTATTTGCTATCTTTAGCAAGGTTTTCCAAGTCAGCAAATGTTTTTGGAGCTTCTTTTACCAAGTCTTTGTTGTAGTACATAACAAGTGACTCGATAACGGCAGGAGCACCGTAAACTTTACCGTCAGCAGCTGTTACAAGAGATTTAGTTTTATCATCTGTTTTAGCACCGTCGCTCAATTTCACTTCTGAAAGTTGTCCGTCAGTACCAAGGCTACCTACACGGTCGTATGGAGCCATCATAACGTCAGGAGCTTGACCTGATTGGTTGTCAAGAGAAAGTTTGTCAAGCCCACCCATTTGGTCACCAGATTTGATGTTAACTGTTGTTCCTGATTGTTCTTTATAAGCTTTAGCTACTGTTTCAGCATAAGCTTTGTATTGGTCCTCAACGTAAAGAGTGATTTCTTTCGCTTCAGATGAACCAGAATCAGCAGGTTTATCAGCAGTTTTGCTTCCGCAAGCTACCAAAAGCAAGCTAGCAAGTGTGGCAGTTCCAAGCACAGCAGCGCTCTTCATGAATTTAGATGACATAGTGTATTCCTCCTAAAGAATAACAAATTTTATAATGAGGAAACGCAAACGTTTTCCTTTATGAGCTTAGTATAGCACAAATAGAAAACGGTTGCAAGTGTTTTTGTCAAAAATTTTAAAAAATTTTTAAGCTTGATTTGATAGCATGATTTTGCTTTTTAATAGAAGAAAAGTGTGAAATAGATAAGAATACAGTATTTTTAATAAAAAATAGATGGAATCTGTCTAAAGAGGGAAATCAGGAGGGGTACCTCCCTATTTCTAATCCCTATCTATTTTCTATAGATATTTGTGCCTTTTTGCATATAAATCAAAGTTCTCTAAAGGAAGATTTGCGCTTTGTAGACTGTCCCGTGAGAGTCAAACTTTAGGATTAGATGGTTTTAAGTTATCTTTGCTAAAATGGGTTAGTCTCCTTAAAAATAAGGTAAATTCCCAAACTAAGTTCCACCGCTAGTAGAAGTGGAAGTTAATCTGATAAAAATTGTAAAAACCAGTGGAAATCCATGTCAGGGTAAGTTCCACTGGTTTTACTAATGCTTGATTTTATTGC
>NZ_OXCQ01000016.1 GCF_900411395.1 Streptococcus sp. 596553 | reverse complement strand
TCACTGGCATGACTGTATTTGCAGGCGCAAGATGAACGTGTCCACCATAAAATAGATTCTTATTGACTACAACAGTCACGTCTGTCTTCCCATAAGGCGTGCAGGTTGCTGACCAGCTGATAACGTACTGCTTACCAAGTTCAAATCCCTCTCCATTGTGGCCGACTTCTACGAAATCCGTTCCGTAACTGATTTTCTTGGCCGTGCCACCATTGAGACGGTTCTTATTGTACTGGGTATTTCCGTCACCACCAATCAGGCTAGCATTGACCCTTGCAGTCTCGCTGACTTGCTCCAGTTTCTTGCTTAATTCAGCGATTGAGTTCGCACCACTCATCAGCTCTTCACGGATTCGCTTCACAAACTCAGGGCGCTCTTTCTCCATTTCCTCGTGGATTTTAGCGCCAAATTCTTCCGCCTTAGCCTTGTACTGCTCGATGGCATCCGTGATAGCTTTCTCACGCTTGGCAAATTCAGCATCAAAAGCACGGTCAGCGTTGGCGATTTCCTTTTTCAAACGTTCTTCAAAAATCTGATGCAGATTTCGACTTTCATTCAAAACAGCATCATTTACAATCCCACCGATTGCATTCGCCAGACTGGACTGGAAGGTTCCAAATCCAATTGTCTTCAAGCATTTTGCCATTGGCGAATAGGTGTATTTGGTGATTTTCTTACGAACATCAAGACCATACCATTCATGGTAGATACTGACCACATCGAACATCTGCACCGCAACATCACTCTGGCCGACAACCGATATTTCAAGGTTATCTTCCAACATGTCGCACATACTTGTCCGAAAATACTGCTTACCGTATTCAATCAAGCTAGCTTGGTCTTTGACATTCTGATCATTGACCTCAACAACTGCTTCATAGATTTGGCTGTAGTTCCCAAGTAAGGGGCTGTCAATCACCACTACATAATCAACGTCAGGCGCCTTTTCTCCCTCTCCCTTAACAGTAGTTTTAAAGGTTATCCGAGTTTTTAAAGACTTCGTTGAGGTCTTATGCTGGTAGCTGGACAGGTTTTTCTTGTACATAAAAAGCGATTCATTCTCAGAACCGCCATTTTTCAACAAGCGTAAATTGTAGCCGTTTCGCACCATATCTCCGCCCCACTGACCAAGGATAGAGTGCTTGTCTTTGGCCAAGACCTCCATAGCATTCTTATCCTTTATGTTGAACGTATGCCTATCATCAATATCAGAGAAAAAAGAAAAAGGATTGTCTCTGGTAATACCACCAGCAAAAGCACTCAACACCCTTGTCCCACTGACACGGTCAACCTCTATAGAGCTGACGATGTAGTTATTTAACAAGCTGATAACCTGATTAGCATAGACTTGGATATATCCTTGTTGTTTTTCAACCTCAAAAATATAAAAATCCTGCTCACCATGCAGATCGTCTGCAGTCAGAAAGGTTTCCTCTTTCAGCAATTCCCACTTGGGATCCGATGTAGGAAAACGAAAGGTCAGTTGATAGGTATTGTTCCCAAAATGGACAATTTCATCATTGTAGGCCTCGTTTAAAGGCCTATTTTCCTCTGTAAGATAAATCATAAAATATACCTCCAATTCGGCCTAACCGTGACCTTACGAACCGAACCAGTAAAGACCAGACCGTTATTACCGACTGCTAACTCAAAGAAGCCTCCACGCTTACGTAGCGTATTTTGAACCGCACCATCTGCATTGTAGATATTCTGTTTCTTATGTCTACAATCAATGGTCACTTTTCGTCTAATAGTCAAGTGCATGGTTGTCCGTCCGATAGTTAAAGAAATATCTCCGTCCCCCTCAATCTCAATTACAGGCTCGCTATAGACAGAGCCTGGATTGTTGATGTTACCGCTTGCGGTAAAGACAAGAGGAGCAACATCTTTCTGATAGCGAAAGGGTTGCATGTTCAACTTAAGCTCTAGCTTCCAGGCATGCATCCCATGAGGGCTATAGGTTGCACCAATAAAATCTGCATAAAATACAGAACCCAACTGGTAACTAAACTCCAGCACATTGTCCTTAGGCTGAAATTTCTCCACGATAGTAGAAACATCCAGTAACTTAGGAATGTAGAACGAAAAAGTCCGTTCATAACTCTCATAGCCACCATCCAGCACTCGATAACTTCCGTTGGCTCCGTAGAGGTTAGCATCTTCAATCACCCTAGGTTTAGCAGCCTCTACCTCGCCAAAGTCGGTCACCACACAGTTAGGAATGGTTGAAGTATTGAAACCATTGATAATCATGTATTCCATTAAATTCCCTCCCTAGCATAAATCGCGCCTTGACGTTGGTAGACGCTCATTGAAATTTTATCAGCGTCCAGATAAGTATCTGACGGCTTTTCAAGGATAGCAGTAAGGATCTTCTCCATACTTGCTCTCAGAATCGCTATCTCAGACACGGTTTGACTGTCTTTCGCCTCGATTTGAGCGCTTGGCATGGCCAAACTTGCTTCAATATTTTTGGCAATAGTCGGTGTTCCACCCAAACCAAAATCATCGTTTGAAAATGCGTTTGAGATTTCACCAGCCATTCCACTGACAGATTTCTTAACACCCTTGAAACGGTCTTGCAACCCTCTATTCAAACCTTGCATAATCGCATGACCAGCAGGAATCAAGAGCTTACGGTCATACTCAATCGGACCTTTGTGGTCACGAATCCAGCTAGCAATACCACCAACGAAGTCAGTTACTGCACTCCAAGCAGATTTCAAACCATTTAAAAAGCCATCAAGGATAGCCTTACCTGCCTCCCAAAGGTCAATGTTTTTGATTCCATCGAATATGCTTGTAACCTTATCAACAAGATCACGAACACCTTGTTTCATGCTTTCCCAAGCATTTTTAGCTCCTTGTACAAGTCCATCAATCAGACCTAAGACGGTTGATTTCAAACCTTCCCAAGCACTGCTTGCGACAGATTTGATCGTGCTCCAGATGTTAGATAATATCTGAGCAAAACCATCAAAGATAGCCTTACCTGCAGCAGACAACCCTTTCCAAATTGTACTAAGAGTTGTAGAAAAGTTTTCAAAAACAGCAATACCATATCCAACAATAGCATCTACAATGCCAGAAAAGAATGTTTTAATCCCTTCCCATATCATAGAAACACTATTTTTAATACCTTCCCAAATTAGAGAAAGATCTGCACTTAGTTGGTCAAAATTCCCTGTCACAAGGTCAATGATGATTAAAATAGCACCTAAGAAAATCGATTTGATGAATTCCCAAGCACCTTGGAAAATCATCTTAACCCCTTCCCAAATTTGGGTAAGACCATCTGAAATATTGTTCCAAATATTCATGAATCCATCAATGAACGGTTGAACAATAGCCATCACTGCTGTTGTGATAGCTGTCCATGCCACAGATGCAGCTTCTTGAATACTTACCCACAAGTCAGAAAAGAATGTTACAACGGCATTCCAGGCTGTAACAACTCCATCCCACAATGTACTAGCACCTTCAGAGATTCCAGACCAAAGGTTTACAAAGAAATCAGCAATCCCCTGCCAAGCCTGTTTGATCCAAGCTACAAAAGATGACCAAATTTGTCTACCTGTTTCGGTTTGAGTGAAGAACCAAGCCAAGGCGGCAACTGCAGCTGCAATCCAACCAATCAAAGGTATGGATGATATTGCTGCCGTTATACTTGTAGCAAACGTTGTTATTGCCGTCTTTGCAATTCCAAGCACTCCACTAATTCCACCCAAACCTTGTAAAAAGTTTGCGAATTTCACTACTGGTAAACCAATACCAAGTGCAACTACAGCTGTCTTGAGTAGGTCAGCCGCCAATTTATTTTCTTTGAAAAAGCTAGTAATTTCTTTTAGGATAGATGAACCAGTTCTCAATGCTGAACTCAAAATTTCAAAAGCAGTTCCAAGAAGATTAACTCCCTGCTCACCACCCTGAATTCCTAAGAGATCGCCTACAAAGTCAGCTACGATACTACCAACATTACCGATAGCAGAACCGATATTCTCAAAGGTTACACGGATATTGTCAGCAATATTGATAATTTGGTTCGCTGCATCCTCGCTAAATCCAAGTGCATCTAATATCTCGAAGTTCCCCTCTTTATCCATAGACCCAAAGATCATGTCAAAAAAGGTCTGGAAAATCCCTGTCACACGTCCGATTTGGTCATAGACTGCACTGCCAAAAGCGTCCCCAAAAAGCTGAGAAGCTAGTGAACTGATCCCTTCAGTTAAGACTACTCCTAACCCAGAGAAGATATTGCCTATCATTGGTAAGAAGTTACCAAAAAGGAAAGTTTTAGTAGTTTCTAATAGCGATTGCAAAGCTGGCGTTACATTTTCGCCAATCGCAATTTTACCAAGTACATTCTGAGCAGCTGCTTTCATAGACTCAAATGAACCTGTAAATGTAGTTGCTGCCTCTCTCGCTGTTGTACCAGTGATGTCCAAATTCTCTTGGATGGCGTGAATGGCGCTATAAACATCTGACAAGTTATTTATGTCATACTTAACACCTGTCAATTTTTCTGCGTCAGCTAAAAGCCGTTGCATTTCTTGTTTTGTACCACCATAACCCAATTTCAAGTTATCAAGCATGGTATAGTTTTGCTTGGCAAAACCTTGATAAGCTAGCTGAATGCTTTCCATAGATGTCCCCATCTTGTTCGCATTATCCGACATATCAATCATGGCCATGTTTGCCGTTTCTGCTGCTTTATCTGTATCTCCGCCAAGAGATTGCAACAGACTGGCTGAGAAGCCTGTTACATTTTCCATATAGGCATTGGCTGACAGACCTGTTGTCTTGTAGGCCTCATTCGCAAAGCCTTTGACCTTATCAGCCGAATCTTTAAATAAGGTTTCGACACCACCAAGCGATTGTTGAAGTGCTGCCCCTTCGTTTATCGATGCTCCGATTGCTTTACCAATTCCAGCAGCAGCAATAATTCCTGAAACAGCGCCCATCATTTTAGATCCGAGGGATTCGCCTGCGCTAACGCCAGCTGAGGCAACTTCACCACCCAATTCTTTTTGAATCATTCCACTAATACCTTTAGCAGATGGAATGATTTGTACATAGGCTTTTCCTAATTCGGTCGCCACTAATCCTCACCTCCTGTTTTTGCAAGCAAAGCCTTGCGATAGTTTTCAAAGTCCTCACCAGATTCAAAGACGAGATAATCCCTTTCGTCACTCTCTTCTTTGTTATTTTTTGTTAGCATTTCAGCAATTGACGTTGGGCGATTAACACCCTTCTGCCCATCCTTTGTCTGCAACCACAAAGAAACAGACAGTCTGTCTACAATACTTGCAAGTAACGTCGTTTCCAGAGGGACGATTTGGTCAGACATCATCTGCTTTATCCGCGAATCATCACGCAACCCATACGCAAAAACAGCCACCTCATTTAAAGGTAGCTGTTTATAGTCGTATATCTGGTAAGTTTCCGCTAAATCACAGACAAGAGCATCCTCGTCTAAGGCAATCATCTGAGCAAGGACTAAGATTTTTTTAGGTCTTTGTTGGACTCAAAAATACTCTTGATATCTGCGAACAGTACTTCAGTATCAATGAAGTCGTCTCCATCATCTAAATGAGACAAGAATGCTTTCGCTTGTTCTTTACCAAAAAGAAGATTCAGCAATTTTTCAGCAGCTTCAAAATCCCCCTTCTCCATTTTGGACGCTTCGCGCATGAGATAAAAGTTTCTCAATCGTTTTTTAGGGATTTTGTACTCAAACCCTGACTCTGTTGTTCCTTTTAAGATTTCTTCCATTTACTTTACGCTCCTTGAATGTATTCGTAGTGAGTATTTTCGTCTGTGTCTGGCAATGCAGTGATTGTCAACTCATAGCCGATAGGTTCGCCGTCTTTGTAGCTGATTTCGCCAATTTCGCTAACCTTACCACGAGGAATGACAACGCGCTTCACATAGTCATTTTTCAGCAAAGTATCAATAACCAAGCTATGTTCTGGCAACTCTTTACCGTTGGCTTTTACAGTGATACCTGTTTCAAGGGATCCTGAAACGTTATCTGGTCCATAGACTTCTTTCAAGACTTCAATGTTAAGACCCTCAATCAATTTGTATTTAAAGGTATCTTTCTTTTCAGTTTGAGAAGACAAGACTGTTTGTCCTCCCCAAGCCTTGACTTCTTCTGACTCTGGTGAGTTCCCATTGGTCAATCCATCTTCTGAAATATACCCAAGCGTTTTAAATGCTGGGTTCAAGTCTGTTTTTGCATTCGTTGGGAGATCTGTTCCAGCTGGAGCAGTCGAAACCGCCCCTCCGATTTTCGGCTTAGCAGCCGTTACATTTGATGCTGATGCAGTCGTCATATTCTTTCCTCCTGTTGATTCTGCATTTGGTGTTCTTACTTCTGTCGCTTCTAATTCTGGCGCCAAAACCACACCTCCTTTTTAAAAATAATTGATGTCATATACCGCTTGATAGCGATATTGCTTCGTTTCTGTGTCTGTAAAGTTGTAGTCACTATTGTGATGAACACCGCTGACTTCGTTGACCGTGATAAGATCCTCAACTACTTTCTTGACTTTCTCATTCAGCTCAGCAGCCTTTTGAAGTGATGGTGCATAACTTTGAAAAGCGAATGTGGCAGAATGAACGTAGTCACTTCCACCACTTCCTGTCTTTTCTAAAATGACATAACTCTCAGGCATATTCGGTTTATGTTCAAAAAAAGACGGAACCTCTAACTGTCCGTCCAAAAATTTCTTTATAACTAATTCGATCATCTCATAGCCTTCAGTAAAATATTGTGTTTTTTATTTCTAGCCATGCTCTTGATGTCAGTTGTACTAATCTTCGCATTGGCACGCTTCTGACCTAGCGATACGGTCAATTCAAACCCCTCGCCAGCTCTTTCAGCAATCCCTTGCCCTTTCTCCCTCAAAATGCCCTGCATTTCGGAAGAACGTAGCAAGGCAGACACGCCAGCCGAGTTCAATTGAAATTTCATATCACTCATAAACTTCAACCATGACCTTTCTATTCCACGATAATGGAATCATTGATTCAATCCCCTCTTGAGGGATGCCAATCGTCCGCCATTTACGACCAAAAAACTTGACCTCACGGTTTTCCCACTTGTTAGTATCCCCTTTAGGAATACCAAGTGTATATTCCGCCTTCTTCCCAGTCAAGTTCATTTGATTGATGACGTCCTCTGATGAAGTTGGGGCAACCAATACATTTTGAACCTCAATCTCAACATCACGATGGATTGGATGACCGAAATCGTCATTACCAATTTCCACCTTGTCTATTAAAATGACAGGGATTCCTTTTAGGTATGTCATAAATCTCAATCGCTCCATATCGTTGTTTTTTCTTCAAACCAAGCCTTTTAAGTTCGGTATCTTTGATAAAGAGACCACCCCCAGGCACAAGGTAAGAGCCACTAAACGAATAACCCAAGGCACTTTCAGCAACCTGAGTCATCGGTTCATGGTCTGTTGAGGTCATGAGGGTTCGTGCCACGATATCAACCGTGACAGACTTGGCAACACTAGCGAATGACACGCTCTCAGCCACCATATCGTCAAGGTCTTTACCGACTTTTTCAGCTTCCACTCGCAAAGAATTAGATACAACTTCCAACAAAGCCTCAGCCCTTGCACGCTCATCAAATTTCAACGAGCGCCACAACAATTCCAAGTCTTCAATCTTTGCAAAATTTCCCATAGCTTAACCCTTGTTTTCCTCGTACAAGGCTACCAAATCGGATTTTTTTGAACCCTTATCGTAATCAATGCCTAATTCATCCAAACTAGACTTTAATTCCGCTACGGTCAAATCCGCTCCGCTTGGTGCCGTATCTTCCACAGGCACCCAATCTCCGCCAAGAACACTCTCAGCGGAGATAATCACGCCCGTTTTCGTATCACGGTATAAAGCCATAAAACTTACGCTTTCACACGCGCGAAGGCATCTTCATCAAGGATACCCCAACCAATAAAGGCTTCCGCACGCAAACAGATTTCGTTGTAGGCTTTAAGGTCACGGCCTGCACCGTCTGGATCTCCGTATTCAATGATTTCCATCGGAATGTTTTCAGAGTACCCCCACTTGAAGCGGTTTTGGAAGTCCCCAACGATAGCATGGTCTGTTTCAGCACTTCCACCAGTGACAGTAAGGTTCTTGTTGATATCTGATTTCATTCCATAGAACGAGTCTGGATTTTGACCAAAACGGAACTCAGGATATTGAACAACTCCGTTGACCTTAATTTTAGCCAAGTTTTGACCTGCAGTTGGTGACAAGGCAATACCTGTTACTTCACCACCTTTGGCAACAATTTGTTGAACCGCTGCGTCAATATTGTCATCGATATGATCCTCAGCATAGTTGACAATGTTACCTGTAATCAATCCGTCAAATGAGTTGGTTGCACGGAAAGAGGCATCTGTCATTGTTTTCGGCTCCAAGCCATGAAGAGCAGCAAGGTCAAAGGCTTCTGCAATCTTCTTAGCAAAACCGTCCATATAAGCTGACAAGAAGTTCATTCGTTTTTCTTCTGAAGCGTATTGAAACTCATCTGTAATACGGGCTTGATAAACAAATTTAAGCGGTTTGATAACTTTCGAAGTCAACTTCGCTTTATTTCCAAGTTTTTGCTCACCCTCACCAACGATTTGCGCATTCCCTTCAAGGTTGAAGATAAATTGCTCCACACCATTGAATGGAATTGGAGTTTGTGCCGACAATTTAGCCAGTACAGATTTTCCCTGCACCTTGCTAATCAATTCTGTTACTAGTTCTGGTTTAAAAAGTGTTCCAGCTTCCATTGCATTATCTGCCATAATTTCTATTCTCCTTTTGGTTGTAATTCACGAAGCATTTGCTTCATTTGCATAGTTTTGTCATCACCGATAGCAGGCTCCGTATCTCTTAGTGGTGCTTGAGGTGTTGCTGGACGCATAAAGCCAGCTAGACGCTCAGCGTCAGCCTTTAATGCCTCTTCGTCAGCGCCTTGAAGACGATCAGCCAAGTCATAAGGCAAGCCATTTTGTAAAGCGATACGAGTTCGCAAGCTAGCAGTTTCATAATTGCTTACTTGCCCCTGCAATTCAGTAATTTGAGCGTCTAATCCCGCTCTAGTTTGCTTGTCATCTTCAACAGTAGACTTCAAAGCACTGTTTTCAGATTCCAGTTCTGAAACACGTTTCTTGAGTTCATCATAATCACCGAATTTTTCACGCTCACGTCTGATACGTTCCTTCACGATGTTATCTAGCTCTTCCTGTGTTTCAATCATTTTAAATTCAGACATCTTCATGTCTCCTTTCTCCTGCTTTCCCGGCAGTTCGGTAATTTTTTAGGCATCAAAAAAAGCAGTCTCTCAACCGCTCTTCTTAATAACTGATTTTTTGCTTTTTCTTAGGTTTAGTCGTAGAACAAGCCCAGTGCGCAAGCAAAGCGCTATCCATCAAAGAAATATCCATATCCGCAAAATGCGAGCGATAGCCAAACCCACCGTTTGAACCGATATTCCGCTTCTCACAGTTGGTTGTGATTTTCTTCAAAGACGGTTGACCAGCATGGCACAAAGTCTTTTGATAAATCCCTTGTTCCCACATAGAGTTGGCCACGATGATTTCCTTGACCGTAGGCAATATCACGCTCTTCATGCGTTCCTTCTTCAACTCTTCATCAAGGATTTTCTGACCGCTTGCCCCATCGACTACGATAGTAGCCACATCGGCACGCTTGACAAAATCCAAAATCCAGTCATTTCCGTTACGGACTGACTGACAGTCAATCGTCTCAACAAAAATCCGCTCATCTACAGTACGAACAGCAATACTTAATGCCACGTTTGCGCCATCTTGACCATATTTGACTCCAACAAACAACTTACCTGACAAATCAGGCATAGAGTCAACACACAACTCATTCCATTCCGTTTCCGAAATAGCAGATTTCTGGTTGTATTCTGGCCAATAACCCAAACGCTGAACATTATGGTCTAGCTTATCATCACCAAGCTCAGCTTCTATCTTCCGCTCATTCAAATGGTAACCCATAGAGGGATTGGAGTTATACCAGGCATCGACATCATCGATTTCTTTTTCCTCAGAAACCGACCACTCCGCCCAGCCTGAGTATTTTCCTTTCCCAAAAAGGCAAGTCTTACGGTAATTTGTGAATACCGTCCCATTTGAAACAGGGGTAGGCGGTGTCCCACACATGATTGTGATAGGATTGCTACTATCCGTTACCGTATATTTCAACGCCGATTCCTGCTCAGTCGTATATTCCTGAGCCTCATCGATAACGAGAAGGTCAAAACCTTCCCCCAAACCACCATTGGATGTTCTGGTACGGAATTGTACAATCCCACCACCGTCAAACAGTTCAATCCGCTCTTGTCCCTTGGCTCGTATAGAGCTAAAGTGCTCACCGTCCACATATCCCATTTTTTCAAGGTAACGTTTAACCTTTTCAAAAGAGGAATGAGAGGTGGATATTCTATGAGCCGTGTGTAGGATGTTTAGTCCATTATGCAGGCCCCAAAGTTCAAAAAGATACAAGAGTTCGGACTTCCCATTACGACGAGGAATAGAGTAGCCAAATTTTTGATGCACCCACAAACCATTCTTGTCAACCGCCATGATGGATGTCAGTAAGTTGATTTGCCAAGCATAGCAAGAAAGACCCGTCCGTTCGTAGATTTCTACCGCTTCTTTCGCCTTAGAATTTTTCTTGACGTACTTTAAAATTACCGATTGAGTAGGATTCTGATTGCCAAGTTTCTTTCTAGCCATCCACTGCTCCTTTCAATCGTACCGCATGATAACCCTATCGCTGGGATGATTTAATTGATTACGTTCAAAATATAGTTTTTAGCAACATCTAGCATTCCCAATGCCTGCAAACTACTATCCCAGCTATAGCCAAGATTTATCTCACCATCTTTATCCAAAGAAACTACCAATACCGAAGTATAGTCATGACTAGCCTCAAGATTTTCCTCCAAAATTTCTTTCACAGAAGCACCACGCTCCAGACTAGACTTTCTCTCTGAAAAATCAATCGTGTTTCCCATTGTTACTCCTTTCTAAGCATAATAAAAGCACTTAGATTTCTCTAGGTGCTTAATACCAAGCAACTTGCCCTGATTCTTTCAAACTGCCGTCTTCATTTTTTAGATTTATGATGCATTTTGACACATAATCAAAACCATATTTCGGGGGATCATTTCGCTTTATCTCACGGGTAGAAGGGTTAAATTCAAAAATCTCCCTTCTACTCACATCACCCTCAGGAAAGACCTCGTAATGGTAAAAACCGTTCACAACTTCAATCAAATTAAATTTTAACATTATTCTTCCTTTCCAAATATCGAGTCAAAGCATTACCATAATTATATGTTTCATCTGTTTTAGCATGAGCAGTATCATAATCCATATTCCCTCTGACATACATATAATCATGCTCCAATCGCTCGTGTTTCAATAATATCAAATCATGTGATTGGATATCCTTACCAGTAATCAGACGCTCCCACGACTCTGCCATATTGACTTCTGGATGAAATAAGCTTTCCCCGTCTTTTAAAATATGGATATCATTAAAAACATGATTAAAAGCAATATCAACATCTTCCTTGGTAAAGTCTTTCATTTCCTTAAACTTTCCAATGTTCGAGTAAATTTTTCGCTTCTCTAATTCTTGATTACTATTTTTTATTTTGTCATACGTAAGATAAGCGTGCTTTTCTGCTTTAATAAAATCTTTTGGCAAAATATCATCATTCGATTCATCACGAAAATAATTTCTTGCACCAGATTGAACAGGTAAGCCTACACCTTTTAATACTTCTATTTTAGCACTTTTTTGAGATTCTGCCCAACGTTTAGTATGAACATTCTGTTTCTTCCCATTACCAGGATGATAGTCAACAGTACATTTACAATTGCCATGCCGTCTATATATATCCTTGGGAACTTCTGGATAATTGTATGAACCCTCTAAACTCTTGCACCATTTGCACGGATGACCGACAACTCTTCGAACAATTTTCGGACTCAGCCCCACTTTATGATGAAACTCCACATTTTTTCGAATGCTATCATCCACAATGCTCTGACTAAAATTTACAATCGGATCATCAAGCAACCATTTTACATCATCAAAACTTTCCTCACTTGCTAAACGATTAACCAGACCATCAATTCGGTCTTGATTGAGTTCAGGAACCTGAGCAGCTAACCCAATTTTAGCCTCAGAGTTCAAATTCTTCTGAACTTGTTCAGTATAATCACTCACAAGCTCGTAATTTCGCCCCAGAACGTCCGTCAGCACACGTTGAGCGATATTGTAATACATTTCACCGTCTGGTAGTGTTTCGTTCGTCAGAGAGGCTCCCAGAGCCTTAGAAAGTATCTCCCCAATTTCAATAGCATATTGATTAGCGTCCAAATAACTTGCCTTACTATGATGCAGTTTAGACAGTAAGTCTTTCAAGACCTCGCTGTCCAACCTAGCACCTTCAAACTCAGACTTGATTTTCTTGAGCAGGCTCGGAACGATATCCTCCACCATCTGCACCCTCCTTCACTACTGGAGCAGGCTTGTCTGACCCCTTAATTCCAGTCAAGTCACGGATGGTTTCAGCATCCATATAACCAGGCACCGCTTGATTCAGTTTGATAACACCATCACCAATCAAGGTCAGCATGTTAGCGTCCGCCTCAAACAAAGGCTCCCACTTCACAACCGTTTTATTGAACTGCTTTCTCAGATACGGAAACTCATCACGTAAACAAGTTGCGACATAAGCCACATTCAGCAGACCAGAACCTAGAGAGCGCTGAGCCTTCCGACCAGCTAACCGCAAGTTCTCATGACTAGCTTTGATAGCTTCAACAGATGACGGATTGTCAGACACAAAGCCAAGGTCATCCAAGGTCAAGCCCATTTCTCCAGCAAATCCAGCCGCTGCAGTCCGTAACTGCTCAGTAAAAGGAGACATGCTAGACGTGGTGAATTGTCCCACATTCGGCTTGTCCCCTTCATCATCTTTCGTAAATGTAAGTAAGCTAGATACAGTCGCTTTCCATGTGTCAATTGCCTCAGCATCTTGACTCAATCCCAATACATACTTCTGAGGGAATGAATAGAACTCAGCAGTCACATCTGACCGCTCAAGCGTTCGTTTAGCATATCTCTGATAGTACATCCCAGCCCGAGTAATTCGTGACCGACCAAACGGCCGAACCGCATCAGGTCTATGAATGACTGGCACCAGCAAAGGAACCCCAGTTGGATTTCCGATTGCAAACTGCTTACCATCTTTCGGATAGAACCAAGTCACATCACTAGTAAAATAAGCCTCAAGCACGGCATAACCATTGTCATCCCGTTTCAAGACTGCATATCCCTCAGTTAGCAAGCCAGTGATAGGATCCAGAACACCAGTCGCATTGCTTGCCTCGATAACCTGCAACCTAGGAGCGTCATCGTCATCTCCTTGCGAGATGTAGACAAAACAACACGACCCAATCAATGCTGAAAGGATCGCGCTATCAAAGAATACATCTGGATTGTTCTGAGCAAAGATTTCATTTGCCCCAAACTCATCATTAGCAAACTCACGAAAGACCAAACGATCTGCAAGACTGTCAACACCCTTAGCAGCCCAACCTAAGACCGCCCGATATTGTTGCCTGATTTGAGGTGGTATCGTAATACCAACATCTATATCATTGTGTTGCATAGCATACTGATTGTATCTAGTATCTACACCCATTTTATAATTGGCTAGCTTCTTCCTGAGATAGCCCATACCTTTCAATGTCATTTTATACAACTACCTTTCATTTCCCGCGAGAAAAAATGTACAGTGACGGTGTGAAGCCCTGAAGCACCGAGGGGGAGGGGGTCATCCCCCCCACCTTGGCAGGAACACTCGTCCTTTTTTCAATCTCTGTCTAATTATTTTTTTAAAACACGGTCTATTTATTTTTCTAAATGATTACTGATGGTTTTAATATTAACTCTTATATTTAAACCAATCTGTACTTTGTGGCAAGTTCCTATTACCAATGACCTTTGTTCCATTTGTCTTCTCATCAGCATATAGCTTGTCAGACTTCTGTCTATTGCATTGCCAATGTGCTAACTGCAAGTTAGCAATATCAGATGGATGTCCATTCTTATTTACTGGAACGATGTGGTCAATGACTGGACTTAATGGATGAGGATATCTCAGGTCTTTGTCTACAGGCTGGCCACATATCCCACAAGTGTTTCTTGTCTTTAAGATAATCTTCTTGTTCTTCTCAAAGGCTACTCTATGTGGTCCGCTACGGTCTGCACGGAGGGGGTTGGTATTCATCTAAGGAGGGGGTCCTTTCTTTTAGGGTAGGGGGGTTGGTGTTCTCAAATATACCCCCTCGGTATCTTTCAAAACAGGGGTGTTTTTAGTGCACCCACCCCCTCTTGTATTTAACATATCTTATATTTTGTGACTTTCGAGAGAACCTGCTTTAACTCAGTCTAGGCAATGCTTCAACTACATTTCTAATTTATTGAATTTACCGTTTCTCAATATGATAAATAGACATGCTTTTAATACGTAAAAGTAAGCATACTTTCATCTATTTCATCTTGATTATAGCCTATATAGTCCAATGTTATATCTGGTGCAGAGTGATTAAGTATCTGCATTAAGATAGCTATATTACCATTCTGTTTATAGTGATGGTACCCAAATGTTTTTCTCATTGAGTGAGTACCAATGTGTTTAAGTCCAGAATGATTTGCTGCATCATTTAGAAATTGATACACAGCTACTCTTCCTATATGCTTGATTCTAAGTCCATTGCCCCTAACTTTCTTCCGACTCGGAAAGAGGTAGTCGTAACTTTCAAGATTATTTTCTTTTATGTAGCGGTTCAAGGCTTTTCTTAACTCTGGGTTAACTGCGAACCTTCTTGCTTTCCCTGTCTTTTTCTCCTTTATTTCTATTCTGTCTTGTGTAACATGTTTTACTTGAAGAGGAACGATATCGCTTACTCGTAAACCTGAGTATATACCAAATAAAAAGAGAATATAGTTTCGTTCACTTTTTGATTTTAAATAATTTTTCATTCGTTCAATATCGTCTAAATCACGAATTGGTTCTACTTTCTTCATGTACCTCTCCTTCCTACATAAAAAGCCACTGGTCGTGGCATTGAATATGACAGTAGCTGGAATTGAACCAGCTGGTCTAGCAGTAAAACGCACGTTTGGTAAAAAAATTAAGGAGACCCAAACAACCTGCTAACCTGTCCTTACTGTCTAAGAGGCCGAAACCTCTATATTTTTAGGAGTCCTCATGACTGTTCGTTGCCAATCATTGGATAATACTATTTTAGCACCTTTTTCTGTTCCAATTCTCCCAAGATTTTCCCAGATTTTTCCCAAGATTTTCCCAGAAATCACTTGTAGACTAAAAGGTTGCTAGCTTGATAGGACTCCGCAAACTCTAATAGAGCTTTGTTTAATATCCGATAATACTCACTGGATGAGTAGCCTAGTTCTGAATAAATGCTGTAGTCTTCCCTCCTTTTCTTCCTGCAATATCGTTCGATTAGGATACGTGTATATTCCATATCGGAAAGATTGTTGATTGCTTTAGCGATTAGTTCTAAGTCCTGCTGAGCTGACACTCTACGCACGACCATGCTTTCTACCTGCTTTCTTGTCTGACCACTTGATGATTTTGGTTCAAGCGAGTAGGATATTGTTATTTTTGGAGCGTATTCTTCTCCAGCAATCCGTCTCAGACGACTGTATTTTTTGAGTACCTTGATAGCTTCCTTTCTGGTCTTCTTTTCGTCGATGATATCCAATAACTCTATTTGCACACGAACTCCTCCTCATGATATAATAGTTATGTGAAACTATAACACGAGAAGTCAGCTGTGCTGGCTTTTTTTCATGCCCTACTCCCGAGAATAATATCAGCAGGAAAAGCAAAGTAAGTACAGATATCTTCTACATTATAAATATTCGGTACACTTTCCTCCTTCTCCCATTGAGCAATTAGGTAGCGACTATAGCCTAGTTTAACTGCTAACTTTTCTTGTGACAACTTCCTTTCCTTACGTTTTTGCTTTAGCAAGAAAGCAAACCTACTTGCTTGTCTTGGATTTAATTTATCATTCATCATCCACCTCAATCTTTACGACTGCCCTACCATTCGGATTTCTTCTTTGTGTAGATGCAAAAGTGTAATACTTCAACATCCTCTCAGCAATTCCTGTTTCTTTGCTGATTTCCTCAAGCGTTCCTATCGTCACGAACGTTTCACCTTGATATAATGCGTACTCATTCATGCTCCATCTCCTCAATCAGCCAATCAAGGTTCTCTAGCAACTCCTTGTTTTCGTAGACGTTGCCAACGACTCTATAAGAGTAACTTTCATCGCCTTGTCAATCTCACAAAAGCCAATACATTTATGGTTGGCAGACTCCATTCCTAAACGAAAACCGCCAATTCCTGCGAATAAATCCAAGAATTTCACAACATCACCTCATCCCCAACTTTCACTTTCTCATACACGTCCTTCGTAACCACGAATACACCGTAGTCACGTATCGTAAGCGTGTATAGCTTGCCATGTCGTCCTTTCTCGACGACTTTACCGAAAATCTCAGCGCCTGCGTTATCCGCCTTGTAGATAACCATCGGCTTCTTCTCTTCCAAATCTCGAATCCTGTCCATCTGCCAGATATTTAATCCGGCAGACAATAAAATCCAGATAGCTATGAATCGTTTCAATCTGTTACCTCCTTGATTTTAACAAATAAGATCTTGCTGGGATTGAGCAACACAATCTCAGGACCAAGATTGATTTCAAGAAGTTGCTTGTTTTCATAACGAAATTTTAATTCATTGATAAAATCATCTCTATCTGTTTTGAATTCTATTTGCTCGCCTCCTAACCCTATGATAAACGTTATTTTCTTCATCACTCCACCCCATTTCTCAATTCAAAATCAATTCCATACATAAGCAAATGGCTTTGAAAATCAACAAATTCTTCAACCATTTCAGCTTCTTGAAAGTCGTTATTCTCGACTGAAAGCAAGAAATCATCAATATCATTTCTTTGGACACTTCCGTATTCTGTCTTTGTATGTTCCATAGCTGTTTCATAGCCATCTACATCAATTGTGTAGCGTATTCTGCCACTCGAAAAATCATATTTGTAATTCTTGATAATCATCACTCCACCTCCTCAATCTCAATCCCTGGGCAATCGAATACCCAGCCGAAATCCGCTTCTTCTAGTTGTTTTTGGGTAAAATTCGTAGCTAGTCCACCCAGAGAGAAGAATAGTTTCTTATCCCCAGCATTATAATATAGCGGTTGTTTTGTTGTTTTCATCACTACTGTATACCGCTTTTCTTCCTCGACCTCATAGCCTAAAATCCAAGCTAGTGCGAATGTTTCTTGATTATCTGCCCATTGCAGCCACTTTTTAATCTCGGTATTTTCTTCAAAGATACTCATTGCTCCAAATAGAGAACGCCCTATATTTTTTGAATGCGTTATCCAATCTGCCACAAACTGAGGTACTTTGACCGGTTTTGGTTCGTCAAGACTTTTAATAAGCTCCTCTATATATACATAAACTGCCCAGCCAGTAAGTCTTATGAGGGTTTCTTTCTGTACCTCAATCCTTTTTAACGCTTCCTGCTTATTCATCTTCCAACTCCTCGTTATATTTTTCCACCAATTCATGCAACCACGACCAAGGTTCGGTTTCTTCAACGATTGAGTCAACCTCTCTTTCTTGCAACCAAGCTGAGAAGTTAACCACATTATCAATGTAGATTGTGTCGTAATCGCCCCAATCCCAAACAGTTAAATAAATTTCTGTTTCAGTTCCATTTTCATCTTCAACCGTTATTGAACCATTTTCACCCCACGCTGTACCAAAACACAATTCGCAAGTGCCAGTCTGTTCTTCTTGGAAATCTGAATGGTATTCTGTCACTTTATATTTCATCTTCTAAAAATCTTTCAATAGCTTCTCTATAGGAGACTTTCACCAGACCGTCTAAGTCGTTCAGAGCTTCAATATAGTCTGGACGACCTTGCCCATACTGCTCTTTCAAAAATTCAACAAAGAGATGAATTTCCTGATAGGTTACTCCAACCATATTTCTTACCTCCCACTAAAACGGAAAATCATCTTCCTCAAGGGCGTATCCTGGCATTTGTTCCTCAATGTTCGAACGGTTAGCAGTATCATCACGCTTTTCAAGTCGCTCAAAACCATCTGCAACCACCTCAGTCAGATAGACCCTGCGCCCCTCCTGATTCTCATAGTTCCTTGTCTGGATGCGACCCGTCACACCAACCAGATTGCCCTTCTTGCACCATTCTGCGAATAGCTCCGCCTGCTTACGCCACATCATGCAGTTGATGAAGTCCGCCTCTCGCTCGCCGTTGGCTCCCTTGAAGTTCCGATTGACCGCCAGAGTAAAGGTAGCAACCGCCACATTCGACGGCGTATACTTCAATTCAGGGTCTTTCGTCAAGCGCCCTACCAATGTAACGTTATTGATCATCTTTCTTTTCCTTTCCTGTCGCACATTCCACAACTGAGTAACCGATAAAAAAGCACAGAAAAGTTATTCCAAATTCTTTAATAAATTCAATCATTTTCTTCTCCTTCTGAAAAAGTTGCTAAATAGTAACAATCCTTCGCACCATAGTCAAACCGTGTCGTCCGCTGACCAATGTGCTTCTGAAACCTTGGATGAGTGATAGCCGAGAAAGCCCACTGATGGTCTTCCATCTGCTCAATGAGATCATCGACATTGTCAAACCTCCCAAGAAAAAACTTGCAGTGCCCGTTGTAGACGAAATAAAGATTTAACATCAATACCTCCTAAAATTTCATAAAAGCCATCCAGTGAGTTGTCCCACGTTGCTGACCGAAAAGTGGTTGATGCGGAACCAATTCCAAAATTTCTTTAACATTTACTTGAGCATCAGACCACTTAAAAATAAGTGTTCCTCCTGTTTTCAAAACCCTAAAACATTCTTCAAAACCTTGTTGTAAATCTAATCTCCAAGTCAACAAGTCTAGTTGTCCATATTGCGCACGCATGAATGATTTCTGACCAGCCCATAGCAGGTGTGGTGGATCAAATACAACAAGGTTGAATGTTTCATCATCAAATGGCATATCTCGAAAATCTGCAACAATGTCTGGCTTAACATTGATTTTCTTTTTGTGAATCTCAAATTCCTCTTCACGTCTATCCATGTATGTTGTGTGTGGTTCATTTTTATCAAACCAAAACATTCGAGAGCCACAGCAAGCATCTAGTATTCTGATATCTTTCATCACTCCACCTCAACTGGGTAAAAGTTCCCAAAGGAACCTCTCAATGCCTTACCGACCTGTACGGCTGCCGCCCGAGAAATAAACCGCATGGCTTTCTTCTCCTCTGAACATGAAATGTCCAAGCCAGTCACTCCGATAACCACGGATCTCAGAAAGGGCTTATCCTCTCTTGTTCCATGTCTTAAAATAAACATCAGCTACCTCCATTCTAAAAATAGTGCTTCCGCTTGTTTGTCAAGTCATTGAAAACCATCAAATGGTCTTTATCTACACCCTTCATCAGTCTGGACATAAAGGGTCTGCCATATCTTTTCTGAATATCAGCAGAAGTCAAATTGGTGGTAATGATTGTATTTGAACGCTTATTCAGGATATTGTAGAGAATAGTAAACGACCATTCGCTATCCTTCTCCATGCCCAAATCATCCAAAACCAAAAACTTAGCACTGGCAATTTTATTGACCAGAAACTCTTCCTGACTAAAATCAGCTTTAATCTTCATCAGCAAGTCAGTTACGTTAATAAAAATAGCAATCTCTTTCGTGTACTCAGATAGAGCCTTAACCATAGCAAAAGCCAAATGGCTCTTACCTGTTCCAGCTTCTCCTTGTAACACGATGTTGTTCCTAGCACCCTCAGACCACTCACGACAAATCCTCTTTGCAAAAGCTAGCTTTTCCGCTTCTTTTTCGGTTGGTGTTTCAAAATTGTCCAAAGTAGCATTTTTCAAAACTTCATCATAAAGAGAGAACTTTTCAAGATAGTATTTCCTCTCTCGCTCATTCTCAGCGTCGGCCAGTTCATTCACTCTTGCTTGATTTTCCTCATGAATCCGCTCAGATTCACACATGCGGCATACAACACTCTCAGTCCTCAATATTTTTATCAAAGGAATATTATGCTTGTCGCAAAGCTCTTTCTGTTGTTCTGTATTCCTGTGATAAGATAAGGCAATTTCATCAAACACATTGTCTACCATGACAGACGACCTCCGCATTCATGCCAGCTAGCCATTTCAGACAAGCAAGCAACCACTTGATGAATTGGCTGGTTGGCTAAAAGAGTTTTCTTCTCGTAGCTTAACGGATAATAGTCAATCTCGAATTGCTCAATTAGTTCTAAAATCCCCATTCGTCCCTTACCTCCTGTTCCGATGTTTTATCGTTTTGTTGTCCTGGACGACTGTAATTCTTTCCCTCTTTATATTTTTGGTCATTCTCATCTACCTGTTCAATTGATGTGAAACCTTTCTTTTTCCAATTTTCAAGAATCCCTCTTAGATACTTAAAACTAGGTTGATGAACCTCCGAAGTTATCTCAATTGCACGGTTTAACATATCAAAATTCATTCCATCAATTCCTACATATTCAAGCAACTGTTGATGGTGTTTATCATTGATTCGAATACCACTATGTTTCAAATTTTCAGAAAGGCTGGAACTAATCATCACCTTATTATTATTTATCTCTATATCTTTATCTAATTCTTTATCTTTATCTAGTGCGTTACCATGCGTTACTGTAACGTTATGGATAACGTTATCAGTAACGTTACTTTCATTGTTTTGTGCAAGTAATTTCTGTTTTTGTCGGTGGCGTGCGGCTCTATTTCGATTTTGCTCTTTTATTTTTTCCATGCCATCAATGTTCTGATGTTTCTCCCAATTGGGTAACATTATCACTCCATCGATTTTTTCAACCATTCCAAACTTTTCAAAAACCTCAAGAGCCATACGAACTGTATTCAACGGACGATGGAACGTTTGTGCAAGCATTTCATCGGTGTATACAATGTTTTTAGAAATGGCTAGTACTCCTTTTGTATTCAATTTGCCTGCTAGTGTTATAAGTTTGATCCAGATTACAATAATTGCATCACGATCAGGTAAGGCATCAATCAGACAAATCTTTTCATCGTCAAAAATATCCGTTTTGATTTTTATCCACTTAATTTCAGACATACCTAGCACCCCACTTCCTGCGATTGGCACGATACTTCATCCGCATATCCTCATAGATGTGCCTGCCTTCCAGCTCCGTTTTTTCAATCTTTAGCAGCTTATTTTTAAGGGTCACATAACGATAGTCCTTTGCTAGTTTTTCATAGTCGGTTAGGTATTCTTTGACTAGTAATAGATTTTTATAATCGTTTTCCCATATCGTAATAAAATGTCTTGAAGTTGATTCCCTTCCTTCCAGTTCTTTAACAATCATAATCAGGTTATCCAGCCATTCAATCAATTCTTCCATTTCTGCCCTCCTCATTACAAAAGTCTGATTGCAGACTGTTTCGGCTCTGGTAAGGCTAATGGCTCAGGGCGTAAGCCTACAGGTGGTTCATTGTCGTAGGTAAAACCCTTGAACTCTCTACGGATATTCTTGCGGATTTCTTGACGCTGTGCCTCTCTACCACGTTCGTATGCATGGTTGTAGCCTTGGATAATCATAGACGCAAATTCTTGCTCTTCTCGTCTTTCTTTTTCCTTACGATCCTCTTGCAATTTGATATGACGGCAAAGCCCTGCAAATCCAATCAGCAAAGCTCCAGCACCCATCAGCTGGTCTAAAATCGGTGGTTCAAACATTTTTATCTCCTTATGCTCTTTTTGTGTTATAATATAGTCAAATAATTTTGCTAAGACCTTGTCCAGAAGCCTTTTAGTAAAGTTATTATATTTGATTAGAGAGCCATTCTTTGATGGCTCTTTTTGACCATTTCTTACCAGGTAATTCCTTTGGAAATCCCTTTAAGTAACGATAATTATCTGAAAATGTGGCATACTTAATTCCTAGAAAATCACAGGTAGTGTTCACATCCATCAACTCTGGATAGTGATCACTATCTTTTTCTATTTCGACTAGCCTTGTGATTGTGTCCTTGATAATGGACTTAATCCATTCAGATAGTGAAAGTAGAACATTGTCCATCTTCTTTCCCTCCTACCCTTCGTCAAATGAGTTCAATTTCATGATTTTCATCTTGGTATTAGTGCTTGGCTCCCACGTCATCCAGTAAGCAAGAGCAGCTTCTGCAAACTTCTTCGGTAACAAGTCATAGCGACTAATGTTGAAGTGGTCTTTAAAATCAATCTCAGCTTGTCTAAAGACTGACTGAGCGAAAATCTTATCCGCATAAGCTGGACTATCAATACCGCCCAAGCAAGCCACGACCCGAGCCTTGCGCTTCTTCAGTAGCGACTGAGCATAGCTAGGATGAATCGGTTGCTCGCTCTTTAGGTAGTCGATGTCTTCTAGCATGGTCGCCTGTTGCTCACGCAATTTCTTCTGACCAGTAAAGAGAGCGATAAAGGCATCCTCGTCCAAATCCTCGCGGATAAATCCGCCCTGCTTGCGAATAGCTGGCAAGACCTCTGATGTCACCCAGCGCTTGAATTCCTTAGCCTGAGGCAACTTGCTGGATAAGATAAGAGAGTAGAGACCAGATTCGTTGATGATGATAGTGTTTTGTGTTCTACCTAAATTGTCGGTGAGTCCGTATTTCACGGAGTCATCTTCATCAACGTGCCGAGAAATTGCGTCCAGTGGTTTAGCATATCCTAAGATATCTGCAACATCTTTCCCAACGAACCAAGGCTCGTCATCAATTATCAAAGTACGGACTTCCTGCCCGTGAAAATTAAAAATTTCGTTCATAATATTCCTTTCTAAATTTGGTATAATGAAAATAAAACGAGGTAATTCTGATGAAATTAAATCCTGATTGTATTCGTGATATCCTTTTTGTTATTGAAGAGTATTCAACATACTCTAATGATGTCTCAGAGGATAAACTATATGAAAAACTTGTTCCAAAATATTCACAAGAAGAAATCCTCTACCATGTCAGACAATGCGAACATAGTGGCTTATTTCTCGATGTACAACATTATTTTGGTGGCTTCTCAATTCAAGATTTATCTCCTTATGGTCATCAGTTCATCAATGATATTCGCCAAGATAACAATTGGAATCGAACAAAAGATATAGCAAAGAATGTTGGTTCTTTTTCACTGGATGTCCTTAAAGATATTTCATCACAAGTTATTACCAACCTCATTTCAAATCAGCTTGGCAATAAATTTTAAGTAGACAGTAGCATGGCAGCTTTCGGCCGTGCTTTTTGTTTTGATTGCTTGCACACCTTTTAATTTTTGGTTATTCAAATAAATACCATCTTCTCTTATTTTTAATTCATTCATAGCGTCTCCTTTCTAACCATCACCAAGTAGCTTCTCTGTCGTCACGCCAAGATATTTAGCAACCTTGGCAAGATTAGATGCTGATGGAGTGGATTTGTTCCATTTCGAAATCAAACCATTTGGAAATTCCAGATCTTTTTCAATGCGATAGATTGATATCCCTTGATTTGCAGCAACATCTTTGATAGTGTTGTAAATCATGCTTCCCTCCTTTTTAGAAATATTTCTACGTTTTAATTCTGATAACTCTTGACAAATAATAGAACTTATTCTATTATAAGAGTATAAGAAAAGTAGCAAATACAGATTTTATCTGTTTCTGCGTCTGTAGTATTTATTATTTTGTGTACCTCCCAAGTACAATACCATGATACCACAGAACTATTTCTATTGTCAATAGAAAATACAGAAATATTTCTATTTTTCTTAGATTTTTTCTGGAGGGTATTAGAAATGAATACTTACGAGATAATAAAAGAGCTTGTCAAACAACGTTTTATGACAGTTGCACAACTTGAACGAACTCTTGATTTATCAAATGGCTCTATTTCAAAGTGGGCAAAATCAAAACCTAATTCTGAGCCGTTAGAAAAAGTTGCCAATTACCTAAATGTTAGCACAGATTATCTTCTAGGACGTACGGACAACCCTGCGATTGCAAAGGAAACAGTAACCACTGCAGATGGCCGTATCGTTGACCTATCCAATCTTCGCGAACGTGTTGTCCTGTTCGATGGCAAGCCATTATCAGACGACGATGTAGATAAAATCGCTCAAATCATTAAACTCTCTTTGGGGGTATCGGATATTGAAAGTAAATGAACTACTAGATGAATACCAGGTCACACTCTATCTCTTCCCAGAAACCATGTGGGAGCGAAAAGGCTTCTATTTCCCCGATGAGCGCATTATTTACGTCAATGGGGATTTACCCCTAGAAGAGAGAGAAAAGGTCATCCTGCACGAATTGGGGCATATAAACCACAATCCAGCACATTACAAACGACTGCTTTACAAATATGAGAACGAAGCAGACCGCTTCATGATTCGACATCTCATCTCTGAAGAACTCGCACAGTACGAAGTATCCGACTTCAACTGGCTACAATTCGCAGAAAGACACAAAATCTCAACAACCTGGGGCGAAGATATGATTCAGGAAGAGTTTTATAGATTAATAGAAAAATTAGGAGCGTAACATAATGGGTATTCTTTCAAAATTATTCCCTAATATTTTCTCATCCACAAAGAACAATTTAGATACAAAAACTGAATTTAAAGAAACTATCATTTTTCATGACAGCTTTCTGTTAATGGGGACCAATTATCACAAAAAAGAAGCTTACCAAGTTGCTGATTTTTTAAGTGGTGGAGAACACTATTTTGGGAAAGATAATAAATACTTAAAATCATACATATTAAGAACTTATAAAACTGTTTACAAATACAATAAACTTAAAACAGTTGATGTCATCCTTCAAAGAGAACCTTTAAATAAGCATGATAAGAATGCAATAAAAATTTTAGTCAATAACACATTTGTTGGTTATATACCGGCTGAAATAGCAAGAAAAATCGCTTTTATGATCCAGAATAAAAAGTACAGATATGATGCTATCTTAACTGGTCGAGGCGGACCTTACAAAACAGTAGATTTAGATACTGAAAAAATTATAGAACGCAAAAAAGAATTGTCTTATTATCTTGATTTGACAATCTGGAAAATCGCTAAATAAAAAAAGCCCCACAATCTCCCTCGCCAAAGTTTGATTGTGAAGCTTACCCTTATAAAAAATCAGCCATTAAAAAGGCCTCTTTTCTATACCCTATTTTACACCATGAAAGGGGTGATGTCAATATTCTCAATGTTTAGACCTTGTCCAGAAGCTGATAAACAAGGAGAATACAATGAAATAT
>NZ_OXCQ01000029.1 GCF_900411395.1 Streptococcus sp. 596553 | reverse complement strand
GGCTCTTTGTCAACTGTAGTGGGTTGAAGAAAAGCTAAGCTCGAGAAAGGACAAATTTCGTCCTTTCTTTTTTGATATTCAGAGCGATAAAAATCCGTTTTTTGAAGTTTTCAAAGTTCCGAAATCCAAAGGCATTGCGCTTGATAAGTTTGATGAGATTATTGGTGGCTTCCAGTTTGGCGTTGGAATAGGGTAGTTGAAGGGCGTTGGCAATTTTCTCTTTATCCTTGAGGAAGGTTTTAAAGACAGTCTGAAAAAGAGGATGAACCTGCTTTAGATTGTCCTCAATGAGCCCGAAAAATTTATCCGGTTCCTTATTCTGAAAGTGAAAAAGCAAGAGTTGATAGAGATGGTAGTGATGTTTCAAGTCTTCTGAATAGCTCAAAAGCTTGTCTAGAATTTCTTTATTCGTCAAGTGCATGCGAAAAGTATGGCGATAAAAACGTTTATAGCTGAGTTTCCGACTATCTTGTTGGCTGAGTTTCCAGTAGCGTTTGATAGCCTTGTATTCATGGGATTTTCGATGAAACTGATTCATGATTTGGACACGCATACGACTCATAGCACGGCTCATGTGTTGGACAATATGGAAACGATCCAACACGATTTTAGCGTTTGGAAAAAGCTGTTTAGCCAAGTCATAGTAGGGGTTAAACATATCCATAGTAATGATTTTCACCTGACAACGAACGGCTCTATCGTAGCGCAGAAAGTGATTTCGGATGATAGCTTGTGTTCTCCCCTCAAGAACAGTGATGATATTGAGCTTGTCAAAATCTTGCGCAATAAAGCTCATCTTTCCCTTTGTAAAGGCGTACTCGTCCCAGGACATAATCTCAGGGAGGTAAGAAAAATCAGACTTAAAACGGAAATCATTGAGCTTACGAATGACAGTTGAAGTTGAAATAGCCAGCTGATGAGCAATATCGGTCATAGAAGACTTTTCAATCAATTTTTGCGCAATTTTTTGGTTGATAATACGAGGGATTTGGTGATTTTTCTTGACGAGAGAGGTTTCGGCGACCATCATTTTTGAACAGTGATAGCACTTGAATCGACGCTTTCTAAGGAGAATTCTAGTAGGCATACCAGTCGTTTCAAGATAAGGAATTTTAGAAGGTTTTTGAAAATCATATTTCTTCATTTGACTTCCGCACTCAGGGCAAGATGGGGCCTCACAATCTAGTTTAGCAATGATTTCTTTGTGGGTATCCATATTAACAACATCCATAATTTGGATATTAGGGTCTTTAATGTCTAGTAATTTTGTGATAAAATGTAATTGTTCCATATGATTCTTTCTAATGAGTTGTTTTGTCGCTTTTCATTATAGGTCATATGGGACTTTTTTTCTACAACAAAATAGGCTCCATAATATCTATAGGGGATTTACCCACTACAAATATTATAGAGCC
>NZ_OXCQ01000021.1 GCF_900411395.1 Streptococcus sp. 596553 | reverse complement strand
GGATTTCGGAACTTTGAAAACTTCAAAAAACGGATTTTTATCGCTCTGAATATCAAAAAAGAAAGGACGAAATTTGTCCTTTCTCGAGCTTAGCTTTTCTTCAACCCACTACAGTTGACAAAGAGCCTAAAATCCTAAAAACGCATACTATCAGGTATTGAAAAACTTGATAGGATGCGTTTTATTATGGAAATATTTCCTTCATTTTCTCCTGAAATAGGTTTTTGCTAGCCTATTTTCTCTATTTCTAATGACTTACTTCAGCTTCTTACCTCTTAGGAAAAACATCAAAAGGCTGAACTATCAAAGTTTGGAATTATCCAATCCGATGAACAATATGTCTTTACTTATATCGATATGAAGGGTAACGTTAATAGCCCTCTACACTCTGACTATCTTAATAATAAAATGAAATCTGTCAAACGTCGTCATCCTGAACTTAAGCATACTACACCTCATAAATTACGACATACAGGAGCAACATTAGCAAAACAGGCTGGAACGTCTATTGAAGCTATTTCTGAAGCTCTAACCCATAGTGACACGATTTCAACTAAGACTTATGTCAACACTTCAAATGTCATTCCAATGGCTGTTGGAGAGATTGCCTATCGTAATCTTAAAAAGTAATGGTGTGAACCATGAAGTGTTGTAAATGCTGTATTGTAGCTGGTTCTTAACGTTTAGAGAACTGGCTAGCTTTACGAGCTTTCTTAAGACCTGGTTTGACAAGGGTCTGTTTCAGATAATTTTAAAATAGCCTAATATCAATAACTAATTGTTTTCTAATATCCCTTAATTTCAAAAAAGTTTGATTAAATTTGATTGAAATAGGGAAATTTATTTAATAAATTGCTCAGTGTTTATAAGTCAACAATGCAAAAACTATAAAAAACGAGTTCAACTCCTTCTTTGTCAAATAACATAAAACATCTGAATCAGAAATACTCAAGTATAGAGCTTAGCTTCTCATTGCGTTCATTATTGAGTTTTCTTTTAAACTCAATAGTTCTTTAAAGTAATCTATATCACTGTTTCTATTTGTTGTTTCAAAAATATATCTCCGATAAGTGTCTTCATGGTTAAAATTTATTTTAGGAGTTCGAAATATATGATAATACACATCAATATTCTTTTCTTCAAGTAGTCGTTTTGCATCCATATGAATTTCTAATGACACTTCAATATCTCGATGCATAAACTCATTATCGTTAAGCATAATGTATATGATAGAAGCTACTAAAAATGTCATCCCACCAATAGGTTTTTCACCCAAAAATGCATTATTACTACTAATCCGGCCGAATTGTAAAGTAGTTTTTCCTAATTCGAATGAATTAACCATCAAATTTGCTTCAGAAATAATTTTACCATTAAAATATAATTGAAATCGAGATCCAAGTTTTAGAAAAGACAGAAAGCCTTCATTCTTATTAAAATCTTTATAGCTGTATTTTGGATAAATTTTTCCGTTCCAACCATCGCCATCTATTGTAAAATATAAGTCTTCCGTTGTAAGAAATATATTGTTTCTCTCATCAGACTTGAAATTGTTTCTCTTATCAGACTTGAAAATTTTACTAATCCAACTATTTATCTTATTTTTTATCTTATACATTCTAAATTCCTAGTATTCTATTTTCTTAATATTCTACAGTCTATCACTGCATGTATATTATAACAAAAATATGTTCAAGAAAACAACTATTTTGAAATCCTTGTCTGTTATAACAGATTTGATATTCTGATATACTACATAAGAAAAGGAAATATACCTTTAAAAAATCTTTTCTAATGTTTATAAAGTTTTCTATTTAATCGTACATTCTTATTTCCGAAAGATAATGATTTTCCCGAAAGAAATAGATCAACCTAAAAAATTACTGTATTACTTATGTAATGTTTCTTTAATATAATATAGAAATAAAAAGTATGTAAATGAAAAGATTTATCACATTACTTTTAGTGTCTCTATCTACAATTTTATTAATTGCATGTTCTAACCAATCAAGCAATTCTTTAGATGGCGAATACCGTTGAATAAACGAGAGTAGAAATGAAGTTGCCTTTACCATTTCAGGTAACAAAGAAAATAGCAACAAAGGAGAGGCTGACACCTTTACAATTGATAAAGATAGTGCAACAATCGAACTGACTGGCTCTAATATCATAAACCGAAAAGAGAATTATACCTTCAAGGATGACGTATTCACTGTAGATATTTCAGGAACAAAGCAGGAGTATTACAAAAAGAATAGTGAAGAAATACAGCGACAAGTAAAACCCTCAAACTATTTGATATTCTTTATACAATAAAAACGCTTTCGGGGTCAGTACACACCCGCATAGCGGAGTTAGGCGGACTAATAGTCACATAATAAAAATTTACTTAAAGTCAGATTTTAAATACTGTAGAATAGTTCTTTCTAAAACTTACTCCCAAATTTTTTTGTAGGTAAATAAAATTCAGCATAAGGTTTCTCTAACACATACAATGATATAAACTGACATGATAAAAAATGAACATAACGAATATTATTTTCTGAAATTTCACAAATTTTCCCGTGTGCTATACTATTTCTAATATCGACTAATTCATGAATTATTCTACTATTAATTTCAAAAAATTTTGTTTTAATCTTCGGATTCAGAAATTCATAATTTTCAGCTATTTTTATTTTTAGTTGATTCCATGCTAGTAATATCCTTGTATAATTTCGACCTTTAAGAAACCTATCTAAAGAGTTTATAAGATCTCCAGATAAATTATCTATAGAATCTATATCTAATTCTGTTGATAGTGAATCAGTTAATAAATTATTTAAAAATGATTGTGTTTGAACTTTACGTTGTTGGTGTTTAGTTTTATAGAATAATCTTTCTCTTTCTATCACTAGTTTAGCAATTATCTCAATTGGTTTGAAACACATCAAAAATTCATCTTCAATATATTCTCTGTATTCATGTTGCAAACCAATACTATACATTCTCATTAAATCTAATATAAGTTGACGTTTTTTTCTATTTTTCTTTCTATTTAAACTATTTTCAATTATTTGCAATTTTGTTAGCCATTGAGACATCTTATCTTGTTGTTTTACCTCTGGTAAAACTTCATTGTATTTTGATATACTTCTTATAACAAGAGGTATATTAGTAAAAAATGACAAAATAGTTAAGCACTCTTCAATGTTTTGCTTTTGATCTGAAATGACTTGCAAATACTTATTTTCCTTAGTATATATGAACTTTAAAGTACATCTCCAAAATTTGAAGCATGCTCCGTTAGGTAAATCAAAGGCCGTTCCCCATGTATCCCATATATCATCGAACTCATTAAAATCTATTATTGCCGTATACATTAATATAGCTCCTTTATAAAATAAATATGTTATTTCAGTTTAAATATTCTATTAGACGATTACATTTACAGTTTTTTATTTTCTTCCAAAATCTTTTTTCGTTCTTCCATAAACTCAATCAACTTTTTCTTAAATACTTCCTTTTCTTTTCAGTCAATCCTTTTAAGTTCATACGGAAAAGTAATCCAATGTTGTCTAATTCATTTGATTTTTCTTCTGAGTTTCCAACTAAATAGTCAACTGTAACATCCAATACTTGTGCAATCTTAACAAAATTTTCCTGTGTTGTTTTTTTAATCCACGTTCCCATGAAACATATGCCTGTTGGGAAATTTCAGCTATTTGAGCTTGTGTTAGTTTTACTTGTTTCCTTAGTGTTTTCAAGCGTTCTGAGAATTCCATATGTTACCTCAAAAAATTATTTTAAATTCTTGTAGAAAAATGTTGACATCCACAACCATAGGTTATTAAATACAATTAACAACTTTTAGTTGTATAGCGATTAAAAATAATAACCTTATATTCAAGGCTAAATCACAATCTTTAAAAAATTAAATAAACAGTGTGTCTAACAACCAGAGGATTGATTGTCAAAACTACACTAAACTTCATACCTTTATTGTAAATGTTTTTGAAAAAAAGTCAAGTCCTTATATGGTTGAAGTGAAGATATAAAACATTTGGTAACTTTGTTTAAAATCTGTACTATATACCATATATTTATTATAATATGCTTTTTTAAAACTAAGCAACTATATTATGGATAATGCAGGATTCCATAGAATGGGTAAGCTAGAGCGCTTATGTGAATAATTTGGGCATAAACTTTTACCACTTCCTCCCTACTCACCTGAGTACAATCCTATTGAGAGAACATGGGCTCATATCAAAAAGCACCTCAAAAAGGTATTACCACGTTGCAATACTTTTTTTAAGGATCTTTTGTCTTGTTATTATTTCAATTGACTATAATTTCCCTAAAACAATAAGGTAAACTTTGAGGTAAACTTTTTAAAAAAACACCCCATGGTGTGAACCATGAAGTGTTCCGAAACGTTGATAGTATAGTATTGATTAACGTTTTGAGCCAACTGGCCTTGGTCCGGTCGCAGCCACATTTGCAAGCGACTAAAGTCGCAACAACTGTGTCAATTGCACCAATTTAGTAAGAAAGTACAAAAAAGAACACCCCGAAAGGTGCTCTTTGTAAGTATAATAATTCTTTCGAATTAACGTTTACTAAATTGTGATGCTTTACGAGCTTTCTTAAGACCTGGTTTCTTACGTTCAACTTTACGTGAGTCACGTGTAAGAAGTCCTGCGCGTTTCAATGAATCGCGGAAGTCTGGGTCTACTTGAAGAAGGGCACGAGCGATACCGTGACGGATAGCTCCTGATTGACCAGCGTATCCACCACCTACAACGTTAACGAAAACGTCGTATGAACCTACAGTTGAAGTAACTGCAAATGGTTGGTTGATGACAAGACGAAGGTCAGCGTGTGGGATGTACTCTTCAACATCTTTTTTGTTAACAGTGATTTTACCAGTTCCTGGAACAAGGCGAACGCGTGCAACAGCGTTTTTACGACGTCCAGTACCTGCATATTGTGCTTGTGACATACTTTATTGTTCCTTTCCTTAGATAAGTCCTGAAATGTCAAGAACTTCTGGTTGTTGTGCAGCGTGAGTGTGCTCAGCTCCAACAAATACTTTCAACTTCATACCTTGAGCGCGTCCAAGTGTATTGTGCGGAAGCATACCTTTAACTGATTTCTCGATCAAACGTACTGCATTTTTAGAACGAAGTTCACCTGCAGAGATTTGTTTCAATCCACCTGGGTGGTTTGAGTGAGTGTAGTAGATTTTATCAGTTGCTTTTTTACCAGTCAATTTAACTTTTTCAGCATTGATAACAATCACAAAGTCACCTGTATCAGTGTGTGGTGTAAATGTTGGTTTGTTTTTTCCGCGAAGTACGCTAGCAACTACTGCAGAAAGACGTCCAAGTGGTACATCAGTTGCGTCAACTACGTACCATTTACGTTCAACTTGGCCTGGTTTAGCCATAAATGTTGTTTTGTTCATGATTTCTCCTATATATAGTTCGATTTTTGTTTACGGTGATGGGTGTTCCTTCCCATCGAAAAGTATTTGGAAGGTTCCGGGGCCTTTCAAATGGGGTAAACAATACCGCCTACTATAATACCAAATTTCACCCCTAAAAGTCAATAGATATGAAAAATATTTTTCTAAATGTAACTTCTCAAAGTAACTTCCACTTGCCTGACCAAAGTGGAAATTAGTCTAAAACGGATTTTTATGGTGGAATTAAGTGTGAGACGTTTGAGTTAGAAACGAGGTCTACTATGACAAAACATAAACA
>NZ_OXCQ01000023.1 GCF_900411395.1 Streptococcus sp. 596553 | reverse complement strand
TTTAAAAAAGTTTCAAAAAAGTGTTGACAAGCGAAAGTGACTGTGATATACTAATATAGTTGTCGCTTGAGAGAAGCGAGTGACAAAGACCTTTGAAAACTGAACAAGACGAACCAATGTGCAGGGCACTACAACTAAGGTTGTAGTACTGAACAATGAAAAAAACAATAAATCTGTCAGTGACAGAAATGAGTGAGAACTCAAACTTTTAATGAGAGTTTGATCCTGGCTCAGGACGAACGCTGGCGGCGTGCCTAATACATGCAAGTAGAACGCTGAAGGAGGAGCTTGCTTCTCTGGATGAGTTGCGAACGGGTGAGTAACGCGTAGGTAACCTGCCTGGTAGCGGGGGATAACTATTGGAAACGATAGCTAATACCGCATAAGAGTAGATGTTGTATGACATTTACTTAAAAGGTGCAATTGCATCACTACCAGATGGACCTGCGTTGTATTAGCTAGTTGGTGGGGTAACGGCTCACCAAGGCGACGATACATAGCCGACCTGAGAGGGTGATCGGCCACACTGGGACTGAGACACGGCCCAGACTCCTACGGGAGGCAGCAGTAGGGAATCTTCGGCAATGGACGGAAGTCTGACCGAGCAACGCCGCGTGAGTGAAGAAGGTTTTCGGATCGTAAAGCTCTGTTGTGAGAGAAGAACGAGTGTGAGAGTGGAAAGTTCACACTGTGACGGTATCTTACCAGAAAGGGACGGCTAACTACGTGCCAGCAGCCGCGGTAATACGTAGGTCCCGAGCGTTGTCCGGATTTATTGGGCGTAAAGCGAGCGCAGGCGGTTAGATAAGTCTGAAGTTAAAGGCTGTGGCTTAACCATAGTACGCTTTGGAAACTGTTTAACTTGAGTGCAAGAGGGGAGAGTGGAATTCCATGTGTAGCGGTGAAATGCGTAGATATATGGAGGAACACCGGTGGCGAAAGCGGCTCTCTGGCTTGTAACTGACGCTGAGGCTCGAAAGCGTGGGGAGCAAACAGGATTAGATACCCTGGTAGTCCACGCCGTAAACGATGAGTGCTAGGTGTTAGACCCTTTCCGGGGTTTAGTGCCGTAGCTAACGCATTAAGCACTCCGCCTGGGGAGTACGACCGCAAGGTTGAAACTCAAAGGAATTGACGGGGGCCCGCACAAGCGGTGGAGCATGTGGTTTAATTCGAAGCAACGCGAAGAACCTTACCAGGTCTTGACATCCCTCTGACCGCTCTAGAGATAGAGCTTTCCTTCGGGACAGAGGTGACAGGTGGTGCATGGTTGTCGTCAGCTCGTGTCGTGAGATGTTGGGTTAAGTCCCGCAACGAGCGCAACCCCTATTGTTAGTTGCCATCATTCAGTTGGGCACTCTAGCGAGACTGCCGGTAATAAACCGGAGGAAGGTGGGGATGACGTCAAATCATCATGCCCCTTATGACCTGGGCTACACACGTGCTACAATGGCTGGTACAACGAGTCGCAAGCCGGTGACGGCAAGCTAATCTCTTAAAGCCAGTCTCAGTTCGGATTGTAGGCTGCAACTCGCCTACATGAAGTCGGAATCGCTAGTAATCGCGGATCAGCACGCCGCGGTGAATACGTTCCCGGGCCTTGTACACACCGCCCGTCACACCACGAGAGTTTGTAACACCCGAAGTCGGTGAGGTAACCGTAAGGAGCCAGCCGCCTAAGGTGGGATAGATGATTGGGGTGAAGTCGTAACAAGGTAGCCGTATCGGAAGGTGCGGCTGGATCACCTCCTTTCTAAGGATAAGGAACTGCGCATTGGTCTTGTTTAGTCTTGAGAGGTCTTGTGGGGCCTTAGCTCAGCTGGGAGAGCGCCTGCTTTGCACGCAGGAGGTCAGCGGTTCGATCCCGCTAGGCTCCATTGGTGAGAGATCACCAAGTAATGCACATTGAAAATTGAATATCTATATCAAATAGTAACAAGAAAATAAACCGAAAACGCTGTAGTATTAATAAGAGTTTATGACTGAAAGGTCAGAAAATAAGGTTAAGTTAATAAGGGCGCACGGTGGATGCCTTGGCACTAGGAGCCGAAGAAGGACGTGACAAACGACGATATGCCTTGGGTAGCTGTAAGTAAGCGATGATCCAGGGATTTCCGAATGGGGGAACCCAACAGGTACTACCTGTTACCCACATCTGTTAAGGATGTGAGGAGGAAGACGCAGTGAACTGAAACATCTAAGTAGCTGCAGGAAGAGAAAGCAAAAGCGATTGCCTTAGTAGCGGCGAGCGAAACGGCAGGAGGGCAAACCGAAGAGTTTACTCTTCGGGGTTGTAGGACTGCAATGTGGACTCAAAGATTATAGAAGAATGATTTGGGAAGATCAGCCAAAGAGAGTAATAGCCTCGTATTTAAAATAGTCTTTGTACCTAGCAGTATCCTGAGTACGGCGGGACACGTGAAATCCCGTCGGAATCTGGGAGGACCATCTCCCAACCCTAAATACTCCCTAGTGACCGATAGTGAACCAGTACCGTGAGGGAAAGGTGAAAAGCACCCCGGGAGGGGAGTGAAATAGAACCTGAAACCGTGTGCCTACAACAAGTTCGAGCCCGTTAATGGGTGAGAGCGTGCCTTTTGTAGAATGAACCGGCGAGTTACGTTATGATGCGAGGTTAAGTTGAAGAGACGGAGCCGTAGGGAAACCGAGTCTGAATAGGGCGCCTTAGTATCATGACGTAGACCCGAAACCATGTGACCTACCCATGAGCAGGTTGAAGGTGCGGTAAGACGCACTGGAGGACCGAACCAGGGCACGTTGAAAAGTGCTTGGATGACTTGTGGGTAGCGGAGAAATTCCAAACGAACTTGGAGATAGCTGGTTCTCTCCGAAATAGCTTTAGGGCTAGCGTCGACATTAGAGATTCTTGGAGGTAGAGCACTGTTTGGGTGAGGGGTCCATCCCGGATTACCAATCTCAGATAAACTCCGAATGCCAAAGAATTATGGTCGGCAGTCAGACTGCGAGTGCTAAGATCCGTAGTCGAAAGGGAAACAGCCCAGACCACCAGCTAAGGTCCCAAAATAATTGTTAAGTGGAAAAGGATGTGGGGTTGCACAGACAACTAGGATGTTAGCTTAGAAGCAGCTATTCATTCAAAGAGTGCGTAATAGCTCACTAGTCGAGTGACCCTGCGCCGAAAATGTACCGGGGCTAAAACAATTTACCGAAGCTGTGGATACCTTTATAGGTATGGTAGGAGAGCGTTCTATGTGTGAAGAAGGTATACCGTGAGGAGTGCTGGAACGCATAGAAGTGAGAATGCCGGTATGAGTAGCGAAAGACAGGTGAGAATCCTGTCCACCGTAAGACTAAGGTTTCCAGGGGAAGGCTCGTCCGCCCTGGGTTAGTCGGGACCTAAGGAGAGACCGAAAGGTGTATCCGATGGACAACAGGTTGATATTCCTGTACTAGAGTATGTAGTGATGGAGGGACGCAGTAGGCTAACTAAAGCAGACGATTGGAAGAGTCTGTCTAAGCAGTGAGGTGTGAATTGAGTTAAATGCTTAGTTCTATAACATTGAGCTGTGATGGGGAGCGAAGTTTAGTAGCGAAGTTAGTGACGTCACACTGCCAAGAAAAGCTTCTAGCGTTTAAACATACTCTACCCGTACCGCAAACCGACACAGGTAGTCGAGGCGAGTAGCCTCAGGTGAGCGAGAGAACTCTCGTTAAGGAACTCGGCAAAATGACCCCGTAACTTCGGGAGAAGGGGTGCTGACTTTAAGTCAGCCGCAGTGAATAGGCCCAAGCAACTGTTTATCAAAAACACAGCTCTCTGCTAAATCGTAAGATGATGTATAGGGGGTGACGCCTGCCCGGTGCTGGAAGGTTAAGAGGAGTGCTTAGCGCAAGCGAAGGTATGAATTGAAGCCCCAGTAAACGGCGGCCGTAACTATAACGGTCCTAAGGTAGCGAAATTCCTTGTCGGGTAAGTTCCGACCCGCACGAAAGGCGTAATGATTTGGGCACTGTCTCAACGAGAGACTCGGTGAAATTTTAGTACCTGTGAAGATGCAGGTTACCCGCGACAGGACGGAAAGACCCCATGGAGCTTTACTGCAGTTTGATATTGAGTGTCTGTACCACATGTACAGGATAGGTAGGAGTCTATGAGATCGGGACGCCAGTTTCGAAGGAGACGTTGTTGGGATACTACCCTTGTGTTATGGCCACTCTAACCCGGATAGGTGATCCCTATCGGAGACAGTGTCTGACGGGCAGTTTGACTGGGGCGGTCGCCTCCTAAAAGGTAACGGAGGCGCCCAAAGGTTCCCTCAGAATGGTTGGAAATCATTCGCAGAGTGTAAAGGTATAAGGGAGCTTGACTGCGAGAGCTACAACTCGAGCAGGGACGAAAGTCGGGCTTAGTGATCCGGTGGTTCCGTATGGAAGGGCCATCGCTCAACGGATAAAAGCTACCCTGGGGATAACAGGCTTATCTCCCCCAAGAGTTCACATCGACGGGGAGGTTTGGCACCTCGATGTCGGCTCGTCGCATCCTGGGGCTGTAGTCGGTCCCAAGGGTTGGGCTGTTCGCCCATTAAAGCGGCACGCGAGCTGGGTTCAGAACGTCGTGAGACAGTTCGGTCCCTATCCGTCGCGGGCGTAGGAAATTTGAGAGGATCTGCTCCTAGTACGAGAGGACCAGAGTGGACTTACCGCTGGTGTACCAGTTGTCTTGCCAAAGGCATCGCTGGGTAGCTATGTAGGGAAGGGATAAACGCTGAAAGCATCTAAGTGTGAAACCCACCTCAAGATGAGATTTCCCATGATTTTATATCAGTAAGAGCCCTGAGAGATGATCAGGTAGATAGGTTAGAAGTGGAAGTGTGGCGACACATGTAGCGGACTAATACTAATAGCTCGAGGACTTATCCAAAGTAACTGAGAATATGAAAGCGAACGGTTTTCTTG
>NZ_OXCQ01000051.1 GCF_900411395.1 Streptococcus sp. 596553 | reverse complement strand
GGGGGGGGGGGGGGGGGGGGGGGGGGGGGGGGGGGGGGGGGGGGGGGGGGGGGGGGGGGGGGGGGGGGGGGGGGGGGGGGGGGGGGGGGGGGGGGGGGGGGGGGGGGGGGGGGGGGGGGGGGGGGGGG
>NZ_OXCQ01000005.1:115816-159451 GCF_900411395.1 Streptococcus sp. 596553 | reverse complement strand
GCAATAAAATCAAGCATTAGTAAAACCAGTGGAACTTACCCTGACATGGATTTCCACTGGTTTTTACAATTTTTATCAGATTAACTTCCACTTCTACTAGCGGTGGAACTTAGTTTGGGAATTTACCTACAATTTTTATCAGATTAACTTCCACTTCTACTAGCGGTGGAACTTAGTTTGGGAATTTACCCTCAAAGTAACTGAAAGTTATATAAGCAAGTTAATTTGGGAATTTACCTATTAACTTCGGGAGATTTTTGGGATTTTTTCCTTATTTCTCCCTGTAGCTAAAATCCTTTTCAAAAAATCACCTTTTCTTGATTTTTAATCCTATTTGCTGTATGATAAGGGAAAAGAAAGGGGGCAGAAATATGGCTTTTACCAATACCCAGATGCGGTCGGCTAGTTTTGGCATTGTTACCAGCTTGCCTGATGATGTCATTGACTCTTTTTGGTATATTATTGACCACTTCTTAAAAAATGTCTTTGAATTGGAAGAAGAACTTGAGTTTCAATTGCTCAATAACCAAGGAAAAATTACCTTCCACTTCTCAAGTCAACACCTCCCTACAGCCATTGATTTTGATTTTAACCACCCTTTCGACCCTCTTTATCCCCCGAGAGTTCTGGTTTTAGATATGGATGGTAGAGAGACTATCCTCCTCCCAGAAGAAAATGACCTATTTTAAAAACTCTAGCCTTCAGTTGTAAGTGACTGAAAACTAGAGTTTTTTCTATTGTTTCAAAGCATTATACAAGTTGCGAATAGGTTGCTTTAATATCGGATGGATAAAATGAGGCGCAATTTCTTGTAGAGACTCAAGAACAAAAAAGCGTTCCGCTATGTAAGGATGAGGCAAGATGAGGTCGTCTGTATAAAGAATCTGGTCCTCCACAAAGAGCAAGTCCAAATCAATCAAACGAGGTCCCCAATGCACTTCTCTCACCCGTCCCATCTCTGCTTCAATGGTTAACAAGGTTTCTAATAGCACTGGGGCAGGCAACCAGGTTTCTACTTCAACCACTTGATTAGCAAAGATATCCTGCTCAACACCACCCCAAGGCTCCGTCGTCAATACACTGGACTCTTTGAGAATATGGATACCTCGATTTCGCATGTTCTCAATGGCTTGCTCCAAATTCGCTTGTTTGTCTCCCATATTGCTTCCTAGGGCGATAAAGGCCCGTTGCTTGCGGCGATGAATAGTCACTGAGCAAGTGTCTAATGGCAAATGAACCGGTGCCCAAGGTTTTTTGAGTTCTAGCTTTATTTCTTGGACAAGAGGATAGACCTCAAAAGTACGTTCTACCAGTTTGTAGGCTACCGTTTCAATCAAGTCCTCAGTTGTTTCCTGAAACCAAGCCGTCCACTGCTGACACAGTTCTCCATAATGGACAGAGGCTGTCAAATCCAAGTCTGTAGCCGCCTTGGTCATATCATAGGATAGGATGGCTGAAACGACAAACTTCTGCCCCAATTCCTTCTCACTAGGAAAAAGACCATGATAGGCAAAAATTTCCAAATCCTTAATCTGCAGTTGATCCATAATGATTCCTTTCTAGAAAAATCCGCCCAAAGCGGATTCTTTTTATACTCAATGAAAATCAAAGTGCAAACTAAGAAGCTAGCCGCAGGCTGCTCAAAACACTGTTTTGAGGTTGCAGATAGAAGCTGACGTGGTTTGAATTTGATTTTCGAAGAGTATTATAGTCCCATTAAACGATAAGCCTGATCTCTAAGGTCCTTATCTGTTTCAAATAGACCACGAGCTACTGTCGTCAAGGTTGCAGTGCCTGGTTTTCTGACACCACGCATGCTCATACACATATGTTCTGCCTCAATGACAACAAAGGCTCCCTTAGCTCCTAGATAGTCCATCAAGGCATCGGCCACTTCGATATTCAAACGTTCTTGAATTTGTGGTTTTTTAGAATAAACTTCAACCGTACGGGCTAGCTTAGACAAACCTGCCACACGACCATCTGGAATGTAGGCAATATGCGCTTTTCCATAAAATGGCAAGAAGTGGTGTTCACACATGGTGTGGAAAAAGATATCCTTTTCTACTACCATGTTGTCATCAATAATCTCAAAGGATTTTGACAAATGTTCCTCCGCTGTTTGACCAAGACCTGAAAAAATCTCTTGGTACATACGGGCTACACGAGCAGGTGTTTCCTGCAAGCCTTCGCGGTTAGCGTCCTCTCCGACAGCCTCGATAATCATTTTCACAGCTGCTTCAATCTTTTGTGTATCCATTCTCATTCTTCCTCTCCATCAGATAGGCTCTCACTTGGCTCAAGAAATACAAGGAACCTGTGACAATCCTAACTGTTTTTTTCTCTTCTTTTTTATCTGTTAATTTTTTCTCTAGAAAATCCTGCCAATCTCTGTAGCTGAGATTTCTAGACTTAGCTGCCTCTTCCAGCACACTTTCATCAGTCGCCCGACTATCGTCAAAATGTGTCAGAGTAAGCTCGGTATCTGGGATTTGCTCCAACAAATCCAACATATCCTCCAAGGCCTTGGTTTTGATACAAGTAAAGAGGATTTCCTTATGATAATCCGCAAAGCGTTCTTGCAAGGTTGCTAATAAAGCCTTGATAGCATGGGGATTGTGGGCTCCATCCAAAATCATCAAGGGATCTCTTGACACGATTTCCAAACGTCCCGGCCAACTTGTTTCTTCCAAAGCTTGAGCAAGCAGGTCATTGCTTGCTAGTTCTCGCCCATCTTCTTGACAAAAAGTATCAAGTAAAGCTATGGCCATCCCAGCATTCTCTATCTGGTGCAAACCAAGCAGGCCAGTCTGGAAGCGACCTTGTCTGACAGAACTGGTATAGTCAAAGACTTCCCCTGTAACCACACTCTTTTGATGGCTGACCTGATAATCTGTTCCGTAGGCAAGTCTCGGCACATCTTTCCCTTCCGCAATGCGGTCAATCACAGCTAGCGCTTCTGGAGCGATACGGCCTGTCACCAAGGAAATACCTTGTTTGATAATACCAGCTTTCTGCTCTGCTATGGCTTCTAAGCTGTCCCCAAGTAGAGCTACATGGTCCAATCCTATAGTCGTAATTCCTGTCAAAATCGGCTGACAGATATTGGTGCTATCCAAAAGCCCGCCCATGCCCACTTCCATGATGGCCACATCTACTTGCTCTGAGGCAAAGTAATCATAAGCTATGGCGGTGATAATCTCAAACTCGGTTGTCCCCTGCAAATTGGCAATCGCTTCCCCCTCAATCAAAGACTGATAGTCTGCCATGAGGGCTTCTAGTCTCGCTTCTGGAATAGATTCCCCATTGATGCTAATCTGGTCTGTATAATGAATGAGATAGGGCGAGCTGAACACACCAACTCTCAGGCCTAAATTTTCCAGCATATTTTTCAAAAAAGCAATGGTCGAACCCTTGCCATTGGTTCCTCCGATATGGATGACCTTGAGTTTGAGATGGGGATTGCCACGCAATGCTAATAGTTCCACCATTCGTTCCAAGCCAAAATGCGGTTGGTCCGTCCGATAATTAGCAATCCACTGATTGTTTTCAAATTCTTTCATCTTATTTGTATTGTTTTAAATCTAAATTTTCCGCTTCATCAGCCAGACGAATAGCGGAGGCAATTTCAACTGCCATCCTGTGACTAGCTACATCATGCACGCGCACCACTTCCACACCCTGTCTTGCAGCAATACTGGTTACATGAGCCGAAGCCGTGTCCCGATTGCGGAAACCAAGCTCTGTCTCAGGACCGACTTCAAAGCCATTTTCTTCAAGAATATTGATGACAAATCGCTTGCGCGACACTCCGAGAAAGATTGGATAGCCCTTCTGATGGAGTTTATCCAGGTCTCGTAAAAGAAGCAAATTTTCTTTCTTAGTCAAACCAAAGCCAATTCCTGGATCCAACAAGATATTTTCTTGTGCAATCCCAGCTTCCTCTGCTCTCGCTAGTGCTCGTTCAAAGAAAGTCTCCATCAACTCTTCGATTGGCAATGTTTCAAAGTCAGCTAACTCTTCCTCTGTAAAAGTTTGACCAAAGCCAAAATGAGGAAAGATGAGCGAGCTAGGGTGCTGAGGTCGTGCCATGACTGGGTTAAACATGATAATCACTTTTGCTCCAGCCTTAGCAACCACATGAGCCATTTTTTCATCGCCCATGAGACCAGTGATATCGTTGACTAGATTGGCACCAGCAGCCAAAGCAGCCTCTGCCACCTGACTCTTCCAAGTATCGATAGAAATGAGGACATCACTTTCCTTGCGAATAGCTTTGATCACTGGAACAACACGCTGGATTTCCTCTTCTATCTCAACATAGCTACTGCCCGGGCGAGTTGATTCTCCGCCGATATCTAGCATACTCGCCCCTTCAGCTATCAATTTACGAGCCTGCTGGAGCGCCTGCTCAAGAGCAAAAAATTGACCACCGTCCGAAAAGGAATCTGGGGTTACATTGATAATTCCGCAAATAGCTGTCTTTGCATGATTGGCTGTACTTGACATATCGGTCACTCCCTCAAGGCTTTTCACCATATTATTTCTCTATTTTACCATAAAAAAGAAAAAGATGGATACGATTGCATTCATCTTTTTCACAGTTGAAGGAGGCAATTTCTCCCTCAAGAAAAATTGCTTCCATTTAGCAGAACCATTTCTCCCATTTTTAAAATATTGCCCTTAACTTTTAAAGTAGAGAACCTTAAATAGGCACACCAAAGGTTCTACTAACAATAATCATAAGTGCAAACAAGCAAAAGACTACTCCGTTAACAATCATATGAAGTAAGATAGACATTTCTAAACGTTGGGTTTTATAGACAGTCCACGTTAAAACCGTTGACATTCCTCCATAGATAAGAAGAGAAGGTAGATTTGTCGGTAAATGAAGCAAGGCAAAGATAATAGCACCGACTATATAACCCACATTTTCTTTACCACGAAAGAGTTTTTTAGGAATCACTCCTCGACATAAAATCTCCTCACAAATAGGAGCTATTAGAACCAGTAAGAAAAAACTGGAAATTAAGGAACTATTCTGGACCAAATCATTAATATTTGATTGATTGCTGGTTGTTGTTTCATTCATCAAACGCAGTAAGACCACACCAAGAATATTAAAGGCAAGAATCACTAGATAGCTTAAGACCAATCTAGCCAAATCCTTAGCCTTGAAAAACGATAAACTAAAACTAGCCAACTGTGATTTTCGAGCTCCGATGATAAATATAAGTAAAACCAACAAAGATAAGGCGGATACTAATAGTCCTGATTGCAACAATGGAAATCGTCTACTTGTTAGAAAATAGGACAAAGCCAAAGGAAGCTGAGAAAAAAGAAAGGCTACTAAAAAAATAATTACCCATTTGCCCCTGTTCACTATCTCTTTCCACATACTCTTCTCCTTCATGATTTTTCCTCCTTAGTCTTAATAAACATCATTGAATATATTTGCGAGCTAATCACAATCTCCTTTGTATTAAAAAAGGGGAAAAATCCCCCTGGGTTATCCTATTATAAGGCCATACTGATGTAGTTAAGGATAAACAAGGCATCCAAAATCCAAATCATGACGTGAACATCTTTAGCTTGACCTTTGACAAGCTTAGTCAAAGTGTAAGTCAAGAAACCAACTGCAATCCCTTGAGTGATAGAGTAGCTGAATCCCATAAAGATAGATGTGAAGAAAGCAGGAACCGCTTCAGACATATCGTCCCAATGGATATTTTTCAAGCTAGCCAACATCATAATCCCAACGATAATCAAGATTGGAGCTGTAGCGGCTGTTGGTACAATCGCTAGAAGTGGGCTAAAGAAGCTTGAGATCGCAAAACAGATTGCCACGACCAAGGCTGTCAAACCTGTACGTCCACCTGCACCGATACCAGCAGCAGACTCAACATAAGTCGTTACGTTCGAAGTACCAGCGATGGCACCAATTGAAGTACCAATCAAGTCTGAATAAAGAGCCTTGTCCAACTTAGCTGATTGGTGATTTTCACCATTTGTAGCTACGATACCAACTTTTTCACCTGTACCGATCAAGGTACCAATCGTATCAAAAATATCTGTCAATGAGAAGGCAAGAATTGCCATAAGAGTTTCAGGCAAGCGAGCTGTATCTGAAATCAAAGCTCCCAAACCTTCTGAACCAAGAGCTGCACCAAAGACTGTCTTCAAGTCTTCAAAGGCTGCACCAACATGGTTATTAGCAAAATCGATGCTTGACAAATCTACCAAACCAACTGCAATAGCAAGAACAGTTGTTGTCAAGATAGAGAGGATAATTCCCCCTTTAATCCCTTTAATGACAAAGAAGATTGTGATAGCAAGTCCTGCAAGAGCCACCAAAACAGCTGGATTATTAAAGCTGACCAAGCCTGGGACTGCTGAAGCATTTGCTGTAATCGCTGCTTGAGCTTTATCAGCCCCTTCTCCTGCAACCGTGTAATTTCCTGGATCGATAGAGAATTTCAAAAGTCCAGCATTCTTAATCCCCACGTAGGCAAGGAAGACACCGATACCAGCTGAAATAGCTGAACGAAGGGCGTTTGGAATCGATTCAATGATCATTTTACGAACATTTGTCAAGGTAATAATCAATGAGATAATTCCACAGATGAAGACCATAGCTAGGGCTTCTTGCCAAGAATAACCGAGTCCAAATACAACTGTAAAGGTAAAGAAGGCATTGAGTCCCATACCTGGCGCTTGAGCATATGGTAAGTTAGCATAGAAGGCCATCATCAGGGTACCAGCAACTGCACCGATAATCGTTGCGAGGAATACACCCTGAGCAGGCATTCCTGTTTGCGAAAGAATTTGTGGGTTTACAAAGAGAATATAACTCATTGCAAAGAAAGTTGTTAAACCAGCGAGAACCTCTGTACGAACGTCTGTACCGTTCTCTTTTAGTTTAAATAATTTGTCCATTATCAATCTCCTTTTAATTTTTACGAACAATAATAGAATTATATCATTTATCATTCACTTTTTCAATATCTTTGTCTGATTTATTTAAGAATTTGATGGAATTTTATTTTTTGTTTGGAATCTGCTTTTCTGCCTGCTTTTTGTTATAATAGTAGACATCTTATCTGGAAAGACACTAGAAAGGTTTATATGACGAAAAAAATTATTGCAGTTGACCTGGATGGAACCCTGCTCAACTCGGACAGTCAGATTTCTGACTTTACCAAAGAAACCATCAAAAAAGTTGCTGAAAAAGGCCATCAAGTTATTATTACAACAGGGCGCCCTTACCGAATGTCAAAAGATTTTTACCATGAACTAGGCTTAAACACTCCTATGATTAATTTCAACGGCTCCCTTACTCATTTACCAGACCAAGTTTGGGATTTTGAAAAGTGTTTAACTGTAGACAAAAAATATCTTTTAGACATGGTTCGACGTTCTGAGGATATTCAAGCCGATTTTATCGCTGGAGAATACCGTAAAAAATTCTACATTACAAATCCTAATGAAGAAATTGCCAATCCCAAACTATTTGGTGTAGAAGCTTTCCAGCCTGAAGATCAATTCCAGCCTGAGTTGGTAACCAAGGATCCTAACTGTATTCTGTTGCAGACCAGAGCCAGTGACAAATATGCCTTGGCAAAAGAAATGAACGCCTTCTACCAGCATCAACTGTCTATCAATACCTGGGGAGGGCCGCTCAATATCCTTGAGTGTACCCCAAAAGGTGTCAACAAGGCCTTTGCTTTGGACTACTTGCTCAAGGTAATGAACCGTGACAAAAAAGATTTGATTGCTTTTGGAGATGAACACAACGATACCGAGATGCTAGCTTTTGCTGGGAAAGGTTATGCCATGAAAAATGCCAACCCAGAGCTACTCCCTTATGCTGATGAGCAAATTTCCTTGACAAATGACCAAGACGGGGTTGCCAATACCCTGCAAGATTTATTCTTATAGTCCATACTGATACTCAATGAAAATCAAAGAGCAAACTAGGAAGCTAGCCGTAGGTTGCTCAAAGCACTGCTTTGAGGTTGTAGATGAAACTGACGAAGTCAGTAACATATATATACGGCAAGGCGAAGCTGACGTGGTTTGAATTTGATTTTCGAAGAGTATGACCAGCTTGCGAGCTGGTCTTTGTGTTCTTTTCACAGTCTCATCAACCAGTTAATCGATTGTTCTACTTTTTGCCTCCAAAACCTTGGAAAAGGCTTTCTTTTGTGATATACTTCACATATAAATACAAGAGAGCTCGTCATACTCGACTCTGTTGACACAAAATCAATCCAGTCCCGTTGTCCCTGTTCTCGGTCAATATAAAGGAGGATAGCTATGAAAGCTGTTGTTGTAAATCCAGAAAGCACTGGTGTTGCTGTTGAAGAAAAAGTACTCCGTCCACTTGAAACTGGGGAAGCACTTGTAGAAATTGAATACTGTGGTGTTTGCCACACTGACCTTCACGTTGCCCATGGCGACTTCGGTCAAGTACCAGGACGTGTCCTAGGTCACGAAGGTGTTGGTATCGTTAAAGAAATTGCCCCAGATGTGAAAAGCCTTAAAGTCGGTGACCGCGTCAGCGTTGCTTGGTTCTTTGAAGGATGTGGCACTTGCGAATACTGTACAACTGGCCGTGAAACTCTTTGCCGTACAGTAAAAAATGCTGGCTACTCAGTAGATGGTGGTATGGCTGAACAATGTATCGTAACTGCTGACTATGCTGTTAAAGTTCCTGACGGACTTGATCCAGCCCAAGCTTCTTCTATCACATGTGCTGGTGTAACAACCTATAAAGCTATAAAAGAAGCAAAAGTTGAACCAGGCCAATGGGTTGTACTCTACGGTGCTGGTGGACTGGGTAACCTAGCTGTTCAATATGCTAAAAAAGTATTCAATGCTCATGTCATCGCAGTTGATATCAATAATGACAAACTTGCCCTTGCAAAAGAAGTCGGTGCTGACATCGTTATTAACGGACTAGAAGTTGAAGATGTACCAGGACTCATTAAGGAAAAAACTGATGGAGGTGCTCACTCAGCCGTCGTAACCGCTGTGTCTAAAGTTGCCTTCAACCAGGCTGTTGACTCAGTTCGTGCTGGTGGTCGCGTCGTCGCTGTCGGTCTTCCTTCTGAAATGATGGAACTCAGCATCGTTAAAACAGTCCTCGATGGAATCCAAGTCATAGGTTCTCTTGTTGGAACTCGTAAAGACTTGGAAGAAGCCTTCCAATTCGGTGCAGAAGGTTTAGTAGTTCCAGTTGTCCAAAAACGTCCAGTAGAAGATGCCGTTGCAATTTTCGACGAAATGGAAAAAGGTCAAATCCAAGGACGTATGGTACTCGACTTCACCCACTAATCTATTAGAAACCTATTTTAAAAGTTGGAATACGCTTCCAACTTTTTTATATTAAATTTTTTAATAAGGATTCAAAAAAACTTCTCTAAAACTCAATATATCAATATTTTCAGATGTAATCTTTTTAATTATTTTATGATAAATAGTTGATTTTTAGATGAAAACGGTTTATACTTAAAAAGTCTTAAAGTTTTCTTAAAAGAAAACTGAAACAACAAAAAGGAGGAATGACAATAATGAGTATCGGAATCATTATTGCGAGCCACGGCGAATTTGCTGCGGGTATTCATCAGTCAGGTTCTATGATTTTTGGTGAACAAGAAAAGGTTCAAGTTGTAACCTTTATGCCAAATGAAGGTCCTGATGATTTATACGCTAAGTTTAATAACGCTGTTGCTGCATTTGACGCAGAAGATGAGGTTCTAGTTTTGGCTGACCTTTGGAGTGGATCTCCATTTAACCAAGCTAGTCGCGTGATGGGAGAAAATCCTGAGCGTAAGTTTGCCATCATCACAGGACTGAACTTACCGATGTTAATTCAAGCCTACACAGAGCGCCTCATGGACGCTGCTGCAGGTGTAGAAAAAGTCGCTGCTAATATCATTAAAGAAGCCAAAGATGGCATCAAAGCTCTTCCAGAAGAGCTAAACCCAGTTGAGGAAGTAGCAAGCGCTGCAGCTGCTCCAGTTGCCCAAGCTGCTATTCCAGAAGGAACTGTCATCGGAGACGGTAAACTCAAAATCAACCTTGCCCGTCTAGACACTCGTTTACTTCACGGTCAAGTTGCAACTGCTTGGACTCCAGATTCAAAAGCAGATCGTATCATCGTTGCTTCAGATAACGTAGCTAAAGATGAATTACGTAAAGAATTGATTAAACAAGCAGCTCCAGGTAAAGTGAAAGCAAACGTTGTTCCTATCCAAAAACTAATCGACGTTGCAAAAGATCCTCGCTTCGGAGGAACACATGCCCTTATCTTGTTTGAAACACCTCAAGATGCCCTTCGTGCTATTGAAGGTGGCGTGCCAATCAAAACTCTTAATGTTGGATCAATGGCTCACTCAACTGGTAAAACAATGGTTAACAACGTTTTGTCTATGGATAAAGAAGACGTTGCTACATTTGAAAAAATGCGTGACCTTGGTGTTGAATTTGATGTACGTAAAGTACCAAACGACACCAAAAAAGATTTGTTTGACTTGATCAACAAAGCAAACGTGCAATAATCGATTTTATGAAAGGATTTTAAAGATGTCTATTATTTCTATGGTTTTAGTAGTCGTTGTAGCCTTCCTAGCAGGTCTTGAAGGTATCCTCGACCAGTTCCAATTCCATCAACCAATCGTAGCTTGTACCCTTATCGGTCTTGTTACCGGTAACCTTGAAGCAGGGATTATCCTTGGTGGTTCTCTTCAAATGATCGCCCTTGGTTGGGCTAACATCGGAGCTGCCGTAGCTCCTGACGCTGCTCTTGCTTCTGTTGCTGCTGCCATTATCATGGTTCTTGGTGGCGACTTTACTAAGACAGGTATCGGTGTTGCCCAAGCGGTTGCTATCCCTCTTGCAGTTGCTGGTCTATTCTTGACTATGATTGTCCGTACACTCTCTGTCGGATTGGTTCACACTGCTGATGCTTCTGCTAAAAAAGGTGACTTCAAAGCAGTTGAACGTGCTCACTTTGTCGCACTTCTTCTTCAAGGTCTTCGTATTGCAGTCCCTGCAGCACTCCTTCTAATGGTACCAACTGAAACAGTACAAAGCATTCTAAATGCTATGCCTGATTGGCTCAAAGATGGTATGGCTATCGGTGGTGGTATGGTCGTTGCCGTTGGTTACGCTATGGTTATCAACATGATGGCAACTCGTGAAGTATGGCCATTCTTCGCTATCGGTTTCGTGCTTGCTGCCGTGTCAGATATTACTCTAATCGGATTTGGTGCTATCGGTGTTGCTATCGCTCTTATCTACCTTCACCTTTCTAAAACTGGTGGAAACGGTGGCGGAGGAGCCGCAACTTCTAACGACCCAATCGGCGATATCCTAGAAGACTACTAAGATAAGAAAGGACTGAAAACATCATGACTGAAAAACTTCAATTAACTAAATCAGATCGTAAAAAAGTTTGGTGGCGTTCAACTTTCTTACAAGGCTCTTGGAACTATGAACGTATGCAAAACTTGGGTTGGGCTTACTCATTAATTCCAGCTCTTAAAAAACTCTACACTAAAAAAGAAGATCAAATCGCTGCTCTTGAACGCCATCTTGAGTTCTTCAACACTCACCCATACGTAGCCGCTCCAATCATGGGGGTTACTCTTGCACTTGAAGAAGAACGTGCTAACGGTGTTGAAATTGATGATGCTGCTATCCAAGGGGTTAAAATCGGTATGATGGGACCTCTTGCTGGTATCGGTGACCCAGTATTCTGGTTTACAGTACGCCCAATCCTTGGATCACTCGGTGCTTCACTTGCCCTTACTGGTAATATCTTAGGTCCAATCCTCTTCTTCGTTCTTTGGAACTTGATTCGTATGTCATTCTTGTGGTATACACAAGAGATTGGATACAAGGCTGGATCAGAAATCACTAAAGATATGTCTGGCGGTATCCTCCAAGACATCACTAAAGGTGCTTCTATCCTTGGTATGTTCATTCTTGCTGTCCTTGTTCAACGTTGGGTAAATATTAAATTTGCTTTCGATGTTGCCAAAGTTCAACTAGATGAAAAGGCTTATATCCATTGGGATAAATTGCCAGAAGGATCTAAAGGTATCCAAGAAGCATTCGCACAAGTAGGACAAGGATTGTCTCAAACACCTGAAAAAGTTACTACTTTCCAACAAAACTTGGATATGTTGATCCCTGGACTATCAGGACTACTCCTTACTCTCCTTTGCATGTACTTGCTTAAGAAAAAAGTATCTCCAATCACTATTATCCTTGCACTCTTCGCAGTGGGTATTGTGGCACATGTTCTTCACATCATGTAATCAAGCAACTTAAAAGGAATCAGGTTCTAAAATCTGATTCCTTTTTTCTATACTTTTATTCGGCCAAGGCTCCCATTGGATCCCAAGGTGCGAGTACAATTGGTTCTGCTTCATAGGCAGCTTGTTCTTCTGCTGTCAGCAATTCCTTACGGACAACGATTTGGTATGTGTATTCGTCCATCCAAGCGTCTGAGGCAACAAAGTAACCATCTGTACCGACCTTGTCTCCCCATGAGTTTTCAACCTTCCACTTGGTTGACTTGCCATTTTCGTCCAAATCAACACCTGTCAAGACCATGGCGTGGGTCATCAAGCTTTCACTGTAGTCCAAACGTCCAGCCTTATCTTGAGTGAGTTTAATGTCCATGCTTGATTCAAAGTCATAAACATCTGTCGCAAGGATTCCAGCTTTACGGTTGCTGAGCTGACCGACATCTGAACCAAACCAAACAGTCTCACCTGCTTGCATTTGAGCAATCGCCAATTCTTTCAAGCGCTCCATCGGTACGTTGATGTAGCGAACTGCACGGCTGCCAACCACATTTCCCAACATCTCAACTGTGTAAGATTGGCCGTAAGGCTTGTCAGCAGTTGGAGCATTGATAACAGAAACGTAATCTTCTAGAGGAAGATTGACATATTTCTTGTAAAACTCTTGTGGTGTAATTCCCTTTTCACTTTGGTAGTTGTTATCCTTATCGCGATAAGCAAAGTCAAATGTACGTGGTGGAAGTCCTAAAGACATAGCAAGGAAATTAAAGATTTCTTGCAAGAGGTCTTCTTTCTTAGCTTGAACAGTCGCTTGGTCCGCACCAGAAGTAAGCAAGTCACGCAAGATTTGAGCATCTTGGCGAAGCAATTTATTAAGGATTGCATTTAGCTCACGGCTGCTACTAGATGAAACAGACTCAGGGTAAACTGACTTAGGCACGACACCGTATTTCTCAAAGAGAGAAACGACCATATCCCACTGACCACCGTCTTGCTGAGGAGTTTGAAGTAGAAATTTAACCTTACGGCTAGTTAGGTCTTGGTCTGCAGTCGCAATGACTTGCTCCAAGAACCAATTGGATTTCTCATACTTGTCCCAGAAGAATGTGTGGGCCTGTGACAACTCAAAGTTTTCCAATTTATATTGAGAGATAAGTTTGTGGCGGAAGGTGTTGAGAGCCGCAAACATCCAGCAACGTCCAGACGCTTTCTGGTTAGTAACCTTGTCCTTGGTCAAATCCAATGAGAAAACAGGTGTGTTATCCACATGGCTTTGGCGACGTTCTAGGGCTGCAAAAATTCCGTTGTGGCTAGCAGCATTTTCAATCGCTTGGTATTTTACATTTGCTTCATAGTTGGCAAATAATTTATCAGTAAATGATTCTTGAATCGCGTTCATAGATTCCTCCTTTTATTCTACAGTCTATTATAACTCTTTTCACAAAGTAAGCAACTGAAAAACATAAAAGGCAAGGATATTCTTCCTCACCTTTTTTGAATATAAACCCAATTAAGCAATACTCGCAAGAAGATTTTCCAATTCCTCCTTGATCAAACGACGCCATTCTCCTCTTTGTAAATTCTCATCCAAAACTAAAGTTCCCATAGTCAAACGCTGTAGGTCCACTACTTCCTTGCCACAGTAAGCCACCATACGCTTGACCTGATGAAACTTCCCTTCTGCAATGGTCACTCGGATTTGGCTTTGATTCTTTTCTGTATCTATGGACACAATCTCCAGTCTAGCGGGCTGACAGGTAAAGTCTTTGAGCGGAATTCCCTTAGCAAATGTCTCCACATCTTCTTGGGTCATGATTCCCTTGACTTGTGCCAGATACGTCTTGTCCACATGACGCTTGGGAGAAAGAAGAGCATGAGCCAACTGACCATCATTGGTCAGGAGCAGGAGTCCATGCGTATCAATATCCAAGCGCCCTACTGGGAAAACTTCCTTGCTCCGAGCAATATCATCCAACAAGTCCAGAACAGTTCTGTGCTTGGGATCCTCAGTCGCTGAAATAACTCCTTGGGGCTTGTTCATCATATAATAGACAAACTCCTCATACTCCAGCACTTGACCATCAAAGCAAATCTCATCTATTTTTTCATCAATCTGCAATTTAGCTGATTTCTCTTTTTTACCATTTACCGTCACGCGCCCAGCCTTGAGCAAGTTTTTGACCTCTGTCCGACTCCCTACAGCGCAGGCAACTAAAAATTTATCTAATCTCATAGAACTATTATATCATACTCAAAAGGAGGCTGTCTCAATGACCAACCTCCTTTTCATTTCATACTCTTCAAACCGCGTCAACGTCGCCTTGCCGTATAGATGTTACTGACTTCGTCAGTTTCATCTACAGCCTCAAAACCATGTTTTGAGCTGACTTCGTCAGTTCTATTTACAACCGCAAAGCAGTGCTTTGAGCAGCCTGCGGTTAGTTTCCTAGTTTGCTCTTTGATTTTCATTGAGTATCAGATTTAAGAAATTAACTTCCTCGTCTCCAGAAAATCGCTAAGACAATCATAGAACCTAAAATCGCTGGGATAATAGCTGTTCCTGATAAAACTGGCCCCCACGTTCCAAAGAGCAAGTGCCCCAGAAAGGCACCAATCCAGCCTAGAAACATTTTCCCAAAACATCCCATTCGCTCTCCACGATTGGTCAGAGTACCTGCTAAAAATCCCACTAGGAGACCAACGAACATACTTCCTATCATCTTAGCTCCTTAATTTGCCCAATCTCCGTTACGGAAAAGAGGTACTCGCGTTCCATCCTCACGGATACCATCGATATCCATCTGATTAGAACCAATCATAAAGTCCACGTGAACATCTGAACGGTTAAGTCCCGCAGCTTCAAGCTCTTCTTCGCTCATCTCCGCTCCACCGACTACGCTAGTCGCATAGGCTGCACCGATAGCCAAGTGGTTTGAAGCATTCTCATCAAAAAGGGTGTTGAAGAAGGTAATGCCTGACTGAGAAATTGGGCTTGGATCTGGTACCAAGGCACATTCACCTAAGGCACGCGCACCCGCATTTTCAAAGACAAGGTCTTTCATGACCTGATCGCCCTTCTCAGCAGTGATATCCACGATTTGTCCATCCTTAAAGGTTACCTTAATACCTTCAATGATATTTCCGTTATAGCTAAGCGGTTTTGTAGAAGTGACATAACCATCTGCGCGACGGAAGTCAGGTGCTGTGAATACTTCCTCTGTCGGCATATTTGGCAAGAATCCTTCTCCCTGCGCATTAATAGCACCAGCTGATTCCCAAACATGATTCTTCGGCAAGCCAAGTGTCAAATCTGTTCCTGGCGCTGTGTAGTGAAGGGCTGAAAATTGCTCTTTATTAAGCATATCGGCCTTGCTCTTGAGAATAGCTGCATGCTCTTCCCAGGCCTTAACAGGATCTTCTTCGTAGACACGGCAAGTTTTGAAGATTTGGTCCCAAAGGAAATCGACTGCTTCTTCGTCGCTCGAAGCATTTGGAAAGACTTTCTTGGCCCACTCAAGTCCAGCAGCGGCTGCTACAGTCCAACTAACCTTGTTGGATTGAGTTGCGATACGCATTGGCTTCATAGCAAGTCCCATAGCTTTAGCAGAAGCTGATAGCTTGTCAGCATCTACTCCGTTCAAGGCACCTGGATCAGAAGAACGAACTCCGAGACGGCTAGCCTTGTTCTCCAAAAGATAGTTCATCTCAGCAATCTTGTATTCTGGCACATTGTCCAGACGCTCCATCGGCGCATGGAGGAATTTCTCACGGTTAATCACATCATCTGTCCACTGAACAATAACCTCATGCGCACCCAAAGCATAAGCTTCTTTGACGATTAAGTGAGCCAACTCACGTTGCTCCACATCAATAGAGAGAGCCAAAGTGTGACCAGGTTGCACGTTAATTCCGTTCGCAACCAACAATTTCGCATATTTTTCTAGATTTTCTTTAAAATTTGGTAAAACCATGTAATTTTCTCTTTTCTATTTTTATTTTTCTTTCACAGCAGAGAATAATCCTGCTAAAGCAATGACACCTGACAAAAGTGCTGTTGATAGAAGAATTGTCTGATCAGCAAGTTCTAATTGATATTCAAATACCTTCTCAGCTGGCTTATCTTCCGCAAAAATTCTTAGTTCCATCTTTTTTCCTCCAAGACCTTAAAACAACTCATCAAACAAACTGAGCTGGTTATCCTCTGGCATATTGCCCAGAATCCCCATTTCATCCATCTTTTCAACCAAGGTTGATGAGAGCCCACCACGCTTGCGCAATTCTGTTTTAGAGAGGAATTCTCCCTCTTCACGCGATCGCACCAACTGCTTAGCAACGTTCTCTCCCAGACCATCCATTGCTACAAATGGCGGAATGAGGGTATCCCCATCGATAAGGAACTCTGTCGCCTGACTACGATAGAGATCGAGTTTGCCAAACTTGAAACCACGTTCCCACATTTCATTGACAATCTCAAGAGTTGTATAGAGGTCAATCTCCACATTAGAGGTCTCATTGTTCTTCCGTTTTTCAGAGATTTCTTCCATTCTGCGTTTGATGGCATCCAATCCCGCACCCATGGTCTTGATATCAAAAGCCTTAGCACGAATGGAGAAGTAAGCACAGTAGTAATAAATGGGATGGTGAACCTTGAAGTAAGCTACACGCAAGGCCATCATAACGTAGGCTGCCGCATGGGCTTTAGGGAACATGTACTTAATTTTCCCACAGGACTCGATATACCACTCTGGCACCTTATTGGCCTTCATGGCTTCAATGTAGCCATTTCGCTCCTCTTCGGAAATCTTGAGCCACAAGCCCTTACGTACCCGTTCCATAATGGTAAAGGCCATCTTAGGTTCGAGACCGGCATGCATGAGGTAAACCATGATGTCGTCCCGACAACCGATAACGGTTGATAGGTCCGCAATTCCTTGCTTAATCAGATCCTGAGCATTTCCCAACCACACATCGGTACCATGGGACAGACCTGAGAGCTGAAGCAGCTCTGCAAAAGTCGTCGGATGAGTCTCATCTACCATCCCACGTACAAAGTTGGTTCCAAACTCTGGAATTCCCAGCATACCCGTCGGTGTTCCGATTTGTTCAGGAGTTACCCCTAGCACATCTGTCCCTGAAAAGAGGGCCATCACGCCTTCATCATCCATAGGGATTTCATTAGGATCGATCCCAGACAAGTCCTGGAGTTTTCGAATCATGGTCGGATCATCATGTCCCAGTACATCAAGTTTAAGGACGTTCTCATCAATATCGTGGAAGTTAAAGTGAGTCGTCTGCCATTCAGCCGTCACGTCATCCGCTGGATACTGAACAGGCGTGAAATCATAGACATCCATGTAGTTCGGAATAACAACGATTCCCCCCGGGTGTTGTCCTGTTGTCCGCTTGACACCAGCAGCACCTTGAGCGAGGCGTTCTACCTCTGCATCACGATAAAACTTGCCATAGTCCCGCTCGTAACCCTTGACAAAACCATAGGCAGTCTTGGCAGCCACCGTACCAACCGTTCCTGCACGGAAGGCATATTCCTCACCAAAAATATCGCGTACATCCAAGTGGGCGCTAGGTTGATCTTCTCCCGAGAAGTTCAAGTCAATATCGGGAACCTTGTCCCCATCAAAACCAAGGAAGGTCTCGAAAGGAATATCTTGCCCATTTTTGCTGAGTTTGTTACCACATTTTGGACAGTCCTTATTGGGCATATCAAATCCTGAACCGTACGAACCATCGGTGATAAACTCACTGTACTGACACTGACCACAGACATAGTGAGGAGAGAGAGGATTGACCTCTGTAATCCCAATCATAGTCGCAACAAAACTAGATCCGACAGACCCACGAGAACCAACCAAGTAACCCCGTTCATTAGAACGTTGTACCAGCATCTGGGAAGCCAGATAAATCACAGCAAATCCATTCCCCAGAATGGAAGTCAGTTCTTTTTCAATCCGCAAATCGACAATATCTGGCAGCGGATTTCCATAAATCTCAAAAGCTTTCTTATAGGTCAATTCAGCGACCGTTTCTTCCGCCTTGTCGATGAAAGGCGTGTACAAATCCCCCTTAACAACTTCAACAGGTTCAAAGATTTCTGCCAAGGCATTGGGATTTTCAATAACCAGTTTACGAGCTAATTCCTCTCCCAAGAAGGCAAATTCATCCAACATTTCATTTGTCGTTCTAAAATGAGCCTTTGGAAGTGGTGCTGGTTGGGCATGTTCTCCATGCCCGATAGTTCGGTTAATCATAGCCCCCTGTCCCAAGCTACGGACGATAATTTCACGGTAAATCTCTTCTTCCGGTTCGATATAATGGACATTTCCCGTAGCTAGAACGGGCTTACCAAGACGGTCTCCAACTTCTATCAAACTCTTGATAATGGTCTGGAGTTCCTCCATATCCTTGACCTGCTCCTTAGCAATCAATGGCGCATAGATAGCTGGTGGCATAACCTCGATAAAGTCATAATACTTGGCCACCTCAACCGCCGCATCCACACCTTGGGAAACGACTGCATCAAAAACTTCACCTTCAGAGCAAGCTGAGCCTAAAATCAAACCTTCTCGATGGGCATCTAGAACTGTTCTCGGAATTCGTGGCACCCCTTCAAAGTACTTGGTATTAGACAGAGAAACCAGTTTAAAGATATTTTTTAGACCTATCTGATTCTTGACATAAATAGTCGCATGCTTGATTCGAGCTTTTTTGTAAGAATCTGGACTAATCAAATCAATGTTGAGTCTAGCTAGATCGGTCACACCATGTTTTTCTGCCACCTCTTTGATAAAGATGAAAAGCAGGCGACCTGTAGCTTCCGCATCGTAGTTGGCCATGTGGTGATGTTCTAAGGCCACACCAAAACGCTTGGTCAAAGGTCCCAAACCATGACGTTTATACTCAGGATAGAGGTTTCTAGCAAACTCCAGCGTATCAATAACTGGCTGACTAATCCTTGGAAGACCATGACGCTCATAGTTGGCATTCATAAATCCAACGTCAAAGGTCGCATTGTGGGCAACTAGGACCGTATCCTTGCAGAATTCTTGGAATTCTTGCAAAACTTGTTCTAGTGGTTTGGCATTTTTGACATGGTCATCTGTAATTCCAGTCAACTCAGTAGTAAAAGCTGACAAAGGATGCCCAGGATTGATAAATTCATCAAATTCAGCAATGACATTCCCCTTGTACATCTTAGAAGCCGCAACCTGAATCAAGTCATTGTAGATGGCTGATAGACCCGTCGTTTCCACGTCAAAGACCACATAGGTTGCTTCTGATAAATCCATCTCCACTTCGTTGTAGACGATAGGGACACGGTCCTCAACGATATTGGCTTCCATACCATAGATCAGCTGGATTCCCGCTTTCTTAGCCGCCTTATAGCCATGTGGGAAGGACTGGACATTTCCATGATCCGTGATGGCAACCGCCTTGTGTCCCCACTTAGCAGCTGTCGCAACGATTTCTTCTACCTCTGGCAAAGCATCCATAGTCGACATGTTAGTATGAGCATGAAACTCAACCCGACGCTCACCTTCTGGCATCAAATCCTTCCGCTCATAGTGAACAACTTCCTGCACATCCTGCACGTTCATAGTCAAATCGCGTGTGAAATTATTCATCTCCACATTCCCACGAACTCTAAGCCAAGAATTTTTCTTAATGAGATCAAACTTCTGGGCCTCTTCCTCATTCTTGACCCACTTTTGCATAGAAAAACTTGAAGTGTAGTCCGTCATTTTAAAGTTGATCAAAACACGCCCTGTTCTGGTCACTTTTTGCTCCACATCAAAAACAACCCCTTCAAAGACCAGACGATTTTCCTCCGTCGTCACTTCGATCATAGGAGTAATCTCCGCCTTATCTAGCTTGGGTTTAGCTGCAGCTTTTTTGGCCTGAAAATCAAAGACTGGTTTCTCTTCCGCTGGAGGAGGTGCCATCTGTTCCAGTTGTTCCATAGCACGGAGCGCTTCCTCATTGGCCACTTGAACAATCTGCTCATTTTTAGCATGAAAGGCCTCTTCCTGCTCTTGGGTCAGCACATCATTCTTCTCGACTTGACAATTAAAAGTTGGAAAACCAAACTTTTCAAGTTGTTTAGCTAAATTAGGAAGATGATTCTTCTTAAAATATTCCTTATCAATAGCCTCAGAGCCCTCAATAAATAGTTGATTGCCTTCAGCACGAACTTGCAGATTTTGATAAAGAGATTTAAATCCTTGACTAGCACATGGCTCCTCAGAAAAAGCCTCTCTATAATAGGCTTGTAAAAGTTGGTTTGAAAATTCTTGAGAGAGAGCCTTGATCTCGAAAACAGCTTTATTGCCTGTCTTAGAAAATTCTTCGCTCAAACCTTTCTTTAATTCTAAAAAGATTTCAATCGGTAAAATATTAGAAAATATGAAATGAAACTCCCATACCTTACTAATTTTATGAACCACAACTCGCTCAATATCGGCCTGTGCTAAAGCAGGAGCCTGTCTCATTTCAGTAGGTATCCCCAATTGATTCATTAAAATTTCAAAACTGTTTGACATTCATTTTCCTCACATTATTCTCCTACTATTTTACCATATTTAGAGGTATTTTCTAAAGACAAAAGGAAGCCACTAAGTGACTTCCTTCTATAGCGAGGACTGATTAGTCTTCACCTTTGTTTTTCTTAATGATTTCTTCTTGTACTGACTTAGGCACATCTTCGTAGTGGTCAAATACCATCATGAATGTACCACGTCCTTGAGATGCAGAACGAAGAACTGTTGCGTAACCGAACATTTCAGCAAGTGGAACGTAAGCACGAACGATTTGGCTGTTACCATGTGCTTCCATACCATCTACACGTCCACGACGAGCAGTTACGTGACCCATAACATCACCAAGGTTTTCTTCTGGAACAGTGATTGTTACAAGCATCATTGGCTCAAGGATAGCTGGTTGTGCTGATTTAGCAGCTTCTTTAAGAGCAAGTGAAGCCGCGATCTTGAAGGCAGTTTCAGATGAGTCGACATCGTGGTATGAACCATCGTAAAGTTTAGCTTTAACGTCAACCATTGGGTAACCTGCAAGAACACCGTTAGCCATAGATTCTACCAAACCTTTTTCAACCGCTGGGATAAATTCACGAGGAACCACACCACCGACGATTGCGTTTTCGAATTCGAATCCTTTACCTTCTTCGTTTGGAGTAAATTCAATCCATACATCACCAAATTGACCTTTACCACCAGACTGACGTTTGAAGAATCCACGTGCTTGAGTAGAAGCGCGGAATGTTTCACGGTAAGATACTTGAGGAGCACCTACGTTCGCTTCAACTTTGAACTCACGACGCATACGGTCAACAAGGACGTCAAGGTGAAGCTCACCCATACCAGAGATAACTGTTTCACCAGTTTCAACGTTTGTTTCAACGCGGAATGTTGGATCTTCTTCAGCCAATTTTTGAAGGGCGATACCCATCTTGTCTTGGTCAGCTTTAGATTTTGGCTCAACCATCAATTGGATAACTGGTTCTGGAACGTTGATTGACTCAAGGATGATTTTAGCTTTTTCATCTGTCAATGAGTCACCAGTTGTAGTATCTTTCAAACCAACGGCAGCAGCAATATCACCTGAGTAAACAGTGTCGATTTCTTGACGGCTGTTAGCGTGCATTTGAAGGATACGTCCGATACGTTCACGTTTACCTTTAGAAGTGTTCAATACGTAAGAACCTGATTGAAGCACACCTGAGTAAACACGGAAGAATGTCAAACGACCTACGAATGGGTCAGTCATAATCTTGAAGGCAAGAGCTGCAAATGGCTCTTCGTCAGATGCTGGACGAGTTTCTTCAGCGTCTGTATCTGGGTTAATACCTTTGATCGCTGGGATGTCAAGTGGGCTTGGAAGGTAGTCAATAACCGCATCAAGCATCAATTGAACACCTTTGTTTTTGAAGGCAGAACCACACAATACTGGGAAGAATTCAACGTTGATAGTCGCTTTACGGATACCAGCTTTCAATTCTTCGTTAGTGATTTCTTCACCTTCAAGGTATTTCATCATCAATTCTTCGTCAGTTTCAGCAACTGCTTCAATCAATTTTTCACGGTATTCTTGAGCTTGGTCAAGGTATTCAGCTGGGATGTCTTCTTCAAGGATATCTGTACCAAGGTCGTTCGTATAGATTTCAGCTTTCATCTTAATCAAGTCGATGATACCACGGAAGTCATCTTCAGAACCGATTGGCAATTGGATTGGGTGTGCATTTGCTTGAAGACGATCGTGAAGTGTGCTTACAGAGTAAAGGAAGTCAGCACCGATTTTGTCCATTTTGTTGGCAAATACGATACGTGGAACTCCATACTCAGTTGCTTGACGCCAAACTGTTTCAGTTTGAGGCTCAACACCTGATTGTGAGTCAAGAACGGTAACCGCACCATCCAATACACGAAGAGAACGTTGTACTTCGATTGTGAAGTCCACGTGTCCTGGTGTGTCGATGATGTTTACGCGGTGGTTGTTCCATTGAGCTGTTGTCGCAGCAGATGTGATAGTGATACCACGCTCTTGCTCTTGCTCCATCCAGTCCATTTGTGACGCACCTTCGTGAGTTTCACCGATTTTGTGGATTTTACCAGTGTAGTAAAGGATACGCTCAGTTGTAGTTGTTTTACCAGCATCGACGTGAGCCATGATACCGATATTACGAGTTTTTTCAAGTGAAAATTCGCGTGCCATGAGGTTTGTTTCTCCTATTTATTTTTGATTTCTATTCTATTATAACACGATTTTAATAAAAACGGATAGGCAGGACCTACCCGTTCTCAATGTTTTCATGCTATTGTTGGTTTCGACTTACGAGCTGGTAAGTTGAGTTATAGCTAATACTAATCGATTTAGCTAATTTGAACCCGGGCTAAAAGCTCGGAAAATAGATAAGCTCTCCTAGAATCTTCGATTCTTCGTCAAGCTTCCTAATTTTCAGTCGCTTTTTTAACGCCCTTAGTATCTTAATCTTACCAACGGAAGTGTGCGAATGCACGGTTAGCTTCAGCCATACGGTGAGTGTCTTCACGTTTCTTAACAGCTGCACCAGTGTTGTTAGCAGCATCCAAGATTTCTTTTGCAAGACGGTCTTGCATTGTGTGTTCACCACGAAGACGAGCAATTGTTACCAACCAACGAAGTCCAAGTGTTGTACGACGTTCTGGACGAACCTCAACTGGGACTTGGTAGTTAGAACCACCAACACGACGTGCACGTACTTCAAGTACAGGCATGATGTTTTCCATAGCTGTTTCAAATACTTCAAGTGCATCGTTGCCAGTAGCTTCTTTGATTTGCTCAAAAGCACCGTAAACGATTGAAGCAGCTGTACCACGTTTACCATCAAGCATAACGCGGTTGATAAGACGAGTAACTAGTTGTGAATTGTAAAGCGGATCTGGCAATACGTCACGTTTTGGAGCTCTATTTTTACGACTCATTTCTCTTTATCCCCTTTCCTTATGCTTTTGGACGTTTAGTACCGTATTTAGAACGGCCTTGTTTACGATCGTTAACACCTGCAGTATCAAGTGCACCACGGACGATATGGTAACGTACCCCTGGAAGGTCTTTTACACGTCCACCACGAAGAAGAACCACGCTGTGCTCTTGCAAGTTGTGTCCGATACCTGGGATGTAGGCAGTAACTTCGATAAGGTTGCTCAAACGTACACGAGCGAATTTACGAAGGGCTGAGTTAGGTTTTTTAGGTGTCATTGTTCCAACACGAGTTGCAACACCACGTTTTTGTGGTGAAGAAACGTTTGTTTGAACTTTTTTATGACTGTTGTAACCAACGTTCAAAGCTGGTGATTTAGATTTTTCTACTTTTGATTTACGCGGTTTGCGAACCAATTGGTTAATTGTAGGCATCTACATTCTCCTGTGTTTTTTTTATTTTTGGTGATGATACACTTGGTGACAGCTATCATCTGTGTGTACTTTTGCAACATTTGTCAGCACGTCCCTGTACACTCTTGAGAGACCAAAAGTAAAAAGTACCGTCTATTATTGTAACAAAATTTTCCATTGGTTGTCAAGATATTTTTCTTTTTTATTGTTAATTTTAGCTCTGGCTAACTTCTCAAAGTAACTTCCACCTCTCTCCCAAAACCGGAAGTTAGTCTCAGAGGACGAATTATGCTAGAATTAAGTGTGAAACTTTCCGTTCCATCGTTGAGAATATGGGAATAGGTCCGTCAACGATTTCAAAGAAAATTAAGCGCAATCGCATCATGCATCCAACATCCGTCAAATCTGATTGCACGGATTGCCCACTTCTCAAAAAGCTCCTTATGTCTGTAACAACGCGTTTTTCTCATACTAAAAGCTAGGTTGTGGAAAACTGAAAGTTAGTTTTATATTGAATTGAAATAAGACATGAACAAATCTATTGGGAAAGTCAACTTAATTTCTAGAAATGTTTTAATAGCAACAACGTACTATTCTAGTTTCAATCTGCTATAGAAGTTCCCATTTTCATCTTTTCATTCTCTCAAAAGTCAATCATAAAAGAGGAGAAATCGAAGTTCCTCCTCTTCACTGTTTACTATCGAATCAAGTAAATCAAATCGTTACTCATTCACAATTTTTTCATCAACTTTAGGGTTTAGAGTTGTTCCCCAATGTGTAATTGTACGCTGTTGTACTAGTGGTAAGTCTGTGCGGTTGTAAACTGTACGCCATGGTTCCCATACAAGACCCGTCTTTTCTTGAACCTTGATACGAAGATTACGGACATTTCCTTTAAATTGAATCTCTGTTTGGAAGCCTGAAGTTCTGTTTTTTCCGTTATCTTCCCATTGACGTGAACGAATTTCTGGATTTCCTTGTTCATCATATGTAATTTCATCCCAATAGATGTAGTAACGCGCAACATAAGCACCCTTATGATGAAGTTTCAAGAAGCCATTTTTATAAGAAGTAACCTTCGTTTCGATATAGTCTGTACTATTTTGTAAAGTTGCTTGGGCATTATCTTTTAGGAAGGCAGTCTTATATGAGATTGGCACAGCTGGACTTTGAGCGCTAAAGTCAGCTCCTTCTCTGATGAGTTCCTTCAAGTTTTCGACTGTTCCTGTGACAACTTTGGCAGCACCGCTAGCATTACCTCCTACAATTACCGCTGTTACAGAAGTATTCTTCAATAGACGGCTCCATTCAGAATTTGGAGCAATTGTTGCGCCTTTGATAACCGCATTGATAGCTGCTTTTAATTCAGTAGACTTACTTGTTGACTCAAACTTAACATAGATTTGACGTCCGTAAGAAACGTTTGATACATATACAGGTGGAGTTTGTGAATCAACACCTCTTTGTTTTAAATCTTCAGGTGTCACACTCTTGTCAAATACAGCTGCTGGATTGGTCGGTGCATCAAATGTCGCTGTATAGTAGATTTGTTTAAAGTTTACAACTTCAATTTGCTTTTCACCCTTTTGCACAGCCTCAAAGTCAATCTTGAGCGGTGCGCCTGCTTTTTCAAAGTCTGCACCAAATTTTGCTTTCAATTGGTTCATGCTATAGGCTGTAGTTGATTCATACTGAACACGGGCAGGAACGGAATGGCTAGATGAATAGTTCTTTGTCCATTTTTCAACCAAGGTATTCATTGCTTCTTGCATACCACTAGTTGTAGGATTTGCTTCGATTTGATTTTCAGAATGAATCATACCAGGTAAATCGACGCTGACTGTCCCCTTTGCACGGGCAAGACTAATCAATTCTGGCTGATTTTCTAGTAGATTTTGGTTTGCCTTATACAAGCCACCTAGGAAGACATTTTGATTTCCATTGATGGAAACATCTGCTGTGCCTGTAGAGAGGGTTTTCTTGATTTTTTCTACAACGACAAACTCTCCATTTTGTTCCTTAGCACTTGTGTTGTAGCGATTTTCTAAGGTCTCTCCCTTGCGAGTTAAAATATCCAAAGGATTATAAGTTAAGCCAAAAAGGTAGTCTTTCAATGCTGATGTTTGATCTACTACTGGTGCAGTTCTATCCTGTCCAACTTGAGTTGTTGCTGAACGGAATACTTCCACTTCTGCCAAGCTCAATGGGGTATTTTTAGTTTTCAACTCCACTTTTACATAACGAGCGTCTTTGGCTGTGAAGAAAACTTCAAGTTCTGCCTTCCCGTTCAAACTATCAAAGTGTTGACGAGCAACTTCTTGTTTTGCTTCATTTAACAAAACAACATCAAAATTGGAAAGACGATTAGCTACAGCCCCATCTCCACGATTGTAAAGTTTAACTTTTCCAACATTCTCTGTTTTTCCAAGATCAACTTGCCACCAAGCATTGTCTTCAAAGTTTGTGTGCGTTACAGAATGGTGCCCATAGTTACTGTCAACATTACCATCCACTGCTCGTGTAGCAGCTCCTCCATAAGCAGTAGAGCTTTGACTAGCTTGTTTTCCACGAGCGATGTTTTCTGTCTCAACTGGACGATTCCCTTGCTCTGTAGCCAAAGCTACTCCCTGAGCGTTCAATAAAAAGGCCGCAACAACAGCACTACACACACCGAGTCCACACTTTTTGACAAAACGATGCAAACGTTTTTCTTGATTCATTCCTTATTCCTCCGTTTTTAAATGAATACGTTTTCCTATTTGTTTATAGTCTATCAAATTTCAAGTAAAAGTCAAGCACAAACCAGCAAAAAAGTCAAGAAAATAAGAAGAAAACGTTTGCTGAATTTTTCTGATATTTTCTTTAGATTTCCAGTAAATACTATAGTTTGGAAACTAGATAAAACTTGAGAAGCGCTAGCTTTTTCTCTTCCTATTTATAATTTCGCTAGATGAACTTTTTAAAAGAAATATTAGAGATCAATTTCTGAATAAAAATAGCTGAAAACACATCATCTCCCTAATAATACGTCTTGGCTTATGTAACATTTTTATACTCTTCGAAAATCTCTTCAAACCACGTCAACGTCGCCTTGCCGTACTCAAGTACAGCCTGCGGCTAGTTTCCTAGTTTGCTCTTTGATTTTCATTGAGTATTATTTCCATTATTTATACTGATATATAAAATAATACGGAAAACTTCTCAAAAGTAAGAATTTCTTTGACAAATCAAAGAAAACGCTTGCACTATTTCCTGCTACATGCTATACTGATATAGAAATTTATTGATTGGAGAATCATTATGAGAAAAACACCATCTCAAACTGAGAAAAAAATGGTCTACAGCATCCGTTCCCTCAAAAATGGAACTGGTTCTGTCCTTATCGGCGCAAGCCTTGTCCTACTTGCCATGGCTACACCAACTATCTCAGCCGACGAAAGTACAAAAACCACTAACGCAAGTAATAGTGAAACTACTACTGCCCTTGCCCAACCTCTTACTGATACAGCAGCGAGCACTAGTAAGAAAGAAAGCGATTTTTCTTCACCTGAAAATGCAAACGCTTCCCTAGAGAAAAAAGAAGAAAAACCTGCAACAGAGCCAACTACTCCTGTTGCAACTCCAGCAGATTCAGCACCACAAACTGGACAAGATCGTTCAAGTGAACCAACTACTTCTACGAGTCCAGTAACAACTGAAACTAAGGCAGAAGAGCCAATCGAAGACAACTACTTCCGTATCCATGTCAAAAAACTTCCTGAAGAAAACAAGGATTCTCAAGGACTATGGACTTGGGATGATGTTGAAAAACCTTCTGAAAACTGGCCTAACGGAGCCTTGTCCTTCAAGGATGCTAAAAAAGACGACTACGGCTACTACCTAGATGTCAAATTAAAGGGAGAACAAGCCAAGAAAATTAGCTTCCTCATCAATAATACAGCTGGAAAAAATCTAACTGGCGATAAATCGGCCGAAAAACTAGTTCCAAAAATGAACGAGGCTTGGTTGGACCAAGATTACAAGGTTTTCTCTTACGAACCACAACCTGTAGGAACTGTTCGCGTCAACTACTACCGCACGGATGGCAACTATGACAAGAAATCTCTCTGGTACTGGGGAGATGTGAAAAATCCAAGTAGCGCTCAATGGCCTGACGGAACAGACTTTACAGCTACAGGCAAATATGGTCGCTATATCGACATTCCTCTTAAGGATGCCGCCAAAGAATTTGGATTTTTGTTACTAGATGAGAGCAAACAAGGAGACGATGTGAAAATCCGTAAAGAAGATTATAAGTTCACAGATTTGAAAAATCATAGCCAAATTTTCCTAAAAGACGATGACGAATCGATTTACACAAATCCATACTATGTCCATGATATTCGTATGACAGGGGCTCAGCACGTAGGAACTTCTAGCATTGAAAGTAGTTTTTCAACACTAGTCGGTGCTAAAAAAGAGGATATCCTCAAACACTCCAACATCACTAATCACCTAGGAAACAAAGTAACTATCACCGATGTTGCAATCGATGAAGCTGGTAAGAAAGTGACCTACAGCGGAGATTTCTCTGACACAAAACATCCTTATACCGTTAGCTACAACTCTGACAAATTCACTACCAAAACAAGCTGGCGCCTGAAAGATGAGACTTACAGCTATGATGGTAAACTTGGTGCTGAGCTCAAAGAAGAAGGAAAACAGGTTGATTTAACTCTCTGGTCACCAAGTGCTGATAAGGTTTCTGTTGTTGTCTACGACAAGAATGATCCTGAAAAAGTAGTTGGAACTGTCGCTCTTGAAAAAGGGGAAAGAGGAACTTGGAAACAAACTCTAGATAGCACAAACAAATTAGGAATCACAGATTTCACTGGCTACTATTATCAATACCAAATCGAGCGTCAGGGTAAAACTGTTCTTGCACTCGATCCTTACGCTAAATCTCTCGCTGCTTGGAACAGCGATCTTGCAAAAACAGACGCTTCCCATAAAGTGGCTAAAGCTGCCTTTGTAAATCCAGCCAAACTAGGACCTCAAGACTTAACTTATGGTAAGATTCACAACTTCAAGACTCGTGAAGATGCCGTTATCTACGAAGCTCATGTGCGTGACTTCACTTCAGATTCCGCTATCGCAAAAGACTTGACCAAACCATTTGGTACCTTTGAAGCCTTTATCGAAAAACTAGACTACCTCAAAGACTTGGGTGTAACCCACATCCAGCTCCTTCCAGTCTTGTCTTACTACTTTGTCAATGAATTGAAGAACCATGAACGCTTGTCTGACTATGCTTCAAGCAACAGCAACTACAACTGGGGATATGACCCTCAAAACTACTTCTCATTGACTGGTATGTATTCAAGCGATCCTAAAAATCCAGAAAAACGAATCGCAGAATTTAAAAACCTCATCAACGAAATCCACAAACGTGGCATGGGAGCTATCCTGGATGTCGTTTATAACCACACAGCCAAGGTCGATATCTTCGAAGACCTAGAGCCAAACTACTACCACTTTATGGATGCAGATGGCACACCTCGCACTAGCTTTGGTGGTGGACGCTTGGGGACAACCCACCATATGAGCAAACGGATTCTAGTTGACTCTATCAAATATCTAGTTGATACCTACAAAGTAGATGGATTCCGCTTCGATATGATGGGAGACCATGATGCAGCTTCTATCGAAGAAGCATACAAGGCTGCACGCGCCCTCAATCCAAACCTAATCATGCTTGGTGAAGGTTGGAGAACCTATGCTGGTGATGAAAATATGCCTACTAAAGCTGCTGACCAAGATTGGATGAAACATACCGATACTGTCGCTGTCTTTTCAGATGACATCCGTAACAACCTCAAATCTGGTTATCCAAACGAAGGTCAACCTGCCTTTATCACAGGTGGCAAGCGTGATATCAACACTATTTTCAAAAATCTCATTGCTCAGCCAACCAACTTTGAAGCTGACAGTCCTGGAGATGTTATCCAATACATCGCAGCCCATGATAACTTGACCCTCTTTGACATCATCGCTCAGTCTATTAAAAAAGACCCAAGCAAGGCTGAGAACTATGCTGAAATCCACCGTCGTTTGCGACTTGGAAACCTCATGGTCTTGACAGCTCAAGGAACTCCATTTATCCACTCTGGTCAGGAATATGGTCGCACCAAACAATTCCGTGACCCAGCCTACAAGACTCCAGTAGCAGAGGAAAAACAACCAAACAAATCTCACTTGTTGCGTGATAAGGACGGCAACCCATTTGACTATCCTTACTTCATCCATGATTCTTATGACTCTAGTGATGCTGTCAACAAGTTTGACTGGACTAAGGCTACAGATGGTAAAGCTTATCCTGAAAATGTCAAGAGCCGTGACTATATGAAAGGGTTGATTGCCCTTCGTCAATCTACAGATGCCTTCCGACTTAAGAGTCTCCAAGATATCAAAGACCGTGTCCACCTCATCACTGTTCCAGGTCAAAATGGTGTAGAAAAAGAGGATGTAGTGATTGGCTACCAAATTACTGCTCCAAACGGTGATATCTACGCAGTCTTTGTCAATGCGGACGAAAAAGCTCGCGAATTTAATTTGGGAACTGCCTTCGCCCACCTCAGAAATGCTGAAGTTTTAGCAGATGAAAACCAAGCAGGACCAGTTGGAATTGCCAACCCGAAAGGACTTGAATGGACTGAAAAAGGCTTGAAATTGAATGCCCTTACAGCTACTGTTCTTCGAGTCTCTCAAAATGGAACTAGCCATAAGTCAACTGCAGAAGAGAAACCAGACTCAACCCCTTCCAAGCCTGAACATCAAAATGAAGCTTCTCACCCTGCACATCAAGATCCAGCTCCACAAGCTAGACCTGATTCTACTAAACCAGATGCCAAAGTAGCTGATGCAGAAAATAAACCTAGCCAAGCTACAACTGATTCACAAGCTCAACAACCACATAAGGACAATAATACTCAATCACTTCCATCTACGCCTACTCAAACTATTGTCACTTCCTATACTCCAGCTTATACAAATAAGAAATCGGAAACTCCAAATCAGACAACTAAAGCTAGTTGGAAACAAGAAAATGGCATCTGGTATTTCCATAAAGCAGACGGTTCTCTAGCTACTGGTTGGATAAAAGATGGAGATACTTGGTATTATCTAAAAGATGATGGCTCTATGGTAACTGGATGGGTCAAAGATGGCAATGTTTGGTACTTCCTAAATAGTAACGGTTCTATGTCAACCGGTTGGGTTAAGGATGGAGATACTTGGTACTATCTTGAGCCATCAGGAGCTATGAAAGAAAATCAATGGTTTGAAGTTTCTGGCAAATGGTACTATGTTGATTCATCAGGTAAACTTGCAGTTAATACAAGAGTTGAAGGCTATTTGGTCAATGAAAACGGTGAATGGGTTAGCTAAAACTGCTACTGTATAACCTTTGCATAGCTAGATATAACTAGATATAACTAGATATAACTAGATATAACTAGATATAACTAGATATAACTAAGCACAACGATAACAAACTCCTGTTTACAGGAATTAGTCTCCTTGCCCTTCTAGGTCTCGGCTTCTTGCTAAAAAACAAAAAAGAGAACTAAACTAGCCCTCCTATAGAAAAATCCCCCAAGCATTAACGCTCGGGGGATTATTTTTTGTACAATATTTGTCGTCCTAATCAGCCTGATTAGGATTTTTTATTAAGCCTCTTTCATGGCAAAATAAGCCCGTACTTTTGGAGCCACTTGCGTGCCGAAGAGTTCAATAGCTCTCAGGACTTGGTCATGAGGCATGGAACCAAGCGGTAGATGGAGCATGAAACGGTCCAAATCTAAATCCTCAATCATGCGAATCAATTTTTCTGCCACCTGATCTGGATTTCCCACAAACATAGCACCATTTGGCCCAACTTGCTCCAAATATTGCTCATAACTCAATTCATGCCAGTGTGGACGGTCTTTGGAAATTGCATCCACCACTTGCTTGGTCGGATGGAAATAATCTTTTACAGCCTGCTCGCTATCTTCAGCAATCCAACCCCAAGAATGAGCTCCAACCTTTAGTTCCTGGCTAGCATAACCCGCTTCGCTCCCAATCTCACGATAAGCCTGAATCAACTTTTTAAAATAACGAGGGTTGCCACCAATAATGGCATAGACAATCGGTAGGCCTTCCTGAGCAATCTTCACTGTTGATTCGACATGACCACCTGTCGCTATCCACAAGGGTAATTTGTCCTGAACTGGACGAGGATAGACTTCTTTGCCAGAGAGTGTTTGGGTCAATCGCCCTTTCCAGTCTAGCTTGGTCTTTTCATTGACTAACTGAAGCAAGTCTAATTTCTCATCAAAGAGGGCTTCGTAGTCTTTCAAATCATATCCAAACAAGGGAAAAGATTCCGTGAAAGAACCCCTTCCAGCCATAATCTCTGCACGTCCATTTGACAAAGCATCGATAGTGGCATACTGTTGGAACAAACGAATCGGATCCATGCTCGAGAGAATGCTGACTGCACTGGTCAAACGGATTTTCTTGGTATTGACTGCCCCAGCTGCCAGGACAATCTCTGGCGCAGATACCGCAAAATCCGCTCGATGGTGCTCACCAATCCCATATACATCCAAACCAACCTTGTCAGCCAGTTCAATTTCTGCCACCAACTGGCGAATACGTTCGGCATGACTGTAAGTTTGTCTAGTCCCTTCAAGCTCCGTTGTTTCCCCAAATGTTGAAATTCCCAATTCTACCATTGTGATTCTCCCTGTCTACCTCTGTCCTTTAATTTGAAAAATTATTCTAACACGAATCTTAAGTACAAGCAACCGATTTGCTCACAAGAAAAAGCCTAGATAACTAGACTTTTTTAGATTATTCTACCGTTACTGACTTGGCAAGGTTACGTGGTTTGTCCACATCGAGGCCACGGTGGAGTGTTGCAAAGTAAGCGACTAATTGCGTTGGAACAACCATTGAGATTGGTGAGAGATAAGGGTGGACGGTCGTAAGAACGATGTCGTCTGTCTCTTTAGCAACATTTTCTTCTGCGATAGTGAGAACTTTGGCACCACGGGCTGCCACCTCTTGGATATTTCCACGAGTATGGTTGGCAAGGACTGGATCCGACAAGAGGGCCAAAACAGGCGTTCCTTCTTCAATCAAGGCAATAGTTCCGTGCTTGAGTTCTCCTGCCGCAAAGCCTTCACACTGGATGTAAGAAATCTCTTTAAGTTTGAGACTTGCTTCCATGGCTACATAGTAATCCTGACCACGTCCGATGTAAAAGGCGTTACGAGTTGTTTCAAGAAGCTCACGAACCTTAGCTTCAATGGTTTCTTTCTCTGAAAGAGTTGATTCGATAGACTGAGCTACGATTGACAATTCATGAACCAGGTCAAAGACTTGCGCTTTGGCATTGCCATTTGCTTCACCAACTGCTTTTGCAAGGAAGGCAAGGGCTGCAATTTGCGCTGTATAAGCCTTAGTTGATGCTACCGCAATTTCAGGACCTGCATGAAGGAGCATGGTATGGTTAGCTTCACGAGAAAGAGTTGAACCTGGTACGTTTGTCACTGTCAAGCTTGGGATTCCCAATTCATTAGCCTTAACCAAAACCTGACGGCTATCCGCTGTTTCACCAGATTGGCTGATAAAGATGAAAAGTGGTTTCTTGCTGAGAAGTGGCATACCGTAGCCCCACTCAGATGAGATTCCAAGTTCAACTGGTGTATCTGTCAATTCTTCCAGCATCTTCTTAGAAGCAAATCCTGCGTGGTAAGATGTTCCAGCTGCAAGGATGTAGATGCGGTCTGCGTCTTGAACAGCCTTGATGATTGCTGGGTCTACGACAACTTGACCAGCCTCATCTGTGTAGGCTTGGATCAACTTACGCATCACTGTTGGTTGCTCATCGATTTCCTTGAGCATGTAGTAAGGATAAGTTCCCTTACCGATATCAGACAAGTCAAGCTCAGCAGTGTAGCTAGCACGTTCACGACTATTGCCATCATAGTCTTGCACTTCGACGCTATCAGCTTTGACGATTACCAACTCTTGGTCATGAATTTCCATGTACTGGTTGGTTTCACGAATCATAGCCATAGCATCTGAGCAGACCATGTTGTAGCCATCTCCAAGACCAATCAAAAGTGGTGATTTATTCTTCGCTACATAGATAACATCTGGATTTTCAGAGTCAATCAAGGCAAAGGCATAAGAACCACGGATGATATGAAGGGCTTTTTTGAAGGCTTCAAGAACTGACAAACCGTCTTCTTCCGCAAATTTTCCAATCAAGTGAACGGCGATTTCCGTATCTGTTTGCCCTTTGAAGTGGTGACCTGAAAGGTATTCTTCCTTGATTTCAAGGTAGTTCTCAATCACTCCATTGTGAACCAAGACAAAACGTTCTGTCTCAGAGCGGTGTGGGTGAGCATTGTCTTCCGTTGGTTTCCCGTGAGTCGCCCAACGAGTATGTCCGATACCAGTTGTACCCTCAACACCAGCTGTCTTAGCAGACAATTCTGCAATACGACCAACAGCCTTGACTAGGTGGTTTTCAGCACCACCTAGGACAAAAATCCCCGCAGAATCATATCCACGGTATTCGAGCTTTTCAAGCCCTTGAATCAAAATATCAGTTGCATTTGTGTTTCCAACAACACCAACAATTCCACACATAGTATATACGACACAGGCAAGCTGTGCTTTCTCCTTAAAATTGGTATAGTCTAATTCCTCTTTTATAGAATCAGCAAAAACAGTATATACTTGTTTCTTTCACTTGTCAAGAGTAAAAATTGGTATAGTTCAAATTAAGCTTCTGTAAGCAAAAAACTCTGACCAATTAGGATAATCAGTCAGAGTCCTTTTTAAAATCCATTATTATCGCTTAATTCCTTGAACCAGTGCCCTGATTTCTTCAGACGACGTTCTTGCGTTTCCAAGTCTAATTCGACCAAACCATAGCGATTTTTATAGCTGTTGAGCCATGACCAGCAGTCGATAAAGGTCCAGATTAAGTATCCTTTACAGTTGGCTCCGTCTTCAATGGCACGGTGAAGTTCACGCAGATGACCTTTTACAAAGTCAATACGGTAATCATCTTGAATCATTCCATCTTGACGGAATTTTTCCTCTCCTTCAACACCCATACCATTCTCAGTCAACATCCACTCAATATTGCCATAATTTTCCTTGATATTTTGGGCGATGTCATAAATCCCTTGCTCATAAATCTCCCAGCCACGATGAGGATTGATTTTACGTCCAGGCATTATATAAGGCTCGTAAAAATGTTCTGGCAAAAGAGGACTCTCTGGATTCTTAGCAAATCGAGGTGCCATAACACGCAAAGGCTGATAGTAGTTGACACCAAGGAAATCCACTGTATTGTCACGAATGACTTCCAATTCTTCCTCCGTAGCATCAGGCAAGAGACCGTGTTCATGCAAGATTTCTATCAACTCCTGTGGATAAGTCCCCAAAACAGACGGATCTAAGAAAGATTGGGCCTGAAAAAGGTCCGCAATACTAGCAGCCTTGACATCAGCAGGATGCTGGCTACGTGGATAAGCCGGTGTCAAGTTTAAGACAATCCCAATCTTGGAATCTGGCAAAAGTTCATGACAAGCCTTAACCGCCCGACTGCTAGCCAATTGTGTATGATAAGCTACTTTAACGGCTGCCTCTGCATCCACCTTATGTGGATAATGGGCATCGTAAAAATAGCCAAATTCTACAGGAACGATGGGCTCGTTAAAGGTAATCCATTGATCCACTAAATCTCCATAGGTCTCAAAACAAAAACGAGCATAGTCTTCATAGGCTGAGACAGTCGCCTTATTTTCCCAACCATCACCATCTTCTTGAAGGGCAAAAGGTAAATCAAAATGATAAAGATTCACTAAAAGACGAATCCCTTTGTCCTTAATAGCCTCAAAAACCTTACGATAGAAATCCACACCTTGAGCATTGACTTCCCCACGCCCTTGTGGAAAAATCCGTGACCACTGAATAGAAGTCCGAAAGGCCGTGTGACCAGTTTCTAACAAGAGGTCGATATCCTGTTCCCAATTTTCATAAAAGGTCGATGTTTTATCTGGACCAATTCCATTATAGTAGCGATTTGGCTCCACTTGGAACCAGTAATCCCAGAGATTATCTCCCTTACCGTCACCAGCTATACGTCCTTCTGTCTGCGGCCCAGAAGTAGAGGATCCCCAGACAAAATCCTTTGGAAATCTTAGCATACATTTACCTCTTTATCTACTCATTTTTCCCATTATACAGAAAAAACAAGGTAAAAACTAGTTACATTTTTTCCTTGTTTTTCTTCTGATTATAGTTTTTATTTCTTGCTGAGAATTTCAAGCGTTTCAAGTAAGTTATCTGCATGAACTTCGATGGTGTCACCAGTCGCTTTAATCTTCACTTCTACGATGCCATCGGCTGCTTTCTTCCCAACAGTGATACGGATTGGCAATCCAATCAAGTCGCTATCGCTAAATTTAACACCGACACGTTCGTTACGGTCATCTGTCAAGACTTCGTAACCAGCTCCCATCAAGCTTGCTTCAAGCTTTTCTGTCAAGGCTTGCGCTTCTTCATCCTTGACATTAACAGTAATCAAGTGCACATCAAATGGTGCCAACTCTTTAGGGAAGTTGATTCCCCAAGCGTAACGGTATTCACCTTTTGGCGTTTTGTTAACAAAGAGGCGAGCGTGTTGCTCCATCACTGCTGAAAGGAGACGACTGACACCGATACCGTAACATCCCATGATGATTGGCACAGCACGGCCATTTTCATCCAAAACATCTGCTCCCATGCTTGCTGAATAGCGAGTGCCGAGTTTAAAGATGTGACCAATTTCGATACCACGCGCAAAGTTAAGGACACCTTGCCCGTCTGGGGAAATTTCACCCTCACGAACTTCACGGATATCCACATATTCTGCAGTAAAATCACGGCCTGGGTTCACACCAGTCAAGTGGTAGCCATCTTCGTTAGCACCGACAACTGCATTGCGAACATCTTGCACCTTACGATCTGCAATAATTTTAATATTCTCTGGCAAACCAACTGGGCCAAGTGAACCAAATCCTGCTTGAACAAGATTCGCCACTTCTTCTTCGCTAGCAACGTCGAAGAAATCTGCTCCCAAGTGGTTTTTCAACTTGACTTCGTTGAGTTGGTCATTTCCAACTAGAAGGGCCGCAACAAGCTCTCCATCTGCCATGTAGAAGAGGGTTTTGATCGTTTGTTCTTCTGGAACGTTAAGGAAGGTTGCAACCTCATCGATTGATTTAACATCTGGTGTTGCAATACGAGTCACTTCTTCTTCAGCGACAACACGGTTGCTTGGTTTGTACTCGTTTGTTGCCATTTCCAAGTTAGCAGCATAGCTAGACTCACTTGAGTAAGCAATGGTATCTTCACCAGAAACCATCCACTTAAGCAATTCTGCCTTGATTTCTTCTTGCACTTCTGCAGGAATTTCGTCAAATGAGGCAACTGACTTGTCCAAGACAACCCAGCGGTCAAGGTCTGTACGAGCAGGTGTAATGGCCATAAATTCTTGGCTGTCCTTACCACCCATGGCTCCACCGTCACCAATGATAGCCTTGAAGTCTAAGCCACTACGAGTGAAAATACGCTCATAAGCAGCCTTGTACTCATCGTAAACACTATCCAAACTATCATAGTTAGCGTGGAAGCTATAAGCATCTTTCATGATAAATTCACGTGTACGAAGAAGTCCATTACGTGGGCGTTTTTCATCACGATACTTGGGCTGAATTTGATAAAGGTTAAGTGGCAATTGCTTGTAAGATTTAACAGAATCACGAACAATAGCTGTAAAGGTTTCTTCGTGTGTTGGACCTAGGATAAAGTCGGATTTCTCACGGTTTTTTAGTTTGTAAAGGTCCTCACCATAAGTTTCGTAACGACCTGATTCGCGCCACAATTCTGCACTAAGAAGGGCAGGAGCCAACATCTCAACGGCACCAATCTTATCAAATTCTTGGCGCATGATATTTTTGGCTTTTTCAATCACACGGTTGGCAAGTGGTAAGTAAGAATAAACACCTGCTGAGACTTGGCGAACATAACCAGCTCGCAACATAAGAGCATGGCTAATAACTTGAGCATCGCTTGGCATTTCGCGAAGCGTTGGGATAGGCATTTTACTTTGTTTCATAATATTCCTCGATTATCTAAAAAAGAGTCGCATGATGTCATTCCAGGTCACAGCAATCATCAAGACAACCATGATGACCACTCCGGCCAAGGTGACATAGGTTTCAATTTCTTGTTTCAATGGTTTGCGGCGGATAGCTTCTAGGATATTGAGCACAATCTTACCACCATCCAGGGCTGGAATCGGAATAAGATTAAAAATCCCGATATTGATGGAAATCATTGCCAAGAAGTACAAGACATTCTCAATTCCATTTTTAGCAGCATCACTACTTGCCTTAAAGATGGCAACAGGTCCACCCAACTTGTTCAAATCCGGTTGGAAAATCAGATTTTTCAGTGCTGATAAAATTCGTAGGGCCGAGTCAGCAGCAGTTGTAAATCCACCTACAAACATAGATAGAAAATCTGACTTAATCCCCGGTTGAACACCTAGAAGGTAACGGCCTTGACTTTCTTCCGGAGTAACAGTGACTTGTTTGTCACTACCATTTTCAGAAATAGTCACATCCAAGGTCGGGGCTGTCTTATCTTTGGTTTCTGATTCCACAGCCTGAATCAAACTTTCCCAGTTGCTAATCTCATGTGAGCCAATCTTGGTAATTTGTGCCGTTTCTGGTACTCCTACCTTAGCCAAGGCCCCTTGAGGCATGACATGAAACTGATTAGTGTCAACATCTCTGACACCACCCTGCATAAAGATTAAAATCCAAAAAACAACGACCCCTAAGATAAAGTTATTCATAGGGCCTGCAAAGTTGGTAATCAGTTTCCCCCAGATAGTCGCATTTTGGTATTGAACATCTAAGGGTGCAATCCGAACCTCAGTTCCATCTGCTTCCACAACCGTCGCATCGTGATCCACTGCAAATGTTTTTTCTTCTTCCAGAACCAAGCCCTTGATAAAGAGCTTGTCTTCAAAGTCAAACTGAGTCACCTGCATAGGGAGGGCCGTTTGATCCAACTTTTTACCTGAAATATTAATGCGTTTAACCTTACCATCGTCAGTAAGTGTCAAACTGACAGGAGTACCTGTCTTGATTTCAGTCGTATCATCGCCCCAACCAGCCATACGAACATAGCCTCCCAGAGGCAAGATTCGAATAGTATAGGCCGTTCCATCCTTGCCAATATGAGCAAAGATCTTGGGTCCCATGCCAATGGCAAATTCACGCACTAGAATTCCTGATTTCTTAGCAAAATAGAAGTGTCCGAACTCGTGCACCACCACAATAATCCCAAAAATCAGAATAAAGGTTAAAATTCCGAGCATAGTGTTTCCTCCGTCTTTTGATTAAAAGAGTCCAAACAAGTGCATGATTGGAAATACAAGCAACATACTATCGAAACGATCCAAAACACCACCATGTCCTGGGATAAATTTCCCAGAATCCTTGACACCAAAGTGACGTTTGATCGAACTTTCTAGTAAATCACCAAATTGTCCAGCCGCACTAAAGAAAATAGCAAAGACTGACATCTTGTAAATTCCATACGGCAGAGCGACTGTACTGTCAACTATCATAAAGATGATGGTTACTAAAATAGCACCTAAAATACCACCCAAGGCACCTTCAAGAGTTTTATTAGGCGATACCCTTGGTGCTAATTTTCGTTTCCCATAGTTCATCCCAACAAGATAGGCACCACTGTCTGTTGCCCAAACAATACACAAGGCTAATAGTGCCTTATCTAAACCTGCAATTCTAGCATCTAATAGAGCATTAAAACCAAAGCCCACATAGAAACTCATAGCAAGAGGGAAAACCGCATCCTCAATCGTATAAGACTTGCTAAAAACGGTCGTTCCTAACATGATTGAAATCAAAACACTATAGGCAACCACATTCCCATCAACTGGCAAAAAAGTCAGGTAATTCTCCAAGGGAATGGTCAATGCAAAGGTTGCAAAGAGGGTCAAGAGGCCCTCCATCGTCATGGTCTCTAGACCTCTCATCTTCAAAAGTTCATGCATGGCTAGCATGGCTATGATTCCGATTGCTATCTGAAGCAAGAGGCCCCCAATCATTAAAATTGGTAGGAAAATAGCCAGGGCAATCCCTGCAAACAAGGTTCTTTTCTGTAAATCCTGGGTCATATTTCCTCCTAAACTCCTCCAAATCGGCGATGACGACGATTATAGGCAAGAATAGCTTCCTGCAAGGCCGCTTCGTCAAAATCAGGCCATAAGGTGTCCGTAAAATAAAGCTCACTATAGGCTCCCTGCCATGGAAGGAAATTGCTCAAACGCAATTCTCCACTAGTACGGATAATCAAGTCTGGGTCTCGTAAGTCCTTAGGCAAATGCTGGGTCAAGAGATAGTTGCCAATCAATTCCTCTGTGATGTCACCTGGGTTGATTTTAGCATCTAAAACATCCTGGGAAATCAACTTAAGAGCCTGTGTAATCTCAGCACGTCCACCATAGTTGAGGGCAAAATTAAGAATCAAACCTGTGTTGTTCTTAGTCAATTCCTCAGCTTTAGTCAGAGCTTCAAAGGTTTGCTTAGGCAGGCGGTCCGTTTCCCCAATCATTTGAATCTTAACATTATTCGCATGTAGTTCTGGAACATAATTATCATAAAACTCTACTGGCAAGTTCATGATAAACTTGACTTCCTGATCTGGACGGGTCCAATTTTCCGTAGAAAAAGCATAAACCGTAATAACCTTAACGCCTAGTTTGTTGGCTGCCTTGGTCACAGTTTGCAATGCTTCCATGCCCGCCTTGTGTCCGAAGACTCGCGGTTGCATACGTTTTTTAGCCCAACGGCCATTGCCATCCATGATGATGCCGATATGAGCAGGAACCTGTGTCGGAACCTCTACTTCCACAGCCTTATCTTTCTTAAAAAATCCAAACATGATCTTATTCCTATTCAAAAATCTATCGTTTCATTATACCATATTTCCCCATTTTCTTCTATCACTAAGCTATTTATACTCTTCGAAAATCTCTTCAAACCACGTCAGCTCTATCTACAATCTCAAAACAGTGTTTTGAGCAACCTGCGGTTAGCTTCCTAGTTTGCGCTTTGATCTTCATTGAGTATTATTCTCAGGCACAAAGCCCATTTTTCAAAAAAATAAGCCGCCTGATTGGGCGACTCTATTTTTTATAGGGAGATTATTATGAAAAAGTTTTAGGAGTTTAAGTTAAGGTCTTCTTAACTTATGAACTTAGTATACACTTCCTAGCTTAAAGTTTCCTTAAGTATTTTTTAAAATCAAATTTTTCCATTTCTCCTGCCAATTTTTCTTGGATAGACGTGTTCGATAAAGTTCCATTCGGTCTTCATTTTCTAAGAAATGAGGAGTTGGACGAACTTGAAAATTCAAAATATCCTCCAAAGCGTATGGAGTAAAGAGTTCCAAAACGGATTCTTCATTCAAGCGTAATCCAACAGCCGTACATCGTTCTGGATACTTACTCATAGCATCACGGGAACTGCTATAGGGAGCAGTATGAGGGCTGTGCTGGTGCATATAGACTTGATTTTTCAATTCCCACTGGTACTGAGGAAAGTCCTCTCTCAGCTTTTTCTCTAGGGACAAGGTTTCCTCATAAGAAATATCTGGATCAAAGAAAATTACATCTACATCTGTTTCACAGTCAAAAGGGGATTTGTCTGACAAGAGATTCCAGATAAAATTTCTGACAGAACCCGCTGCCAACCATGAGTCTTTTAAGCCAAAATCTCGGATGATAGTCAAAATAGCCATCATATCCGGATTTTCTCTGAAAGAGTCTAAAATTTCAGCCTTATTTTTCAATATATTCATACCCTAAATGCTCATATGCCTTAGCAGTCGCCACCCGTCCAGACCGCGTCCGCATGATAAAACCTTTTTGAATCAAGTAAGGCTCATACATGTCTTCAACTGTCTCACGCTCTTCTGCTATGTTAACAGAAAGAGTTCCTAGACCAACAGGGCCACCACCGTACATCTCAATCATGGTGCGAAGGATTTTTTGATCCACATAGTCCAGACCTTCATGGTCAACATCCAGCATAGTCAAAGCCTTATCGGTAGTAAGATCATCGATAACCCCATTTCCCATTATCTGGGCAAAATCGCGCACGCGCTTGAGGAGACGATTGGCAATACGAGGGGTCCCACGACTACGTAGGGCCAACTCAGATGCTGCCTCATGAGTGATTTCCATCTCAAAAATATCTGCCGTCCGCTCAACAATTTCCGTCAAGTCAGCATGAGCATAATACTCCATATGACCTGTAATCCCAAAACGTGCCCGTAGTGGATTTGAGAGCATACCAGCCCGAGTCGTCGCACCAATCAAGGTAAAAGGTGGCAACTCCAAATGAACACTGCGACTACCCTCACCAGCCCCAATCATAATATCTATGTAGAAGTCCTCCATAGCACTATAAAGCACCTCTTCCACCGACATGGGCAAGCGATGAATCTCATCAATAAAAAGGACATCCCCAGGCTCTAAGTCATTCAAAATCGCTACCAGATCACCGGCTTTTTCAATGACTGGACCCGAAGTCTGCTTGAGATTTACTCCCAATTCATTGGCAATAACAAAAGCCATGGTCGTTTTCCCCAGACCTGGAGGTCCAAATAAGAGGACATGATCCAGCGCTTCATCTCTCATTTTGGCAGCTTCGATAAAGATTTGGAGCTGGTCCTTGACCTTATCCTGTCCAATATATTCACGTAAGTACTGAGGACGGAGCGTGCGTTCTACTAACTCCTCGTCCCCTATTATCTCATTGTCTAAAATTCTATTCATGGCTCTATTATATCAAAAATCCAAGCCATAAACAAAAAAGCCACCTAATTGGGCGACTCCCGAGTTTAGCACTTATGTGGTCTAATATTCTACGGCACTGCTACACCGCCTACGAAAGGAGGTGAGATAGCCCATGATGGAATTAGTACTCAAAACTATCATCGGACCAATTGTGGTCGGTGTCGTTCTTCGATTAGTCGATAAATGGCTAAACAAGGACAAATAGTGTCAAAAAGACCCCAAGCTTATTTGGTCGTGAGCTTGGGGTCTTTTCTAGCCTATGATATAGACACAATACTTAATTCCATTTTATTATCCCATAGTTCACAAAATTTGTCAAAACTTTACATCCTCAGCTTCTCAAGCTTTAACCGCTTTACAACAAGACTTTCAAGTTTAAGAGAAAATTAGGGATTCTATCAATTTCATAGAAATTTTGATTTAGTAAAC